>NZ_CP069004.1:3164638-3797566 GCF_016801775.1 Sulfitobacter mediterraneus | reverse complement strand
AGGTTATGGATCAAAACCCGCAAGCGCTTTTTACAAGAAAAATGAAGTTTTTGCGAAATTTCATCAGAATCGTGAAATTTCAATGACTTACATCGAAACTCTCGCGCAAAAACCCGCTGATCCAGGAAGATTTGAGGCTTTACCCTAGGGGAGCAATGGGTCTGATAGCCGCCCCTTTGAGGTTATCCACAGGGATATGTCCTTTCTGAGAGGAGACTCACGTTCAAATCCCCCAGACTCACCCCGCGGCGCAGCCCGAATCCCGCCAGATGGCCAAAATTTGATTCTCTTAAGTGCGAATACGGTGCCCCCCTGCCCCAAGAGCCGGATGAACAGGATGACCATGTATAGGAGGAATAGCCTTTACAGTGGCGGGCCGCCGACAGGTTCGTGCCAGCCGCGCCCCAGCAAAACCACTGGTCTTTATACTATGGTAAAGAGTGAACGGCGCGGAAGCGCAGGCCGTCTAGTTGGAGCGCACGCCGACCCGCATCATTGCGGCTTGGGTCCGGTCGCCTTCGATGCTCAACAGTGGACCGACAGGAAACGCGCTCATCCCGATCCGCTTCATCCAGCGTTGGAACACCGCCGGAACAATCCCGATGATATGCGATATGCCAAGTTCTTGCGCGGAGAGGGCCATCTGCTGCATCAAGATTGTCTGGATCTTCAGCCGGCGGTCAGAGCTAACGTTGTGAGAGACAAACAAACGTGTGGCCTCCCAGATGTGTTCCTTGACCGGCGCTTCCATAAACAGAAGGTCCGACGGAATATCGGGCAACATCCCCAACTGCGCGTCGCGGATCATATAGGTATAGGCGCCACAACGGGCGGTGGTCGGGGTCAGCCGGATGCCCGCGAGGATCTCACCATATTCATGCAAAACCACACAGCGGCTGAGCGGGGTGTCGTACTGGTCAAATTCCATCCCGTCGACCTCGGGCAGTTTCCAGCCACGACCCACGATGAAAGTCTCATGCCGGGCCCGCAGATAGCTGGTGAACAATTCGCCATGCAGATGCAGATTGTGAATCGATATGGTGCTGGCCCGGACATGGCCATCCACGATGACCGGCCCCTCACCCAGCCGCGCACCGCGTGCAGGCTCCGGCAATTGTGCCGAAAACGTGCCCGATGCAATTGGCAACTCCGGCCGCGCAAGATCGGGAAAGACCCTTTGAGCCTTAGAATATTGAGTTATCCGCTTCTCCGCAGTCACGCCTAATGTCGCCCCGTCTTCGCTCAAACATCTTTAGGTTGAGTGCAATGACCCCATTCACGCCACAATTGCACCTTACTTTGGTGTTTGTCTAGTTGCTAAGTGGTATGTGCAGAACCATTTTTGTGTCTGCAGCTCTGAAACAACAGAATGGCTCACAACAATGTACGAGAGCGGGCAAATATCAGATCAGCAACACCAGGATGGGGTTGCAGAAATGCTGACCTATCAGCTGAAGGATTATGCCAAGGCTGGTCTGGGTCTGTTTTGGCAGCGTCAGGCGATTTTTGGATCTGCACTTTTGCTGGAGGCGTATTACTACAGCCCCCTGATGGCCGCCTTTACCCTGTGCCTTGTGATCGCATCAGAGATCTTCGATTTCATGTGCTTTCGCCGGATCATGCAGCTCAATGACTATTCCAGTGACCGCGAGGCCTTCACCTGCCTGATGCTGGTCCAGATCGGCACAGTGGTCAGCGCCGGCATTATCGCATTCTTTGCCCTGTCCATTTCTTTGGCTCAGGGTCCAACCACCCATTTCATGCCGCTGTTCTTCTTGTTCGCGGCTGCGCTTTTCGCCGCGATGAACAACCACCAGATCCTGTCACTGATCGTGATGCGCCTGTTGATCTATGGTGTGACGTTCCTGTTTATCCCGGTCTGGGATATCTGGCAGACCAGCGCACCTTTGCATTCCGAACTGTGGGCGCAGTTCTTTACCAGTATCTTTGTGGTCTATTTCATCATTGATTGCTCGCGCATCTATATGAAGTTCTACGAACGCAACCGCCAGCAGCTTCAAAAGCTGCAGATCGAACATGAGACCACCAAGAACGCCCTGCGGTCGAAGTCCGAGTTTCTGGCCACCATCAGCCACGAATTGCGCACACCTCTGACCTCGGTCAAAGGCTCGCTTGATCTGGCATGTGCAGGTGCGCTTGGCCCGATGCCTGACAAATTGCAAAACGCCTTGGGCATCGCCCAGCGCAACGCGTCACGGCTGCATGCCTTGATTGCCGAACTTCTGGACCTGCAACAGATTGAGTCGGGCAAGATGTCGTTCTCATTTGAAACCGTCAAAGCCGATACTGTGATCCGCCGCTGTGTGGCCTCGCTGGAACCTTATGCAGATGGTCTGAATGTGCGTTACGTCCTGGGCGATATGCCGGACGATGTCTATGTGAGCGCAGACGAAGCGCGATTGGAACAGGTTGTGACCAACATCATGTCCAACGCGGCGAAATTCTCGTTCGAGGGCGGTGAAGTTGAAATTTCCATGGTCGCCACGGATGACAAACTGCGCATTCTGGTTCGTGATCAGGGGATTGGCCTGGCAACTGCAGACAAGGAAAAGGTCTTTGACCGCTTTAGCCAGCTTGATTCCTCCGATCAACGCCGCGCCGGTGGTACAGGTTTAGGCATGAACATCTCCAAAAAGATCGTCGAGGCCCATGGTGGCACAATCGATTATGTTCCGAACCCGGACAAGGGCACGACCTTCTTTGTCGAATTTGACCGCGCCGCGATGCCTGCTGAGGTTTACGCCGCCGAGGCAAGCTAGGGCAGAACAATCAACCTGCGGCCAGAATGGCTTTGGCCGCAGTGACGTTGATCTCACCTTTGTGCACCAACATCCTGGCGACCCTCTCCACATCCGGCCCTTTGGCGCCAGCAGTGATGGCGATGTTTCGGGCATGCAGGGCCATATGCCCCTTTTGAATGCCTTCGGTCGCCAGCGCCTTGAGCGCGGCCATGTTCTGCGCCAGCCCCACCGCCGCGCAGATCTCGCCCAATTCCTGCGCAGAGGATATATTCATCAACCGCAGCGCCGCCTGCGCTGCCGGATGGGTGCGGGTCGCGCCGCCGACAATGCCCACGGCCATCGGCATCTCCAGCGTTCCAACCAAAGTATCGCCATCCGCCAGTTCCCAAGTGGTTAAAGCACGGTACTGGCCAGATCGCGCCGCAAAGGCATGTGCGCCCGCCTCGATCGCTCGCCAGTCATTGCCGGTTGCCAGAACCACCGGATCAATGCCGTTCATGATCCCCTTGTTGTGGGTCGCCGCGCGGTAGGGGTCGATCAGTGCCAGCGTGCAGGCCTCCACAATGCCCTGCGCCACATCGCGCCCATTCAGCGTCTTGGTGTCCAAGGCTGCAAAAGGCAGTTCTACCCGCGCATTGACCAGCCGTTTGTCGGCAAGGTTGGACAATATACGCAGCCGCACCTTGCCGCCGGTGATCTCTTCGACCATCGGCGCAAGGGTTTCCGCCATCGAGTTGACAGCATTTGCCCCCATCGCATCACGCACATCAACCAGCAGGTGCAGCACCGCCATCGGGCCGATGGGCGAGGTTTCAAAGATATGCACCTCAATGCCCCGGCATCCGCCGCCCAATTCCACCAGCACCGGATCGCAGGCATTGGCCTGCGCCACCAGTGCCGCCTCCTGCGACAGAAGCTGCGCACGAGCCTTTGCAACGTCACCCAGTTCAAGGATCTGGATTTGCGCCCGCATGATCGGCGCGGTGCTCTGAACGGTAAAGCCGCCGCAGGATCGGGCGATCTTGGCCATATGGGAGGCCGCAGCCACCACAGACGGCTCTTCCACCGCCATTGGCACCAGAACTTCGCGGCCGTTCACGATAAAATTAGTCGCCACGCCCATGGGCAGTTCGAATGCCCCGATCACATTCTCGATCATTGCATCCGCCGTACCGGGATCAAGCGCCCCTGCCCCGGACAATGCCTCGATGTCCGCTGCCCCCAATCCGGCTGCTGCTCCCACCCGGTTCAAGCGATCTTGGGGCGCAAGATCACGCAACCCTTCGATGCGCGAGGACAACAGTTTACCTTTGTGGTGATTTTTGGAATTCATGATGTGCCTTTGAAATCTGGGAACGGCCAGCGCCATCATCAGCCAAAATCATAGGGATGCAACCATGGCCTCGTGATCCTACCGCTGGCTCAAATCCAGACCATCAAGCCGGTGCATCTCCCGTTCGATCTTGGCAGAAAGCGACAACAGGCCAATGACCTCCTGTTCGGGAATCCGCGTCGCAAAGGAATAGGCAACATCTTCGATCAGTTTCGACGCCAGCATCAAGCCTTCGGTAGAGAGCAGCGGATGAAACTTTGTCTCCGGATCGCCATTGTTGTCGGCGGTCGCCTGACGCTGCGCCTCAAGCGCGTGGCTGTAGAGGGAAATGCGTTGCGATTTGAATGCAATCAGATCTACGACCGAAGGCACCTCATCCGCCGGATCGTCCGGCTTGCGGGTCACCATCACATTTTCCTTTCCGAATTCAAGTATGCACTGTCTACGGAGGTAAAAAACTTTTCGCAAGGAAAAGAATGGATTACGTCAAAAACATGAAACAATTGCCTCAAAAATATGACACTCGCAATTTGTTCAATCCATGGTAGTTTGAAAGGGCAATCAGAACCTGCAAGCAGAAGCTGTGCACGTCTACTCTGCATTGTATCGCACCGGCTGCAAAGGATCGTTGTGACCAGAAAACGCGCTCGCATCGGGGACGTTATCAGGCTGACGGGATTGTCCCGTGCAACCATCGACCGGGTTCTCAATGCAAGGCCCGGTGTCAAATCCAGCACCAAATCCAAGGTCGAGGCCGCGCTTAAGGAATTGGGGTATGCCCCGGATGTCCTGACCTCGCGCGTGGCCGCGCAGCCTGCGGGGGTCGAGGTTTTTGTGCCCGTCGGGCCTAACCCGTTTTTCAAGGTGCTGCGCGATGGTCTTGAGGCCGCGATTGACCTGTTCAAATACACCAATCTGACCATCCGTTTCCGCGAATTTGATCCCTATGATCCCGATACCCTGTCGGGCCAGTTGCGCCGGGTGAAATCGGATATTGCCGCCGTAATTGCCGTGGGCGTCGAAGCGCCCGAGGTTGAAGCCGCCCTTGAGGCGCTGCAAAGGCGCGGCATCAAAGTGCTGACCTTTGTATCTGATACGCCCCGCGCCAAACGCACCGCTTATATCGGTCAAGACAACCTTGCGGCGGGACGCACCGCAGGGCGGCTGATGCTGGGCGCGCTTGGCGACAGGACAGGCACTCTTGCGGTCATGCTCAGCAACTTCCAGTTTCGGCACTTTCTGGACCGGCAGGCGGGGTTTGGGCAGATCTGCGCTGCGTTGCGCCCGGGCCAAGCCGTGACGACCACGCCGCCTTTTGGCCAAGACCCCACGCGGTCGGCGACCATTATGGAAGATCTCGCTCAGGCCCACCCCGATCTGGCCGGTATCTATATCGCCGGTGGCAGCCAGCCCGGTGGCCTGGCCGCATTTGCGCAATCGTTTGACCCCGCGCCGGTGATCATCGGGCATGAGGTGACACCCTTCAGCCGCGAAGCCCTGCACAGCGGGCTTTTCCGGTTTGTGATCTCTCATGACACCGTTGATATGGGTCGCAAGGCAATTCGCGCGGTTTTGGCCGATGAGCTTCCCGCATTCATCCCCAGCCCGATCAACATTCACGTGGCAGAGAACCTGCCGTGAAAAAGGGGCATCCGCGCGGGTGACCAACCCGTGCGACATGCCCCTTTTTCGGATCGCGCCCACCTTCAAAGGGCGCGAACCGATGTCATGCTTTGACACGCTCCATTCTGGGATCATAAAGCGGCGCTAGGCTGACTTCGGCTTTGACACGTTCTGTGGCCACCTCCAGCTCATAGTCTCCGGCCATCACATCTTCGGCCGTCAAACCGCCATCCATGCGCACGTAGCCCATGCCAATGGATTTGTTCACGTGATGCCCAAAGCCGCCTGAGCTGAGATAGCCGACCCGCACGCCGTCGCGATAGATCGTCTCGCGGCCAGACAGGATCACATCGGGATCGGTGGTGAAGGTCGTGAGGATCTTGCGCAACTGTCCGGCCCGCTGCGCCTCAATCGCCGCGCGGCCTTTGAAATCGATATTCTGTTTCATCTTTACCGCCCAACCCAGACCGGCCTCGTCCGGTGTGTGATCAGGACCAATGTCGGACGGCCATGCGCGGTAGCCTTTTTCCAACCGCAGGGTTTCAATCGCGCGGTAGCCTGCATCGACAAGGCCGTGTTCCGCGCCCGCCTTATGCAATGCCTCATAAACCGTGGTGGCATATTCAACAGGCAGATGCAGCTCCCACCCCAGCTCACCGACATATGTCACACGCAGGGCATTCACCGGACATCCCGCTATGCCGATTGTCTTGGCCGTGCCAAAGCGGAACGCATCGTTGCTGACATCATCGCGGGTGACCGCCGCAAGGATATCCCGCGCCCTTGGCCCCATCAGAGACAGAACAGCATTGGATGAGGTGATATCGAACAGCTGCGCGTTCATGCCCGCAGGAATGTTGCGCGAAATCCAGTCAAAGTCATGGGTGGCATAACCGGTGCCGGTGACGATGTAATATTCATCCTGCGCCATGCGCACCACTGTCAGGTCACATTCGATCCCGCCGCGATCGTTCAGCATTTGTGTGTAGATCAGCGATCCAACCGGACGCGCCACGTTGTTCGCCGCGATCCAGCCCAAAGCCGCCTCTGCGTCGGGGCCTTTGAGGGTGAACTTGGCAAAGGAGGTTTGGTCAAACAGCACCGCTGCCTCTCGGGCTGCCTTGTGTTCGCGGCCCACCGCATCATGCCAATTGGGGCGCTGGAAACTGTAGATGTCTTTCTGCGCCTCGCCTGCCGCAGTATCGGCAAACCAGTTGGGCCGTTCCCAACCCAGCTTTTCGCCAAACACCGCACCCTTGGCCTTGAGATGTTCATAGAGCGGGGATTTGCGGCAAGGGCGTCCACTGTCATGTTCTTCGGACGGCCATGCCATTGTGTAGTGTTTGCCATAGGCCTCAACCGTGCGGGTGCGGATCCAATCGTCGTCAAAATGCGGGCGACCAAAGCGGCGGATGTCCACGGGCCACAGATCATAGGGCGGCTCGCCCTTGGCGACCCATTCGGCCAGGGCCATGCCCGCGCCACCACCGGCGGCAATGCCGTAGGCGTTGAAGCCAGCGCCAACGAAGAAATTTTTCAGCTCCGGCGCTTCGCCCAGAATGAAGTTGCCATCTGGGGTAAAGCTTTCCGGCCCGTTCACCAGTTGCTTGACCCCTGCGGTTTGCAGGGCGGGCACCCGGCCCAATGACAATTCAATCATCTGCTCAAAATGGTCAAAATCACTGTCGAGCAGGGTATAATGGAAATCCTTGGGAATGCCGTCCACGGCCCATGGTTTCGGGTTCGGCTCATAACCGCCCATGACCAATCCGCCGACGTCTTCCTTGTAGTAGGTCAAGCGGTCCGGATCACGCAGGGTTGGCAGATCGGGCGTCACTCCCTCGATCCGTTCGGTGACCATGTATTGATGCTCCATCGGTACCAGCGGCACATTGACCCCCACCGATTTGGCAAAGGTGCGGGTCCATTGCCCGGCACAGGCGATCACAATGGGCGTGTCGATCCGGCCCTTGTCGGTCTCGACGCCTTTGATCACGCCGCCTTCAACATCCACGGACAAAACCTTGGTGTCTTCAAAGATCCGCGCACCGGCCATCCGGGCGCCTTTTGCCAAGGCTTGGGTGATGTCGGACGGGTTGGCCTGCCCGTCCGTGGGCAGGTAGGCCGCGCCGATCACGTCATCGACCTGCATCAACGGCCACAGATCCTGCGCCTCTTTCGCGGTCAGAAGCTGCATGTCCAGACCAAAGGAATGCGCGGTGGTCGCCTGCCGCTTGACCTCGGTCCAGCGTTCCTCGTTACAGGCCAGCCGCAAACCGCCGTTCATCTTCCAGCCGGTGCCAAGGCCGGTTTCGGCCTCCAGCGTTTTGTACAGATCCACCGAATAGCCCAGCAACTGGGTGATATTCGCGCTGGAGCGCAACTGACCGACAAGGCCCGCCGCGTGAAATGTGGTGCCGGAGGTCAGCTTTTTGCGTTCCAGCAGAACCACCTCCCAGCCAAGCTTGGCCAGATGATACGCCGTGGAACAGCCGACAATGCCGCCGCCAACGATGACGGCCTGCGCCGTTTTTGGAAAGTCACTCATGATTGGCCTCTTGCAGGGAATTGGGTGGCATAGGCCTGTCGGTAATTGGACAGGTTTTCTTTGGAATAGCTGGCATAGTCGAACTCCAGCGCTGAGGTGATTTCGGACACCATGCTCCACATGGTTTCGCGCAGCAGGGAGGCGCATTTCATCGCACCATAGCGCCGCATCAGATCGGCATCGGGCGCGGCGTCAAAGTAGCTGCGCAGCATCAGCGCCTCTGCCTCCGGCTCCAGCCCCGCGTTGGTGGCCAGACCGCCCAGATCAAACAGGGGCGTGTTGAACCCGCCATATTCCCAGTCAATCAGCCAAAGCCGGTCCGCACCGCGCAGAATATTGGCGGGCAACAGATCATTGTGGCCCAGCACCAGATCGATCTTGCCGACCGCCGCCTGCAGTTGATCGGCCTGCGCCATCAAATCCGGCAGAAGGGGCCGGTGGGATGATCCGTTGGCTTCCAGAAACGCAGCATAGCTGCGCAGGATGTGAAACACATGGAACGACAAAACCGGCCCTGTGACCTGTGCCTCAACATCGCGATGCATGGCGCGGATCATTTTGGTCACGTCCACCAACAGCGCCGGATCATGCAGGTCTTCTGCGGCGAGCGGCGCGGCATCAACAAATTCCAGCACCATCACCCCTTGTTCAAAGTGATGGACCGCTGGCGACACCCCCGCCTGCGCGGCGGCCCGTGCAATCGACAGCTCGTTCCAACGCATGACCCCGTGTTCCAGAATGTCATCGCCCAGCCGGACCACGAACTTGCGCCCCTGATCCTCGACCGTGAGGTTCACGTTGGTGATCCCGCCGCCCAACGCCTCGATATTTTGCGGAGCATCAAAGCAGGGCAGAGCGCCCACCCGAGCCAAAAGTTCGGCAGATACAGTCATTCCAATCCCAACCTTTCGCGTGATTGACGCGCCAGCGCGTTGACCACCCGGTCTGCAATGATCGCAAGGAAGGCAACGCCAAGTCCTGCGACGATCCCCTTGCCGACATTGGCCTTGGTCAGCGCGATATAGACCTCCTGGCCCAGATCACGGGTGCCGACGAGCGCGGTAATCACCAGCATTGACAGGGCCAGCATGATGGTCTGGTTCAGCCCCAGCAAAAGCGACGGCGCAGCCAGTGGCAGTTTGATCCGGCGCAGCAATTGCCAATTGGTGCAGCCGGCAACCTTGCCCGCCTCGATCAGTTCGGGGTCAATGCTGCGGATGCCATGGGCGGCGTAGCGCACGGCGGGGGCCAGCGCATATAGGACAATGGCAATGAGCGCGGAAAAATCGCCGACCCGGAACAACATGATCACCGGGATCAGGTAGACAAAACTGGGCAGGGTTTGCAGGGTGTCGATGATCGCCCCGATGACCGAGTTGGCCCGCGCGTTCTGGCCCGCCCAGATGCCCAAGGGAATGCCGATAACGCTGGCCAGAAGCACCGCAACCGAGGTCAGGTAGATGGTGATCATCGCCTTGTTCCACAGGCCTGTCGCCGCAATGAACAGCATCATCGCTGCCGCCAGAAGCCCCAGACGCCAACCGCCCGCACGCCCTGCGGCCAGCCCTGTCACCACAACACCAACCGGCCAAGGAATGCCGCCAAAGAATTGTTTCACCGGCAACAACAGCCAGGTCAGCAAAAAGGTTTTCACCGCGTCGATGGCATCAAAGAAATTGATATTGATCCAGGCAATCGTGGTTTCCCAGATCGTGCCGGTCGTCAGCGCTTGTTCGGCGGGGTAGACACGAAAGAACGGGATGAACAGGCTGGCCAGCGTGGCACAGACAATGACCGCAATCGTGGCCGTCACCCAAGGGTAACGCTTTGGCAAAGGCAGGCTCAGGTCGGGTTGCGGGCGCAACTGGCGTTCGGCAAAAGCCTGGCTGAGCCGGTCCAGCGCGATGGCCATGACCACAATGGCAAACCCGGCCTCAACCCCGCCGCCAATGTCCAGACGGCGCAGCGAGGTCAGCACGTCATAGCCCAGCCCCCCTGCCCCGATCATCGAGGCAATGATCACCATGTTCAGAGTCAGCATGATCACCTGATTGACGCCAACCATGATCGACGGCAGCGCCGCAGGCACCATAACCTTCCACATCAACTGGCGACGTTTGCAGCCCATCATCTTGCCCGCTTCGATCAATTGCTCTGGGACAGACTGCAAGGCCACCGTTGTGTTGCGGACCATTGGCGGCATGGCATAGATCACCGTCGCAATCAGGGCCGCCACCGGGCCAAAGCCGAAAAGAACAAGGATCGGCACCAGATAGGCAAACACCGGCACTGTTTGCATCAGATCCAGAACCGGCCGCATCAGCCGTTCCATCTGTGCGGACCGATAGGCCGCAATGCCAAGCAAAAGACCACCCACCGCCCCGATGGGCACCGCGATGAGAACCGATGCCAGCGTGACCATTGCGCTGTCCCATTGGCCAAAGATGGCGAGATAGGCAAAACAGGTGCCGACCAGCGCGGCCAGCTTCCAGCCACGGGCGTATTTGGCCAATGCCACAAAGACAAAGATGATCGCGATCCAGCTCAGCGCGGGCACAATCTCGACCGCCTGCTGGCCCTGACCTTTGGCAAACCCATCCAGTAGCAGCGACCGCACCAGATCATAGGGCGCTTCAATCAGGCTGGCGATGAACCGCGTGACATCGCGAAAGGTAAACCAGCCGAAACTCAGATCCTCCACCAGCCATTTGGTGAAATCCGACAGCCAGTCGTCCACGGAGATCTGGTAGGCTTTGGGAAAGCGTACGATCCAACGGGCATCCAGCGCCTTGTACAGCGCAAAGGACCAGGTTGAAGCGGCCCATGTGACCGCCAAGAGGATCAGCCAGAACAGCCGTCCACCGGTCAGCCAGCGCGCCTTGCCGCCCTTGAGAGGGGGATGATCTGCCACTTGATCCGTCATTTGGCGTTGCGCCCGATCATGACGGAAATCGCGGTTTGGGCATCCACTGCGCCGATCACCGTGCCGTCTGCCTCAACCACTTTGAACGGGTGCGCGGCGGCATCGATCTGCTCCATCGCTTCGGCCACGGTCATGCGGGCGGGGAGATCACCGGCATAGGTGGCATCCGGGTCCACCGGCACCGCGATGGAGCGTAACTTGACCACCTTGGAACGGTTCACGTGGCGCGTGAACTCGGCCACGTAGGGCGTGGCGGGGTTGGTCATCAATTCCTCAGGGGTGGCGGTCTGTTCGATCCGCCCGTCCTTCATCACCGCGATCCGGTCGGCAAGGCGGATCGCCTCGTCAAAGTCGTGGGTGATAAAGACGATGGTTTTCTTCAGCATGGATTGCAGGCGCAAAAACTCGTCCTGCATCTCGCGGCGGATCAAGGGATCAAGCGCCGAAAACGGCTCATCGAGAAACCAAAGGTCGGGTTCAGTCACCAAGGATCGGGCGATCCCGACACGCTGTTGCTGGCCACCAGAAAGCTGGCGCGGGTAATAATCCTCGCGCCCTTTCAGACCGACGGTTTCGATCATCTCATGCGCGCGTGCCTCGCGGGTGGTGCGGTCAACGCCCTGAACATCCAAGGGAAAGGCTACGTTTTGCAAGACTGTCAGATGCGGCAACAGGGCAAAATGTTGAAACACCATGCCCATCTTCTTGCGACGTATCTCGATCAAATCCGCCTCGGAAATGGTCAGCAAATCCTGACCTTCAAAATTGATCGCCCCGGCGGTCGGTTCAACCAATCGCGACAAACAACGCACCAGCGTCGATTTGCCCGAGCCGGACAGGCCCATGATCACAAAAATCTCGCCGTCTTCGATCTGCACATCCACGCCGCGCACCGCGCCGATCATCTTGGCCTTGGCCAGATCGCCATCACTTGGCGCCCCGTTGTGAGCGGTCAGAAAGGCATCGGCCTGCGGGCCATACAGCTTCCAGACGTTAGAGCAATCCAGCATAACGTTACGCGACATCCGGCGTGATCCTGTGACATGAGAAAGGGGTGTTTGGTCCGGGGCGATGCGGCACCGCCCCGGAGAAGTTCAGGCGGGTTTAGTTGATCCAACCCTGCCAGGTGCTTTCGTTGTTGGCCATCCATTCGGCCACAACCGCGTCAACGGTTTTGCCATCCAGATCGACCGCGCCAACCATGGCGCCCATTTCATCACTGGTGATATGGAAATCATTGATCGCCTCGGATGCGCCGGGCCATTTGTCGGCCACGCCGGACCAGGCCACCTTGAAGATCTCGCCGCGCGGCTTGCCGCAGTCATAGGCGGCATCTGGATTGATACCAACAGATGGGTCCGCATAGCATTCTTCCGAATAGGGCGGGAATTCCACGAATTTGCCGTCATATTTGGACGGTGCCCAATGTGGGGAATAGATCCACAGGACAATCGGGTCTTGCCGCTGATAGGCCGCCTCAAGCTCTGCAAATAGCGCGGCATCCGTGCCCGCGTGGACCACTTCGAAATCCATCTCAAGCGCTTCGATCCGCTCTTCATCAAAGCCGCCCCATGTGACGGGGCCGCCCAGATACCGGCCCATCGGGGCGGTTTCGGCTGTAGCAAATTCGCTGGCACAATCGTTCAACGCTTCCCAATCGGGCAAGCCGGGGCAGCGTTCTTCCATATAGGCCGGATACCACCATTCCTCGATGGCCTTCATGCCGGTTGGGCCTGCGCTGACCACGTTGCCGGTGCCAATCGCTTCGTCCATGGCCTCTTTGCCGGTGGTTTCCCAGATTTCCATGGCCACGTGCAGATCGCCGGTTTTCAATCCGGCAAATTGCGCGATGTAATCGGCCTGCACATATTCAACATTATAGCCCGCCTTTTTCAGCACCTCCCCCATCAGGGTCGTGGTGATGATCTGGCCGGTCCAGTCATGGGTGGTCAATTTGATCGGGTCAGAAGATTCAACGTCCGCAAATGCGCCCGCGGTCGATAGCGCGAGAGCAAGTCCCGCAGCCGTCAGTTTAGATGTAGTCATCGTCAGCCTCCTTGCTGGTCTGCGCCCGGTGCGGCGTTTTTGTCTCTGCATCACGAGCTTCCCTTAATCTCCCTGAAAAAACACATAAAGCAACAACAAATGTGGTTATCTGGCAAAAAATGTTGGATTTTGAGGTTTTTTGTTGTTTCACTTGCCTTAACGTGGCGTGATATGCCTAAATGAAAGCCACCTGTCCCCTTAGAAGAAATGCCCTGTCATGGACCCGCTCGCCAATCACCGCCAACAGGAAATCATGGATGCGCTGCGCCGTGCGGGTGGATCCTTGCGGGTGGGCGCCATCGCGTCAGAGTTGAACGTCACCAGCGAAACCGTGCGCCGCAATTTGCGGTCTCTGGTTGAGGGCGGCTTGGTCGAAAAGATGCACGGCGGCGTCCGTTTGAACGTCGCGGATCAAGACCAGGAACAGCAAGAAGAAGGCACGTTCAAACAACGCTTTAGCGAGAACATCGACGCCAAAAAGGCCATTGCGCGATCTGTATGCAAGCTTATCCCCGACGGGGCGTCTCTGTTTCTCGATATCGGCAGCACCACGGCCCATATCGCCGATGCCTTGCGCGAGCGTCATCGCCTGACGGTTGTAACGAACTCCATTCATGTGGCATCCAAACTGGCGATGCGAAATGACAATTGCGTCTATATGGCGGGCGGACGTTTGCGCAGCCATGACGGCGGTGCCTTTGGCCATGCGGCGATGGATTTTGCGGCAAACTTCAACACCGACTTTGCCGTTATGTCCTCCGCCGGGATCACCGCCGGACAGGGATTCGCGCTGTTTGATCTCGAAGAGGCGCAGTTTTCACGGCTGATTCTCCAGCGTGCGGGCACCCGGATCATGGCCGCTGATTCCAGCAAGTTTGGCCGGGAAGCCCCGATTCTGATCGGTGATCCGACACTGGTTGATATTCTCGCTACGGACCAGCGTCCGCCCGAGGATCTGAGCAAAGCCTGCGCCGGATGGGGTATTTCCATCCATACGCCGCAAACATAAGGACCCCCCGATGATCAAGTCAGAAGCAGTGCGCATCGCGCATGAGGCCAGCGCCGTGGCGATGAAGTATTTCCGTGCGCCTTTGGACATCATCGAAAAGGCCGATGACAGCCCGGTGACAGTGGCTGATCGCGAGACCGAAAGCTATATCCGTGCGGAACTGGCGAAGGTGTTTCCCGATCATGCTATCTTTGGCGAGGAACACGGGATCTCCGGATCATTGGATGGCCCCTCTTGGATCATCGACCCCATTGATGGAACACGATCTTTTATCACCGGATCGCCGCTGTTTGGCATGTTGATCGGCCATCTGGTGGGCGGCGTGCCGCAATTGGGCCTGGTCCAGATGCCCGCCCTTGGCGAGACATTTGTGGGTCTGCGCGGCGGCACAGCCGAATGCAATGGCACGCCCATTCATTGCCGGTCCACCAAACAGCTTGATCAGGCGATGGTCTATATCAACGAGGCGGAGCGTATTTTCTCCCATAACCCTGCCCTTTTCAGGCGGCTTTGCCGGATCGGCCACACGCGCCGCATGGCCTATGATTGTTACCCCCACGCCATGGTCGCCGCCGGGCGCATTGATGCGGTGGTGGATTTTGGGCTGGAGCCTTATGATTACCTGCCCTTGGTCAGCCTGATCGAGGCCGCTGGCGGCGTGATGACAGATTGGGAGGGCGCGGCCCTGACGCTTGGTTCCGACGGCCGGGTGGTGACAGCGGCAACGCCGGAGCTGCATCAGGCGTTGCTGGCTCAGATCACCGGCTGATCAGCGCGCCGCGACCGCCGCCACATGCGCGTCGAAATCAGGGTTGTCCATCAAGGCGCGGCAGCGTGCAAATCGGCCCGTGGCATAGGCCCAGAAATCTTCGGCATCATTGCCATCCGCATGCTGGATCAATCCCCATAGGGTCCAAAGCAGATCGCACATCGCCTTGTAGATCACCACACGGCCCATCTCCTCGTCCGTGGGCGCGCGGCCAAAATAGCCTTGCAGCAGCTCTGCCTCTCTCTCCGCGTCCATCTCGGCCTCCACGGACAGATCCCCCACATCCCACAGCGGGTCGTTCATGCCCGAATATTCCCAATCCACGATCCACATCTTTGTCCCGTCATCGAGAAAATTCTCGGACAAAGGATCACAATGGCAGGGGGCGAGCGGTGCAGGATGGGCGGCCAGCGCTGCCTTGACCGGTTCAGCCGCCTTGACCACATCGTGATAGCCATCGGGCAGGTCCACATCCTTGGTCGACAGGATTTTGAGGTAGTCGTCGATCATCGCAAACAGCTCAAACCGGAAATCAAAGGTCTCACCCGAAGTGTGCAATTGGGCCAGCGCCTTTCCGGCCCGCTCTGCCGCGCCGGGAATGTTTTTGAAATTCTGCGGCGTCATGGTGGTGATGCCCGGTACGGCCACTGAAATCATCACGCCGGTCTTCGCATCAGCCCAAAGCACCTCTGGTGACACCCCCGCGGCATGGGCCGCGTGGGCGTTGGTGATCTCAACTGCGCGGTCGATATATTCTTCGGTGCCATCACCGGGGATACGCACGATCACACTGCCCGCCGCACAATCGACGCGGTGTACCAGATTGGTCAGCCCCCCGAGCCGCGTGATGGTGCAGTTCTCTTCGCTCAAATCGGCATAGGCTGGCAGCACCTTCAGTTGCTCCAACACCCGCGTTGCATGTTCTGTCATGTCCTGCCCTCCCCTTAGGATTTCAATCGTGTGTTTTCCGGATCGTACAACGGCCCCTCGACCTTGGCGATGGGATGGCGCTGGCCAAACACCTCAACCTCAAAATCGATCTCATCCCATAGCGCCTTGTCCAGATAGCCAAAGAGGATGGTTTTGCCGGCGCTATGCCCAAACCCCGCCGCTGTGGCTAGAGAGACTGTCTGCCCGTTATGGATGATGGTTTCCCCCCCATAAAGCGGCAGCCTGGCCTCCGTCACAAAGGTACACAACCGGCGCTTTGGCCCATCCTGCTTTTGCTGCGCCAAAACCTCGCGGCCGATGAAATCTCCACCTGATTTCAGGTGCACCCGGAACCCGAGCCCCGCCTCAATGGGGGTGTAATCGGGGGAGATGTCACCCGACCAGTAGAGATACCCCTTTTCCAGCCTCAGACTGTCGATCGCGCGGTAACCGACATTGCAGATGCCCTGTCCCTGTCCCGCCTGCCACAGTTGGTCATAGACATGTGCGCCAAATTCGGTCGGCACATGCAATTCCCAGCCCAATTCGCCAACAAATCCGATACGTACCGCCCGCACCGGTGCCGCGCCAAGGGTGATGTTTTGAGCCGTGCCAAAGGGGAAAGCCGCGTTTGACAGGTCTTCCTCGCAGATCGATTGCAGCACCTGTCGCGATTTGGGACCGCAGATATTGATCACCGCGCGGGCCGAGGTCACTTCGATCAAATGACAACTGCCGTCTTGGGGCATGTGGCGGCGGATCCAATCGGCGTCATGCACGCCAAAGCCCGACCCGGTGACGATATAGAAATGATCTGCGCCCAACCTTGTGATGGTCAGATCCGCCTCGATCCCGCCCGCCTTGTTACACAGCTGCGCATAGATGACACTGCCCTCCGGCTTGTCCATGTTACAGGCTGCAAGATGCTGCAGCGTGTCCAAGGCGGAAGGGCCGAACATCTCGAACTTGGCAAAGCTGGATTGATCTATCAGCGCCACACCTTCGCGCACCGCCTTGTGTTCCTGTTCGGAAAACTGCTGCCAGCCGGGATTCAGAAAATCGAGCTGGTCCACGGGGTCCACCCCGTCCGGTGCAAACCACAAGGGCCGCTCCCAGCCGTTTTTCGATCCATACACCGCACCTTTGTCTTTCAACGTTTGATAGAGTGGAGACAGGCGCAGGCGTCGGGCGGTTTCATGTTCCTGACCGGGGTAGCGCATTTTGTAGTGATGCGCGTAATGTTCCACCGCGCGGGGATACATGAAAGCGCGGCTGCCGTGATGCGGGCCAAAACGGCGCACGTCCAGCGGCCAAAGATCCAATGATGGCCGTCCTTCAATGATCCATTCCGCAATCATCTCGCCTGCCCCACCACCTGCGGCAATGCCATAAAGGAACCCGGTCGCCATCATCAGATTGTCGAAACCCGGTGCCCATCCCATGACAAAATCACCATCCGCCGAATAGGGGATCGGCCCGTTGATCACCTGCCGGATGCCCACCTCGTTGAGCACCGGAGTGACCTCGGCGGCCAGTTCGGCCAGCGGTCCAAACCGGTCCAGATTGTCGGGCAACAATTGGCGCACAAATTCACCGGGAATGCCGGTGTCACCAAATGGCAAGGTGCCTTCTTCATAACCGCCAATGACCAGCCGCCCGCCTGCGTCCGGTTTGTAGTAGACCAACCTTTCGGGATCACGCAGGGTTGGCAAGCCCTTCACCAGTTCGGGCTGCGGCAAGGGTTCGGTGACGATATACTGGTGCTCAACCGCGCAGGCCGGCACCTTGATGCCAAGCTTTGCGCCCAGCTCCCGGCTCCACATGCCTGCGGCCATGATCACCGTATCGGCGCTATAGCGCCCTTGATCGGTGATGACCTGGGAGATCTTGCCCTCTTCAACGATGAAATCCTCGACCTTTTCGCCCTGGCGGATATCCACGCCCATTCTGCGGGCGGCGGCAGCGATGGTCTGGCACAGGCTGGCCGGGTCCACATGGCCGTCCGACGGGATATAGGCGGCACCCTCCAAACCGGTTGCGTCAATATAGGGGAACAGCGCCTTTGCCTCTTCGGCGGTGATCATCGACATTTCCAGGTCGAAACTGCGGGCCATGGTGGTCAGGCGTTGCGCCTCAAGCAGGCGTTCCTTGGTCGCCGCCAGCCTCAGTGATCCGACTTTTTTCCAGTCAAACGCCATGCCGGTTTCCGCCTCAAGCGCATCGTACATCGCAACGGACCGTTTGAGCATCCGCGTGGTGTTGCGCGAGGATCGCAACTGCCCCACCAACCCCGCCGCATGCCAGGTCGCCCCTTCGGTCAGCGATGCCTTCTCCAGCAGGACGATATCGGTCTCGCCGTTCTTGGCCAGATGATAGGCGGTGGAACATCCGATGATGCCGCCGCCGATGATGAGATGTTTTACGTGATGATGTGTCATGTCGTTCCGCCAGATGAGTCTCTCTCAGCATGACGATAAATCAACACAAAACAACATTTTTTGTCGCTTTCCCCAAAAGGAAAATTGTAATATACAGAAAACATGGGAAAATATGATCAACAAATAGCGAACATCGTCGCTTTGCGGGGCACTGTCTCGGTGACGGATCTGGCACGGATGCTGGACGTGACCGATCAAACCGTGCGCCGGATCATCAAGCCGCTGGTTGATCAGGGGCATATCGAAAAGCTTCACGGGGCCATCCGCGCCGTGGGCAACCCACTGACCGCCCCTTTTGCCGCCAGGATGGAGCAGAACCGCACCGCCAAGGCCAAGATCGCAGATCACATCGCCGACATGATCCCCGATGGCGCGTCTGTTGCCATCGACACCGGCTCAACAGCGGCATTTGTGGCCCAAGCCCTGCAAAAACGTCAGGATCTCACCGTCGTCACCAACTCTGCCTATATCGCCAGCACCTTGGCCCTGATCCATGGCAATCGGGTGTTTATGGCCGGCACCCAATTGCGTGATTATGACGGCGCGTCCTTTGACCGAACAGCCTTTGAGGTGATTGAGCGGATGCAGGTCGATTTTGCCATCCTGACCGCCGCTCAGGTCGATCCCGTGCAAGGCATCCGCGTGGCAGAGCAATGCGAATATGACATCTCGGTCGCCATGTCCGGCATTGCCCGTCAAACGATCTACGCCATCGACAGCAGTAAATTCCTGCCTACAACAGCATTGGTTGGGCTTGTCCTGCCCCCTGCGGGTGGCACGCCGATGATTGTGACCGAAGCCGCACCGCCGGAAATGGACGCGGCGACCAAGCAGAACTTCACGCTGCAACTGGCTGAATAGGCTGGCAAGCCCTATCTGATCCGGCGCAGGGCGTTGACGGTAAAGGCGTTCTTTTGAAGCCCTTGATTGAATTTATAACCTTTCCAGTTCAATCGGGTTCGGGCGCCGGTCAGATGATTGACCATTTCCATACGGGAAGACCGCCAGAACCGGCCGTTGTATTGGCGGTACCCGGACAGAGACAATGTCTTGAGATGCGCCCCCCGGCGATCAAAGAAATGGACCTGTTGCAACCGCAAATGGGCCGTATCCAGCCAGATCCGCTGGCGGCTATAGCCGGACTTGGACGTCGGGAACCTGTCGATCACATGGCAGCGCCCACCGCCGGGGCAGTTCTGTTCGGCAATCCATTGATGTTTGAACTTGTCCACCTCTTGATCTGCCATATCCTCGAAGGCGAATTCGCTGCCGACAAAGGAGCCTGAGCGCCCCGAGCCGGAAATCCGCCGCACGCGTTCCATCGCGGGCAGGTATAGCCACTGATCGTCCTTTTTGCCGGCGTAGACATGTGTCAGCAACGCGGTGTTGCGAATGTCGCCCGGCCAGCGAAAGATCAGCATGGACCGCGAGGCCCCTGCCCCTGTCGTTACCCATCTGGCGTCAAACCGCCGGGTTGCAGATTGTCCGCTTGAGGTTTTGAGGATCATCTCTCCGGACACTGTTATGTCTTCATACCCCCCGTTGCGGTTTGACGCCTCGGTCGCAAGGCGCAAACCGCGCTGTTCAGCGGTTTCTGCAATGGCCATGCCCGCCCCAAGGGCCAAGAATCCAAGAACAACTCCAAACAGGGTACGGCGGATCGATGTCATAATGATTTTCCTTGAAAGGTGCGAAGCAGGGCAGGCAACAAAAACAGATCCGACAGCAAAGCAAAAGCGATCACCGTGGCGGTCAACATACCGATGTGTTGATTGATGGAAAAGCCCGATGCCGACATGATGCCAAAGCCAAGGATCAAGGCAATGGACGTCAGGGTGATGGACGAGCCGACCACGGCAAAGGTTTCTTCCAAGGCGGCCTCCACTTTCATGCCGCGCCGTCTTTCCCGCAGGTAGTGCATCAGGAAATGCACCGTGTCATCGACCACGATGCCGAATGTCATTGTGGTCACCACTGTCGATCCCAAGTTCAAATCTCCCATGAACCACCCCCAAAGCCCAAAGGCCAACAAGGCTGGAACCAGATTTGGCACAAGGCTGATGACCCCGTGGCGCAGGCTGCGCAGGGTGACAATGAGGGTGAGTGAAACGATCCCCAGCACGGTCAAAAAACCAAACAACATCTGACTGTTGTTGCGCTGGGATATACGGGCAAAGGCAATCGCCATCCCGGCCGCCCGCGTGGCGATTTGTGGTTCGTTTCTGCCCAACCACGCTTCGGCATCTTGGGCCAAGGTCCGAACCACCGAACTATGCGGGCTGCGCAGGGTGGCCGTGAGCAGCGTTTGCGTCCGATCCACGTCCATCATCACATTGAGATCCATCCCGACAGGCAATGACAATTCATATAACATTAATAGCTGCGCATTTGCGGGTTGGGTCTTGGCAATTGCATAGGCGTCTTCCGCATCGCCGTTCATGCTTTGGTTCAGGTCTTTGATGATCCGGGTGAGAGAGGACACCGCCACAACTTCCGGCTGCGCCTCCAACCAAACGGCAAAGCGATCCACCGCTTTCAAGAACTCCGGTTCGAATACGCTTTGGCCTTCGGGGGCTTGCAGGTTGAACTGCATGGTTTCCAGGCCCGTCAGCTGTTGTTGAATGGCCTCGGCGTCCTGCCGCAATTCGTAGCGTTGATCGAAATAGCGGATGACATTGTCGTCGTAATCCAGCCGAAGGATACCGAACACTGCCAAACCGCCGGCGACCGGAAACAGCATCAGCCAGATCCGACGTCTGACCAGAACCCACCGGGCAAACTGGCGCATGCGCTGCCCGCCAACCATCAGGCTGCTCGCGCGGCGTGGGTAGGCGGTTTGCAACAACACTGGCAACAGCACAAATACGGAAAGATGCCCGACCAACAATCCGAACGCCACGATATTGCCCATCTGGGCCAATGGCGGCGACGGTGCAAAATTCAGGCAGAGGAACCCAAATGCCGTTGTCAAATGGCTGACGGTCACCGGCGCGATGTTCTGCGCAATGGCATAACGAAACGGATCGCCCTCGCGCCCCGTTTCGGCGGCGCGTATGGTGCCAAGCACGATGTGCACGCAACTGGTGGAAACCAGAACCATCACGGCAAGCGGCCCAATAGCCGTGCCCGCGGTCAATGCGACGTTGGCCCATCCGGCAAAACCGAAGGTGGCCGATGTGGCACAGACCAGAACAACAACAGAGGCTGCAACGGCCGCAACAGACCCCAAAGCAAGCGTAAAAAGAACGACCACGGCCAACAGCGCGACCGGAACCAGATATTGAATATCTTCAATAGCGACCTGAGCCAACAGGCTGTTGCCCAGCAATCCACCCGCGACATGAACCTGCCAGCCCGGATAGGATGCCTGCCAGTCCGACCGCAGTTGCCTGAGAAATTCCTCCACGTCCCGGCGCGCCACCGCTTTGTCTTCCTCCTTGGGCAGAATGACACGCATGGTGATCCCATAGGCGTCACCTTTCTCCGACAATAGTGTGTTGCGCAGGCTGTCAGAGGCCATGGCCAATTCGCGAAACCGCTCTGCCGCCTCTGGCGTGATCTCGGCCTCCTCGTCAAGCATCGGCTCCACAAGGATATCGTCATCCTGCGCATAGGAATGCATGTGATTGATCGCGGAATCGACACGCAGGGCATAGGGCATTTGCCATGCGTCCTCAGTCATTTCCTGCAAGGTTTTCAAAGTGTTGGGCGCAAAGGCCGATCCCGGTGGCGGGACGACCATCAACAGCAGGGTATTGGAGACCGTGTAGGTGTCCTCAATCTGCAAGACTTCCACAAATTCACTGTTGTCGCGGCCAAAGAACCCGCGGCTGTCAGATGAGAATTCCAACCGGGGAATGCCTGCGGCCAGACCGAGGATCAGGACAGCGAAAGCCACCATTGCGGCAAACCGAAACCGGAACAATGCGTCAGTGATCCGCTCTGAGACCGTCACGGATCTGCCGCCGGACGTTGATCCATCTGCAAATAGTCATAGCGCCGAAAGAAATCGGCGAATTGTTCATCCACCATTGCACGGGTCTTATCGTCCAATTCATAGCGATTGTTCTGATAGGGACGCGCAGGCCCGACCAGCGCAGCAAGTTCCGCCTCAATCGGGGCGAAATCACCCAAATCCAGATGATCATATATGCCGCGCATCACTGCGACTGGATCGGCCCGCAGATCTTCATAGCGCAATGTCATGATCTGTTCGTCGGGGATGTGCTGCCGGTCCTTGTCGAACTGCTTGTGAAACGCAACCGACCGTTTGATCATGCTCGCATCGCGTTGTTCCGGCACAGGTAAATGATCTTGAAGGGATGAAACCGAATGCATCGCGGTCCGCGAATTTCTGTTTGATAAAAACACCTTATAAGGGTCGCGGACGATGTGGATGAATTTTGCATTCGGGAATATCCGCAGGATCTCTTTTGTCCGCATCGTATGTGGGGGGGACTTCAGAACCAGCCGTTGTCCGGGGTTCACAAACTGGACACGTGTCAAGAAGGCCAGCCACTTTTTGCGCCAATCCGCCGCATCTGACTCACTCATGTCTTCTGGGTTCGTCGGGATCCGGCGAACGTTATTGGGAAACATGTTATGAAGGTAAGGAGACAAAGCGCCGGAAAGCGCAATTGCGTGCTCGTCTTCTTCAGGACTTTCCAATTTCAGATGGACATTGTCCATGGGGCGCTTTCCATCCATCGCCCAGCGCAGCACAGGCGTCAACAAACGTCGCCCGACCAAAAAGGTTTCGGGGCGGAAACAGGCTCTTACATCCGGCGCGGCATGGCGCGGATCAGAGATTAGCAATTGATGCAGCCAGGTTGTCCCGCTGCGCCAATGCCCGATGACAAATATTGGGTCAGGCTCTATTCGAACCTTCGCCAAACGCCGCCCATAGATTAGTTGCGACAGCCATTTGAGCCCCAAGTTGCTGATGCTGAAAAGGGTGATCATCGCAACCAGCGGGTAGCGGCTGGGCGAAACCATATGCCACTTTCCCTTCATCGCACGCAGCCATGCATCCAGCGCCATCCCGTGCCAAAGCCGCAGCGACAGGGGGTGCAGACCGAACTGGCGCAGGTTGATAGGTTCTTTGGGGGCTCGGTCCGTGGTCATGTCAAATCCATGCCAACCGGTTCCAGATCAAGCAATTGGCAGATCGTGTTTGCAATCGTTGTGCTTTCATTCTCGGTGTAGCTGATACCGTCATAGGACAGGCCAAACCCGGTGCGGACCTTGGTCGATCCCGCCTCAAGTCGCATATCCGCAAACCGCCGCCGCCGGATCGAGATATCCAACGCTTCAAGCGTGAAGGGTCCGATCTTCTGGATAACCCCTACGCCCGCGTAAAACCCCTCGCTGAAAATGGATCTGTCCTGACGGGTTATGGCGCGGGGTTGATGCACGGAAAACTGGCCGGGATTACACCCACGTTCGATCAACCTTCGTTGATAGGGCGTTCCCCGACGTGCCGCATCAGATGGCAGATGCGCCATCGCCTCGGCAAAGGTATCTGCAAGGGCTTTGGCTCCCTCCATTATGCGCGACGGCCCAACAGCTTGGTATGGCAGAAACGGATCGAGCGTGTGATCCCCCACATAGGTATCAAGGGCAGGATCACTGCGAGAGATCGCAACCATAAACATCAGCCGATCCAGATTATAGCACTGGCAAATTGCCTCAAGATAGGCTGCGAAGAGAAGCGTCGTTGCGCTGAGATTTGCAGCCTTGGCCGTCGCTTCGAAGGATCGGAGGCTGTCGGGAGTGGCCCGGCAGAAAAGTTGCCGTTGGTCTACCTTTCCCAGCGCATAGGATAGGGGTTCGATCCCCTTTGCCTTTCGCCCGACATTTGGCTCTGGTGGCAGATCGCGATGAAGGTCTTCCCAGAATGTTTTGGTCTTGAGCGCCTGGCTGGGACGGGGGGATTGGAACCGCTTGATATATTCGGCGTGCGATACAGCCTTGCCTGTGACAGGCAGTCCGATCAGGAGCTTGGTCAAATCTTCAGCCAGGACCACCATGCCGTAACCATCGGTAATTGCATGATGCACCCGTGTGATCAGAACATCACCGCGCGCGCCACAATGGGCCACGATGACCTCGGCCAGGGGGGCGTCGATCAGCGGCATGGGCGCATTGGCGATCGCCGAAATAGCGGGCAGAAAATCCTCGTCGCTCAAATTTCCCAGATCTACCTCCCGGATGGTTTCGCCTTGCGGCGGGTCAATCACAGCTCGCCATTTGTCTTTGATCAGGCAAAGCCGGATGCGTAGGCTGTCGTGACGCTCGCGCAGTTTGTCCACGGCCCGGCGCATGCGGCGCAGATCAATTTTGGGGCGCACGAGAAAGGCATTGGACAGGATAAACCTGTCCCGCAGATCATCGGTACAGTCAGGGTGGTTCGCCTCATCCAGCAGGTATTGCTGCCAAATCGTGACAGGATAGATCGTTGGCTTCGCAGGCGCCGCTATCTCTTTTTCTGCCATCAAACGGGTTCTACCTGCGCCAGACTGGCCAGCAGAGTATCTGACACAGATTGCGCCGTCTGCGGCGTTACAACATCGCGATCATAGATCAGTCGCAAACGGGTTTGGTCGTCCTGAATGCACACCTGCAACCAAACATCATGCAACAGATTGCGCGGCGCAACGCTGGAAAGCGTATCAACCTCTTCAAAGAGGATCTGGAAGGGCGAGACATCCCAATCTTCAAAGGCCGACGCGAACTCCGCCGCGGCAGCATAGCTGTCAAATTTGCGGTGCTTGTCCGCGGCGGCCAGAACGCGGTCAAATTGCGCCAGATCGGCGCGTCCTGCACGGGTGGTCGGCACTGGCAGGGGCTGCTCGACGTCAAAGGGGCCAATGGCCGATCCCGTCGGCAAACCCGCGCGCATTGAGGTTCTTCGTCCGATCAGAACCGGACCTGTGCTGCGGGTGGCATCGCGCAGGGCCGTTGCAAAGGCACATAGCAATGTGGAGGTTGTCCGCACGCCTGAAACCGATGCAGTGATCACCTCCGCTGGCCCGTGGTTTCGGCCAGCCAGAGGCGGCACGAGCGCGCGACTGCGGGTGCTGAAAGGCACCGGGTGGGCTGGCGCCGCAGAAAGCGCGTACCACCAGAACGCACGGTCTTGTTGTGAAGCCGGGTCTTCCGCGTCAAACCGGCCGTTGGCCAGATGTGACAAGAGCTTGCGACGCGGCACCGGTTTTGCCAAAGCTTCGCCCGCCAACACCTGCGTGATTTCCTGCAATAGCAAATCTGCCGAAGCGGCATCCCCGGCCGCGTGATGCAGGCGCAGGGCAAGAAACGTCTGATCGTCCTGATATTGGCAGGACAGCCGGGCCCATGCGCCGCTTGCAACCTCAAGAGGCGTATCATCTGTTCCCTGGATAAGCGTCACACCCGGACCGCCAGGTTTGATCTGGCCATCCAACCCGACCCTCATGGTCAACAGCGGATGGCGGCGTTCGACTTTGCGGAGGGCTTTTTCAAGGTCGCCTGCGGCGATGTGTTTCTCCAGATTGCAAATGGCGGAATGTTCCATCGCGGCTTGCGCAGGTTCCGATGTCATAGGCGCGGCCACATCGCGCAGCACCCCGATCTGCCTGTTGCTTGCGGCGAATCCTCCAGAAGTTTTTCCTTCGCCCAACGTTACCCCTGACGCCTCTCCCTGCGCCAAAGCAGCCGCTTCGGCCCGGCGGATCAATTCAATCTCGGCGGCAAGCATGGTTGACAATTCGCGGATGGAGGGCGCTTGCAGGAACTTTGACACCGGGATCGTGGCTTGCAGGGCCGTTTCTATGCGGATCTTCAGTTCAAACGAAGACAGGCTGTCGAGGCCCAGTTCGCTCATCGGGCGCTCCACCTGGATGACGCTCTTTTCGATCTTCAGGACGTTGGTGATCTCATCCTTAATGTAATCCTCGGCCTCAGAAATCAATTCCTCGCCCGACAATTGCATCAGACGCGCCCGGATTTCGGTTGTGCCACCGCCCGTCGCATCAAGAACGCTGGCCAGACGCGGCGATGCGCCGAGTGCAGGGTTGGCGCGGGCCACCTGCGCCCAGTCCGCGCGGGAGTAGACAAACGTCGGCGCATCGCGGGCAATTGCCAATTCCATGGCGGCGTCTGTGTCTTTGCGATCAAGCCCGAATTGTCCTACGCTTTCCAGATAGGAGGCCAAGGCGCTGTTGCGGGACACAAACCCGGCATCTGCAATCACACCCCAGTCGATGGCGGTGCCCGGACGGCCCAATGACAACCGGTAATGTGCAAGCGCGTCCAAAAAGGCGTTGCCGGCAATGTAGTTGGTCTGCCCTGCCGATCCCGTTGCCTGCGCAATGGAGGAAAAACCGATCATGAAATCAGGCTCTGTACCGGTGGCAGCAAAGGCACGGTGCAGATTCCATGCCCCTTTGATCTTGGGAGACAGCACATCGGTGATCATTTCTGGCGTGAGCTGGTTGGCAAATCCATCTTTGATCACCGCCGCGCCATGCACCACACCTTTGAGCGGTCTGTCACTGCCCTGCGCGGCGCTGACAAACTGATCCACAGCGTCGGTGTCACTAATATCCAGCGCGACAATCGAAACCTCGGTGCCACGATCCCGCAGCTTCTTGATCTTTTTCTCGTCTGCTTTGGCGATCTTGCCAGAGCGGGACGCAAGAATAAGATGCCCTGCCCCAACGCGGGACAACCAGTCGGCAACGCTCAGGCTGAACCCGCCAGTACCTCCAGTCACAAGATAGGTCGCATCCGCAGACAGGCTCACCGCGCGGGTTTCATCGCCCTTGATCTCAAAGCGGTCTTCTTCCAAAGACACAACCACTTTGCCCATATGTTTGGCCTGGCTCATGAACCGGATCGCATCACCTAGACGGCTTACGGGAAACTCCGTCAGAGGCAAAGCCGTCAAGGATTGCGCAGTCAACATCTCGGCCAGCTCGGAAAAAAGATCCGCCATGAGGTCCGGGCGTTCCTCACCCATTGCAGCGAGGTCCAGTACGCTCAGCGACACATTGCGGCGCAGTGCCTTCATGCCAATGGCGGCGTCTTCGTAGACATCGCGCTTGCCGATCTCCAGAAACCGGCCATAGGGCGCCATGATATCAAGCCCCTTGGCGATGAAGTCTCCCGGCAGGGAATTGAGCAGAATATCAACGCCTTTGCCCTTGGTGATCCGCATCACGTCATCGGCAAATTTGAGTGAGCGTGAATCCATCACATGCTGCACGCCCAGCGCCTTTAGGTGACGCCGTTTGGCAGGGCTGCCTGCCGTTGCAAAAATCTCGGCACCGGCCGCTTGCGCCAGTTGAACTGCCGCAGTGCCCACACCGCCTGTCGCCACGTGGATGAATACTTTCTCCCCTTGGCGCATCCTTCCAACGTGGTTTAACGCGTAATGGGCCGTCGCAAAGGCGCTCGGAATGGTGGACGCCTCGGCCAGCGAAATATGATCCGGAACGCGCGTCAGCGCATCGGAGTGTATGGTCATGAAGCGTTGCAAACACCGTTTTCCAAGCCCCATGACGCGGTCACCGGGCTCAAAATGGCTGACCTCCTCGCCGACCGCTTCGATTGTGCCGCCGAATTCAAGCCCAAGATTTTGCCACGCAGGTTCCGGCTCGGCTTCGCTGGGCAAAAGTCCCGTAACCGCCATGATATCGCGGAAGTTCAGGCCCACCGCAGAAACGCGCACGCGCACCTCTTTTGGCCCAATTGGGGCAAGCGGAATTTCGACCAAGCGCACCTGATCGATCACACCGGGCGCTGGCATGGTCGCATGGAAGTTGGTGGTGGTATCACTTGGCAGGACGGTCAGTGTCTTTGCGTCAAAATCCTGGACCTCGGCATGGTGCAAACGCGGCGCAAGGCAAGTATCGTCAAGAAGAATGATTTCGGTATCCGGACCGGACGTCAGGATATGGCGGGCCAGCAACTGCGGTGCTTTCAGTGCGGCTACATCAGCGTCGATCACCCGCACATTGTATTCGGGCGCTTCGGTGGCGAGCCCGCGCACCATAGCGGCAATCGGCATCTGCGACAGGATGGCTGCGCCACCTGTTTTGCCCTTTGCGTCAGGATAGGCCCCCGAGGTCAAGAAAACAAAATCAGGCAATCCATTGGTGCCCGCACGCGCGTAATCCATCAACTCCCCAAGTGAGATGATGTCTTTTACACAGGCGTCGATGGGTTCGAACAACGCGTCTGTTCCAGTGTCTTCGCTTACCTCGCTCAGGCCAAGCGGCCAGCCCACGACTATGCCGCTCACGCCGCCGTTTTCGATCTGGGTGCCCAGCATATCGGCCAGCGCGCCGCCGGGATCATCGCCCAGCGCATCGCGTGAAATACAGCGGATATCAGCGCCAAACCCTTGCATCGCCGCAACCAGCCTGGATTCATCCACGCCGCGATCGGTCAGAACAATCCAATGACCCGCGTTTGGATCGGCGCTCAATGGCTCGCGCAACTCAACAATATCCTGCCGGACAAAATGCGCCGGAACACCCTCGCCCTCTTCGTCGGCCTTTTTCGAGGGCAGCAATTTCACCCGAACATCCTCGACCACCATGAGAACGGTCCCGTTTAGATCCATCACGGTAAAGCCGACCGAGGCGTCGGTGTCCTTGGTATTCTTGAACTGATCAGCCCTGACAATCACCTCATCCGGGAAATCCGCATAGACACGCATCCGGCCCACGCCAACCGGCAGGCACACCGGATCACCAGGCTGACGGCCCTGCGCAACCTTCTTGAGCGTCATGCTCGGCTCAAGAATTTGTAGACAGCCGTCGAACATGGTGGGGTGCAGATGGTGCCGGTCTTTGGTCGCCTGACCTTCGTCGCGCAGAACAATCCTGGCGACGGTCTTGTTTCGCGACATCCACAGATCTTCGACGGTCTGAAACGCCGTGCCATAATTGATCAATCCGGTGGAAGCATCCACATCATACACATAAGCTGCATCAATCTTTTCAAAGGCGCTGTCTTCCGGGTCGAAAGGCCGGGCCTTCGGCGCGTCCACATCCAGAATGCGCACCTTCGCCTCGCTGCGCAGCACCCAATCATCCTCGGCGTCGCGGATCCGCGAATAAAGTTTCACGCGCCCTCGTTCGGGATCGTAGACATTGCTGAACAGTACCTCGTCATCAGCATTGATGAACAAGGCCTCGTGGATAATCGCGTTTTCCACCTCGATGATTTTGTCGGGGCCAAACTGATCGCGGCACAGGGCAATCATCGTGTCGACATATCCCGCCGCCGGGAAAATCACGTCGGACTGCATCCGGTGATCTTTGAGATAGGGATAGGCCTTGAGGTTGATCTCGGACGTCCATGTCGTGCCGTTGCCACGTTCCGGCATCCCCAGAAACGGGTGTTTGATCGGCGTGAACAACAGGCCGCGGCTTTCTTCGCTGTCTTGCCAGAACGGTTCTTCCACCCATTGGTTTTGCGGCAATTCGACATGGCCAGTTGGCGTGCCGGTGATCGCCTGCCAATTCAGCGGGTAGCCCATTGCAAACATCGCCGCGGCAGCACGGGCCATGGTGTCAAAATCGTTGTCCTTGCGGTTGATCGTATTCAAAACAGTGACCGATGCGCCCGCTTCGAGGGCCGTGCTTTTGGTAGGACCGGCAAGAGTTGCTGCCGGGCCAAGCTCCACAAACAGGTTCGCCCCCATGTCGATGGCGGTCTCAATCGCCGCCTGATACCGGACTGGCCGCCGCAGGTTGAGCCAGCCATAATCTGTATCAAATCTCGTTTCAGGCTGCCCCGTCACCGTCGAAATAAACGGCAAGGTTGGCACAGACCAATCAATCGTCGCCATTTCGCGGCGGAACCAGTCCTCGCCAGCGTCCAGATGATAGGAATGCCATGCGGTATCGACCGTCAAAGCCCGAATGAAGGTATCGGGGTTGAGCAACTCGAATTCTTCCACAAACTCATGCAGTGCATCAAAGTCGCCGCTGATCGTGGTCGAACCGGGACCGTTGATCGCAGCAATGCCCAATTTGCCATGCTCCGGCAGGATCGCCTCAACATCAGCCTGGTTCATGCCAATGGCGGCCATCGCACCTTTTGCGCCCAGTTGGTCACGGATCACACCGCGCTTTGAAAGAAATTTGGCCGCACCGCTGAGCGACAGACCATCAGCGATATAGCTGGCCGCGGCCTCACCGATGGAGTGGCCTGCAACCATATCCGGCTCAACACCAAGTTCTTTCCAAAGCGCGGCGAGGCCCGATTGAATGGCGAAAAGCGCAGGTTGGGTGACGGTCGTGTCATCAATCCGGCTGCTGTCTTTATCCTTGAGCAGTTCTGCACGGATTGACCAGCCTGCAACCGGGATAAACTCGGCATCAAAGGCGTCAACAGCATCCGAAAACACGGCATTGCGTTCCAGCAAGTCGCGGGCCATGCCCCACCACTGACTGCCTTGCCCGGAGAAGGTAAAGCACAGCTTGTTGTGGGTTTGCTTTTGCCCTGTGATGATGTTGGGGGCATCGGTTTCGCCCGCCGCCAAGGCTTTTAACGCCTTTTTCAGCTGCGGCGTGCTTCGGGCCAGTATCACGGCCCGGTACATCAAATGGCTGCGTTTCGTGGCAAGGGCCGTCGCAATATCGGCTAGCGTCGTTTTGGCCAGCGCCCCCTTGCCGCGCATCGCATCCAATAGTGCCGCCGCGTTGGCTTGCAAAGCCTCCTCCGTGGCACCGGATACCGGAACAAGATGGGGAAAGCCGTCTTCCTGGCCTGCCAGCGGCGGCGCAGGCTGCTGTGGCGGAACCGGATGGTAACTATAGGATTTCTCGGGCGGCGAGGACAGCAACGCACAGGCGTTTGCGCCGCCAAATCCAAAGGAATTGACCACAGCGTAATTTGCACCGTCCCCATCCGGGAAGGCTTCGGGTTTCACCGGCACCTCAAGGTTCAACGCATCAAACGGGATATATGGATTGGGGTTTTTGAAATGGATATTGGGCGGCACTATCCCCGTTTTCACAGCCATCGCCGCCTTGATCAAACCGGTGATGCCGGCGCCGCTTTCAAGATGGCCAACATTGGCCTTGCTTGAACCGATGTAAACAGGATGGTCGGGCGTGTTCTGGCCGATTACCGTACCAATTGCGCCCGCCTCAATCGGATCGCCAATGGGTGTACCGGTCCCGTGGGCCTCGACAAAGCCGATCTGCTCAGGTCCAATTGGGGCTGCATTGAACAAGCTGCGCAGCATCGCGATCTGGGCCTGTTGGTTTGGTGCGGTAATTGTATTGGTTGATCCATCCTGATTGGCAGCTGTCCCCTCGATAACAGCATGGATACGGTCGCCGTCCGCCTGCGCATGGCTGAGGGGCTTGATCACGATCATGCCCGCCCCTTCGCCGCGCACAAAACCGTTGGCGGCGGCATCGAAGGTCGAAATGCGCCCCGTCGGAGAGATCATGCCCGCCTTGGAAAATGCCAGAAACGGCGACGGGTGCGTCATCGCGTTCACGCCGCCCACAATCGCCATATCGCAAGCGCCGGTGCGCAGGTTTTGCACCGCCTGATCCAACGCCGTCAGCGAGGACGAACAGGCCGTATCAACCGCATAGCTTGGCCCTGTGAGGTTGAGCCGGTGCGAAATCCGGTTGGCACTGATACAAAGCGCATACCCGGTGCCGGCATAGCTTTCGGTGCTGGTAATGCGCATTTCTTGCAGAGTGCGATATTCGGATTGGGAAATTCCGATGAACACGCCTGTGCTTTTGCGGGCAAATTCTTCTAGCGGAATTTGCGCATCCATCATCGCCTCAACCGCACCTTGCAAAACCAGGCGTTGCTGCGGATCCATGCCGGCGGCCTCGCGCGGGGAAATGCCAAAGAATTTGGCATCAAAGCCTCGCACATCCTTGATAAAACCGGCCCATTTGCTCACCGATTTGGCAATCGCTGCCGGATCGGGATCATAAAAAACATCAACGCCCCAGCGGTCTTTGGGAACCTCAACAATACCGCATTGTTTTTTAAGAAGAAAATTGAAAAAATCGGCTGGAGTTCGGTTGTCGCCAGGCAGATTGCAGGACATGCCAACGATCGCAATCGGCTCATGGATACCGGCTGCAGCGTCGCGGTTTTGATCTTTCATGCGTGTCTTCCTATAGCGCACCAAAATGCATCGCCGTCAAAACGGTCCGGTACATTCTCCCCAAGAATTTTACGTTTAACACAAACATGACGGAGCAACAGTATCGGGAAGGGGAAAATTCCACTTGATTGAGCGGCAATGGCGGTAGAGCCAGGGCGTGTCGATCCCGCACCAATGATCAAGATTGTGACCACGACTGCGGCCATGTGATTGCGCCTGTGCCATGCTGGGATACTGTGCCCGTCTGAAAGGCAGTTTAATTGGGGTCGATTTGGGTATGAAACGTCTTTGCGCAGCTGCGGTTATGGCCTCCGCCTGGGCCGTTCCGGCATGGGCGGAAGGCAACCCGTTGAACCTCAGTGGACGGCTTGACGTTGGATATCGCTATTACTTTGACGACGGTCAATATGCAGGGCAAGCCGAAGCCGGATTTCACCCTTTTGTCGGCTTCCAGCTGAACGGCAGTTTCGGTGTTGGCACGGGCGAAGTTGTGTTTCAATTCGCTGGCCTGAATGATGATGAAAACGACCGCTCGCTCTTTAACATTCAGAAGGCATATTTCACCAACAGTTTTGAAAACTGGGATCTGGTTCTGGGCTACAATGTCGAGGATTGGGGGGTCAGCAACGGCCGCACCATCGTCAACGTGATGAACGCCAAGAACAGAACAAATCAGGTCGGCAACAGCGACCTGATCGGTACCCCCATGGCGAACGCAAATCTGTTTACAGATATCGGTACGTTCAGTGTCTATGCCTTGGGCGACAGTGTGCGCGGCAATTTTGGTGGTCGTGCCACCCGCCAGCGTGGCCCATTCTATACCGATGATGGATTGGTCCGCTACGAAGACAGCAACAGCCCCGATTTTGCGTTGCGCTATACCCATGGGTTCTCTCTGGGCGAGGGTTCATTGGACCTCGGTGTGTCGGCCTATCAGGGAACCGCCCGCGAGTCCCTCAGGATGCCCGGTTGCATAAGCGCCGATAGCGCGGTCAGCGCCTCGGCCTGCGCACAATTCAACGACGATGTATTGGCAGGCTACAACAGCGGAAAGACAGTGGCCAAGGCCGCCGCGGACGCGGGGACAGATGCCTTCACTGCCGTGACACCCTACTACCAGGAGATCAGGCAACTGGGCCTGACCACAGTCTACGCCGAAGGAAACACGCAATTGCGGTTTGAAGGGTTCCTGCGGGAAGCATCTGGTGAACGTTTCGTCGGCGCCATCGTTGGGGGCGATCATTCTTTTCACAATCTGATGGGCGGCGACGGCACCCTGACCCTTGCGCTGGAATATCACTATGATGATCGGAGCGGCCGCCAACCGGTCACCGTTTATGACGATGATGTGTTTGTTGGCGTGAACTTCATCGCCAATGACACAAACGACAGCCGCTTTAACCTGGGGGTCTTTTACGACCTTGATCAGAGTTCCCAGATTTACACCCTATCCGCGTCGCGCCGGATAGGCGAGCGCTTGCGTGTCGGCATCAATGCCAACCATGTGGTGTCTGACAGTCTGACAGATCCGCTCTCTTCGGTGGACGGAAACAGCTATATCGAGTTTTCTCTGTCAGCGTTCTTTTAGCGGGCAACCCAAAGCACCGTGCTCGCGCGGCAAAGGAAACCATAAACCAGATGGAAAAGCGCCAGACCTTAGGGACCATGGTCATTCGGGTGTGTGGCCTTTTGTTAGGCGCTGCGGCGACCGCAATGATTGCGCGGTTGCTGCAACCCGAAAAGTTTGGCGAATATTCTTTTGTCCTCGCGGTTATGACCATCCTGTCCATGCCTCTGGCGTTTGGGCTGCGGCAGACATTGGTTCGTGAGATTGCCTATGCCCGCGCCCATGCGGGCACGGGGCACAGCAGGCAAATCTGGACATGGGCCTTGCACCGCGCAATCTGGGCCACCGGAGTGTTTGCAGTCGCATTGGCCGTCTGGATCGCATGGGGAATCAACGACACGGACCTGCAATGGCACATGGCGCTGGGTCTTGGGATCTATGTGCTTTTGCCTGCACCAAAATTGCTGAGCGGTGTTTTGCATGGCATGGGCCACACGGTGCAAAGCCAGTTTCCCGAACATGTGCTGCGGCCGGTTCTGACAATTGTGGTCCTGGCCGGTGTTTGGATCGCCAGCGATCCGGCAGCTTTGTCGGTGTCGGCCGCCCTGCTGATTTTTTCACTGGCTTTGGTGGCAGATGCGGCCCTGTCGGTGGCGTTGCTCAAACGTGGATCAGATTTTCGTTTCTGGCCGCAAAAACAGGGCCAAGCCAAGACCACCCGCAGCCGGGACTTGACCATCTCAACCCTATCGTTCGGGGCCATAGCAAGCGTGCAATTGATCAACAATAACCTTGATATTGTGATGCTCGGGATCTTGAGTACTGACGCCCAGGTCGGTCTTTATAACGCTGCAGCAGTGCTGTCGACCATTGCGGTTTTTGGTCTCGGCGCGGTCAACACCGTGATCATGCCGCAGATTGCGAAATTACACGCCGAAGGGAACAGCGCCGAACTACAGGCCACAATCACCAAGGCGGCGCGGATCATTACGGTGTTCGGCATCGGGGGGGCAGCGATCACCTGGGTGTTCGGCAGGCATCTTTTGATCCTCATTTTCGACAGCAGCTATGAGGGCGCGTTTTGGGCCTTGGTCATCCTGACTTTTGGTCAGCTCGCGAATGCGTGTTTTGGACCAGTCGCGCTGATCCTGAACATGACCGGCCATCAGACGCTCACGCTGATTGGTGTTTCGACCTCTGTCTTGGTGAACGCGGCGCTGAACCTTGCTTTGGTGCCCCGCTATGGCATGGAAGGGGCGGCGGTTGCCACGGCTGTTTCGCTGGTAATCTGGAATGGCCTCTTGGCCGTCGCACTGAAACGGCGCACGGGATATTCCAGCAGCATCCTTTGACAATATCGTCGACGCGGCGCACCAAATCCAAGGTGACGACGGTGCCAAAGCTGGTGTAGAGAGAAACCAGTACGATTGCTTGTGTTAAGGAACTGCGCTGTGAACCCGCTTGACCAATTTGAAACCCAATTCAATGCGTCCTATGCGCAGCTTCGCAGTCTATTGCAGGTCACCAGCCAGCCCTTGCCCCCTGTTATTGACGATGCTTTGAGCCTGACTGTCAGTGAATACCTGGCCTCGCTAGACGCCTCGGAACAGGCGCTGCGGGACATTCCGGTGGCGACCTTGGTCAACCTGTTCTCTTTTATTTCCCAGCAGGTCGATGCGGAAGCCTTGGCGATTGTTCAGGCCTTGATTGATCAGGACTACGACACCGCGTTTGCCGCCATCAATGCGGGGCGGTCTTTCGTTGCGAATGCCACGCCGGATGTCACGATGGAGGCGTTTATCATTTCCATCAATCCCGACTACGATTTTGGCAACGGCACCGGCGGTGGAAAAACCGAGATTGAGCAATTGTTTGCCTCCTATCAGGATCGGCTGGATGCTTTTTTGTGGTCTGAGGATGAGGCGGGCTATACCTCTCCCACTTTCATTGTCGATGATGCGACAGGTGCATGGGCCTCGACCGACACTGGCAACGGCAGTGTCACCGGCGCCACCTTGGATGACCTTTTTGGCCAGCTTGGCGAGGCGGCGGCATTGGCGCTGCTGTCGGACCTCAATGAACAGGATGGCGTGATCGACGTATTGGTGTCTCAAGGAGCAGAACCCGAGGATTTTGATGCGGCCATCGCTGCCGTCAAGACCGCGGCGGCGCAAGCACTGCAAAGCCTGCAATCCTTTGGCGCACAGCTGACGGATCAAGGGGCTGCAAGCGTTGCGGGTTTTGAGGCACAGGCAAATGCGCAGTCTCAGGCGCTAGTCGCGGCTTTGGTCACCGCCCTGCCCGGCCTGGATGGCGCTTTGGACGATCTGATCATCGGGTCGCGCAACTCCAACCCAAGCTTTGTGGTCAGCCCGAATGGAGCCGCCGCCGGGTCAGGGTCCGGCGACTGGTTCTACTTGACCGGGGAAGGCGACACTTTCGATGGGGGCATCGGTGATGACATTATTTTTGGCTTTGGCGGTGCGGACCAACTGATTGGCAATGCAGGCAATGATAACTTGTTTGGCGGCAAGGGCGACGACACCCTCGATGGTGGTGATGGAACCGGCGATGTGGCGCATTTTGACGCCGGAATGGGCCGCTACACCCTACGGCTGGCACAGGATGGCACGATCTTTGCTGAAGACCGGATGGCGGACGGCCAGGGGACCGACAGCTTGACAGGCGTGGAAACCCTCGCGTTTTCGAGCGGCGTGAGCATTTTTGACGACGGCACCCTTGATCTGTCTATCATCGAGGGCATCACCGGCTTGAACGCCGATGAGATCAACACATTCGTCGAACTCTATATCGCCTATTTCAACCGCGCGCCGGACGCGCTTGGCCTGTACTTCTGGGGATCGGCCTTTGCCGATGGCACGACCCTTGAACAAGCCGCGACCTTTTTTCTTGACCAAGATGAAACGCGGGCAACCTATGCTCCGGACGCCAGCAACCTTGAGTTTGCCATGCAGGTCTATGCCAATGTGCTGGGCCGCACCGCCGATCAGGCTGGGCTCGACTTCTGGGTCGGCCAATTGGACAGCGGCGGGGTTGGCAGGGATGCGTTTATCCTTGAGGTGTTGCGCGGCGCCAAAGCCGAGCCGCCACAAGACGCCAGTCAGGAATTTGTGGATTTACAGTTGCAGGATCAAAGCTATCTCAGCACCAAGACAGACATTGGAACTTACTACGCCGTGATCAAAGGCCTGTCCGATGTGAATGATGCGGCCGCCGCTATGCAGCTTTTTGTGCGCGGCAACGACAGCAGTGTAGATGCCGCCGTTGCGGCTATTGATGCCGACTATGCCCAAGCAGTGACAGCCGACAGTGGCACATTGATTTTGCAGCTCGTCGGTGTTGTCGATGATCCGTTTCTCGCCTGATCCGGCCAATTGCCTATCGTAGGGCGACGATGATGCGGCAGGCGGAAAATGGCCAATCCATTCCGCTATTCGAACGCCAGATCCACCCTCCCAAAGGCACCAAAATCGGCAGCGATCCTTGTGCCGCTGGGGCATTCCACCGGGCGGATGAAACTGCCCGACAGGATGACCTGCCCCGGTTCGATGCTTTGCCCGTATTGCGCCATGCGGCGCGCCAGCCAGACGACGCTTTCGACCGGATCGTTCAAGACCCCCGCGCCAAGGCCGGTTTCTTCGACCTCGCCATTGCGACTGGTAATCGCGCCGACCCAGCGCAGATCGAAGGCATCCACCGCGTGACGCTCTGCCCCCAGCACCACGCCCGCATTGGCGGCATTGTCGCTGATCGTGTCAAAGATCTTGCGGCTTTGGCCGGTTTCAGGATCGGCGCGAATGATCCGTGTGTCCAGAATTTCAATCGACGGCGCGACGTAGTCGGTTGCGGCCAGAACAGCCTGCCGCGTCACATCCGCGCCGGCCAAGGGCGCCTTGAGGACAAAGGCAATCTCGGCCTCGATCCGAGGCTGGATAAAGCGGCCTTTGGGGATCATCGCGCCGGTTTCAAACATCATGTCGTCAAACAGGATACCACTGTCCGGGATGTCGATGTTCAACGCATTTTGCATTGCCTTGGACGTCAATCCGATTTTCCAGCCCGTGACCCTGCGCCCTTGATCCAGCTTGGCGTGGTAGATGGCGTTCTGGATTGCATAGGCATCATCCATCCCCATTTCGGGGTGGCGTTTGGTGAGCAGGCCAATCTGCTTGCCGGTCGCTTCGGCGTTCAAAAGATCGGCAGCGGCGATCTGGTGGTCTTGCGGGGTCATGTCGCTTCATCCTCGACGGTATTGCGCAGGGTGCCGATGCCGTTCACCTCCACCTCAACCACATCACCCGGTGAGAGGTACTGCGGCGGATCAAGCCGCGCGCCGGAGCCTGTGGGTGTGCCGGTGACGATAATATCGCCGGGCTGCAGGGTCATGAAGGTCGAGATATATTCGATCTCGCGGCGGATGGGGTGCATCATGCGGGACAACACATCATCCTGCCGGACCTCGCCATTCACGCGTGTAATAATCCGCGCATCGTCCAACTGCGATGCATCGCGGAAAGGCACAAGCCACGGGCCAATCGCCCCGGAGCGATCCCAGTTCTTGCCTTGCGTCACATTGAATTTCGCGTGACGCACCCAATCGCGGATTGTCCCTTCATTACACAAGGTCAGCGCGGCAATATGATCATAGGCATCCCTTTGGGCAATCCGGCGGCCCGCTTTGCCGATCACAATCGCAACCTCGCCCTCGTAGTCCAGCATGTGACTTTCGGGCGGGCGGATCAGCGGGCGATCATGGCCGGTAAAGCCACTGGCAAAACGCGGAAACAGCGACATGAATTTTGGCTGTTCGCTGCCGTCCTTGTATTCAGCATTGCGGTCGGGGAAGTTCACCCCAACGCAGAGAATGCGCGGCGCATCCGGCAGAACCATTTCATATTGGAATACCTGATGTTTCGGGCTTTGCCCCTGTGCGGCGTCCTCCAGATCCTTCAGCCCACCGGCCTTAACCACGTCCAAAAGGCTGGCCCATTGCGGAAAGGCATCGCCCAGCGGGATCATCCCCCCTTCAACCGCGGCGCCATAGTGCATCTCCCCATCGGCAGTGTATGTCGCAAACCTCATTGCATCTTCCCCCAGATGTCACGGATCACCGTTTCCGCCATCATCACATCTGCGCGGGTTGTGTCGAATTGTCCGACTTGAAAGCGGATGATCTTGCGCCCCTGAAAGCTGCCTTGCGTGACATAGATCCGGCCATCGTCATTCAGCGCGTCAACAAGGTGTTGCTGATCTTCATCCGACCCCGGACAGCGGAAAGAAAACAGGCTCAGGATCGGTTCCGTCACGATCTCGAACCCGTCCAGTTTTCGGATCGCCTCGCAGACCTCGCCCGCCCAAAGGATGTGATTGCGAATGCGGCTGCGCAGCCCGTCCAACCCGTAAGACCGGATCAAGAACCATATCTTGAGCGCCCGAAACCGGCGGCCGAGCGGGATGGTCCATTCGGAATAGTTGGTCACGCTTTCGCCCGTGGTCTTGAGATATTCAGGCTCGATCTTCAGCGTATTCAGTTGCGGTTGTGCGTCGCGCAAGAATTGCACTGAACAGTCAAACTGTGCGCCCAGCCATTTGTGCGGATTAAACACGATGCTATCAAAGCCATTCACATCGGCCCAGAACTCCGCCTGCAATTCGGGGCAAATCATCGCTGCACCGGCCCATGCTGCATCCAGATGGGTGTAAAGATCTTCGGTTCTGGCGATCTCCAGAATGGGGCCAAGGGTATCACAAGCGCCGATGCCGGTGCCACCGGTGATCGCGATTATGCCAGCAGGGGTATGGCCCGCGGCGCGGTCCGCGGTGATGGCCGCTTGCAAGGCGGCGGCATCCATTCCGTGGCGCGGGCCGGTGGCCGGGATCTTGACCAGATTGGCCTGCCCGATGCCCGACACCCAACAGGCGCGATCAATCGAGGAATGTACCTGATCAGAGCAATATATCCGCAGGTGCCCCTTGCCCGCGATGCCATCACGGTTGCCGGTGTATCCCGTGGCCCGTTCCCGCATCGTCAGCACCGCCGAAAGCGTTGCCGAAGACGCGCTGTCTTGGATCACACCGGTAAAACCTTCGGACAACCCAAGCGCCTGACGCAGCCATTGCACCATGACGGTTTCAACCTCGGTCGCGGCGGGGGAGGTCTGCCAAAGCATACATTGCGAGGCGATGGTGGTGACCAGCATTTCCGCCAGCATCGAGGGCGGCGCGGCATTGGCAGGGAAATAGGCGAAAAAACGTGGGTGCTGCCAATGGGTGATCCCCGGCATGACGATCTGCTCAAAATCCGCCATGATACGGTCCATGGCTTCGGCGCCATCCGGCGGCGCTTGTGGTAATTGCGCGGCGGTCTCGCCAAAAGCGGTTTGCGCCCGCACGGGGCGGTCCCGCAGGGTTTTGTGATAGTCTGCTGACCAGTCAGAAATATGCTTGCCCCAATGGGCGAATTCATCCCAATCCATGGGGAGCCTCCGGTGTTTTAGCCATTGCTGACTTTAGGTTGGCCGCAGGTCAATGCCGGGCGGCTGTGGCACACTCAGGGTGCGATGATCGGGCTGGCCCCAATATCGGACTCCTTGGTGTCCACACCCACAAAACTGCTGCCATGCTTAAACCAGCTTTCGGGCGCTGCCGCCCCCCAAAGGGTTTGGCGCTGCGGGTCTTGCAGATCCCATTTGATCGGCTCCAGATCCGGATCAACGGTCTGATAATCCGAGCAATAGATCTCGATCCGGTGGCCGTCAGGGTCCAGCACATAAAGGAAAAAGGCGTTTGAAATGCCATGCCGCCCCGGTCCGCGTTCGATGTTGTCCACATATCCGGTGGTGGCCATCAGATCGAGCAGGTCGATGATATTCATCGGGGTCGGCACCCAGAATGCCACATGATGCATGCGCGGCCCCGTGCCATTGGTAAACGCCATGTCATGCACACCGCCCTTGCGGTGCATCCATGCCGCCCAAAGCCGCTTGCTGTCTTCGTCTTCGGTGTATTCCGTCACGCGAAAACCAAAGTCACTATAGAAGGCAACAGAGGCATCTACGTCATGAGAAAAGCAATTGAAATGGTCGATCCGCAAGGGTTTGACCCCGCGATAGAGCGCATATTTCTGATGGATCGGCGCAAGGCGGTCCATCTTGTGATAGAACTCAAGCGGTATGCCCATGTTGTCCGAGGTCAGCAAAGTGCGTCCCTGATAGGGCCGTTCCACCCATGATGTCGGGCGACCCTTGGCGTTGAAATAGGCTTCGGCCTTGTCCAGATCATCCTCGTCAAAGGTCTTGAAACCCATCACCTCAACCGTGCCGGGTTGGTCGGATTTTTGCAGGATGATGCAGTGGTGCCCCCGTTCCTCCATCGCACGCAGGTAAATATGGCTGGCATCCTCATCGGTGACCTGAAGGCCAAGCGTATCGGTGTAGAACGCCTTGGATGCCGCGAGGTCTTTAACGTTCAAACAGAGATGAGACAGCCGGATCGTGTTGAAATCAGGGTAAAGGTTCGGGGCAGGTACAGGCATGGTCTGATCTCCTTACAACGCGCCAAGGCGGGTGATTTTATGCGCTCCGGTGGCGAAACCAATGTGTTTTTGCTCCATGTAGAAATCAAAGGACCAATCGCCGCCGTCCCGGCCAATACCGCTGGCCTTGACCCCGCCAAAGGGTGTGGGCAAGTGGCGGACATTCTCCGAATTCACCCAGATCATTCCCGCCTCCAGCGCGTCGGTAAAACGCAGGGCCCGCGTCAGGTCATTCGTCCAAAGGTAGCCGGTCAGCCCATAGGCCGTGTCGTTGGCAAGGCGCAAAGCGTCTTCCTCGGTCTCAAAAGGGATGGAGGTCAAGACCGGGCCAAAAATCTCTTCCTGGGCGATGCGCATGTCGTTTCGCGCGTTGGTAAAGAGGGTCGGCTTGACAAAATACCCTTCGTCCCCGAGGGCCGCGCCTCCTGCCGCCGTTGTCGCGCCATCTTGGGCGGCAATGTCGAAATAGCTGGTGACTTTTTCAAAGTGTTCGCGACTGATCAGCGGGCCGATTTCCGTTTTGGGATCAAGGGGGTGTCCCACCTTGATGTTGTTCACCCGTTCAACCAGCTTGGCCTCGAATTCAGTGCGAATGCTGTCCTGGACCAACAGCCGCGAAGATGAGGTGCACCGCTCGCCGTTGATCGAATAGATCATAAAGATCACCGCATCCAAAGCGCGTTCCAGATCCGCATCTTCAAAGACAATCACCGGGTTCTTGCCGCCCAGCTCAAGGTGGTTGCGTTTAAGGGTCTCTGCCCCCTGCCTGATGATCATCGATCCGGTGCGGCTTTCTCCGACAAAGGCGATGGCCTTGATATCGGGATGTTCACACAGCGCCTTGCCAGCGGTTTCGCCAAAACCGTTGACGGTGTTCAACACCCCCAGTGGCAGGCCCGCATCTTCGGCGATCTCGACCAGCAAACGCGCAGTCAGAGGGGAGGCCTCGGCAGGTTTGTGAACCACTGTGCATCCTGCGGCCAGCGCCGGCGCGATCTTCCAGGTGGACAACATGAAGGGCGTGTTCCAAGGGGTGATCACGCCAACAGGGCCAATGGGTTTGCGCGTTGTGACATTCATCAAGGTCGGCGATTGCAGCAACTGACCGTCCCGCGCCTGCACCACCTGATCAGCGAAATAACGGAAATTTTCCGCACCGCGCAGCGCGGCTTTGGACATGAACTTGAACGCCTGCCCGGTGTCCCAGCATTCGCATAAGGCAATCTCTTCGGCGCGGGCTTCGATCCCCTCGGCCACGCGGATCAGGATGCGCTTACGCTCGAGCGCGGGCATATCACGCCATGCCGGAAAGGCTTCAGCGGCGGCTTTGGCGGCGCGGTCAATGTCCTCGGCGCTGCCCTCTGCCACATCGCATATCACGGATTTATCGACCGGCGACAGGGTTTGGAACACACCCGCGCTGCCGATGCTGTCTTGTCCCGCAATCCGGTTGGCGATCCCGTTCTCTCGGAACCGCTGCAAATATCCGTCCAACTTCGCGATATTGTCTTCAAGCACGCTCATGCATTGTCCTCCAGATGGTCGCGGATGTTGCCGAATTTTGGGGATAGATCACCGTCAATATCGCGAATTTCCGCAGAAAGCGCGATGGAATGGCTGGCCATGGCCGGCGCTGCAAAATCCTTGAGCGCCGCAAAGATCGTTTCAATCGCATCGCGCTTTACCGCGTCACTGCGCCCTTCGCGGAGGCGCACCGACAGATCAATGTAGCCGTGTCTGGCATCCCCATCCGCCATCGCCACATGGTCCGCCTGCAGGGCACGCACACGGATACCGGCCATGGGAAAGGTCTCAATCCCTGCAGCCGTTGCGCGGATCACCTCGCACAGCTGCGCGATGTCCAGAACCTCTTCGAGGTTGGCGGAATAGTCGATGTGGAAGTGCGGCACATAATTTCCTTAACATGTTAACAATTATGAAGTTAATAAATTCGCCGTTGTTTTGTCAAGCCCAGCTGCTGATCGTTTGTTCTCCTCTTGCAGCAAAGAACGCTTGCCAGCACAAGCACCCTTGGCATCGCGTCCCAAACCATTGATATTTCCCGGCATGGTCGCAAGCCATGCAGGGAATTTAATCCCAAGCCAAATCAATGTGAGTGCCCGATGACCAACCCGCTGCCTTCGACGTCCCGCTCCCTGCCCATTGCGTTGATCCGCGCCCGCGAGGGGGTCATGGCACCAATCCGCGAAATGCTGGCAGAGACCGGGATCACCGAACAGCAATGGCGGGTCTTGCGGGTGCTGGCCGAGCACGGATCGCTTGACACATCCACTTTGGCAGATCGGGCCAGCCTGCTGTTTCCCAGTCTCACCCGCATCGCCACAACGCTGCGCAACAAGGGGCTGATCACACAGACCCGCGACGAGGTCGACCGGCGGCGGCAATTGATCGCAATCACCGAAGCGGGGCAAAAAATCATTGACGACCGCGCCGATCAGGCCGCGCAGATCGTGGCGAATTTCAAGGCCACATTGGGCAGTGACAACTATGAAACCCTGCTGGACCTACTGGCGCAGCTTGATCCGGGATCTTCAAACTAGCCCTTTGGCCCGCCAACTGTCCAGGATCTCCAACGCCTTGTCCGCAAATGCCGCGTCATTGATGTGGCAATCAAGGCGATGCGCTTTGGCCTGTGACGGCAGGCCGCTTTCCAGCGCCGACAGAAACGCGGCCAAACCCGGCGCGTCATGCAGATCTGCGCCTTCGCGATCCCATTCACCCAAGCCAAGCTCTGGCAGCAGAACCTCAACCGGAGCTTTGGCCGAAGCCAATTGAGTACAATGGGCTTGCGCCACCGCAATCCGCTCTGCCTCATTCAAGACCACAGAGGTCAAAAGCCGGTTGTGTTCGTGACTGGGGTGATCGGACCATTTGTCCGGCAGGGGTTGCCAGCCGACAATATCCACAAGATCGTAACAGCCCGGCGCAACGATCTGCGGAGTGCCGTTTAAGCCCGCGTTGGTCAGCCGGTCCGCCCCCGCCGAGATGTTTGAGCCGTGAATATGGTTGCCCAGTTCCTGCGTGCAAAAGTCAAAGACACAGACAAACGCCCCCTGCCCTGCAAGGCTTTCAAAAGCACGTCCTCCCATCCCCGTGGCGTGGAACACGGCCACCTCATATCCGCGTTCTTCCAAAGCAGGCTTGAGCGGGATCACATACTTGAGCGCCGAGGTGCCAAGCGAGGTCATGCCGATCATCGGCTTGTCCGGATCAGGCATTTGCACCGCCCGCGTCGCGCCCAGCACCGCACCTGCCGCCTGACTGAGCGAGGCTTTGCAAACCGAATTGAGGCCATACAGCCCGCCAGCCCAAAGGATCATCTGCGTGTCTGCCGCCAACCGTTCTGCCGGGATCAGCGGCGAGAAAGACACGGTAGAGACAATGTATTTCGGCACACCAAGCGGCAAGGCCGTACACACATCCAGCGCCAGATCCGTACCCATCGTGCCGCCAAGCACGATCATCCCGTCAAAGGTCCGCTGCGCATAAAGCCGCGTTACCAGCATGGACGCACCTGCGGCCATGATCTGCATGGCATGGTTTTCATCGCCCGATGCAATCGCCTCTGCGATGGTGCTGCCGCCCTCTTGGGCGACGTCGTGTTTGGAGTAATCGCAAGGCTTTGAGGGATCGCCCAAAACGGAGACATCCATCGTCAGAACGCGCCCGCCCTGCGCTCGGATCACGTCCGCCAGAAATCCCAGTTCATCGTCTTTGGTGTCATAAGTGCCGATCACCAGAATGGTTTTCTCTGTCATATGCACCCCCTTCAGAGTTTGATCCAAGCGGTCTTCAGATTGATGTATTTCTCAATCGCATGGAGTGATTTGTCCGACCCATTACCGGATTGCCCCACACCGCCCAGCGGCACAGTGCCATCAGCACCGCCATAGGTGTTCACATGCATCACCCCGGTGCGTACAGCACGGACCATGCGGTGGGCGCGGCTGAGATTTGAAGTCCAGACCGCACCCGCCAACCCGTAGACCGTGCCATTGGCCATCCGCAACGCGGCGTCCTCACCTTCGAACGGGGTGACCGCCAAGACCGGTCCGAACACCTCCTCTTGCGCCAGCGTCGCATCGGGCGCCACGCCTGTCACAATGGCGGGGTCCATGAAATAGCCGCCGGTCTCTTGCAGGATGCGACCGCCACCCCTGACAATGTCGCCGCCTTCCTGCTCCGCCTTGCGCAGAAAATCCAGATTTTGTTGCAACTGCCGCTCCGAATTCACCGCGCCGATGTTGGTGGACAGATCAAGTGGGTCACCAACCTTCATTGCCCCTGTGGCCCGGGCAACGGCGGCGACAAAATCATCGTGGATGGATGACTCGACCAAAAGACGCGATCCCGCGACACAGACCTGACCGGCGTTTCGAAAGATACCGGCAGCAGCAACTTTAGCCGCCTCATCCAGATTTGGGGCATCGGCAAAGATGATGTTGGGAGATTTGCCGCCCAGCTCAAGATAGACCCGCTTCATATTGGACCTTGCTGCATATTCCATCAGGCGGCGTCCCGTTGCGCCCGATCCTGTGAACACCAGGGCATCCACATCCATCGACAGGCCCAGTGCCTCGCCCACCACCGCGCCCGCACCCGTGACCGCGTTCAGAACACCGGGCGGCAATCCGGCCTCAAGCGCCAGATCGGCCATCCGCATCAGCGATAGCGATGCGGTCTCGGAGGGCTTCAGAACCACCGAATTGCCCATCGCCAGCGCCGGCCCCAACTTCCAAGCGCCAATCATCATCGGAAAGTTCCACGGAATGATCGCGCCGACCACGCCCACCGGTTCTTTGTGGATCAGGCCCAGAACATCGGATGATGTCGTCGCAATCTCACCATAGATCTTGTCGAGCGCCTCGGCGTAATAGCGGATCGTGGCGGCGGCTGATCCCGGCTCGGCTTTTCGGGCCATGCTGATCTCGGTGCCATTGTCGCGCACGCCCAGCACGGCGAGTTCAAGCGCATGGGCGTCGATCAGATCGGCCCATTTCATCAGGACTTTCTTGCGGGCTGCGGGCGCTTGTCCGGCCCAGTGGCCATCCTCAAATGCCGCACGGGCCGATGCGATGGCCGCGTTCATGTCTGCCGCGGTGCCATTGGCGACCTGCGTCAACACCTGCCCATTGAGCGGCGACAGAACATCCATCAGCCCGCCATCCGAGGCTGGCACGTGCTTGCCTTCGATCAAGTGGTGGAACACCGGAACGGGCTGATCCCGCAATGCATTGATGCTGTTTTGATCCATGGGCCTACCGTGTTTGACTGTCGTGCATGTCGTGGTCCTCTTCGGGCTGATGGGCGCGAAACTCTTTGACCAGCGTGCGGATGTGCAATGCGATCACCAATACGATGATCACGAAGAGGATAAAGGAAATGGGCCGGTCGATCATATCCAGCGGCGTCTTGAGGCGCGGCAGGGCCGAGCGCAGCTTGACCTCCATGATGCCGCCCAGAACCATTCCCAGAATGATCGGGACAATTGGCAGGTTCAGCCGCTTCAGGATCAGGCCAAGCACGCCAAACCCCGCCGAAATCATACAATCGGTCAGCGAATTGCGCAGTGAATAGACCCCCACAAAGGACAGGATCAGGATCACCACCCCCAAAAACCGGGTTGGCACGCGAATGATCTTGGTGAGCAGATTGGTCGAGAACAGCAAGAACACCATCACGATCACATTGAGCAGGATCAGCGCGAAATAGAGCCCGTAAACCAGATCAATCTGGTTCTGGAAAAGTTGCGGTCCGGGGATGACATTGTGAATATAGAACACCGATAGCATCATCGCGGTCAGCGCCTCACCAGGGATGCCCAGCGCCAGAAGCGGGATCATCGCGGCGGCGGGCACGGCGTTGTTGGCCGCCTCTGACGCAATCAATCCTTCGGGGGATCCTTTGCCAAAACCATCGGGCTTGGCAGAGGTTTTTTGCGCGTATGTGTAGCTCATGAATTGGGCGGTAAACTCACCCGTTCCGGGGATCATTCCCAAAAGCACCCCAAAGCTGGAGGAGACCGTCGCGACCCGTTTGTGTTTCAACAACTCCTTGAATCCAGCAGTCAGTTTACCTGTCACCGGTTTTGCATCCGGGCTGCTGTCTGGTGCCGTCAGAAGGAAAAACGCCTGGCTCAGGGCAAAGAGACCCAGAACCACAACGATCAGATTGATACCCGAACTGAGGAATGAAAAGCCAAATGTGTAGCGCTGGGTATAGGTCACAGCGTCCAAACCCACGGTCTGTAAGAAGATGCCGAACATGGCCAGAAAACCGGCGGCAAAGATCTGTCCGCGATGGGCCAGGATCACCAGCAAAACACCCAGAAAGGCCGCGAGAAATATCTCGCGCGAGCCGAACATCGGGGCGATCATGGCAAGCACTGGAGACAGCAGGATCAAACACCCTATGCCAAAAATACCCCCCCAGAACGAGGCGCTATAGGCCAATGACAGGGCGCGGTGGCCCTCGCCCGCCTGCGTCATTGGATAGCCATCATAAGAGGTCAGCGCATTCACCGCCGTGCCTGGCGTGTTGATTAAAATCGCCGGGATTGCGCCGCCGTACATCGACGAACCGTAGATACCCAGCAGCATGGTCAGCCCGACAATCGGATCAAGTGAGAAGGTCGCGGGCAGCAGGATGGCGATGGCCACTGCGGGGCCAACACCGGGGATCGCGCCGATGATCACCCCCCCGATCGAGCCAACCAACAGCGCGACCAACACATCCCATCGGGCCAGCATTTCAGCCCCGGCAAGCAGGTTTTCCATGACGTGATCCGATCAGAAATAGGTCAACATAAACGGGCGCAGCCCATCGGGCAGCATCTCGTAGATTTTTCCGGCAGGCAGGTTCACCCGCAGCAGGGTTTTGAACAGCAAAACGGTGATCAGCGCACTGACACCTGCCGCAACCAACATACGGGCGCTGCGGTATCCAACACGCACAGTCAGTAGCAGCGCAAAAACCAGCGTTGTTGGCAGGTAGCCGCCCAATGGAACAAGCGCGGCATAGGCAATAAACCATCCCGCATATTCCAGCGCAGCAAACCACGTCCAAACTTCGCGCCAACGCCCCTCGATCCGGTCCGACAGCGCCGAGCCCAGCAAGTGAAACGTCGCGAACCCGGCCATCCCGATCAGTGACACCGCTGGCCAGAACCGCGGTTGGGCAAACAGCTTGCCGCGCGGTTTGTAGGCCGTTTGGTCAAACAGCTGTGACAACAGAAAGACCGAGACAATCAACATCACCCAAGCAAAAACGATATCGCCGGGACGGCGGTATCGCTTGAACAAGGATTGCAGCGTTTTGACGCGCGACATGGATCACTCCCAATGACCAGCCAAACCGCCGGGCAAAAGATGTCGCCCGGCGGAATGCAGTTTGGTTATTCGGACAGCATACCTTCGATGCGGCCCATGGTCTCAATGTCTTTTTCGATCTGCGCGGCAACCTCATCCGCAGACTGCCAATAGACCAGCGCACCGGTTTCCGCCGCCAGCTTTTTCGCTCTGTCCGACATCATGGTTTTTTGCGCCACAGCGATGATCTTGTCGCGTGCGTCCTGCGGCGTATCGGCATGCACAAACAGACCGTTCCACAGGGCCACGTCCAGATCCGGCGCAAGCTCTGCCACTGTCGGGGCATCCGGTGTCAACGCGATCCGCTCTGATCCGATGGAGGCCAGCACTTTGACATCATCCAGACAGGGCAGGATCAGTTGCAACGTGGTGTTGATCACGTCCACATCGCCAGAGGCCAGCGTGTTGCAATCCAGCGCATCAAATGCGGCGTCCGAAGCATAGGAAAAGCCCATGGATTTGGCCAAGCCCAATGTGACCTGCGTTGGCACCAGTGGCGCACCGAAGTGGCCAAGCACCACGTCATTGTCTGCAGCATGGGCGGCCAAGCCCGCCATATCGTCATAGGGGGCATTGCCGCCCGCCGCGATCACAAACGGATAGGTCAGAAAATTGCCCAGCGGCACAAAGGGATCGGGGTTCAGTTCGGGAATGCCGATCTGCGGGCCAACCACTGGGATCGCGATAATGAAAGATCCAATGGTGTAGCCATCAGCGGGCGCATTGGCCACTTCGATTGCACCGGGGAAAGGGCCGCCGCCGCCGCCGGGTTTGTTTACCACGGCTGTGGGCACGCCGTAGGCCTCGGAAAAGTCCTCAGCAATCATGCGCGTCAAGACGTCCTCAAGATCGCCCGGAGGCCAAGGGACAACAAATTCTACCGGCTTTTCGGGGTATTCGGCCTGTGCAGCTCCGGCAACGGCAGTCATGGCCAAGGCCAAAGCCGTCACGGACATTGAAAATCTATTCATTGGTTTCTCCCTGATATGGTTCATATAGTGAACCGACGTTTCATAAAAAGGTTGCCTTGTTAACCTCCCTCTGTCAAACTTTTTCTCAAGACAGCAACAAAGCGAGAGTCTCATGTCGTCCATTTCGAAAACGCTGGAGCTTTTGGCGTATTTCACATCAGCCCAACCCGAGATCGGGTTGTCGCAGCTGTGCCGGCAGGCTGGGCGTGACAAAGCGACGACCTACAGGCACCTGCAAGCTCTTGAAGACGCAGGATTTGTGGAACAGAACCCGGTGACCAAACATTACCGGCTTGGGCCCGCGTTGCTACAGTTGGCGCAAATCCGTGAAGAGACGGTGCCGCGCAAAGCCGGGGCCGAAACCGTGCTGGATGGCCTGGTCGACACAACGGGCGAGACCGCTCATGTTTCCGTGCTTTCGGGCACCACAGTCTATCCACTGGTGTCCCGGGAATCGCATCATCACAGCACCCGCGCGATCATCGATGTGCAGTCTTTCCCGCTCCATGCCACGGCATCCGGGCTTTGTGCTCTGGCCTTTGGCCCATCTGAGCTTTGGCCCGCAGCGGTTGCGAAGTTGCAGACATTTACCGATCGCACCATCGCATCAAAAGAGGCGTTGCAGCAAACGGTCGCGGCGGTCCGGCAAAGTGGCTTTGGCCGCTCCGACCGTTGCTACGAGGACGACATTCAGGGGGTCTCGGCCCCGGTATTTGATCAATCCGGCCGCTTTGCCGGTGCGGTCTCCGTGGCCTGCGTTGCCTCCCGTTTCACGCCAGAACTAGAGGCCAAGGTCAAGAAACAGCTGATCAACGCCAGCCGCGACATCACCCGAAACTGGGGCGGTGCCGTCCCTGCCGAAATCGAGGCCGCATGGGCCGGTTCACTGTCACGTTCGAACGTATTGGAAAACACATCATGAAAGACTCCAACTTCCTCAAAGAGAACAACGGGCGGCTGATGTGGCATCCGATGACCTCGCCGCAGGACAGCGCCGAGAACCCGCCCAAGATCATCACCGGTGCCAGCGGCGTGAGCGTTACGGATATTGACGGGCATAGTGTGGTGGACGGTGTTGGCGGGCTGTGGAACGTCAATCTGGGCTATTCCTGCCAACCGGTCAAAGACGCGATGACCGCACAGCTGGACACCCTGCCCTATTATTCCACGTTCCGCGGCACGTCCAACGATGTGGCGATTGAGCTGTCTTTTGAACTGTCGGAATTCTTTGAGCCTGACGGGATGGCACGAGCGTTCTTTACCTCTGGCGGATCGGATTCGGTTGAAACCGCGCTGCGTCTTGCCCGCCAGTATCACAAGCTACGTGGAGAGGCGGGACGCACCAAGTTCTTGAGCCTCAAGAAAGGCTATCACGGCACCCATATCGGCGGTGCATCTGTCAACGGCAATGCCAATTTCCGCACCGCTTACGAGCCACTTTTGCCCGGCTGTTTCCACATTCCGGCGCCCTACACCTACCGGAACCCGTTTAATGAAAGTGATCCCGAAAGGCTGGCCCAGCTTTGTGTGCAGGCCTTGGAGGACGAGATCGCCTTTCAAGGCGCGGGCACCATCGCCGCGATGATCATGGAACCGATTCTGGGCGCAGGCGGGGTGATACCGCCGCACAAATCCTTTGCGCCAATGGTTCAGGAGATCTGCAATCGCCACGGCATCTTGCTGATCACCGATGAGGTGATCACCGCCTATGGCCGAACCGGCGCATGGTCCGGTGCGCGGCTTTGGGGCATTCAGCCGGATATGATGTGTACCGCCAAGGCGATCACCAACGGATATTTCCCCTTTGGCGCGGTGATGATCGGCCACCGCATGGTTGATGTGTTCGAGGGCAACCCGTCTGCCAAAATCGGCCATGGCTACACCTATTCGGGCCATCCTGTCGGTGCGGCGGCGGCGCTGGCCTGTCTGGCAGAGACCAAGCGCTTGAACGTGGTGGACAATGCTGCCGCGCGGGGCGCGCAGCTTTTCAACGGGTGCAAAGCCCTTATGGAGAAATATGATATCATCGGCGATGTGCGCGGCGGGCATGGGTTGATGACCGCAATTGAGATGGTCAGTGACCTCGCGACCAAGACTCCGATTGACGGGGCCTCCGCGCTGGCGGTGCAGGAAGGTGCCTATCAGAACGGTGCAATGGTGCGGGTGTCCGGCCCCAATCTGATCCTGTCGCCGCCATTGGTCCTGAGCGAAGCGGAGGCAGATACGATCCTGTCAGCCTTGGATGCGGGCCTCGCCTGCGTCTGACGTCGGCGCATGGGCCTGACAGCGATTGACCGCGAACACACCAATGCCCCGCCCGGCATCGCGGGACGGGGCATTGGCTGTCTCGCTATGGATCAAAAGTTGAAGTCTTCCTCCGACAGGGTAAAGCCGCTGACCCCGATCACACCGATGTTGCCCTCTTTGCCCGCGTCATTGGTGAAGGTCACACGCGCCGCCGTGTCGGTCAGTTGCAGGATCATCACGTCATCCATGCCCTGCACGGCATCCATGCGGGAAAAGTCTATCTTGTCGGCACCGTCTTCCCAGTCAAAGATCTGGCCACCACGCGTGCTATCCATGAACAGAAAGGTATCGGCCTCAGTGCCACCGGACATGTTGTCATGGCCACTGTTGGACACCAGCGTATCCTCCCCCATTTCACCAAAAAGCGCATCTGTGCCCCAGCCGCCTTCGATCCAGTCATTGCCGGCACCGCCAAACAGCAGATCATTGTGCCCCTCGCCAAAGAGATAATCGTCACCCTCGCCAGCCACGACAAAATCATTGCCGTTGTTGCCGTGGATATTGTCCGCCTCTGCTGTACCGTTCAGCATATTCGCGTCACTGTCGCCCGCGATGTGGTTTGGCAGCCCCTCGATCGGTTCCAGAATATCGATCCCGTCAAAGACCCCTTTGGCCGTGACCCGCACATCTTCTTCGGTGACAGTGTCACCGTAGATTTTCACCGTGCCGAGGCTATCCTCGTCATGGGCGCCGCCGCCATCGCCTTGTTGGGAACGAACATGCAGGAGGGAGTAATCGCCACCTTCATCCACACCATAGGTGATCTCGGCCAGTTCGACCGTGTGCCCGCGCAGCTCAATCTTGTCATTGTCCTGATTGGAAAAGTCCAAGACCACGTCATCACCGCCGCTTTCGACCCAATGGTCATGCACCGCATCATTTTCACCCGCGACCTTGCGCCAGTTGATGCTGCCGTCCTCACGGGTATGGCGGGCCAGAACAACGTCTGTCGCGTCCAGCAGATAGTTGAACATAAAGGTATCGCGGTGCTGGCCGCCTGACACGATGTCGGTGGAAAGTGCTGGATCAACCGGATCCGTGATGCGCCCCGCGCCATCTGTCTGTGCCGGGTCAGGCTCTCCGCCATCGGCATAGACGCGAATGTGATCGTTGCCCAGTCCGGCAAAAACCTGCTGCGATCCTGAGCCAAGTTCGATCTGGTCAGTGGTTTTCACGTCATCAGGGGCTGTTTCCAGCACCACACCGTCTTGGATGATCTGGAAAGCCTGCGTGCCGCCGTTGTAATCAGCCAGTTTGTCTGTCTCTGCCAGTTGGTCACCGCCATCGAACACGCCGTCACGTTTCACGGTGATGTCCTCCTTGGTGACCTTGTCGCCATAGACCTTGATGATGCCAAGCGGATCCTCGTCATGGGCGCCGGTGGCCGTATTTGCCCCGCCCGCGCCGCCGTCGCCTTGCTGGCTGATCACACGGATGGCGGAGAACGCGCCGCCTCCGTCATTGCCGTATGTAACCTCCGCAATCTCAACGGTGTGGCCACGCACCAGGATCTTGTCGCCTTCTTCTTTCGAGAAATCGAGGATCGTATCAACGCCGAACCCCTCAACCCAGTGGTCATGCACGTTGTCGTTCTCGCCCGCAACGCCGCGCCAGTTGATGTCACCCGTGCTGCCTGTGTGCTGGGCCACCACTTCGGCTCGGCCGTTCAACAGCGCGTAGAATTCGAACCGATCCGCACCCGCACCGCCTGAGAAGTAATCGTCCGATCCATCCGCCCCGATGGCCGGATTGATCCGCCCCTCGGCGCCATCGGTCTGGGCGGGGTCCGGCTCTCCCGCGTCGCCGTGAGAGATGATCCGGTCATTGCCGCCGCCCGCCTCAACGATCTGGGTGCCACTGCCCGCCTTGAACGTATCGCCCCGCGCGGTGCCCTCAAAAGCCCGTTCAAAATTCTCGGGATCTTCGATACCCCACTGCGGATGCACGATCTGCGGTGCGTCATTGTCGGCCAGACCATCCGCTTCGGCGGCAGCAATATCCTCAAGCTGATCAACGCCGTAGAACACGTCCGCTCTCAGATTGATATCTTCCTTGGTCACCTTGTCGCCGTAGACCTTGATCGTGCCCAGCAGATCTTCGTCATGGGCGCCAGTGGCCGTGTTTTCGCCGCCCGCACCGCCATCGCCCTGCTGGGAGCGCAGTTGGATCAGGCTGAATTCGCCGCCCTCATCCGCACCATAGGTGATCGCGGCAATCTCAACCGTGTGGCCGCGAATGTCGATTTTGTCACCATCCTGATTGGAGAAATCGAGGATCACATCATTGCCGATGCCCTCGACCCAGTGGTCATGGACATTGTCGTTCTCACCGGCGACGCCGCGCCAGTTCACCTCTCCATCGCTGCGGGTGTGTTTGTTCTGTATCTCTTGCTTGGCGTTGAGCAGCAGACGAAATGCAAAGGTATCGCGTCCCTGACCGCCTTTGATGATGTCGTCCGACAGATCCGCCGCGACGGGATCATTGACACGCCCGTCCGCGCCCTCGGTCTGGGCCGGGTCCGGCTCACCGCCATCCGAAAAGCTGTAGATGATGTCATTGCCGCCGCCCGCATCCACGGTTTGCGATCCTTCACCAATCGAAATCCGGTCAGACTGCCTGTGGATCGACCCGGTGTAGCTGGTGTCGTCGGTGTTGCTGGCAACGACCTGCGTGATGCCAAGGTCAATCGGGGCATAGACCGCATCCGCTGTCTCCAGCCGGTCGATGCCCTCATTGTTCCGCTCAACAATCAAATCGGCGAGTTCAACCCTGTCGCCATAAACCTTGATCTGGCCGAGTTGGTCTTCGTCATGGGCGCCGGTGGCTGTATTGGCTCCGCCTGCGCCGCCGTCACCCTGCTGGCTGTAGACTGAGATCAGGGAAAACGCGCCGGCCTCATCCGTTCCATAGGTGATATCGCCAATGGTCACGGTGTGACCTGTGATCTTGATCTTGTCACCCTCGGCCTTGCTGTAGTCCGTAATCGTATCCAGGCCAAACCCCTCGACCCAGTGATCATGGACATTGTCGTTTTCTCCGGCAACGCCGCCCCAATTCACCCGGCCGGAGCTGCCGGTGTGCGCGCCGACGACGCTTTCCCTGGCATTGATCAACGCGCGGAATTCAAACGTGTCGCGGCCCGCGCCGCCTGTGAGCGTATCGTCGGTGCCGCCGGTGACAGGGGGGTAAACGCGCCCCTCCGCGCCGGGCGTTTGCGCCGGGTCAGGCTCCCCCCCATCCGCGTAGGATATGATGCGGTCATTGCCCGCGCCCATATCAACAGATTGTGCGCCGCTGCCAAGGATTGCTGTTTCGCCGAATTTCGTTCCGTTTACGTTGTCCGCCATTTGGTCTCTCCCAAGGTTTTTTGCGGTGTGTCCTGTTTTCAGATCCAGCACCGCGCTTATTGTTGGAGACCATTGATTCCCGTAAAACGTGAAAAATCTATGTTCGAATTCGAGCAATTGTCGGAAGGGCCGTTTTTCGCGCTGCCGGCGCGGTGCACCGCCATTTTTTTCGGTTTGCACCATATGATGTGGGGGATCGGTCGCTGAATCGCGATAGTTTGCGCTGACAAATCCTGAACCGGCTCAGTGTGTCCGCAGCTCAAACCGCAATTTCTTGCCTTAATCCACGCCTCAGAATCAAATGCCCCGGCCAAATGTCATGAAAGCGTCTTAATCAAATGAGGTGAGGATCAGGCCGGACCGGCGCCACGACTGCAGCGCCAGCCCATCGCAACAAACCGCACAAAGCAGTATTGGCAGTTGTTCCGAACGGGCCGCGGCGCGCGTCAAAGGCTTGCGACGACCGCATCACGCACGATGTCCAAAACGGCCTTGAGGTCTGTTTTCGGAACGCCGCCAAACGCAAGACGCAGGGCTTGGGGAACGGCGGTTGTGGTTGCAAACGGCTCTGCCCCGCTGACCGATAATCCCTGATCTTTCAAAGTTGAAATGATCGCGCTGGACCGCGCCCCTTTTGCCAATGGCAGCCAGGCAAAGCCCGCGTTCGGATGCGCCGCGATGGGGAGATCGGCAAATACCTCCCGGCAGATCTTTTGACGCGCGGCCCCGTCTGCCCGTCGGCTTTGCTCCATCCGGTCCAATGTGCCGTCATCAATCCAATTGGTCACAAGATCCACGATCAATGCGGGCGTGTTCCATGTGGTCGCACGGATGATGCCCGACAAGGCATCAAGATGTTTCTCCGGTGTGATCAAATACCCCAAGCGCAGCCCCGTGGCGAGATTCTTGGAAAAGCCGCCGATGTGAAGGGTTCTGGCAGGTGCAAGCGTCAGAAAACTTGGCGGCGGATCAGGTTCGAGGAATGCATAAGCCGCGTCTTCCAAGATGGTCAGATCATAGGTGTGCGCCAATTCAACAATACGGCGACGGGTGCCGGCATCCATAACCGACCCCAGCGGGTTTTGCACCGTGGGCATCAAATAGACGGCCCGCAATCGGTTCAATCTGCACGCCGCCTCCAGCGCATCAGGGTCCATCACCCCGGCAACCGACTGCACCGGCACAAGATTGATCCCTTGCAAAGACGCTGCTGATTTGAAGCCGGGGTAGGTCAGGACATCGACGGCTATTGCATCACCGCGTTGAAACAGTCCCAAGATGGCAATTGCCAGACCATGTTGCCCGCCAGAGGTGATCAGCAGGTGATCAGGGTCAATCGGGCCGTGATTAGCGCCCAGCCGTTCTGCGATAATCCTGCGTTCGTGCCGCCGCCCGGCGTGCGGCTGGTAGCGCATCATCGCCTGAAGATCACCCGAGGTTGCAAGCCGCCGTAGGCCGGAGCGCAGCAGCTCCGCATCCGCCGTCTCGCCGGGCATGTTGAACACCAGATCGATCAGGCCATCCGGGGAGGTTTGCAAAAGCCCATGCGTCATGGACAGGCCCTGATCGCGGACAAATGTGCCTCTGCCCGCCTCTCCGACGATGATGCCGCGATGCTCAAGCTCGCGATACACGCGGGTCGCTGTTCCCAAGGCGATGCCAAATTTCTCTGCAAAAGCCCGATGGGTGGGCAGTTTTGTTCCCGGCGGCAGCTCGCCTTTCTTGATCGCATCCGACAGCTTGTCGGCGATTTGCATGTATCGGGTCTTGGTCATGGTCAAATGTTCTTAGTACAATAAAGAAATTGTTACAACTACATCCCTGTGACATGGCTGTTCCCAAAGAGAACGGAGCATCCATATGCCGCGACTGATTTCCATTCCCATTCTGACGATCTGCCTGTTCACAGTGACTTACGCAGTAAATCTACAATCGCCCCTCTATCCGGCCTACGCCCTGCAAGGCGGCGCGGCGGCAACCTCTGTTACGGTGGCATTTGCTGCATATGTCGGTGGTCTGATGCCGACGTTGCTGCTTTTGGGCGGGCTATCGGACAGGATCGGGCGGCGATACCCCATTGCGCTTGCCTTGTGTCTTGGTGCCGCTGCGACGTTGCTTTTGATGCAATTTCCCAGCTGGAATACCTTGGTCATTGCGCGGGTTCTGCTTGGGATCGGTACGGGCCTCGCAACAACATCCGGAACCGCCTACATGACAGAGCTGCTTGGCATGGCGCAGGCCAGAACGGCGGCCCTGGTCGTGACTTCGGCAACCTCCTTGGGGTTCGGCGGCGGTGCATTGGCGACCAGTATCAGCCTGGGCCTACAGGGTCAGACGTTTTTGCCGGCGAGTTATCTCAGCCTCGTTGTGATTGCCCCCCTCCTTGCCATCCTCGCCTTGGCCCTGCCCCGCGCCGATGTTCCCCGGCCCGTATCGCCCCTGCGCTTGCCCTACTTCCCGGCCGGAACATGGGTCTTTGGCGCAGCCATGGCATTGGCGTGGTCCACAACCGGCATGACCATTGCGATTGTCCCACTGGAACTTGCCGCCAAGGGGCTTCAGGGCTGGATCGGTCTCGTGGTTTTCCTGGCGATTTTTGTTGGCTTCCTGTGCCAACCCCTGGCGCGCCGGATGCAGAACGGCTCGGCGTTGACTGTTGGGTTTGTCTTGGTCCCACTGGGGTTTGCCATTCTGCTTGTCGGGGTTTGGATGAATGCCCTGGCGCTTGTCCTGATCGGCACCTGCGTGACCAGTGCGGCCAGCTATGGGTTCACCTACCTGTCTTCTCTTGCCGAGGTGTCCTTGCGGGCCGGACCGGACCGTGCCCGCGCGACGGCTGGCTTGTTTGTCTATGCCTATTTCGGTTTTTCTGTCCCCGTTGTTGCTGCTGGCGCCTTGGCAGACTGGCTCGGGAGGCTGCCCGCGATGGCGGCATTTGCCGTGGCCCAGATCGTCATCACCATTGTGGTCAGCCACATCTGGAAAGGGCGCTTGCGCCGCAGCGACATTGGCAAAGAGTGAACTGGCCGGCTCCATCCTGACACCATCAATTCGATCGCCGGCAATGTCCCGCCATGATCACCTGCGGGTGCGCGCCTAGCCTGCCTGACGGGCAGGACCATGACGAAAATCAAACGAATCCCTTGACTGATCGATCAATCAGTTTTTAGGGTGAAGCATGACAGTTGCAGTGCAAAAAGTTCAGGGGTCTTCGCGCAGCGAAGCGCGGAATGCCATTTTGGACGCCGCCGAGGTGGCGTTCTCCGAGGCTGGTTTTCACGGCGTTGGGATGAAGGCGCTGTCTAAACGCGCCGGTGTCGCCCAAGGGCTGATCCATTATCATTTTGGCACCAAAGATGGGCTCTACGAGGCGGTGATCGAACGCCGTGCGGTTTCGATCACATTGACGCGCTTGGAACTTCTTAAGCAGATCGATCTGTCCCACCCCAATGCGGTGCGCAAAATTTTTGAGGCTTTCTTTCAACCGCCGTTGTCGACAGAGGGCGGCGGCACCTCCTTTGCACGTGTATTTGCCTTGCTGGTCAACGGCGACGAACGGGACCGCGCCTTGGTGCGCAAATATTACGATCCATCAGCGCTCGAATTTATCGAGGCTTTGCAGGTCGCGCATCCGGCTGCTGACCGTGAAACCTGTGCATGGGCCTATTCAATGGCTCTTGGCTTGCTTGTGGGGGCCGTCGGGCGATCGCGCCGTCCAGAACGGCTTGCTGGAAAGAGCGGGCCTGACCCTCTTGAAACCGAAGCCTTGGTCAATCGGCTGACCACACATGCCACGGGGGGGTTTTTTGCCTTGAGCGAGAACCAAAAGACCTAAACCGCCGCCGGGGGAGAGCGGCGCAATCTAATTTATTCTGGGAGGAAAACAAATGAAGATCACAACAACCCTGGGCATCGCGGCCCTGATATCGGCGGCTGTGCCCGCGGCAACCATGGCTGAGAATTTTTCCGCAACCGTTGTCGCGGGGCATCCACCGGTGTTTCGATGGGTGCGCATGCTGGACGAAGCGTTTTATCCAGCAACCAACGACGCCCTGTCAGAACACGGACACAGCGTGGCATTTGATGGTCAATACGGCGGAACGATCGCAGCCGTCGGAGATGAATTGGAAACGGTGGAAAGCGGGCTTGCCGAAATCGGCGTGTGTTCTTCACTGTTCGATCCGTCAAAACTCGCGATCCAGAATGTCACCTATTACACACCATTCGTCAGCTCAGACGCGCGACTGGTCGGTGAAAAAATGAACCAGTTGCACAACGATGATCCACGTATGCAGCAAGCCTACCTCGACAATGGCAACACCTATCTGGGTGGGCCGGTTGTTGTAGATGATTACCTTTTGATGACGAACTTTCCTGTGCAGAGTCTTGCCGATCTGGAAGGGCGCAAGATCGCGGCACCCGGCGCTGCGGTGAACTGGCTCGAAGGGACCGGTGCCGTGGGGGTCTCGGGCAATCTGACAACCTATTACAATGAAATGCAGACAGGTGTGTACGACGGTGTCATCGTCTTTGCATCCGCCGCATTGCCGAGCAAACTGTACGAGGTGGCGCCATATGTCACCCGCGCAGGTCTTGGCGCCCAGTTTGCCGGGGGCATCTGCGCCAACACCGACTGGTTCGAAGGTCTGCCGGCCGAGGTTCAAGATGCCATGCGCAAAGGCGCCGACGCAGCGCGGGCCTGGTATCTGGATGACCTCGAAGCGGCGATTGAGAAATCCTTTGCCGTTATGGCGGACGCAGGCGCGACCATTACGGACGCCCCGGAAGAAATGCGCCAAGCCTGGGCAGATGGCATGAACAATGTGGCGGCGACATGGGCGGCGGATCTTGATGGTCGCGGGCAGCCCGGCACAGAGATTCTGAATGTCTATATGAACGCCATGCGGGATGCCGGTGCGACGCCGTTGCGCGACTGGGATAAAGAATGATCAAGACCCAAGAAAGGACCGAGCGTTCTCTCTGGCTCGGTCTGCTGGACAGGGTGGCCTCCGCGATGAACATCGCGGGGTCTGCCCTGATCTTGATGCTCATGATCCTCATTGGGCTTGATGTCGCGGGGCGGAATCTGTTGGCTGCGCCTGTTCCCGGAGTGCCTGAAATGGTGTCCTTGTCCATCGTGGCAATCGTATTTCTGCAATCGCCACGGACCCTCTTGGCAGGCAGGATGGTCCGCTCAACCGCGTTGCGGGATCTTCTCATGCGCCGTGCACCGCGCGTCGCCCTGATCCTGGAGGACATCTGGGATATCATTGGCTTGTGCGTGTTGGCGACGATTGCCTGGTCGACCTGGCCCACATTGGTACGCGATTGGGAACGCGACACCTTTGTCGGCGCGGTGGGCAGTTTCACCGCCCCGGTTTGGCCCGTCAAAGCAACCATTCTTGCAGGATGCATCATGCTTGTCCTGCTGTTCGCCGGACAAATCTGGCGCCGTCACCGCAATGCAGGGCAGGACGTTTGATGGAAGCGTTTGATATCGGCCTGATCTCGCTTGGTGCGATGGTGGTGTTTGTGATGGCCGGGCTTTATGTCCCGATTGCGTTGATGGCCTGCTCCTTTGTGGGCATCTGGGCGATCAAAGGGTCTCCCCTCCTGGCGTCCAAAGCGCTGGCACTTGCGGCAAGTGACACCATCGCCAGCTACTTCTTTGGTGTTGTGCCATTGTTTGTCCTGATGGGGTTTCTGGTTTCGGAATCCGGCATGGGTCGGGATGCCTTTGATGTGGCCAATCAGGGATTTCGGAAGATCAAAGGCGGCCTCGGCGTTGGCACGGTTGGCGCCAATGCCATCTTTGCCGCGATTACAGGGATCTCTATCGCCTCTGCTGCCGTCTTTACCAAAATCGCGGTCCCCCAAATGGTGCGCCACGGGTATAACGCACGCTTTGCAACGGGCGTTGTTGCGGGCTCTTCCGTCCTGGGCATGCTGATCCCACCATCGCTCTTGTTGATCCTTTACGGTCTGCTGACCGATCAGAGCATTGGCGACCTGTTTCTTGCAGGCATCGGCCCCGGCATCCTTTTGTCGGTGGTTTTTGGCCTCGGCATCATCGCCACAGCCGTCTTTGCGCCGCGCTTCATCGGAAACCCGACCATTCCTGAAGACGGCGCGCTGTCTGGCACCGAAGTTCTGGCCAAAGGTCTGCCAATCGTACTTTTGATCTCGGTCGTTCTTGGCGGTATCTACGGAGGGGTCTTCACACCGGTCGAAGCAGGCGCCATCGGATCCATCGGTGCGCTGGTGCTTGGCTTGGCCAAACGTGCGCTCAACCTGAAAGCCATCGGGCGGGTGCTGGTTGAAACCGGACTTGTGACCGCCTCGATCTGCTTTTTGATCATCGCCGCGCAGATGTATTCGCGAATGTTGGCGTTCTCTGGCCTGCCCGCTGAATTCGGGTCTCTGGTCACAACTGCGGATCTCTCGCTCATGATGGTCATCACGCTTTACGTGGCTGTCGTGATCGCGATGGGTATGATGCTGGACAGTTCATCCATCATGCTCATTCTCGTTCCATTGATGATGCCGGTGATGAATACCTTTGGTGTCGATCTGATCTGGTTCGGGATCGTTACGGTGATCGCTGTCGAGATTGGTCTGCTCACGCCGCCCTTTGGCATTTCCGTCTATGTGATCAAGTCCACACTGGATGATCCCTCAATAACTCTGGCCGATATTTTCATCGGGGCCGCCCCCTTTGCACTGGCCATGCTTGGCGTCCTCATTCTCGTGATCGCATTTCCGGTGATCGCCACGGGTCTTATCCCTTGAACCTAAGAAAGGAGCGGTCGTGCCGCGCAAGATAATCGACATTTCCGTCTCGCTCGAAGCGGGCATTGCATCGGACCCGCCAATGATGCTGCCTCAAATCAAATATGAGGCACACAAGGACACCGCCGACCAGATGGCATCGTTCTTTCCCGGATTAACGGTTGACGATCTGCCCAATGGCGAAGGCTGGGCGGTCGAAACGCTGACCGTTTCGACACATAACGGCACCCATCTTGATGCCCCCTACCACCATCATTCAACGATGGATGGCGGCAAGCCATCAAAGACCATTGATGAAGTGCCTCTGGACTGGTGCTTTCGCCCCGGTGTGAAACTCGATTTCCGGCACTTCGAGAACGGCTACATCGTTCAACCCGGCGATATCGAAGCGGAACTGGACCGCATCGGGCATCAACTGCAACCGCTGGATATTGTGGTGGTCAACACCTCTGCCGGGCTCCGCTATGGGCATGAGGACTACCTTGTATCAGGTTGCGGTATCGGGCGCGACGCAACCCTCTATCTGCTTGAACGGGGCGTGCGTGTCACGGGAACCGATGCCTGGTCTTGGGATGCGCCTTTTGCTCTGACTGCGGCGGAATGGGCCCAAAACCGCGATCCTTCAATCATCTGGGAGGGGCACCGTGCCTCCATTGATATCGGATATTGCCATATGGAAAAGCTGTCCAACCTTGAGGCCTTGCCGCCCACGGGCTTCGACATCAGTTGCTTTCCGATCAAGATAAAACGCGCCTCTGCCGGATTTACCCGCGCCGTGGCTATACTGAGGGACGACACATGAAGCTGGGAACAATTTGTTATCAAGACAAGGATCGCCTTGTTGCACTTGTGGACGAAAACACCGTTCTCGATCTTGCAAGGGCCTCATCGGATGCCTGGCATTTCTCCGACATGGTGGCGATGATCGAAGCCGGCCCAGATGCACTGGAGCATGCGCGAAAGCTGATGGCTGAGCCCCCGCAAGAGGCCCTCATTGCCCTCTCGGACGTAGAGCACCGCGTGCCCTTGCGCCCCGTGCAATACCGCGATTGTCTGGTTTTCGAAGAACACCTGCTGAACAGTTTTGCGCAGGCGGAGAAGATGACGGGCCGCCCCTTCACGATCCCGCCGGTCTGGTACGATCAACCGATCTACTACAAGGGCAATCGCATGTCCTTTGTCGGCCACATGCAGACGGTGCAATGGCCCAAATACTGCGATCACCTCGATCTGGAACTCGAACTTGCAGTCGTGATCGGCAAAAAGGGCAAGGATATTTCCCAAGCCGACGCGCCAGGCCACATCTGGGGTTACACGATCTTGAATGATGTGAGCGCCCGCGACGCCCAAATGCGCGAAATGGCAGGTCAGCTTGGCCCCGCCAAGGGCAAGGATTTTGACACAGGCAACATTCTGGGCCCATGGGTTGTGACCGTGGATGAGATACCCCATCCCGCCCAACTTGACATGCATGTCGAGGTCAATGGCCAGCGGTGGGGCGGTGGCAATTCACGCCAGATGCACCATGATTTTGCCGCCGTGATTGCGCATATATCCGCGTCGGAAACCCTGTACCCCGGCGAAGTCATCGGATCGGGCACCGTCGGCACCGGCTGCGGCCTTGAGATCGGCAGAAAATTGGCGGATGGCGATGAAATGGCGCTGACGATTGAGCGGATCGGAACCTTGCGAAACACAGTCCGGCGCGGAGGCCAAGATGACAGCAACACCTGAAAACATGCCAGCCCGTGCCGAGGTCACATTCACATGCCACGGCACGGCCACGGGCAAGATGCGCAACGATCTTGATGTGCGCATGGTCAAACCCTTTGCCGAACACTTCGAACTTGCAACGGATGAAGGGCCCTTTCACGGAGGCGACGCCACAGCGCCCCCGCCTCTCGCCTTGTTCATCGGTGGATTAACCGGATGTCTGATGACCCAGATCCGCGCATTTGCCAAACGTCTGAAGGTCGAGATTGCAGACCTCCAGGTGGATTGCCAAATCACCTGGGATTGGGCGAAGGCTGGTAAGGTCTACGAAACGGGTCCCAAAAGCTTTGCCATCGACGTGATCCTGGACAGCCCCGCCCCTATTGAGGACCAAATTGCACTGATCGAGGCAGCCAAGAAGGGCTGTTTCATTGAGCAAACACTGGCTGCGCCAAACACGATCCGGCACCGGCTCAAGACCGCGGAGGGATATCGCGACGTGTGAACCGGCGGCCTGTCTCGCGAAGGCCCGTGCCTCAAAGACGAAGAGCGGCCACCACGCCATGCCGCCGCTCTTTGCAATCCACCGCCAGCCATTCACCGCCCCCTCGGCCCAGCAACCCGAGATTTCCTGACCGGCGTATCTGACAAGGAAAGATCAACAAACATCGCTTCCGCTTGTTGATGGAACAACGAGGAGCAGATCGGCTCCCACTCCGCGATGGCCACAGACAGCGCCCCCGCTCACGGCCTCAAGGGATGCTTTGAGTGCAGGAAGAAACCTTAGAAAATCGCCGCGCCGCTCAAGGCCAACGAACAACTCTCCCGCCGGCTCCCCGTCGGGTTTTCTTCTTTTCAGTGGATCGGGATTTTTGAGCCAAAGATTATGGCGGAGACGAAGGGATTCGAACCCTCGAGACCCTTCCGGGCCTACTCCCTTAGCAGGGGAGCGCCTTCGACCACTCGGCCACGTCTCCGCTGACCCGTTTATCGGCAAGCTCTTTGGGGGGCAAGGGCGAAAAACGGATTTATACCGTTTCTGGAAACCGCACCGCTCGGGGCATTGATGTGGTGCCTTGGGATATCGTCAACTGTTGGCCACATGCGGCTGTTTCAGCACTGTCACTGGCTTGTGAGAGTGAAGTGAACACCGCGCTAACATGCTGTTAGGACAAAAGAAAACCGCCCAATCCCACGCTCAGAACGCGGCGGTTCCTTCTCTGGCAGGAACTATGTCCGCCGTCCGTCATTATCTATCCATCAGACGACACAACAACGCGGCAGAGATCGCCGCCACTTCAGAAAAAGGAAACGATATGACTTTGAGCAAAATCACATTGACCGCCGCTACTGCCGCCCTGATTGGATCCGCCGCCTATGCGGACAAAAGCACGCGCTATTACGACATGCGCGCCGACACCTCGCAAAGTGCCTCGGTGGAGCCCAACGCCGCCTCACAGGATCAGCGTGTGGTGCGTGGGGAGACCGTTCCGGGCAACACTGCGGGCGAGGAGAACATCGTGACCTACTCAAGCCGCAATGCGCCGGTTAATCCTGGCTATCAGAACGTATATTCTGCCGGCGGCATTGGCCCATACAACGACAGCCGCTGATCGTCTCTGTCCCTCAAAAACAACAAAAGGCGCCTGTATCCGCGGGCGCCTTTTGACATCGCGAGGTCGCCGGTTTTTACGTGTTGAACAAGAAGTGCAGCACGTCACCGTCTTTGACGGTATAGGCCTTGCCCTCGGCGCGCATCTTGCCTGCCTCTTTTGCTGGCCCCTCACCGCCCAGTGACACAAAATCGTCATAGGCGATCGTTTCGGCGCGGATGAACCCTTTTTCGAAATCGCCGTGAATGACCCCGGCCGCCTTGGGGGCGGATGTGCCGGTCTTGATGGTCCAGGCGCGTGCCTCTTTGGGGCCAACGGTGAAGTAGGTTTCCAGATGCAACAGCTCGTATCCCGCACGGATCAACCGGTTGAGGCCCGCTTCTTTCAGACCCATTTCTTCAAGGAACATATCGGCTTCTTCGTCTTCGAGCTGGCTGATCTCTTCTTCGATCTGGGCGGAAATGATCACATGGGCATTGCCCTGCGCCGCGGCCATTTCGGCCACTTTGGCCGAAAAATCGTTGCCCTCTGCCGCTTCGCTTTCGCCGACATTACAGACATAAAGGACCGGCTTGGTGGTCAACAGTTGCAGCATGCGCCAAGCTTTGGCGTCTTCTTCGTCCACCTCGACCACGCGGGCGGGTTTGCCCGCCTCCAGCGCCTCAAGCGCCATGCGCATCAGGCGTTCCTGCTGCACGGCTTCCTTGTCACCGCCGCGCACCTTGCGCACGATGTTTTGCAGGCGCTTTTCGATGCTTTCGATGTCCGCGAGCATAAGTTCGGTGTCGATGGTCTCGGCATCCGCAACCGGATCAACGCGGCCTTCAACATGGGTCACATCGCCGTCTTCGAAACAGCGCAGTACATGGGCAATCGCGTCCACCTCACGGATATTGGCAAGGAATTGGTTGCCCAGCCCTTCGCCCTTGGAGGCACCTTTCACGAGGCCCGCAATATCCACGAAGGTCATCCGTGTCGGGATGATCTGTTTGGAGCCTGCAATCGCCGCCAGTTTATCAAGCCGTGCGTCCGGCACCGCAACTTCGCCGACATTGGGTTCGATGGTGCAAAACGGAAAATTTGCCGCCTGCGCCGCCGCCGTGCGGGTCAGCGCGTTGAAAAGGGTGGATTTGCCCACATTTGGCAGACCCACAATACCCATCTTGAAACCCATGATACCGTCCTTTTTAGATCAGGGGCTGTCCTAGGGGTTTGCAAGGCGTTGCGCAAGCCTCAGCGGGCGTCACGTTTGTAACGGCGGTCCTCATGGGCCTGATAGATCAAGATCCAGGCCAGCAGGACAAACATCGGATGGGTCAGCCCGCCAGTGAACAAGATCGCGGGCACCCAGATCAGGAACACAACGATACTCACGAACACCCGTCCCAAAAGCAGGATCGAGAGCGGCGGCAGAAACAGGGCAAGAACATAATTCATGCACCTTAGATAAGTCACTGTGCCGATTTTTGAAGGGACGACGTGATTTGCCGGTCCAAAAGCGCAAATTCGCCCCCTGCCCCCCGTCGCGGATTGATTTCCCCCGCAGTTTTGGGCATTGCCAGAGGCAACAGCATTGAAAGGCCTCTGACATGACCCGCATTGACGCAAAATTTGCCGATCTCAAAGCCAAGGGCAAGAAAGCCTTTGTGTCCTATATCATGGCCGGCGATCCCGATTTTGATGCCTCTTTGGCCGTGATGCGCGGCCTGCCGGATGCGGGTGTGGATGTGATTGAACTGGGGCTGCCCTTCACCGATCCCATGGCCGATGGCCCAACCATTCAGCTTGCGGGCCAACGCGCCCTTGAGGCGGGGATGACCCTCAATCGCACGCTTGAAATGGCCAAAGAGTTTCGCAAGGACGATGACACCACACCGATTGTCCTGATGGGCTATTACAACCCGATTTATTCCATGGGTGTGGATGCGTTTCTGGTCGCGGCCAAGGCGGCGGGCATTGACGGGTTGATCGTGGTGGATCTGCCCCCCGAAGAGGACGAGGAACTGTGCCTGCCCGCACAGGCCGCCGGGCTCAACTTCATCCGTTTGGCCACACCGACAACGGATGACAACCGGCTGCCACGGGTTGTGCAGAACACCTCCGGTTTTGTCTATTATGTCTCCATCACCGGCATCACCGGCGCGGCCGAGGCCGAAGCGGGCGATGTTGCCCCCGAGGTCACACGCATCCAAAAGGCCAGCGGCCTGCCGGTGATTGTCGGGTTTGGCGTGAACACCCCCGAGAAATCCGAAGCCATCGCAAGCGTTGCAGACGGTGTCGTCGTCGGCTCCGCCATCGTGGCACGCATCGCAGCAGGTGACAGCACAGCGGATGTTCTGGCCTTTGTCAAAACCCTGTCAGACGGCGCGCACCGGGCTTGAGGGCTCAAACTGGTAGCAACAATACGGGGGCGTCGTCACGTTCCAGTGCTTCTTCTAGATAGTGGCGCCCGTCGATATCGGCATTGATCAGTCGCTCGCAAAGCAACGGACGGCTTGCTGAGACGGATCGAAGCTCTACCAGTTCGCGGTGCACCCTTTGGGCACACTCGTCGTTGCCAAGTGATGTTTGTAGTCTGTCCATTGGCATTTCAGCCGACAACGAAAGAAGTTTGGCAGCTTGAAGTTCAGCTCTTTTTTGAGCCGCTTCTTTTTCATTCAGCCAAATGAGCGATTTCGTCTGCGCCGCCCCGCAGATTGCCAAGCCGGCAAGCAAGCTTCTCAAGAGCCCTTCGTCAACTTCGACGGACAGTATCAGCCGATGTACCCCTTCATGTAGAGTGTTGAAGCTCTCGTGTAACTCTTTTTCCACGTTTTCAACAACCTGAGTCGGCTTCTGCCGCAATGGCAATTCTTGCAGTCGTTCAAGTTGTGTTTCGGTTTTCCTAAGGGTCTTTTCCAGTTCAAGTTCACGAATTTGATCTGGCAAACGGTCCATCCTTTGAGCGACATCCTGCAACGCACGATCAATGCCCTTTATCCGGTGCAGGATCATGGCCGTGCTTGCCACTGTTACGCCTACACCAGCCACGCTAGCCAGTGTTCCTACAATATTTAAAGTCTTCAAGCTGCCCATCATCTCGGTCAGGTTGCTCAACTGCCCAATCATTTTAGAATTCTGCGCAACAGCAGCGAGCTGCCCAGCACCACCCATTGCAGCCGTCACCGGATTGGCAACCGCCATGGCACCACCACCGATAACCTTGGATGCGACCGCATCAAAAAGGCCGGTCTCCTGAACATGGCCAATGATTTTGCCGGTTCCCACGTCTTTTAGGATGGCACCGTAGCGCACGACTTCACCAGCAGCCACGCGAGCTTCGTGTGATGCGAGAAGATGAAAAGGGATGCTGGTCAATGTCACAGGAGTGCCTCTAATCTTTTGTCTTTGATGTCATCAAGTTGTTGGAAAAAATGCGTGCAAAGAGAGCCGGGGCTGCCTCCGTCGCTCTCCTGTAGAATGGTGTTGCTGAGACTTGCACAGAGTTTGCGAGAATAGCGCTTTCTCATCCGTACTTGCCAAACCACAAATGATGATGGAGAAATCAAGGCCATCGCTGCAGCACCGGCCCCGGCAAGCATCAATATCGGAATGGAAATTTGTGGCTGTGTAAAAATGAAGAATGATGTTGCAGTCCCTGTCGCCAAAGTAGTCGCGCTTGCAGCTAGACTTACCGCACCAACAGCTGCCGCGCCTCCGACAGCTAGCTCAGCATAGTCGGTGGCTTGGTTTCTGAGCTCCAGTGAGCCTTCGGTGAGCTGAATGGACGATTTTGCCGATGTCGCCAGCCGATCTGCGATAGCCGTGCCAAAGCTTTGGATCCTTTTGTCCAGTTCCGAAACAATCGCTTTTCGACGAGGTGACATGGGCAAGGTCAACTCTTTCGCAGTTAGGTCAGAGATCGCTTTGTCAGCTTGAGTGTGCATCCGTTCTTCGAACTCGATGCATTCGGATCGCACGCGGCCTCGCTCTACGCTCCACCAATCCAAAATCTCGCTAACTGCAATTTCGTTCGCCAAACCAAAGCCCTCAAATAATTGGAACATTGATCACAAAAGGAGAGTGTTAATCAAGCGATCTGATCGCCGTATGAGGGAATCTCTCGCGTTAGGCGTCTCCCACTTGGCAAAATTGGTTACTCAAACTTGGTTCAATTTCGGGACACCGGGCTTGAGGGCCTAACTGCCCGCCGTCACATCGCGGGCATCGTCAAGGTATTCCCGCAATGCGGTCAGGGTGGGTTTGATCCGGGCCAGCTGTGCCATATCGAACCCCTGCGCCAGCACCGCGAAATCCGCGCCCAGCGCGGTGATCACCTCTTGGCGCAGCGCAACGCCTTTTTCTGTCAACCAGACACGTTTGGAACGGCCGTCATCCGGATTGGCACGCAGATCAACCAGACCATGCTGCACCAGCCCTTTTATGGTGTGGGTCATTGAGGTTTTTGGCACCTGAAAGGCGCGGGCCATGTCGATCGGCACCGCGCCATCACCCCGCATCGTCAGGTGGTTGAGGACCGCAAAATGCGGTGCAATCAAACCATCCGGCAAGCGCGCCTCAAGTCGGGCGCGGCTGAGCTGTTCGATGATCCCGACCTCTTTGAAAAAGTCGAAGATCATGGCGGGGTCGAAGTCATGCGTCAATCAGCTTGGTCTCCAGTGGCCAACGCGGCGTGCGCTGTGTGGCTGGACCATAGCCCAACCGCCCCAGCATTTGAACCGTATGCCCCTCGGGAGCGAGCATTTGATGCGCCTGCGCGTAATGCTCTTTCATTTCAGGATATTCCTGCAACGCCTGACTGACCGGATGCAGTGACAGCCCCATCCCTGTGGTCGCCAGATTGAGCCGAAGCCAGCGGCGCCCCGCTGCAATCTGATCCGTCCGGTTGTTGCCATTGGTGGTGACCACCGCATAGGCAGGCGTGGCCGTCAGCATGTCGTGATAGATCGTTAGTCCTTGTTGAAAACCGCTGCTGTCTGGATCAGAAAGCGCCTCCCGGCTGAGCAGTCCTGCCACCATCAATCCCTCCAGAAACGGGCCGCCGAGATCAATGCCATCAGGGTTGGTGTTGATTTCGGTTTTGCCCATCCGCATCAGATCCACACTTTCCTGCATCGTGCGCGGGGTCATCGTTTCGACCATCCAGGCATCAATGGTCAGCCTGCGCAGCTTGTCGACCATCGCGGGATCAGTGTGGATATCTGCAAGCAGCTCAAGTTGATTGGCCAATGCCGCAGGCACCGTGCGGTCCTCATAGGGTTCCTTGCACGATCCGCGCATCAGGATATGCGCCGCCAGCGGATCGGCTTTGCCGCCTCTGGTCAGTTCCGCATTGGCCACAGGGCCATCTGGGCCTTCGGGGAACAGCGTCACCTCAGTCTGGTATCCCGCTGCGCCAGCCGCCAGTTCCATCTGCTCGATGAAACAGCCCAAACCGATAAAAATTTGCCGGTCGAGCGGATCGGTCTCAGGCAGGGCTTTGGTGCTGTCTCGGATCAGGGTCAGCCCGGTATCCCCCTCCAGCCGCACTTGCCAGGGTTGCAGGTTGTGCGGGTTCGGGGCCAGCAGTGCATAGCTCAGTGCGTTCAATCTTGGATCGTCATATTGGCCCGCCAAGGACCATGGCCGGATTGCGCTGTTCGGTGTGCGTGTCGCCGCAAAGCCGCCCACTGCCCCCGTTGCCGCCAACAAAGTGCCGCCGCCGATCAGAGCCAATGCTTTTCGTCTGGAAAGTGCCATTTCGAATCTCCATATAGTACGATTTCGAACTATATATATGGTGCGATATCGCACCAATCAACCCAGCAAAAAGAAAATTGATCTTCTGCCCGCTGATTGGTAAGCAAACATTACCAAAGTGGAGCAAAACACCATGCCCGTCATCACGAACATCAATGATCTCAAACGCATCTACGAACGCCGCGTGCCGCGCATGTTCTTTGACTATTGCGAATCCGGCAGCTGGACGGAGCAGACCTTTCGCGAGAACACCTCTGATTTTGACCAGTTGCGCCTGAGGCAACGGGTGGCGGTCGATATGTCGGGGCGCAGCACCGCGAGCCAGATGATCGGTCAGGATGTGGCCATGCCCGTGGCGCTGGCCCCGGTTGGCCTGACCGGCATGCAACACGCCGATGGCGAGATCAAAGCGGCCAAAGCCGCGCGGGATTTCGGGGTGCCCTTCACCCTGTCCACGATGTCGATCAACTCCATCGAGGATGTGGCCGAGGCAACGGGCGCGCCGTTCTGGTTTCAGCTCTACACAATGCGCGATCAGGACTATGTCAGCCGCCTGATCCAGCGGGCCAAGGACGCCAATTGTTCGGCTTTGGTAATCACACTGGATCTGCAAATTTTGGGACAACGCCACAAGGATCTGAAAAACGGGCTGTCTGCCCCGCCGAAACTGACGCTCAAGACCATGGCCAATCTGGCGACCAAATGGTCATGGGGGCTTGAAATGCTCCGGGCGCAGCGGCGCGAGTTTGGCAATATCGTTGGCCATGTCGATGGGATCTCCGATGCCTCCAGCCTTGGGGCATGGACCGCGGAACAGTTTGATCCATCACTGGATTGGAACAAGGTCGCCAAGCTTAAAGAACAATGGGGCGGCAAGGTGATCCTCAAAGGTATTCTGGATGCCGAAGACGCCAAAATGGCGCTCAAGGTCGGTGCGGATGCGATCATTGTCTCCAACCACGGCGGCCGCCAGCTTGACGGTGCGATCAGTTCCATCGCGGCGCTGCCTTCCATTCTGGACGCGGTTGGCGACCAGGTCGAAGTGCATCTAGACAGCGGCATCCGCTCTGGTCAGGACGTGCTCAAGGCGCTGGCCATGGGGGCCAAGGGCACCTTTATCGGGCGGGCCTTTGTCTATGGCCTTGGCGCGATGGGGCAAAAGGGCGTGACCACCGCCCTTGAGGTCATCCACCGCGAGCTGGACATCACCATGGCCCTTTGCGGGGAAACAAAAGTCACGGATCTGGGCCGCCACAATCTTTTGGTGCCGCGCGATTTTGGCGGGGTCTGGCAGTCTTGATCCCCCCCTGATAGGTCTGGTCCATGTTGATTTTCCTGCGGCATAGACTGGCCTTTCTGGCGGTCCCCAAGACCGGCACAACCGCCGTTGAGATGGCCCTCCGCCCCAAGGCGGAGGTGATCTTTTCACGCAATCGAAAGCATATCAACGCGCAGAGGTATATGCGCAAGATCGGCCCGTTTCTGGAGGATACCTTTGGCGTCTTTCCCGAACCGCTAGCGGTGATGCGCGATCCGGTCGATCAGATCCGCAGTTGGTACAAATATCGCACGGCGGACCGGCTCAAGGGCAGCGATCTGAGCACCGATGGCATCAGCTTTGACGACTATGTGAGGGACGTCATTTCGGAGAATCCGCCCCCCCACGCCCAGATCGGCACGCAGTTCAATTTCCTCACTGATGGCAGCGGCGCGGTGCAGGTTGAACATCTGTTCGCCTATGAAAACCAACATACCTTCAGGCAGTTCCTGTCAGAACGGTTGGAGGAGCCGGTCGAGATCGCGCCCAGGAATGTCTCACCGCCTATGGATGCCGCACTGAGCGATGATGTTGCCGCGCTGTTGCGGGCGGCGCGGGCCGATGAATTTGCGCTTTATGACCGGTTGCTGGCCGCTGGCGGCTATTTGCATCAGGCGCGGGCGTAGGCCACGCGCCGCGCCACCGCCGGGATCAACGCCAACGCCGTCAGGGCCAGCAGCACCGCGATTGCCCCGAAGGCCGTGCGCAGCCCAAAGCCTTCGGCGATCAATCCCATCAAGGGCGGGCCAAAGAAAAACGCGCCATACCCAAGCACTGAGGCGCGGCTGATCGCCGCCAGCCGCACCTGCGGCGCAACCACCCGCCCGATCAACGCAAGCGCCAAGGGCGCCACCACCGAAATGCCCAATCCCGCAATGGCAAAGCCGGTCAGCGCGACAGCGACACTGCCCGCAGCCGCCGCCAGCACCAGCCCGGCGGCAGAAACCAAGGCAGCCACCAGCATCAGATGGGTGTCACGCATCCACTGGGACAGCGCATGACCGCTAAGCCGGCCAATGCCCATCGTCAGCCCCAAAAGCGCCGGGCCCATGGCCCCTTCGCCCGCGGTGCCGCCCAAGGTCCGCTCAAGATGCAGCGCCGACCACCCTTCGGAGGCCGCCTCGGCCAGAAAGGCCATCATCACCACCAGCCCCACCAAAAGGACCAGCACATGCGGCAAGCCGCTGTTTGGTGTGTCACGAATCTCCTGCACCTCGGGAGCAACCCCGTAAGAGGCCCAGGCCAGCAGCGCCAATATCACACAGACACCCGCAAAAACCGGAACTGGCGTGACCTCAAGGCTGCGCAGGGCACCGGTCGCCAGCGCTCCGCCTGCATAGGCAAAGGAATAGAGCGCATGATTGAGGTTCATCAGCGATCTGCCAGAGCGCTCTTCGATCTCGGACACCCGCGCATTGATCAGGACATCCACAACCCCGGATCCCGCAGAGGCCAGCAAAAGCGCAACCGTGAGAAACGTCAGGCTGGCCGCCGCCCCCGCACCAAACATCCCCAGCCCCAGTGCGGCCATGCCCAATGGCAATGCCAACCCTTTGGCGTATTTCTGGCAGGCAGGTGCCAGCCACATGGCCGCCACCGCCCCGAAGGCCGCAAACAACACCGCCGCCCCATAAGCCCCGTCCGAGGCCTCTACATTTGCCTTGATCACCGGCATCTGGGCGAAATACACAGCCCAGGTCAGCCCGATGGCGAGAAATCCGGCAAGGGGTTTGCGGGTCAAATAAAGATCGTTTTTCAGGCTCATTGCACCGGCTTGCCACGCCCGTGATCAAGAGCCAAGACCGCAAGGACAGATTTGCCCTTTTCACACCGGCAAAAGGCGTCTATACGCGCGGCTTCACGCGGGAATACAGCCTTGGAGGATTCCCGCCCTAAATATATTGGAGATTAAAATGGCCGGAGAGATTCCAGATCTTGAAGCCCAGGTTCGCACGGGGACAGGCAAGGGCGCCGCTCGTCAGGCGCGCCGTGACGGTATGGTACCAGGAATTGTGTTCGGGGGCGACAGCGATCCCTTGCCGATCAACATTCCTTTCAACAAGCTGCTGACAATGCTGCGCAAGGGCCGGTTCAAGTCCACCCTGTTCAACATGAAAGTCGAAGGTCACGACGACGTGCGTGTGATCTGTCGCGACGTTCAGCGCCATGTTGTCAAAGACCTGCCGACGCATGTCGACTTCATGCGCCTCAAGCGCACCACTAAGGTGAACCTGTTCATCAACGTTGAAGTGCACGGCGAAGAAACATCCCCGGGTCTGAAAAAGGGCGGCGTTCTAACGCTGATCCGTCCAGAAGTTGAACTGGTGGTAACTGCGGCTGACATTCCTGAAAGCCTCGTCATTGACGTGTCTGGTCTGGAAATCGGCGACAACCTGACAATTTCCGATGTGGAATTGCCAGCAGGTGCCAAGCCAACAATCGACCGTGACTTTGTTATCGCGCAGGTCTCCGCACCTTCCGGTCTGGCCAGCCAGTCCGACGATGAAGACGAAGACGTCGCAGCCGACGAAGTGCCAACCACAGAGCAATCTGACGGCGACGAAGAATAAGCATCACGCGCCTTGCGCAAATGCTGAAAGGGGTCGCATCTGCGGCCCCTTTTGTTTTTCCGGCCAACGCCGCGAGAATACTCCAGGTGCTCTGACAGATGACATTATGATCTGGGTCTTTCCATAAGGTGCTGGCCCGCCTCCAGACGCGCCCCCAAATTCTGGCCCAAGGCAATTTTGCCGCCCCGAGCATTTCCCTCGCCCCGCAGCAGCGTTACAGTGCCGCCAAGTTCAGGAGTGATGTGATGAAATTGATTGTTGGTCTCGGCAACCCCGGTGGCAAATACGCCCGTAACCGGCACAACATCGGCTTTATGGCCCTCGACCAAATCGCGGCGGATCATGGATTTGCCCCGTGGAAGGGCAAGCATCAGGGCAGCATCAGCGAAGGGCGATTTGGCCCTGATCGGGCGGTGCTGTTGAAACCTGAGACCTTTATGAACAACTCCGGCCAGTCGGTGCAGGCCGCGATGCGGTTTTACAAGCTGGACCCGGCAGATGTGATCGTGCTGCACGACGAGATCGACCTCGCCCCCGGCAAGGTCAAGTGTAAAACCGGCGGCGGCCATGCGGGGCACAACGGGTTGCGCTCCATCCATGCCCATATCGGGCCGGAGTATGACCGCGTGCGCCTTGGGGTCGGCCATCCGGGCCACAAGGATGCGGTGCCGGGCTATGTGCTGCGCGATTTTCCCAAGGCCGACGCGGATTGGCTCGATGATGTGCTGCGCGGGATCAGCGATGGCGTGGCGCATCTGGCGGCGGGCGACACGGCAAAGTTCTTGAATGCCGTGGCCATGCGGGTGAACCCGCCGCGTTCCGGTACGGGCACCAAGGGGCCGAAAGCGACCAAGGCGGCTGAACCTGCCCCGGCAGAAACTCTTGAAGAGCCACAGAAATCTCCGTTTCAGAAGCTGATGGAGAAATTCCGTTGAACCTCACGCAAGCCTTCCGCGCCCAAGCTGACGCCTGCACGCGCTTGGGCTCGCCTTTCATGGGCCAGCTGTTGTCCATCCTCGCAGAGCATTGGCCCGCGACCGGTACATTGGCCACCAAGATGGCAGCCTTTGACGGTGACATCGGGCCTGCGGGCCACTCGCTGCCACTTCGCATCGCAGGTGGCCTGCACGCCTTGGTGCTGAGCGGCCAGTCACCCGAGCTTGCCGCGCTTTACCCGCCCCATGCCGCCTCAGATAGCGATCTGCGCGATGGCGTCCTGACAGCTTTGAACCAGCATGAAGCCTTTTTGCTGGAGTGGACAGAAAGCGCCCCGCAAACCAACGAGGTGCGCCGCTCCGCCGCGTTGATTGCGGGTGCCCATGTCGCCGCCGCACATTTCGATCTGCCCATCCGGCTGAGCGAGCTGGGCGCAAGCGGCGGGCTGAACCTGATGTGGGACCATTTTGCGGTGGATGTGAATGGCACGCGCGTCGGCGCCTCCGATCCGGCTCTGGTTCTGCACCCCGATTGGGACGGCCCCCTGCCCCCCGAGACGGCGCCCCTCATCGCGGATCGCGCTGGCGTGGACCTCAATCCGCTGGACCCGACGGCGCCTGATGATCTGCTGCGCCTCTCGGCCTATCTCTGGCCGGATCAGCCCGAAAGGCTTGCCCTGACGCGGGCGGCGGCCAGCGTCACCAATGCGCCGCTCACGCGCGGTGACGCGATTGACTGGCTGGCGCCGCGTCTTGACGATGCCCCCGAGGGGCAGTTGCACCTGATCCAGCACACAGTCGCATGGCAGTACTTTCCCAAAGCCGCGCAAGACCGGGGCCGCGCTCTGATCGAGGCCGCTGGCGCCAGAGCCACCGCGCAGCGCCCGCTGGCGTGGCTGTCAATGGAAAGCGATGGTGACACCAGCGGCAACATGGGCGCAGCACTGGTGCTGCGGCTTTGGCCCGGCGATCTCACGCTCAATCTGGGCCGGGCCGATTTTCATGGCCGCTGGATCAAATGGGACTACGCAGGGTAAAGCTTGGCATTAAAGACCCGCCTGTGCTTGGATGATGCAGGGACAATGGGGGATCACCATGCGTAGTTTCGGTAAATGGCTGGGGCGGCTGCTTTTGGCACTTGTTCTGGCGGCAGTGGTCGTCGGGCTCTGGAAACGCGAAGAGATCACGCGCCTGCTTGCAGTGAACTCTCTCTTTAGCGCCGATAAAATCGTTTCGAACTTCAGCCATATGGATGCGGCCTTCCTGACCGCCCCCGTGCCGCGGGGCAACGGTCCGACCGCGCCGCTGGATTACGGCCCCGAAACCGCCCTGCCGTCAGAGGTGGATCAATGGATCACCAACCGGACCGTTACCGCGCTTGTGGTGCTCAAGGACGGAGACATCGTCTATGAGAACTACTTCCAAGGCACCGGGCCGGATGATCTGCGGATCTCCTGGTCGGTCGCCAAAAGCTACCTTTCGGCACTTGTCGGGATCTTGCTGGACGAAGGCAAAATCGCATCGCTCGACGATCCGGTTATCCAATATGCACCGCAACTCAAGGGCAGCGCCTATGACGGGGCAACTCTGCGCAATGTCCTGCACATGTCCAGCGGCGTTACCTTTGACGAGGATTACCTCGACAAGAATTCCGACATCAACCGGATGGGCCGCATCCTCGCCTTGGGCGGCAAGATGGATGACTTCGCTGCAGGTTTGACCGAACGCTTCGCCGCGCCCGGCCAGCAATGGCAATATGTCTCGATCGACACCCATGTGATCGGCATGGTGGTGCGCGGCGCGACGGGGCGCAGCATTGCCGACCTGCTCAGCGAGAAGATCATCGTGCCTCTCGGCCTGGAACGCAGCCCCTATTACGTCACCGATGGTGTCGGCACAGCCTTTGTTCTGGGCGGTCTCAACCTGACCACCCGCGACTACGCCCGCTTTGCCCAGATGTTCGCCCAGGGCGGTGAATGGCAGGGTCAACAGATCGTTCCAGCCAGCTGGGTGGCTGAATCAACCACTGCCAGCGCCCCGACGGCACCGGGCAAAATCGGCTATGGCTACCAATGGTGGATCCCCCAAGGGGCCGCGCCGGGCGAATACATGGCGCGCGGGGTTTACGGCCAGTACCTTTACATCGACACGGCCCGCAACGTGGTGATCGCCACCAATGCCGCCGATCGCAAATTCCGCGAGCCGGGCGTCAGCCAGCGCAATATCGACATCTTCCGACTGATCGCCAAAAACCTGTGAGGGACCATGGAACCTGACCAAAGCATCAATGTGCTGAACGGCCCGCTTGCCCTCTGCGGCACCGATCCAGTTACCGGTTTTTTCCGCGACGGGATGTGCAACACCTGCGCCGAAGATCATGGAAGCCACACGGTCTGCGCCGTGATGACCGCAGAATTCCTCGCCTATTCAAAATATGTCGGCAACGACCTCAGCACCCCACGGCCCGAATTCGGCTTTGACGGGCTGAACCCCGGCGACACATGGTGCCTCTGCGCGGGGCGGTTTTTGCAAGCCGCCGACGAGGGCTGCGGGCCCAAGGTATCGCTCGAAGCCACGCACATCCGCGCCCTCGACGTGGTGCCTTTGCAAACCCTCAAAGACCACGCGTTGCAAAGGCCATCCAAAGACTGACCTTGCTCTCCTTTTTGGCCCTAAATACCTCCGGGGGTTTGGGGGCTGGCCCCCAATGATCTCTAGTTTGGGGGCTGGCCCCCAATGATCTCTCGTTTGGGGACTGGCCCCCAATGGTCTCTCGTTTGGGGGCTGGGCCCCAATGACTGCGCGGTTTGGGGCCGCTGGAGAACCTAGGCGAATTCACCCATCTCAAAGCCCAGCGCCTTGGCGACGGTAAAGATATCCTTGTCGCCGCGCCCGCACATGTTCATGCAGATGATGTGATCCTTCGGCAGCTCCGGTGCGATCTTCATCACATGCGCCAGGGCGTGCGATGGCTCCAACGCGGGGATGATCCCTTCCAACTCACAGCACAGCTGGAACGCCTCCAGCGCCTCCACATCCGTGATCGACACGTATTTCGCACGGCCAATCTCGTGCAGCCACGCATGCTCTGGCCCGATGCCGGGATAATCCAGCCCCGCCGAGATGCTGAAGCCTTCAAGGATCTGGCCATCGTCATCTTGCAACAGATAGGTTCGGTTGCCATGCAGCACGCCAGGGCGGCCGCCGGTCAGAGAGGCGCAATGCTCCATCTTGGCGTTCACACCTTTGCCGCCTGCCTCGACACCGATGATGTTCACTTCCTTGTCATCAAGAAACGGGAAGAACAGGCCCATCGCATTCGACCCGCCCCCGATGGCGGCAATCACGGTGTCAGGGAAACGGCCCTCGGCGGCAGTCATCTGCTCGCGCACTTCCTTGCCGATGATGCTTTGGAAATCGCGCACCATGGCTGGATATGGATGCGGTCCTGCCACGGTGCCGATGCAGTAGAATGTATCGCGCACATTGGTCACCCAATCGCGCAGCGCATCGTTCATCGCGTCCTTCAGCGTGCCGCGCCCTGAGGTCACCGGCACCACCTCGGCGCCCAGCAGGCGCATGCGGAACACGTTGGGTGCCTGACGTTCCACGTCATGTGCGCCCATATAGACCACGCATTTCAAGCCAAACTTCGCACAAACCGTCGCCGTGGCGACCCCGTGCTGGCCCGCGCCGGTTTCCGCGATGATGCGTTTCTTGCCCATGCGCCGGGCGAGGATGATCTGGCCCAGCACGTTGTTGATCTTATGCGCACCGGTGTGGTTCAGCTCGTCACGCTTCATATAGACCTTTGCGCCGCCCAGATGTTCGGTCAGGCGCTCTGCATGATACAATGGGCTGGGCCGGCCCACGTAATGCGTCCAAAGGTCGTTCATCTCTGCCCAGAAACTGTCGTCGGTCTTGGCCTTTTCGTATTCCTGCTCCAACTCGAGGATCAGCGGCATCAACGTCTCGGATACGAAACGCCCGCCAAAATCACCAAAACGGCCCTTTTCATCGGGGCCGGTCATGAAACTGTTGAAAAGATCGTTGGCCATAACGGCGCTCCTTCATGAGATCGGGCATGTGGTCTGGCCTGACATAGCGCAGCATAGGCCGGACCGCCACTAGGATCGTATAGGAAATTGCACCCCTGCGGCGTCAATCAAAAATGCTCAGCAGTTCCTTTTTCAACTTGTCCTCGATCCCGTCCTTGACCGCCTCTTCGATGGACTGGCCCTCTTGAACCTTCACGCCCAGTTCCTTCTCGATCTTTTGCTGGACCTTGGCCTCGACCTTGGCTTTGGCTTCTTCCTTTTCTTTCTGGAAATTGAGATCCACAGCCGCTTTCAGATCTGGCCGGATCTTGGGGTCGGCCCATGGCCCGAAGATGCGCACCGGCACCGCGAGCCCGCGATCTCCGTTCACCCGCAGCGCCTTGGGCGTCACCGTGTAATCCAGCGTCTGCGCGCCCAGATTGATCTCCCCCGCGCCTGCCGCGTTGAAATTGGGCAGCAACATCAGCAGGTCCGAATTGCGCAACACCCCGCCCTTGATCGCATAGCTGGCGTTCAGGCTGTCAAACACCGTGGTGCCGCCCTCCACATCAAACGAGCCCAGCAACGCGTCCAGGTCGATCCCTTCAATCGCCCCGCGACCCACCTTGAGGCTGCCCTCACCGCTGAGCGACCGCATGATCGCATCGACAGTTTGCCCGACCCCGAGGAACGAGAGCGAAGCACTGCCCTGCCCGCGAAACCGGCTCAGATCGGCCAGATCGGTCAGCAGAGGCTGCATCTGCACGCCGAGCGCCTGCAATTTGCCACCCACGGACAGGCCGTTGCGGTTGTTCATCACAAATTCGCCCGCCAGTTTGCCGTCATAGGCGTTGACCTCGCGCAGCTCGAACACCATCCGCGATCGATCGTTGCGCAGCACCGTGCGTGTCGCGCCCAAGGACAATGCGCCCAGATCAATGCGGCTCGCGTTCAAGGCAATGGTGCCGTTAAACGCCGCCAGACCCGAGGCATCAATGCGGTCTTTGGGCCAACCCGCCCCGGCATTGCTGCCGCCGTCCTCGCCGCCTTCGGTGAGGCTGCGCAAATCCAGCACCCCGGCGTTCAGCTGCGCATTGATCTGTGGCACACCGTTCAGCGCCACATCGACCCCGCCGCGCAGGGTGTTGCCGCCCAGATCCGCCACCAGATCCCGCAGCGCAAGCCGCCGGTCGGGGGTCAGCGTCAGATCAGCCGTGACATTCAGGCTTTGCCCCAGTCCCTTGGGCAACTCCACGCCGCCCGCGCCCAGTTGCGCCAGAAATGCCCCGGTATTCCCGGCCTTCAGCGCGAAAGCCCCCGCAACCGCCCCTTCGAGCGATCCGCGTCCTTGCAGGCTCAGCTCGCCGCCTTTGGCCGTGATCCTGGCCCTCAGGGGCTGCACCGCACCGGTCAGGAAAGACCCAAAATTCTCGATCCACGCATCAAAATTGACCTTGTCCTGCGCGGGGCGCAAAGCCGCCGAGATATCCGCCGCGCCATTGGCGTCGGGCCAATCCAGTGTCAGATCAACCCCTTGATAAGAAACCAGATCCGCCCCTTCCGCGTCATAGATCAACGTGGCATCGGTGATCTTGAGCTTTTGGATGGTCACCGCCTTGGCAGGCCGCGCGGGCGAGGTTTCGGTCTCGATCTGCGCCGCGCCTGTGGCGTCTGTGAACTGCCAACTTGCGCGGCCATCCTTGCGGCTTTCCAGCCGGATCGTCGGGCTTTGCGCCTCGATGTTGGTGATGCGAATTTCGCCGCGCAGCAGCGCTGATGCATCCACCCCAATCGCCGCGTTCGTGGTGCTGAGCATCGCGCCGTCCTTGGCCCAGCTGGCATTGCCAACCTCAAGACCGCCCGCTGTCACCCCCAGCACCGGCCAGAATGTCATGGAAACATCGCCGCTGATCGTCACATCGCGCCCCGTCACCTTGCGCAGCTGATCCCCCGCGATCTGCGCGATCTTGTCCGCAGGCAGCATCAAAACGCCCACGACGACCAGCACAGCCACCAAAACCACAAGGCCCAAAACCCGCATGATCCATTTCATTGCCGCTCTCCTGTTTTGCGGGGGCTTTCACCGCCCCTTTGCTTGCCTTATAGCCCATTGGATGAGCACAAACCCACCCAATCTGCGCCCTGATCTGGCCCCCAAAGCCAAAATCAGCGATCCCTCCCGCCCCGGCCAGCCGACCATCGGCATGGTCTCGCTTGGTTGTCCCAAGGCACTGGTTGACAGTGAACGCATCCTGACGCGGCTGCGCGCCGAAGGCTATGGGGTTTCGCCCGATTATGCCGGGGCCGATGCGGTGATCGTGAACACCTGCGGATTTCTCGACAGCGCCAAGGCCGAAAGCCTTGATGCGATTGGCGAGGCGCTGACCGAGAACGGCAAGGTGATTGTCACGGGCTGCCTCGGGGCCGAACCTGATTACATCCGCGAGCATCACCCCCGCATTCTGGCGGTGACCGGCCCGCATCAATATGAACAGGTGCTGGATGCCGTGCATGGCGCGGTGCCGCCCAGCCCTGATCCCTTTGTGGATCTTCTGCCCGCACAGCAGGTCTCTCTGACCCCGCGCCATTACAGCTATCTCAAGATTTCCGAGGGCTGCAATCACAAGTGCAAATTCTGCATCATCCCCGACATGCGCGGGCGGCTGCAATCGCGCCCCGCCCATGCGGTGATCCGCGAGGCGGAGCGGCTGGTGGACAATGGTGTCAAAGAACTGCTGGTGATCAGCCAGGACACTTCGGCCTATGGCGTGGATATCAAACACGCCGAGGACCGCGGCCACCGCGCCCATATCACCGATCTGGCACGTGATCTTGGGGCGCTTGGTGCAGGGCGCGATCTTTGGGTGCGGCTACACTACGTTTACCCCTACCCGCATGTGCGCCAGCTGATCCCGCTGATGGCCGATGGGCTGATCCTGCCCTATCTCGATATTCCATTCCAACATGCGCATCCTGATGTGCTCAAACGCATGGCGCGGCCTGCGGCGGCGTCCAAAACGCTGGATGAGATTGCCGCATGGCGCGATGTCTGCCCCGATATCACCCTGCGGTCCACGTTCATTGTCGGCTATCCCGGCGAGACGGAGGCAGAGTTCCAGACCCTGCTGGATTGGATGGACGAGGCGCAGCTCGACCGGGTGGGCTGTTTTCAATATGAAAACGTCGAAGGTGCGCGGTCAAACGCGCTGCCCGATCATGTGCCGGATGAGATCAAGCAAGACCGCTGGGACCGTTTCATGGCCAAGGCGCAGGCGATCTCCGAAGCCAAGCTGGAGGCAAAGGTCGGCCAGACCCTGCAGGTGATCGTGGACGAGGTGGACGACGAGGCGGCCACCTGCCGCACCAAGGCGGACGCGCCGGAGATCGACGGAAACCTCTTTATTGACGAAGGGTTCGCAGATCTGAAGGTGGGCGATCTGGTTACCGTTGAGGTGGAAGAAGCCGGAGAATATGATTTGTGGGGGCGGGTGGTTTAGGCCCTTTTGACATCGTTTCCTTAGGAACACACAGCGCCCGCCCCGTCAAACCGTAGGTTTGCCTTCGGCAAAACGGGGCGGTTCGGGCGCTGCCAAATCTCCGATTTGGCACTATTCTTCCTCTGGACGGTATTGTCGATCTTGCTCATGTTTCGCTGCGCTTATGCGGGCGGCTGTGCCCTGTCGATAACGATCTCTGAACATCCAACATAAGGTGCCAAACTGACAGGCCAGATGCACCAGCCCGCGGTCTGCCGCGGCACGGCGCATGTGGTTTTTCGTGGCAAGCGGACCCCACGATGTTCTCCTCCCCCTTGAAAATGTTCCCCATATGTTCTATATCTTAACCAATCGTTAAGAGAGGTGCATATCATGTCCTTCCAACCCTCATTTCCCGGCCTGTTTTCCCCCGCGCGCGGGGCCGCGCCGGTTGACGCTGAACCGCAATCCACCGCCGCGCAGCCCGCGACGGAGAAACAGATCGCCTATGCCCGCGTGCTGTCCGCCAAATCCGGCGCGGCCCTGCCTGAGGGGATCACCGCAGACCGTGCGGCGCTGTCCAAATGGATCGACGCCCACAAGGCGCCCGCACCGCAGGGCCGGTTCAGCAATTACCCCTCTTCCAAACAGGTGGCCTTTGCCGAACGCATTGCACGGCTCAAGCGCAATCCGGTGCCGCCCGAGTGTTTCCGCGACAAGACCATGATGTCGCGCTGGATCGACAGCAATAAACCGCGCTGACCCTTTGCCGCCGGGCCGCTGCGCCCTATCTTTGCACCATGAGCAGCGACACCAAAGTTTTGTACAACGGCCAATGTCCGGTTTGCAGCCGCGAGATGGATCATTACGCCAAGGCCAGCACCAAGGCCGCTATCCCGATCCGTTATGATGACCTGAACGATCCGGCCAAGCTGGCCGATTGGGGCATAGACAGTGATCAGGCCGCGCGGCGGCTGCATTTGCGTAAGAACGGGCAGACCTTTGTGGGCATTCCGGCCTTCATCGAACTGTGGCAAGAGATACCGCGCTATCGCTGGATTGCACGGGCGGTGGCGCTGCCGGGGGTCAATCGGCTGGCGGTGCTGGGCTATGATCGCGTGCTGGCGCCTCTGATCTATCGCTGGCACCTCTGGCGGCAAAAACGCGCCTAAGCGGGAGCTTTCCCTTTGGTCATCCATGGCGTGTTTACAAACCGCTGCTAGGCTTTGTGCATGGCTTATCCTTACTCCAAAGCGGAAACACTTGCCGATGGCGCGGTGCATCTGGCCGGTCTGTTGCTGGCCGTGCCTGCCTCGGTGATCTTATTGATCCAAGCGGCGCATAGCGGCACGGCGCTGGCCCCGACAGGGCTTTATGCCGGTTGCATGATCTTTGCCTTCATGGCCTCGGCGATCTACCATCTGACACCGCACGATGGGCTGCGCCCGGTCTTGAACCGGATCGACCATGCCGCGATTTACTTCAAGATTGCAGGAACTTACACCCCTCTTGTCATGGTGATCGGATCGGGTTTTGCCTATGGTATCCTTGGCATCGTCTGGGCGCTGGCGGTCATTGGTGCAGTGGCCAAGCTGTGGTTCTGGGGCACAGACGGGCGCGGATCTCTGGCGCTTTATCTGCTGATGGGCTGGCTGTCGGTTCTGCTGATCTGGCCGATGTGGATGACCCTGCCGGGCAGCGCATTGGCGCTGATCGTGGCGGGCGGTCTGACCTATTCGGTCGGCACATTTGTCTATGCCCACAAGGGGATGCGGTTCCAAAACGCAATCTGGCATGGCTTTGTGCTGGTGGCCTCCGCCTGTTTCTTTGCCGCGATCCTGCTGAGCCTCTGGGCTCACGCGCCGTCGATATAGGCGCTGACGCAGGTCTGTACATGGCGGAACCTGTCACCGCCCAGATGTTTGCCGCCATACCAGCGGGTCACGACAATCACATGATCGGTCAGCTCTTCGCGCTCCAGCATCCGCAGGATAACCATGCCTGCACCGGCCTCGCCATCGTCGCCCTTGAGGGGCGTTCCATCCGCGAACAGAACCCCCCAGGTGTTGTGAGTCGCCTTGGCATAGGCCTTGTCCCGCTTGAGCGATTTAAGCAAGGCATCGACCTCGGCGCGGGTTGTGGCAGGCCCGCCGGACACTGCATATTTCGATCCGCGATCGGTCAGGATCACGCCCAGCTTCTTGTGCATATCGGTGTCTTTCAGCGGCGGGTCAAACGCTCTAGCGCGGTGCCGTTTTGCCATGTGCCGTGCAGGTTGCCGTTGGCCATCACCACATAGATTACCGGATGCGGCTGGCCCCAGTTGACCACCACAATCTGTCCGTCGCGCACACCGCTGCCAGCATAGGTCTGGCTGCCCACGGTCCATGTGACCTGCACCGATCCGTTCTGTTCGCTCACAACCGCCACACCGGAATAGGCCGATCCATCTGGATTGCGCCCTTCGGCAGTGAAAACACCAGAGATCCCAACGGTTTGCGCCGCTACAGGATAGGCCAGACAGGCCGCCATAGCCCCTGCGATCCAGGCCCTGCGGGTGAAATTGCTGCGGCTCATTGGTCTCTCCTGCGGTCCGTTGTCAGCCGCAGTTTAGGTCAGATCGCCGGCCAAAGCCACCGCCGCCGCCAGATCAAAGCCCGGCTGCGGTCCGGCGTACGACCTCGATCCGCGCGGCGTTGGGGGGATGGGTCCCAAGGAATTTATCGCCTGGGTCGGGAATACGGGTAAAGAATTCGGCCCCGCGCAACGGGTCAAAGCCCGCCTTTGCCGTGATAATCGTGCCCAGCGCATCCGCCTCCAGCTCAAAATCCTTCGAATAGGTGCGTGCGCCCACCTGTGCGCCCAGCCTCTGTGCCGTTCGGACCGCATTGGCATCGCCGCCCGTCAGCGTGGCCAAACCCGCAAAGATGACCGCTCCGGCCACCGCATTTTGCTGCTGTCGTCCGATATGGCCTGCGATGTGGTGGGCGGTTTCATGGCCCAGAACGAAGGCCAACTCGTCTTCGTTCCGCGCATCGCGAATGAGCGGCAGGGTAAACGCAACAACCGGGCGGCCTTTCTTGTCCAATGTCTGATAGGCGTTGGCCGGCTGGTTGGGACGGTCATCAATGATGATGTTGAAGTCACAATTCACACCCGTGGTCCGGGCCCGGCATTCCCGCTCGGCCACCGGCTCAACCGTTTGCACCACCCGGGCAAAACTGCGGGCCGCCTGCGATTGGCTCAGCACCGGCCCCCTGGGGGTGGTTTGCACAGCGCCGCCCTGCGCTTCGGTCTGCACAGGTGCCACTTCACAAGCCGCCAATGCCGCCACAGCGACAATCGCGCACATCGTCTTTCTGATCATCTGCCAACGTCCTTTGGGCAATATCCAATTGCTGCCAATCTAGCACGCCCGGCGTATGAGGCCACCCCGATCACCACCAAGTGACACAGCGCTTGCAAAGCCCTGCCGAAACCATCAGGTTTGCCCCATGTTTACCATTGAACACGAATTCGACGCGACGGTGATCACCCTTGTGGACGAAGGCAGCACGCCCCTCCGCGAAGATGTAACCGTACAGGCCTTTGCTGGCGAGATCACTTTTGAACAATGGGATCCGCGCACGGACCGGGTCTCCAAAATCACGCTTTCGCCGGATCAGCTTCGCGATTTGACGGCGGCGCTGAACCTGCCCGAAGGCATCTACCGCAGCGCACCATAAGAACAGGACCAACCAAGATGGCCACCGGAACCAACATCAAAACCTATTACGACGGCGCTTGGCATGACGGCGACAAGACCGTGATCAATGCCGCAGATCATGGCGCATGGCTGGGCACCACCGTGTTTGACGGCGCACGCCTGTTTGACGGGCTGTCCCCTGATCTGGAGGCGCATTGCGCCCGGATCAACCGGTCCGCCAAGGCGCTGATGATCACACCCACCGTTGAAACAGAAGAGATGGTCGAGATGGTCCGCGAGGGCTTGAAAAGCTATGGCCGCGACAGCGCCGTTTACATTCGTCCGATGTATTGGGCGCTGGCCGGTGACGAGCTTGGCATTGTCCCGCGTGAGGGGGCAACCGGATTTGCCATCAGCCTCGAAGAGATCCCGATGGCCCCGCCCGAGGCCGCGACAACCCTGACCCGAACACGCTTCCGCCGCCCCGTGCTTGAGGACAATGTCGTGAATGCCAAGGCCGGCTGCCTCTATCCCAACAACGCCCGCATGATGGTCGAGGCCAGATCCAAAGGTTTCGGCAATGCCCTGGTGGCCGATGCGGCCGGAAACGTCGCCGAAAGCGCCTCTGCCAATGCGTTTATGGTCAAGGATGGCGAGGTTTTCACGCCGATTCCCAATGGCACTTTTCTGGCGGGCATCACCCGTGCGCGGCACATCAAGAACATGCAGGCCGATGGCATTAAGGTGCATGAAACCGTGCTGTCCTTTGACGATTTCCACGATGCGGACGAGGTTTTCCTGTCGGGCAACATGATGAAAGTGACCCCTGTCAAAGCCTTTGACGACACCACTTACGAGGTGGGTGCAAACGCCAACCCCGTGACCCGCCGGGTGCGCGAAATGTATTGGGACTGGGCCGCCTCCGAACGGTAAACGGCCTGTCCAGACCTCCAAATCCGATCACTCCAGCCGCAGATAGCGATTGCCCTGCGCCTGAACTGAGGTCATGATCCGCCCTCAAGGGAGACCAGAAGATGCGCAAGTTCCTTGTTGTCTTGGACGACAGTACAGAATGCCTTAATGCCATGCGTTTCGCCGCGCTGCGGGCCGCTCACACCGGCGGCGGGGTAGAGGTTTTGGCGGTGATTCCGCCCGAAGAGTTCAATCACTGGATCGGTGTCGGTGACATCATGCGCGAAGAGGCCCGCGAGCGGATCGAAGTGCATTTCGAGGTGTTTGCAAAGTGGATGCGCGACAAACAGGGGGTCGACCCCGAATTGGTGATCCGCGAAGGTCAACCTGTCGATGAGATCATTCAGCAGATTGCCGATGATCCCGAGATCGGCGTGCTGGTGCTGGGTGCCAGCTCGGACAAGAAAAAAGGGCCCGGTCCACTTGTCACGCAAATGTCTCGCTCTGCAGGCAGTTTGCCGGTGCCGATCACCATTGTGCCCGGCGATCTGAGCAAGGAGCGGCTTGAAGCGATCACCTGATTGCGCCGTTTAGAATCGTTCCAAATCTTGACACTTCGCCCCTCAGGGCGCATATCAAAGCCAAGCCATCTGAGGACACCGCGATGTTTATTCAAACCGAATCCACCCCGAACCCGGCCACGTTGAAATTCCTGCCCGGTCAATCCGTTCTGGAAATGGGAACGGCGGATTTCCCGACGCCCGACACCGCTGGTTCCTCCCCTTTGGCCACACGGCTGTTTGCGGTGGATGGTGTGACCGGCGTTTTCTTTGGCACCGACTTTGTCACCGTGACCAAGGCCGACAGCATCGAATGGGACCACATCAAGCCTGCCCTTCTGGGCGCGATCATGGAACATTTCCAATCCGGCCAGCCGGTGATGGGCGAAGGTCACGAGGCCAGCTCGGGCCATGCCGCACATGACGGCGAAGATGGCGAAATCGTTGGCCAGATCAAAGAATTGCTGGACAGCCGCGTGCGCCCCGCCGTGGCACAGGATGGCGGCGATATCACATTCCACGGCTTTGACCGTGGCGTGGTCTATCTGCACATGCAAGGCGCCTGCGCGGGCTGCCCCTCTTCGACATTGACCCTGAAAATGGGCATCGAAAACCTGCTGCGCCACTACATCCCCGAAGTGACCGAGGTGCGCCCGGTTGCCTGAGACCCCGCTTATTCTGGCGTTTGACACATCGGCCGCGCATTGCGCGGCCGCTTTGCTGTCGGGCGGCCAAATCATTCAAAGCGCCGTGGAAGAAATGTCAAAAGGTCAAGCCGAACGCCTGCTTTGCCTTTGCGAAGACCTTTTGCAAGCCAGCAACAAAAGCTTTCAGGATCTTGATGCCATCGGTGTTGGCGTCGGCCCCGGCAATTTCACCGGCATTCGCATTTCCGTTTCCGCCGCGCGGGGTTTGGCGCTGGGTCTTGGCGTGCCTGCGGTGGGCGTGTCCAACTTTGACGCGCTGGCTTTTGGCATCGATGGGCCTTGCGCCTGTGCCGTCGATGCCCGGCGGGGGCAGGTCTTTTTTCAAGGCATCGGCAACCCGGCCTTGGCCGAGCCTGCCTTGCATGACGCAGATGTATTGCCACGCTTCGATGGGCCATTGATCGGCGCGGGCGGCCAACCGCCACAGCTGCCGGTGGCCGAAGCCATCGCCCATATCACCGCGCGGCGGTTTGCCACCACGACCGACCGCCCTGCCCCCCTCTACCTGCGCCCTGCCGATGCGGCCCCGGCGCGTGATGCCCCTCCGGCCATTTTGCCGTGACCCCGGCGCGGATGGCACAGTTGCACCGCGCCGCCTTCCTGCGCGAACGTCCCTGGTCTGACAAGGAATTCTCCGACCTGACCCAAAGCCGTTTTGTCCGCTGCTTTGATCACGCTTTTGGCTTTGCCCTCACCCGCACGCTTGCTGGCGAAAGCGAGCTGCTGACACTGGCCGTTGATCCCGACCATCAGGGCAAGGGAATCGGTCAGGAACTGCTGCAAAACTGGCTGGATTCCCTGCCCGAAGGCACCGAAACCGCCTTTCTTGAGGTCGCATCGGACAATCAGCCCGCGATAAATCTTTACCAGAAGTTCAAATTTATCGAGGCCGGACGCCGCGCCGCCTATTACAGCCGGAGCAATGGTACAAAGGCCGATGCTATTGTGATGCGCCGCGCCGTGACCTTTGGTCATGGCCATGTTTCACACCGCAAAATGCCAGAAAGCGGTTGACCCTCCCCCCCGCATACCGCCTAAATTGGCTCTGATCTATTGATCTTGGGCAATCGGCCAACATAGGCCGCGCCCCAACAGTATAAACCTGGGAGACAAAAATGACCCTTATGACCAAATTTATGGGTGCTGCCGCCGCATTGGCGCTGAGCGCCGGCGCCGCATTGGCCGAACCTGCGCTGATCTTCGATCTGGGCGGCAAGTTCGACAAATCCTTCAACGAAGCGGCCTTCAACGGTGCGCAGCGTTGGGCCGAAGAAACCGGTGGCACTTTCCGCGAGATCGAACTGCAGTCCGAAGCCCAGCGTGAGCAGGCCCTGCGCCGCTTTGCCGAGGCCGGTGCAAACCCGATCATCACCACTGGTTTCGCCTTCGCGACACCTGTTGATGCGGTTGCAGGCGACTATCCTGACACCAAATTCGTGAACATCGATGGTTGGCTGCCAGAGATCCCTGCCAACGTGCAGATGATCAGCTTCCAGGAGCACGAGGGTTCCTATCTGGTGGGCATGCTGGCCGCTCAGGCGTCCAAGTCCGGCACCATCGGCTTTATCGGCGGTATGGACATCCCGCTGATCCGCCACTTCGGTTGCGGTTATGCGCAAGGCGCCAAGGCGGTGAACCCTGACATCAAGATCGTTGCCAACATGACCGGCACGACACCATCTGCATGGAATGACCCGGTAAAAGGCTCCGAGCTGACCAAAGCGCAGATCAGCCAGGGCGCTGATGTTGTCTATGCAGCCGCAGGCGGCACCGGTGTTGGCGTTCTGCAAACCGCAGCGGACGAAAACATCCTGTCCATCGGTGTTGACAGCAACCAAAACCACCTGCATCCGGGCAAGGTTCTGACCTCCATGCTCAAGCGTGTGGACGTGGCCGTATACAACGCCATGAAAAACGGTGCTGACGGTGTGACCGGTTCCATGGTCCTGGGTCTGGCCGAAGAAGGCGTGGGCTATGCGATGGATGAAAACAACGCCCCCTTGATCAGCGATGAAATGAAAGCCTCTGTTGAGGAAGCGCGCCAGAAGATCATCGACGGCGAATTGGAAGTTGCGTCCTATTACGCCAACGACAGCTGCCCAGCGCTGGACTTCTAAGGTCCGTTTCAAGACAATATGACATGGGCCGCGCTGAGAAATCGGCGCGGCCCTCTCAACTCCGGGGGGACATATGGCCAATCAGGCACCAGCGATTGAGCTGAAGGGCATATCCAAGGCTTTTGGGCCGGTTCAGGCCAACAAGGACATTTCGATCCGGGTGATGCCAGGCACCATTCACGGCATCATTGGCGAAAACGGCGCGGGCAAATCCACGCTGATGTCGATCCTCTATGGCTTTTACAAGGCCGACGCCGGCGAGATCTTTATCGGCGGCAACAAGGCCAATATCACCGACAGCCAGGCCGCCATCGCGTCAGGCATCGGGATGGTGTTCCAGCATTTCAAGCTGGTCGAGAATTTCACCGTGCTTGAGAATATTATCCTCGGCGCGGAAGACGGCGGGCTACTGAAACCGTCGCTGGCCAAGGCACGGCGGACTTTGATCGAGCTGGCCAATGATTACGGGCTGAACGTAGAACCCGATGCGCTGGTCCAGGACATTGGCGTGGGGATGCAGCAGCGGGTCGAGATCCTCAAGGCGCTCTACCGGCAGGCCGATATCCTCATCCTTGATGAACCCACCGGGGTTCTGACCCCCGCCGAAGCGGACCAGTTGTTCCGCATTCTGGGTCGGCTGCGCTCCGAGGGCAAAACCATCATCCTGATCACCCACAAACTGCGCGAGATCATGGAGACCACCGACACCGTGTCGGTGATGCGACGCGGCGAGATGACCGCCACGGTCAAAACCTCCGAAACCTCGCCTGCCGAACTGGCAGAGCTGATGGTGGGGCGTAAAGTATTGCTGCGGGTCGATAAAAAGCCCGCCACCCCCGGCGACGTGGTGCTGGATGTCAAAAACCTCAAGGTGAAAGACGACAAGGGCGTCGAACGGCTGCGCGGCATTGATTTGCAAGTGCGGGCGGGCGAAATTGTCGGCATCGCGGGTGTCGCGGGCAATGGTCAGTCAGAACTGCTTGAGGTACTCGGCGGCTATCAGGATGGCACCGGCGAATTGCGCCTGAACGGCCAACTCCTTGATCTGTCGGGGCGGCATTCAGATGGCCAGTCGCGCCGCGCACGGGGGGTGGCCCATGTGCCCGAAGACCGCCAGCGCGAAGGTCTGATCATGAATTTCCACGCCTGGGAAAACACCGCCTTTGGCTATCACCACGATCCGTCCTACCAAAAAAACGCCATGTTGATGGACAATGCCGCGATCAAGGCAGACACCGCCGAAAAGATGGAACGCTTCGACGTGCGCCCGCCGGACCCCAACCTGGCGGCCAAGAACTTTTCCGGTGGCAACCAGCAGAAAATCGTGCTGGCCCGCGAGATTGAGCGGAACCCCGATCTGTTGTTGATCGGCCAGCCGACGCGCGGCGTCGACATTGGCGCGATTGAATTTATCCACCAACAAATCGTCGCGCTGCGCGACCAGGGCAAGGCGATCTTGCTGGTCTCGGTTGAGCTCGAAGAGATCCTCGCGCTCAGTGACCGGATTGCCGTGATGTTCGACGGACAGGTGATGGGAGAGAGACTGCCGGACCAGACCGACGAGAAAGAGCTGGGCCTGCTGATGGCGGGGATCACCGACACCGCCAATGCCCATACTGTTGAAGAGATCGAAGAAAACCTCGCCCATGCGGGCGGCGACGCAGGCAAGGAGGTCTGATATGGATGTGATGCCAAAATGGGCCGAAGTGGTCCTTGTACCCTTCATTTCCCTGCTGCTTGCGGCGTTTATCTCTGGCTTGGTTGTGTTCGCCATCGCGGATGTTCCGGACACGGCCATCACAATGATGGACCGCATCGGTGCCCGGCTCGATTTTGTCTGGGGCGCGGCCAAGCTGATGGTCAACGGGGCACTCGGCTCAACCTATGGCTGGGGTTACACGCTTTATTACGCGACGAACTTCATGTTCACCGGACTGGCTGTGGCCATCGCCTTTCACGCGCGTCTGTTCAACATCGGCGGCGAAGGTCAGGCGATGCTGGGCGGTCTGGGCGTGGCGATTGCCTGTCTCTATATCCCCTGGCCGCATTGGTCCGTGGCGCTGATTGGTGCCGCGGCAATGGCGGGCCTGTTTGGCGCGGTCTGGGCTGCGATCCCGGCTTGGCTTCAGGTCAAGCGCGGCAGCCATATCGTGATCACCACGATCATGTTCAACTTTATCGCCGCCTCTTTGCTGAACTATCTGCTGGTCAATCTGATGCGCCCCAAGGGCAGCATGGATCCCGCCACCGCGCATTTCCGCGAGGCCACCAACCTGCCGACGCTGCATGACCTGCTGGCGCCCTTTGGCATCGCCTTTTCCAAATCGGCCCCGGCCAATGTTTCGCTTCTGGTGGCGATTGCGGCCTGTTTTGCCTTGTGGTTGCTGATCTGGCGCACCCGTCTGGGGTTCGAGATCCGCAGCTATGGCGAATCCGAAAGCGGAGCCAAATACGCGGGCATCTCGCCCTTCAAGATCACCATGATTGCGATGATCATCTCCGGCGCTTTGGCAGGGATGATGGCGATCAACAATGTCATGGGCGAGGCCGAAAGGCTGGTGCTAAACGCCACCGAAGGGGCCGGTTTTATCGGCATCGCCGTGGCGCTGATGGGGCGGTCACATCCGCTGGGTGTGTTTATCGCCGCGATCCTCTTTGGGTTTCTCTATCAGGGCGGGGCCGAACTGGCGCTTTGGACCTCGATCCCGCGTGAATTGATCGTGGTCATTCAGGCGCTGGTGATCCTCTTCACCGGGGCGCTGGACAACATGGTGCGAATGCCACTGGAACGGATGTTCCTGGCCCTGCGCCGGAACAAAGCTGCGGGGGCCAACTGATGGATTATACGACGCTTATCCAGCTTCTCGACAGCTCCGTCCGTCTGGCCACGCCTTTGTTGCTGGCCTGTCTTGCGGGTCTCTTTAGCGAACGCGCGGGCATTTTTGACATTGGGCTTGAGGGCAAAATGCTGGCCGCTGCGTTCTTTTCCGCAGCGCTGGCTTCCGTCACCGGCTCCGTCTGGCTTGGCCTGCTGGCAGGCATAGGCGCATCGCTGATGCTCAGCGCGCTACACGGGGTCGCCTCCATCACCTTCCGTGGCAACCAGTTGATCTCTGGTGTAGCGATCAATTTCCTTGCGGCAGGCATGACCGTGCTGATTGCGCAGGATTGGTTCAAACAGGGCGGGCGCACGCCCTCACTGACCGGCGATGCACGTTTCGAAGGGATCACCCTGCCCGGCGCCGATGCCATGGCGGATGTGCCGATCATCGGCCCGCTTTACTCGGAACTGATCTCCGGTCACTCCATTCTGGTCTATATGGCGCTGGCCGCTGTGCCGGCGACATGGTGGTTGCTTTACCGCACCCGTTTTGGCCTGCGCCTGCGTGCGGTGGGGGAAAACCCCGCGGCTGTAGACACCGCTGGCGTTTCGGTGATCGGGCTGCGCTATGCGGCTGTGGCGATCTGCGGCGTCCTGTGCGGCATCGCGGGCGCATACCTCAGCACGGCCTTGCAGGCAGGCTTTGTCAAAGACATGTCTGCCGGGCGCGGGTTTATCGCGCTGGCCGCACTGATCTTTGCCAAATGGCGGCCATGGTACGCGCTTTGGGCGACGCTGCTGTTTGGTCTGTTTGGCGCTTTGGAAACCCGCCCCGACGTGATCGAAAGTGTGATCGGAATGAAGGTCCAAGGCCAGCTTTTGGGCGCCCTGCCCTATCTGATGACGGTGATCATTCTGGCCGGTTTTGTCGGCAAGGCGATTCCCCCCCGTGCGGGCGGTGAACCCTACGTCAAGGAACGCTGACGTTCGGCCCCCGGGAACGGGGGCCAATCCGCCTCAGGCGCGGGCAGATAAGTCCAGTTTTTCAAGGGTGATGAGCCCATTTCGCTGCGAGGCAGCAGGCATGGTTGATTTCCCGCGTTAACTTGCGCTAAGGGATGCCATGCAAATCTACCTTCCCATCGCCGAAGTTTCGGTCAATGCCTTCCTCTTGTTGGGGCTGGGCGGACTTGTGGGCGTCCTGTCTGGCATGTTTGGCGTCGGCGGTGGCTTCCTGATGACACCGCTGCTGTTCTTCATCGGCATCCCGCCCGCCGTGGCTGTGGCCACTGAGGCGAACCAGATCGTGGCCTCTTCCTTTTCCGGCGTGCTCGCCCATTTCAAGCGAAGGACCGTGGATCTGAGGATGGGCACGGTGCTGCTGATCGGGGGTCTGATCGGTGCGGCGCTGGGTGTGATGGTGTTCAACTACCTCAAGGCGCAGGGTCAGGTCGATCTGCTGGTCAAGCTTTGCTATGTCGTGTTTCTGGGCGTCATCGGCGGGTTGATGTTCCTTGAATCGCTCAAGGCGATCCGCAACACCAAACGCGGCAAACCGCCCGCCCGCAAGAAACACAACTGGATTCACGGCCTGCCGTTCAAGATGCGCTTTCGTGTCTCAGGGCTTTATATCTCGGTGATCCCGCCTGTGGTCGTTGGCATTGCCGTGGGCATTCTGGCCGCGATCATGGGTGTTGGCGGCGGCTTTATCATGGTTCCTGCAATGATCTATCTGCTTGGCATGCCGACCAAAGTTGTTGTCGGCACATCGCTGTTCCAGATCATCTTTGTGACCGCATTCACCACCATGCTGCACGCGACGACCAACTATACCGTGGACATCGTACTGGCGGTGCTGCTGCTGGTGGGCGGTGTGATCGGCGCACAGATCGGCACCCGGATCGGGGTCAAGATGAAGGCCGAACAATTGCGTATCCTGCTAGCGCTGATGGTGCTGGCTGTCTGCGGCAAGCTGGCGCTGGATCTGCTTTTGCAGCCAAGTGAGGTGTTCTCGCTTGGTGCGGCAGGTGGCCACTGATGCGGATGCTTTTGCCTTTGTTGCTGGCGGCGTTTTTTCTGGCTTTGCCAGCGCGGGCCAACGAAGAGATTGTTTTGGGTCTCAGTCAGGCCGAGGTGTCCATCACCACCAATTTTAACGGCTCCGAGATCCTGGTCTATGGCGCGGTCAAACGCGACCAGCCCATTCCAGACGGGCCAGAGCTGCACGTGGTGATGACAGTGTCCGGCCCGTCCGAGCCGGTGGTCGTGCGCCGCAAGGAAAAACGGTTTGGCATCTGGGTCAATACCGAGGCTGTCGAAGTGGACCGCGCCCCAAGCTATTATGCCGTGGTAACAAGCGGACCGATGCTCGACGTGCTGAAACGGACAGAAGACCTGCGCCACAAGGTGTCCATCCCCCGCGCGATCCGGTCCGTGGGCGCGCCAATGGAGATTGCTGATGCCGCCAGCTTTACCGAGGCGCTGATCCGCATTCGTAAAAAGGCCGAACAATATCAGGTGATCGAAAGCGGCGTGACCGTGGACGAACAGACCCTGTTCCGCGCTGCCGTGCGCCTGCCTGCGGCTCTGACCGAAGGTGCCTATGACACCCGGATTTTCCTGACCCGTGGTGGTAATGTGGTCGCGCAATACGAGACCATCATCGACGTGCGCAAAGTCGGGCTGGAACGTTGGCTGTTCACGCTTTCGCGGGAAAATGCCTTTCTCTATGGCTTGATGTCACTGGCGATTGCCATCGCCGCAGGCTGGGGCGCATCGGCGATCTTCTCGCTGCTCCGCCGGTAAATCAAGCGCCACCGGAAGCTGCGCCTTGATGCGGCCCAGACTGCCCCCTACCCGCGTCCGATATAGGGCATCTTGGTCGCCATCACCGTCAGGAATTGCACATTCGCCTCCAGTGGCATCTGCGCCATATGCAACACCGATTGTGCGGCATGGGCGACATCCATAGTCTGCATCTCCGGCTGCTTTTCCTTGAGCGCCGCCACCATATCACTTTCAGCATTGCCAATGTCGATCTGGCCGCAAGCGATGTTATGTGCCCGCCCGTCCAGCGACAGGGTGCGGGTCAGGCCGGTGATCGCATGTTTGGTCGTGGTATAACAAACCGATCCCGGACGCGGCACATGAGCGGAAAGCGATCCGTTGTTGATGATCCGCCCGCCGCCCAGCCCCCGCATCCGGCCAAAGGCCAGCCGCGCCGCGATGAACATGCCTTGAATGTTCACAGCCATGACCTGCGCCCAATCCTCGAGTGCGATCTCGTCAATCGGACCGGAAGGGCCAAACATGCCCGCATTGTTGAATAGAACATTTAGATCGCCAAAGCGGTCAAAGGCCGTCTGCATCGCATCGGCATCCGTCACATCGGCGGGCAAGGCCACCGCCTTTTCATGTGCCGCTGCCATCTCTTCGAGCACATCCGCCCGCCGGGCAACCAGACCCACACGCCAGCCTTCGCGCAAAAACAGCTCTGCCGTGGCCCGGCCAATGCCGGAACTGGCACCGGTAATGATAATCGACTTCATGCAAAATCCTCCGTTGTCGGATCAAGGGTCAGCGGCGCAACCGGCGTGGCCCGCAGATCATCTACCACCAGCGGCCCGCTGGGTTTCGACAACCGGTTGCGGACCACCCAGATCAAACGCTCCTGCGCACGGGTGATCGCCACATAGGCCAGCCGTTTCCACAGGGGCTGTCCCGCCTCCATACGGCCCATCCGTGCCGCGGCATATAGATCCGGCGCAAAGACCTGCACGGTCTCCCACTGGCTGCCCTGCGCTTTGTGGATGGTCACTGCCGCCCCATGCAGGAACGTGGCCCCCATACGGGCGGCGAAGGGGATAAACGGCTCTTCCTCGTCGGGCTTTTCAATCTTCACAATGGACGCGGCAGACACCTGCGGGTCTTCGGCCCCCATGACATGCAGTCGGCTGAACCCCGGTTTGCGGCCCTCGCCCAGAAACACCACCTGCGCCCCTTTGATCAGCCCACGCGCCTCCAGATCCAGCCGTTTCTTGCGGTGTTTCAGCGGCAGTTCAATTCCGTCACAGATCAGCGGCTCCCCCGCCAGAAGCGCATCTTCGGGCGCGCCATGCACCGACCTGAAGGCATTGATCAGACGGATGCGCGTGGCATTGCGCCAAACCAGCACAGGCGAGCGTGCCATCAGATCCACCTCGACCCTTTGCCCCCAGACCACGCGGTCATCCTTTTTCGAGGCTGCTTCGATCATCCGTTCAAAATCCTCGAACCCCAGATCCGGATCCGCCAGCGCATGGGCAAGATCAAGGATCGGGTTATCAGCGTCTTGGCGGTGAATGCGGTTGAGCGTCAGAACCCGCTTTTCCGGCAGTTTCTCAAACACCATGGTGCCGGATTGATTGACGGGCGCAAGCTGGGCCGGATCGCCAAACAAAAGCAGCGTTGGGAAAATCTCTTTGAGGTCTTCGAACTGCTTGTCATCCAGCATCGAGGATTCATCGACAAATCCGATATCCAGCGGCTCTTCCCGCCGTTTCCAGCCGGTGATGAAATCCGACCCACGCAGGCCCGCCGCCGCCAAGGCACCGGGAATGGATTTGTTGCCCGCATAAAACGCCGCCGCACGGTCCAGCGCCAGATCGGTCAGGCCTTCAATCTCTGGTCTCTCACCGCTGCCTGCCAGCCATTCGGCGATCTTTTCGTATTCGGGATCATAGACCGGCGTGTACAAAATCCGGTGGATCGTCGTCGCCGGAACGCCACGCAGACGCAACACCGAGGCCGCTTTGTTGGTCGGTGCAAGGATCGCCAATGTGCGTTTGTCCTTGCGCTTTCGCGACTCGTAATCGCCAGAAACCACCTCAACCCCCGCCTGCTCCAGAGCCTTGTAAAGCTCTGCCAGCAATAGGGTTTTTCCTGACCCGGCCTTGCCCGTCACCGCCATCACCTGATCGGCACCGCCGCCCGGTGGCATCAATAGGCTGTCGTCCAGATCAATCCCCGCATGGCGCAGCATTTCGGTGACGCTGTCATAGGCGGCGGCTTGATCGTCGGTGTAGGTCACGGAGGGCACATTCATGCCGCGACAGTAGAGCTTTTCATTTGGAACTTGAATCGGTTTCTCGCCCCCGATCGGTCAGGCGACGATCAATCCCCGGCTCAACGCACGCACCACTGCATGGGTCGTATTCTGCGCGTTCAACTTGCTGCGCGCGCTTTCAATATAGACCCGCAGCGTGTGCTCGGAAATGTCCAGATCTTTGGCAACCTCTGCCCGGCTGAGCCCCCGCGCCAGCAGCGTCATCGCGTCCAATTCGCGCGGCGACAGCGCCTTGGTCGGCTTTTCGTCCAGGTTCGCCACCACCTCCAGCGCCTTCTGGTTAAAATAGTGCGACAGCAGGATAAAACTGTTCTGATGCTTACGCGTGAAAGCGGCCCATTCCGCATCCTCGCAAGAGTGATTGACCGAAAACAATGCGAATTGCCCTTTGGGCCCGCGCACAGGCACCGAATACCCCTGCGTTCCGACACCATGCATCGCCGCCTCGACACGGAATTTGCGGGCCGGTTTTGCACTCCAGTCCAGATCGTTCCAGTTGAACGGTTCAAATCGGGAATTGCCGCCGATCAGCACCGGATCGATGCGCATATATTGTTGCTGCGCATAGCGGGCCTTCCATTCCATCGAATAGGTCGCATAGCCATAAAGCCCGTCACCGGGTCCAAAACAAAAATAGGAGACATGATCGATCTGCAGCATGTCACGCAATTCGATACAGGCGTCTTTGAGATCCTCAATCGTGTCAGCGCGGGCCAATGCCTTGAGGACGGGGTTCAATTTCTTTGTCGTTATCATGACCTGAAATAAGGCGTCTTTCTTGCAATGCTGATATTTCGGCCATGGCAACTATTGCACTGTCGTCCAGCTTTGCCGCCAATTTCGGCAAATCACTGGATATCGCAAAAGTTCTTAAGTCGGCCAGAAAATCTAAAATCCAATCTGTTTGCATCTTACACGTCCCCTCAAATATGAACAGCGGATCTGCACAGCTCAGGGTTGTACCACGCCAAGCTTACGCAGCGTCAACTTGTTATCTCACCATGATGTGACCGCTCAAATCCCAAAGCATTGATCCAGAATACAAAAATGGCCTGCGAATCGTCGTCCGATCCACAGGCCATTGTTTTCAATTTATCGCTAACCGGAGGTTAACGAGCGTCGAGCGCGTCTTCCAATGTGCGCAGGCCGGTTGTCGGCGCCTGCACGAGCACAGACATGTTGCCCGGCTTATGTTCGTTGCGCATCATCTTCATGTGCGCTTCGGGCAGATCGGCCCATGTGAACACTTCGGACATGCACGGATCAAGGCGGCGCTCCAACATCAGGTTGTTGGCAGCCGAGGCTTGCTTGAGGTGGGCAAAGTGGCTGCCCTGCAAACGCTTCTGGTGCATCCACATGTAGCGCACGTCAAACGTCAGGTTGAAACCCGAGGTGCCCGCACAGATCACAACCATACCGCCCTTCTTCACCACGAAGGTGGACACAGGGAAGGTCGCTTCGCCGGGGTGTTCAAAGACCATGTCAACATTCACGCCCTTGCCGGTGATGTCCCAGATCGCCTTGCCGAATTTGCGCGCCTCTTTGAACCATTCGGCATACTCGGGCGTGTTCACCGTGGGCAGCTGGCCCCAGCAATTGAAATCCTTGCGGTTCAACACGCCCTTGGCGCCCAGATCCATCACAAAGTCGCGCTTGCTTTCGTCAGAGATCACACCGATCGCATTCGCACCCGCCGTATTGATCAGCTGGATCGCATAAGAGCCAAGACCACCCGACGCACCCCAGACCAGCACGTTCTGGCCGGGCTTCAGATCATGCGGCTCATGGCCGAACAGCATCCGGTAAGCGGTGGCCAGCGTCAGCGTGTAGCACGCGCTCTCTTCCCATGTCAGATGCTTGGGGCGCGGCATGAGCTGCTGTGCCTGAACGCGGGTGAACTGGCTGAACGAACCGTCCGGTGTCTCGTAGCCCCAGATCCGCTGGCTTGGGGAATACATCGGATCGCCGCCGTTGCATTCCTCATCATCGCCATCATCCTGGTTGCAGTGGATCACCACCTCATCGCCCACCTTCCAGCGCTTGACCTTGTCACCCACGGCCCAAACGATACCCGAGGCATCGGAACCGGCAATGTGGTAGGGCTGCTTGTGGCCGTCAAAAGGGCTGATCGGCACGCCGCGCGCGGCCCAGACACCGTTGTAGTTGATGCCTGCAGCCATCACCAAGACCAACACGTCATGACTGTCCAGCTGCGGCACATCAACCACCTCTTGCAGCATGGCGGTATCGGGATCGCCGTGACGCTCGCGGCGGATGGCCCATGCGTACATCTGCTTTGGGACATGGCCCATCGGGGGCATCTCGCCCAATTCATAGAGATCTTTTTCCGGTGCGTCGTACTGCGCGATGGATGTATCGAGTGCCATGAGGGGCCTCCTGTCGGCTGGTCTTTGCGTTGCGTTTCTTTGCGTTTTGCCGCGATGCAGAATCAAATCGCTTGCCCATGGAATATTGGCGAGCGCGAAACAATGCAACCTCTGAACGGCACTTTTTGAAACTTTATGACCCAGCGGGTGCAGAAATTTCCTGTGCAAGTGCAGCATTCTCGGGCAGGAAATGCGCAATGGAGTTGGCATAAAATCGCAAGATCGGTGCCTGCCCCTCTACCATATGCCAGTTTCCGTCCCGCATTTCGATGATTTGCCGCGCCACCAGCCCGGCAATCGCGCGGCCCAGCTCAAAATCAATTGCATCGGCTTTGATCACCCGGTTGGCCTGCGGCACCATCTCAAGCAAGGCGCCAACCCGCGCTTTCAACGCATCCGGGCGATAGCCCCCGGTTTGTTCCAACAGGGCATAGGCCACCACCGGCACCGACAACACCGGCATGGTCTGAGAGATGCGTTCCATCAGGTCTTCGGAGATCTGTTCGATACTGGCATCCGGTCCCGCCTCGCGCAGCGACATTGGCGTGCCAAAGGCCACAGCCGCCATACCAAACCGGGTTTCCTGCCGGGTCAGCCGCTGCCACAGCTTGCGCAGCACAAACCGCAAGACCACCGTGATCCGCGCCCCGAACCGCCGGTCGCCCCGCTGGTCGGCGGCGATCAGCACCGTGTCTTCGAGCACCCGGTCATAGTTGATCGCAACCGGAACCAGCACCACGTCCCGCTCGCCCTCGGGTTCAAACCCATCCGCCACATAAGACAGCAAGCCCATCCGAGGCGGCTGCAACTTTCCATTCAGGCTCAGCCCGCCTTCGGGATACATCGCCTGATTGACGCCGCCCGCTGTCGCCATCTGCACGTAACGGGCCAAAACCTTGCGATAAAGCGCCCCGCGCGATTTGCGCCGGATGAAATAGGCTCCCATGGATTTGATCAACCGGCTCAGCGGCCAAACCCGCGCCCATTCTCCCACAGCATAAGCCAGCGCAGATTCCCGCGCCGCCAAATAGGTGACAAGCACGTAATCCATGTTGGACCGGTGGTTCATCACATAGACGATCGTGGCTTCCTTGGGGATTGCATCAAAGATCCGGTCGTTGCTGTCGGCGGTTTTGATCCGGTACACCGCGTTCGCCAGCAGCCGCGCCACCCGAATGCCAAAGCTGAAATAGGCAAAGGCCGAAAAGCTGGGCACAATTTCGCGGGCATAGTCGCGGGCCTTTTGAAAGGCCACGTTCTCAGGCACCCCGTTTTCGCGGGCATAGACCACAATTTCGCGGGTCACTTCGGGATCATAGATCAACCGTTGGATCATGTCATAGCGCCGCGCCAGCTTGAACGGCTCAATCGGCCGCTTGAGCCGGGTGTTCAGCCGTGCAACCGCCCTTTCCAGCCGCCGCCGAAAGAACCAGCGCACAGACGGCAACAGAAAATGGCTCAGCGCCGTCACCGCCGCAAACAGCAAAATCAGGATAAATAGCCAAAGTGGCAGCTGCACCGTCTGGTTCATGTCCGCACATTCGCAGTGCCTGCACACAAGAACAATATCAATCTGCAAGATGTGCGGGGCTTGATCACCAAAACACCGGCGGTTTTGCGGCTATTGTGGGCATTGCGGAAAAAAGATGCTGCACCGGCACATGCCGCATTGCAGCGAATTGACATTGGTATAAAATGTCCCGTAAACACAATCAAACGCAAGAATATTGCCCGACCGATTCAGCGAGGCCCACCATGTCAGACCCAAAGACCGACCACAAAGATGCATCCGCAGCACCCAAGACAGATCGCCCCTGGTTGATCCGGACCTATGCGGGCCACTCCACCGCTGCGGCGTCCAATGCGCTTTATCGGGCCAATCTGGCCAAGGGACAAACCGGCCTGTCCGTGGCATTCGATCTGCCCACCCAGACCGGATATGACAGCGATCACGTGCTGTCGCGCGGCGAGGTTGGCAAAGTGGGCGTGCCGGTCAGCCATTTGGGCGATATGCGGATGCTGTTCAAAGACATTCCGCTGGAGCAGATGAACACCTCCATGACAATCAACGCCACCGCGCCATGGCTTTTGGCCCTCTATATCGCTGCGGCTGAGGAACAGGGCGCGGGCGTGTCGAAACTGCAGGGGACGGTGCAGAACGACCTGATCAAGGAATACCTCAGCCGGGGCACCTATATCTGCCCGCCTGCCCCGTCGCTGCGGATGATCGCGGACGTGGCTGAATACTGCTATACCAACGTGCCGAAATGGAACCCGATGAACGTTTGTTCCTATCACCTGCAAGAGGCCGGTGCGACGCCCGAACAGGAACTGGCCTTTGCCTTGGCCACCGCCACCGCCGTTCTCGATGCGCTCAAGCCGCGCGTCCCTGCGGAGGATTTTCCCGCACTTGCAGGGCGTATCTCGTTTTTCGTGAACGCAGGCATCCGTTTCGTGACCGAAATGTGCAAAATGCGGGCCTTCGTCGATCTGTGGGATGAAATTCTCGAAACACGATATGGCGTGCAGGATCCCAAATACCGCCGTTTCCGTTATGGTGTGCAGGTCAATTCGCTTGGCCTGACCGAACAGCAGCCCGAAAACAATGTCTACCGCATTCTGATCGAAATGCTGGCCGTGACACTTTCCAAAAAGGCCCGCGCCCGCGCCGTGCAATTGCCCGCCTGGAATGAGGCACTTGGCCTGCCCCGCCCCTGGGATCAGCAATGGTCAATGCGGATGCAACAGATCCTGGCCTATGAAACTGATCTGCTCGAATTTGACGATCTGTTTGACGGCAACCCGGCTGTGGATGCCAAAGTCGAGATGCTCAAAGACGGGGCGCGTGCCGAATTGGCCAATCTTGACGGTATGGGCGGCGCTATTTCCGCCATCGACTATATGAAAGGCCGTCTGGTCGAAAGCAACGCCGAACGCCTTGGCCGGATCGAGGCCGGCGAAACCGTGGTGGTGGGCGTCAACAAATGGCAGCAGGGCGAACCGTCCCCGCTGATGACCGGCGATGGCGGCATCATGGTTGTGGATCCTGCGGTGGAGGCCGAACAGATCGACCGTTTGAACCAATGGCGGGCCGAGCGGGATGAAAGTGCGGTCAAGGCCGCGCTGGCCGATCTGCGGGCCGCTGCCGCCGAGGGCCGCAATGTGATGGAGCCGTCGATTGCCGCCGCCAAAGCGGGCGTAACCACCGGTGAATGGGCCGCGCAAATGCGGGCCGTGCATGGCGAATATCGCGGGCCAACCGGCGTGGCCGCAGGTCAGTCGAACAAGACCGAGGGCTTGGATGATCTGCGCAGTGCCGTTGATGCGGTCAGTGACCGTCTGGGCCGCCGCTTGAAATTCCTCGTCGGCAAGCCCGGCCTGGATGGCCATTCCAACGGCGCCGAACAGATCGCCGTCCGCGCCCGCGATTGCGGCATGGATATCTCCTACGAAGGCATCCGCCTGACCCCGGCCGAGATTGTCGAGGCGGCGCAAAAGGACAAGGCCCATGTTGTCGGCCTGTCGATCCTTTCCGGATCACATATTCCGCTGGTCGAAGACCTGATGACCCAAATGCGCGAGGCCGGTCTGGGCCATATTCCGGTGATTGTGGGCGGTATCATCCCCGATGATGACGCCGCCCGACTTTCTGCCATGGGTGTTGCGCGGGTCTATACGCCCAAGGATTTTGAATTGAACGTGATTATGGGCGACATCGTCACCCTTGCCGATCCCGAAGCGGTCGCAGCAGAATAAACCGCCGCTCATTTCAATATCATTTTAATCTTTTCGCAATTAGTGTAGGTCCATCTCCGAATTAGGAAATGGACCTTCACACATGAAAATCGATCTGAAATCACTGAGTTCCAAAGAATTGGAAAAGCTGGTTGCCGACGCGAAGAAAGCACTGGCAAATGCCCGCGCCCGTGACCGCGCCAAAGCCCGCAAAGCAGCCGAGAAAGCTGCCGCCGAATATGGCTTTTCTCTCAATGAGTTGTCCTCTGAAATCAAAGGTGCCTCAAAGCCGCGCAAAGCCAAAGCAAAAGCGCCCGCCAAGAAGGGCAAACCGCAATATGCCAACCCCGAGGATGCCACTCAAACATGGACGGGAAAAGGGCGACAACCCAATTGGTATCGCGCAGCGGTTGAAAACGGTATTGCGCCTGAAACGATGCGTATTGGAAGTTAATACACCTTAATGGAGAATTATAACGCCTCCTAATTGCATTCTGAATTCCACTACAATTCAAAGGGCGCAATTCTTCTCCCTTATAGGCAATAATAGAAAAAGGCCGGCCCAACGCAGCCGGCCTTTTGCACGCCTCTGATTTGACAATCCACTTGCCCCCGCGCGCCCGGAAAGGCAGGTTACACCCCTGTCAAAAGCGGAGATTCCAATGACCGTCCATATCGGAGCCAAGCCCGGCGAAATCGCAGAAACCGTCCTCATGCCCGGCGATCCTTACCGCGCCAAATGGGCGGCTGAGACCTTTCTTGAGGGGGCCGAACTGGTCAACGAAGTGCGCGGCATGCTTGGCTTTACCGGCACATGGAAAGGCAACCGCGTGACCATCCAAGGGTCCGGCATGGGCATGCCTTCGCTGTCGATCTACGCCAATGAACTGATTCGCGATTATGACGCCAAAACCCTGATCCGCATCGGGTCATGCGGCGGAATGCAGCCGCAGGTGGGTATACGCGACGTGATTATTGCCATGACCGCCAGCACCATCACATCGCCATCTTCCGGCATTTTCAAAGAAGTGAACTATGCCCCAACCGCCGATTGGTCACTACTGCGGGCCGCTGTGGCGGCAGCGGAAGGCAAAGGATGCAAAACCCATGTCGGCGGAATCTATTCCTCAGATGTGTTTTATGCCGAACGCCCCGATCTGGACGAACAAATGGTGCGCCACGGTATTCTGGGCGTGGAGATGGAGGCGGCGGAGCTTTACACTCTGGCCGCCCGTCATGGTCGCCGCGCACTCGCGGTTCTGACGGTCTCGGACCATTTGCAAACCGGTGAGGCGCTGCCGTCAGAAGATCGTGAAAAGACCTTTGGCGATATGGTCGAGATCGCTCTTGAAGCAGCGTTCGCTTAGGGTCTTCTTCGCCCGGCACCGCTGGTCATGCGCCATGACTGCGGTCATAGCCATTGACGGGCGGAGGGGTCCAACCGTCCAGCCCTCCGTCCTGCGGCGCAAACACCTCTACCAACAACGGGTAGCAGGCGGCCACGTCTGAGGAATGTTCCGCCGAACAATCCCCGCCGGGACAGGCGCTGAGCGCGCCAAGAAGATCCATCTCGGCAAAGAATTCCAGATAGTCGCCGGGCCGCACCGGGCTGGCTTTCATGAAATACTGCCCCGTGTCGCGGGTAAACCCGGTACACATGAACACGTTCAACACGTCATGCACCAAGGGTTCTGCCTCTTGCACAGGCACACCCAGATGCGCGGCCATGGCACGGGTCAGATTGGAATGGCAGCAATGGTGATATTGCCCGCCTTTCAACAAGTTATGCGTATAAGGATCGCAACGGGTGCCAATCACGTCATGCACCGCCCCCCCATAGGCATCTATCCCGTACCACCCCAGCGTATCATGGCTGATGGTCGCCATAGGCCGCATGCCCGGAAAAGAGGACCACATCCGCTCTCCCGTGGTGATATGGGTGCCATGCAAGGCGCGGGTCTTGCCAGAATAGAACCGTTCGTTCAGGTCATTGGCGTTCCACAAGTTCAGATCCCCCACCTGCGATCCTTCAACCGAGGTGATGCGGAAAAAATGCCCGGCTGGCACGGTGAACGTCGCCGCATCACGGGGCTGTACCAGTGCCTCACCCGTTTTGCGCAGATCCTGCCGCGCCCGCGTCAGCAGTGCCATATCCGGCTGCGGCAGGGTCTCGACAGGATAGCAGATCACCGGTTTGATCGCGCGGCGGGCTTCGGCATCAATAGGTGTGGTGATCATCTGGCATCCTCCCGATGTTTGACCGACGTTGCCGCAGCCATACACCGCTGTAAAGCCTGCTCAGGCGTTCTGCCCCGCGATACGCCCTGAATACAGGCAACCGCCCAGAAACGTCCCCTCAAGGGCGTTGTACCCATGATAGCCGCCCCCGCCAAAGCCGCAGACCTCTCCGGCGGCATAAAGCCCCTCCAGAACATCGCCCTTGGGCGTCAGAACCCTGCCCTGCATATCCGTGTGCAACCCGCCCAGCGATTTCCGCGTCAGGATATTCAGCCGCACCGCAATGAGCGGCCCGTTTTCCGGATCAAGGATCGCATGGGGTTTGGCCGTGCGGATCAATTTGTCGCCGCGATAGTTGCGTGCGCCGCGAATGGCGGTGATTTGCGCATCCTTGGCAAAAGGATTGGTCAGTTGCAGATCCCGCGCGGTGATTTGCCCCCGGATATGATCCAGCACCACAGGCGCATCGGGGGTCATTCGGTTCATCCCCGCCACCAGCGTTTCCAGATCATCCGCGACGATGAAATCCGCACCGTTTTTCTTGAATGCCTCTACCGCTGGTGTCGCCCCCTTGCCCAATCGGGCCTTCAAAACATCGCGCCAGCCACCATCAGTCAGGTCCGGGTTCTGCTCTGACCCGGACAGGGCAAATTCCTTTTCGATGATCTTTTGGGTCAGGATAAACCACGAATGCTGGCCCGCGCTCAAAATGCGTTTCAACGTGCCCAGGGTGTCAAACCCCGGCAAATACGGCGCTTCCATCCGGTCGCCCTTGGCATCAAACCAAAGCGAGGACGGACCGGGCAAAATGCGAATACCATGATTGGGCCAGATCGGATCCCAGTTTTGCAGCCCCTCGCAATAATGCCACATCCGGTCTTCGTTGATCAGGCCCGCGCCCGCCTGCCGCGCAATCTCGTGCATCTTGCCGTCGACGTAATCGGGCACACCCGCAACCATCACGTCCGGCGCCGGGCCAAGCCGATCTGCGGGCCAGTGTTTGCGCACAACGTCATGATTGCCGCCAATCCCGCCCGTGGTCAGCACCACCGCATCGGCGCTGTGTTCAAAGCTGCCGATGACGTCCCGCGTGGTGCTTTTGCCCCGCGCCTCGGTGCTGTTTTCCAAAATATCGCCGCGCAGGCCCGTGACCCTGCCATCGCTGGTGGTCAAATCCGTGACCCGATGCCGGAACCCCAGTTGCAGGCTGCCTTGCGCGGCATATTCCGTCATCCGCTTGGCAAAGGGGGCCACAACGCCGGTGCCGGTGCCCCATGTGATGTGAAACCGCGGCACCGAATTGCCATGCCCGTGGGCCTGCTCGCCACCGCGTTCGGCCCAGCCCACCACCGGAAACCACCGCATGCCCAGATCATAACACCACTGCCGCATGCCGCCTGCAGCCCAGTCAATGAACCCTTCGGCATAAGCGCGGGGATTGGCATCCTCAGCGCGGTCAAACTGCGCCGATCCCATCCAGTCGCTCAGCGCCAGTTCGGGGCTGTCCTTGATACCCAAGCGACGCTGTTCGGGGGTGTCGACCATAAATAGACCGCCCAACGACCAGAACGCCTGACCGCCCAGGGATTGCGGCGCCTCCTGGTCCAGCAGCAGAACCTTGCGGCCCCGCTGCACCGCCTCATGCGCGGCCACCATACCGGCCAGCCCCGCACCGACAATGATCACGTCCGCTTTGAAATTGGTGTTGCTCATTTGATCCCCCGCTTTGCCGTTAGGTAAGCAGGATCACAGCTCTCTGTCGAGCCGGACGCTGGGTCAGATCTTGGCCTTGCTCACAAACCCGTTTTGGGTTGCCCGCTCAGACAGCGGTCCGGCTTGCCGGTGCTGCGAAACGCCTCTGCACCGCAGTTGATGCAATTGTATTTGACCAATGCGCCCTTGCTGCCTGCCCGGTCTTCGCGCCAGCGACACAGGCGCGTGCCCGCATTGCGCCGCGCCACGATGGCAACGACGATCACAGCAATCACAAGGGCAATGAACAGGGGCATAGGCAAAACCAGCCCCCATGGGGGCTGGGATCAGTCTGGATCAAACGGTGCGTTCGACCATCAGTTTCTTGATCTTCGCAATCGCTGCTGCGGGGTTCAAACCCTTGGGGCAAGTCTTGGCGCAGTTCATGATCGTGTGGCAGCGATACAGTTTGAACGGATCTTCCAGATCGTCCAGACGCTCGCCCGTGGCCTCATCGCGGCTGTCAATGATCCAGCGATAGGCATGCAGCAAGGCCGCTGGCCCAAGGTAGCGGTCGCCGTTCCACCAATAGCTTGGGCAAGAAGTGGAACAGCAGGCGCACATGATACACTCATAAAGACCGTCCAGCTTGGCACGATCATCAATGGACTGCTTCCATTCCTTTGCCGGGGCGGGCGTGTCGGTCTCAAGCCAGGGCTGGATGCTGGCGTGCTGCGCATAGAAGTGGTTCAGATCCGGGATCAAATCCTTGACCACCGGCATATGCGGCAGCGGATAGATTTTGACCACGCCTTTGATCTCTTCCATGCCGTAGGTACAGGCCAGCGTGTTGATCCCGTCGATGTTCATCGCGCAGGAACCGCAGATCCCCTCACGGCAGGACCGGCGGAAGGTCAGCGTTGGATCAATCTCGTTCTTGATCTTGATCAGCGCGTCCAAAATCATGGGTCCGCAGCTGTCCATATCCACAAAATAGGTGTCGATGGCCGGGTTTTTGCCGTCATCGGGGTTCCAGCGGTAAATCTGGAACTCACGCAGATTGGTGGCGCCTTGCGGCTTGGGCCATGTCTTCCCGCTGGTCATGCGGGAGTTTTTGGGGAGCGTCAGCTGAACCATTTCGCGTCTCCTGTTTCAATCTCATCTGCCCCTTGGGGCGTTTCACTTGACCCTGCGCCGGGGCGCAGGATGTAAATTCTTGACCGCCTTACGTGGCGGCGGAAGCCAGCACCCTGGCCTGCAAACAGGCGGCGGTCTCAGGCCGTCCCAACACAGTGCGCACAGTTTCCACGGTGCCATCATCCACACCCACCACGGCCGCTTTGGCATATTCGCGGATCTCAAGGGCCGAGGAATTGTCGATGATGCAATCGGTGAAGGGCGTGATCAGCTCCTTGGGCACCTGCGGGAAACGGGTGGCAAGGGTTTCTGTCACCACCCCTTTGGCCCCGCGCCGCGCGGTGTTGTCCACGGCCTGCTCCACCTCGGTGCAGGCCGCCAGCGTTGCCGCGCAAAGAACAAGGGCCACCAGACGCATCGGCTTAGTACACCCGCGCCTTGGGTGCGATTTTCTTGAGGTCGATACCGCCCTCATCCTGCTGGGTCAGCGGATCAAGGTGCACAGGCCGGTCGCCCAACTTGGCCTTGTTCCCGTCAAACCAGCACAGGCTGTGCTTGCGCCACTTCTTGTCGTCACGATCAGGATAATCCTCATGGGCGTGCGCACCCCGGCTTTCCTTACGCGCCGCCGCTGCGGTGATGGTGGCCACCGCATTCGGCATCAGGTTGGTCAGTTCCAGCGTTTCCATCAGATCGGAGTTCCAAACCAGCGACCGGTCCGTGACATGCAGATCGGCCATCTTGTCGGCCACGGCGACCATCTTTTGGCGGCCCTCTTCCAGCGTCTTGTCGGTGCGGAACACCGCCGCATCGGCCTGCATGGTTTTTTGCATCTCAAGGCGCAACTCGGCAGTGGGCACGCCGCCCTTGGCATGGCGCAGCCCGTCAAAGCGATCAAAGGCCGCATCAACCGAAGCCTGATTTGGCGTCGGCACTGCGGTTTTCGGATCGACGATCTCGGCTGCACGGATCGCAGCGGCGCGGCCAAAGACCACAAGGTCAATCAGCGAGTTTGAGCCCAAACGGTTCGCCCCATGCACGGAGGCACAGCCCGCCTCGCCCACGGCCATCAGGCCCGGCGAGATTGCATCGGGGCTGTCCTTGGTTGGTGCCAGAACCTCACCCCAATAGTTCGTCGGAATACCGCCCATGTTGTAGTGTACGGTCGGCAGAACCGGGATCGGTTCTTTGGTCAGGTCCACACCGGCAAAGATGCGCGCGCTTTCGGAAATGCCCGGCAGGCGCAGGTCCAGCGTTTCCGGCGGCAGGTGGTTGAGATGCAGATGGATGTGATCGCCATTCTCGCCCACGCCGCGCCCTTCGCGGATTTCCATGGTCATGCAGCGGCTCACCACGTCACGTGACGCCAGATCCTTGTAGGTCGGCGCATAGCGTTCCATGAACCGCTCCCCTTCGGAGTTGGTCAGGTATCCACCTTCGCCCCGCGCCCCTTCGGTGATCAGACAGCCCGCGCCGTAGATTCCTGTGGGGTGGAACTGCACAAACTCCATGTCTTGCAACGGCAGGCCCGCACGGGCCGTCATGCCGCCACCGTCGCCGGTGCAGGTATGGGCCGAGGTGGCGCTGAAATAGGCGCGGCCATAGCCGCCCGTGGCCAACACCACCATCTTGGCGCTGAACAGGTGCATGGTGCCATCATCCAGCTTCCAGCACAGCACCCCCTGACACACGCCATCGTCGGACATGATCAGGTCAATGGCGAAGTATTCGATGTAGAATTCCGCGTTGTTTTTCAGCGACTGACCATAGAGCGTATGCAGGATCGCGTGGCCGGTCCGGTCCGCCGCGGCGCAGGTACGCTGCACGGGGGGGCCTTCGCCAAATTCGGTGGTATGCCCGCCAAAGGGGCGCTGGTAGATCTTGCCCTCTTCGGTGCGCGAGAACGGCACGCCGTAATGCTCCAGCTCGTAAACCGCCTTGGGCGCTTCACGCGCCAGATATTCCATCGCGTCCGTGTCGCCCAGCCAGTCAGAGCCTTTGACCGTGTCATACATATGCCACTGCCAGTTGTCCGGGCCCATGTTGCTCAGGCTGGCGGCAATCCCGCCCTGCGCTGCAACGGTGTGCGAGCGGGTGGGAAACACTTTGGACACACAGGCCGTGCGCAGCCCTTGCTCCGCCATCCCGAGGGTTGCGCGCAAACCGGCCCCGCCGGCACCCACCACAACCACGTCATATTCGTGGGTTTCATATTCATATGCGGCCATTATTCGGTCTCCCGTGGGAATGTTTGGATCAGAGCGCCAGCTTGGCAATGGCAAAAACGCCAACCGCCGCTGCGCCGTAGCTCAGGCAGGTCATCAGGATGATCGCCACTTTCTGGCTGGTGCCATGCACATAGTCCTCGATCAGAACCTGCACGCCATCATTGAAATGTTTAAAGCCCACCAGGATGGTCAAGGCCGCCACAATCGCCGGGAACGGGCGGCTGTAATAGGCAAGGATCTCCTCATAGCTTCCGCCCAGCGCCGACCCAAAGGTGAACACAAAGAACGGAATGAGGATCAGCAGCGCAACAGAGCTGACCTTCATGGCCCAGAAATGCGCGGTACCGGTTTTGGCAGAGCCAAGGCCACGGGCGCGTTTGCGGTCGGTAAGATATGCCATTTCCCAGACCTCCTTAAACGATCACAACAGTGATCAGGGTGAGCAGGATAGACCCAAAAATCACGGCCCAGCCCAGTTTTTCGGCGGTCGGGATGTCCAACGCATAGCCGTTGTCCCAGATCAGGTGCCGTACCCCGGCCAGCGTGTGGTACCAAAGTCCCAGCACCGAGAAGAACATGACCAGATCGCCAAACCAGCTGGTCAGCAGCCCGTTCACAACGTCGAAATAGGCCGGCGAAGTTGCCGCAGACAGAAACCACCAGACAATCAGCAACGCCGCCACCAGCATCGCATTGCCGGTGATCCGGGTCAGGATGGATGACATCGACGTCAGTTGCGGTCGGTAGATCGTCAAATGAGGCGACAGCGGGCGGTTGCCCCGGTTTACATCGGCCATGGCACAGGTCCTTTGCTGTTGGTTACCCCAGTGATAGCGTTTTTTTGCGGCCTGTCACGGGTCTAGCGGGGGTAAGGGCGCGGTTTGTTGGCGCATCTACGCACATTTTTTTCAAAAGAGTAGCGATTCCTGCAATTTGTGATCACACGATATTATACTGTGATCACAACCTCACTCGAATGGCAGGGCAAGACTCAGTTGCTTGGTGGTTTCACGTTGCAATTTGCGCCGGATCTGTGCGGGATAATCCTCAAATCCGTTGGCTGTTATAACAAATGCCCCTTCACCGGAAATGAGATTCTCAAAAAAGTAGGCTGTAAGGTCGGTATCATCGGTCTCAATGGCCAAAGCGTTCACAATGATGCCCTTGGCCCGCATTTGTGGCAGTACATCAGCCGGGGCAATGCCTTCGTTGGATTTGCCATCCCCCGACACGTCGATCACCTTGCGGCGGCAGTCCGAGGCCGCTTCCAAAACCTGTGCAGACAGGTTTAAAGCTTCGCCAATGGCGGTTGAATAGTTGCGCCAGCGCCGTGGTGCATGAGCGACCTGTGTCGACAACGCCGCAACGTCTGAAAAATCTGTGATCACGGTCCAGGGGATCGTCTGTTCCTGCCGCGAGGTGCCGGACCATTGGATCAGCGTCACCCGCGCCTGTTGCTCGACCAAGGCTTCCGTCACGATCCCGTCTGACAGCGCTGCCGCCAGCCCGTCCATCTGGATGCGGTATTCATTCCGGTCAACCGAGCCAGAGACATCCACCGCCAAAACCAACGCCAGTTCGCAAGCCAAGGCGGGGCGAGCCAGCAATATCAGAAGGGTCACAATCACACGCATGCGCGTAGGTTAGATCACTGGGTCCTCCGGCGCATCACACAATCCTGAGATTGGCATAAAGGGCTATCGGCGGCTCGCGGGTGGGCGATCAAACATCGCAGTTCGGCACTTTATGGCAGCCAAGCGCACACTCCCCCTCCAGCCGTCACGCCCCCATCAAAATCGCCGACCCGTGGGGCGGGCCGACGATGGCCCGGCGGCCGCGCCTTGCTTCGGGCCCACTCAAACAAAAAGGGCGCGCCCAACGGCACGCCCTTCCCAAATCTCTTACAGCAGACCTTACTTCAAGCTGCCGTCGATCCCTTTGCAGGCCTCAACCAGACCCTTAACCGCATTGACCGAATTGTCGAACATCGTCTGTTCGTCCTTGTTCATGGAAATCTCCACAACACGTTCGATCCCGCCAGCGCCGATCACCGTTGGTACACCAACATAGAAACCGTCGAGGCCGTAAGCGCCATCCACATAGGCCGCGCAAGGCAACACGCGTTTTTGGTCTTTCAAATAGCTTTCCGCCATTTCAATCGCCGATGTCGCAGGCGCATAGAAGGCAGAACCGGTTTTCAACAGGCCAACAATCTCGGCGCCGCCATCACGGGTCCGCTGCACAATTGCGTCCAGCTTCTCTTGCGTGGTCCAGCCCATCTTCACCAGATCCGGCAGCGGGATACCGGCAACGGTCGAATAGCGCACCAGCGGCACCATCGTATCGCCATGGCCGCCCAGCACAAATGCGGTGACGTCTTTCATGGAAACGTCAAATTCGCTTGCCAGGAAGTGACGGAAGCGGGCGCTGTCCAGAACGCCTGCCATGCCGCAGACCTTTTCATGAGGCAGGCCGGAGAACTCGCGCAGCGCCCAAACCATTGCATCCAGAGGGTTGGTGATGCAGATCACAAAGGCGTCCGGCGCGTGTTTGGCAATGCCCTCGCCCACGGACTTCATGACCTTGAGGTTGATGCCCAGCAGATCGTCGCGGCTCATACCCGGCTTGCGCGCGACACCCGCGGTCACGATGCATACATCCGCGCCTGCGATGTCGGCATAATCTTGGGTGCCGGACATGTTGGCGTCGAATTTGGCCGAGGGGCCCGATTCTGCGATATCGAGCGCCTTGCCCTCCGGGATGCCTTCCGCGATGTCGAACAGAACAACGTCGCCGAGTTCTTTCAATGCTGCGAGATGGGCTAGGGTGCCGCCGATTTGACCGGCGCCGATGAGCGCGATTTTGGGTCTGGCCATGATATGTCTCCGTCCAGGTTACGTTGCGCGTGAGATAGCGAAATGCGGGCCGCGCTGCAAGTTGCGCGATCAAGACAGGCTTAAACGCCGCAGATGGTTAAGAATTCGTGATCACAAACGCCGCAAAAAAGGGCCACCGCAGATGCGATGGCCCATACTCTTTAACATACTAACCTTTTGTTCGGGCCTGCGCCCAAACGAAACGGGTCAAATCAGCCTTTGTATTCAGGCTTGGCTTTCAACGCCGCTTCGTTGGCGTCGATGTAGATCCGCAGTTCGTCACCATTGGCATCGCGCAGAATCTGCAGCTGTTCAAAGGGAACTGCGACCGGCTTTTCCCCTAGACCCAGGAAGCCACCGACATTGATGACAACTTCGGCCACTTCGCCCTTGTCGGTCAGGACCAGCGCGTCAACTTCGCCAACAGTCTCGTCGTTCTGGCCCATCACAGCGGCACCCTGAATTTTTTCAGCGGTCAGCGGGTCGGCTTTTGCCACTTCGATGTCCATCGGCTCAAAGCCGTCACGCTCCACCATCGGGCGGCCCAGTACCGGCGCATCAATTGCCTCGTCCGCCTGGGCTGTCATCTGCTCGGCTTCTGCTTCGGTTTCCTTGGCGACTTCATCAATGCGCGTCTCGACGCCTTCTGCCGCTTCGTTGGCAGAGGCAACCAGATCCTGCTTCAGATCCGTCGCTTCAGCTTCGGCGCTTTCGGCCATCTCATGAGTTTCGGCTTTGATGTTGGTCGCAGCCTGCTCCATATCACGCTCAATCTGGCGCTCGAACGCAGGGGCTTTTTCCAGCATCTCCTTGGACGTTGTCACAACCAGGAAACGGTCGTTGCTGTCGCCCTCTTCACGCAGCACCTTGATGTCGTCCATCGACACGCTCACGTCGCGTTCCCCCAGACCGAGGAAGCCGCCAACGCCAAGAATCACCGCACGCACATCGCCATTTTCGCTGATGATGATGTCGTTGATCTCGCCGATGTCATCCCATTCGCGTTCCGCGCCATCCGCGAGGGGCGTCATGGGGTCAATGTCTGTTTCGGAATTGTAGATCCGCATGCCGATCAGGTCGGATGCGAAGAAGTCGCTTTTCTCAGCTTCTACAGTTGTGATCGCGCCCGAATGGCTGCCCGCGAAAGCGGCGCTGGACAGGGTCAGAGCTACGGCTGTTGTTGTCAGAAAGCGTTTCATTGTACTGTTCTCCTAAGAGTTACTAAGTTAACGTTACCGAGTGTGGACATAACGCCGCATTGCCGGTCTTGTTCCGGCCCTTTTCGAAAAAATGTGAAGTCCCGCCGCCATGATCACCTTTGACCTCTGGTTTTTATGTATCGCAGGCGCGGCGGTGGTTTTTGCCGGGGTGTCCAAGGCCGGATTCGGCTCTGGCGCAGCCTTTGCTTCGGCCACGGTGCTGGCTTTGGTGATCGAACCGGGGCTGGCGCTTGGGGTGATGCTGCCGCTGCTCATGTTGATCGATGCAGGATCGCTCAAACCCTATTGGCGCAAATGGAGCGTGCCGGACGTGCGGCTTTTGGTGCTGGGCGGCGTACCCGGCGTGATCCTCGGCGCGGCGCTCTACCGTGTTGCCTCACCCGATGTCTTCCGGCTTCTGATTGGCGGCGTATCGGTGGGGTTTGTCTTGTGGCAAATGATGCTCAAGCTCGGGATAATACGTCTGGCGCAGCAGCGCATGCCCGATTGGGCGGGGCTTGTGATTGGCACTGTCGTCGGCTTCACCACCTTCGTCAGCCATGCCGGCGGCCCGCCCGCCGCGATTTTCCTGCTCACCCGTGATCTGAATAAAACACAATATCAGGCCACCACGGTGCTGCTGTTCTGGATTTTGAACATCATCAAATTTGTGCCCTATGCCATGCTCGGCATGTTCACTGCGCAGACCTTTCTGGCCAATCTGATTCTTGCGCCCTTCGCGATTCTGGGCACTTGGCTGGGCGTACGGGCCCACGTTCTGGTGCCAGAGCGGCTGTTTTTTGCGCTCACTTATGTGTTGCTGGTTGTTACCGGATCCAAGCTGATCTGGGACGGGCTGACATAAAAAAAGCGGGCCAAAGCCCGCCTTTGTTGCTTCCACAGTTTTTTGTTTGCCTCAGGCGTCTTCGTCGCTGGTCGGCAGCGCCTCTGCCACCTCTTCAAAGGCTTGGCCCGAGGCCACCAGACAAGTCAGCCCGCCCGGCCGGGTGATGGTGATGGTCCAGCTGCCGGTCTCTTCGGAGGCAAAAACCTCTACCACCGCGTTGTTTGCACCAAGGCCCACGGATTGGCGGGTCTCTCCGTACCCTTCGGCCAATCGTTCCACCACCGCGATGCGCGGCCCACAGTTTCGCGACGATTGCGCGGATGCATCCGTCGCCGCGGTCATATAAATCGCCGCAGCGGCGATCAGCCCGATAGATTTCAAAGTCTTGTCCATACGTTGCATTCCATTGCCTTCACTCAAAAGACAGCGCCCTCGGTTCCTGACCTGTCCGGTGTTCCCGGCAGAACTGGGGGCGAGCCCGGTTATGACATGTCTGCACTTCCATTCAGGAGATCCGGCGTCCGCGCCGATTTGGCCCGAGCCACGAAATGCGACGGGGCAAGCCTGCGTCAGAGGACTGAAATTAAGGTTAATAATGCGACCGGATTCCTGTTGGATTTGATTTTTGCTGCAGCGCGGCACGTTTTGACTTGAACTTTTCTGAAAGAAATGCCCCTTTGTGCGCAATTTTATGACCCGGCGCACCCGCGCCCTCGAACGGAGCTGCTCATGCCCAAGATCACCCGCCCCTTGCGTTCTGTCCTCTATATCCCCGGCTCCAAGCCCCGTGCGCTGGATAAGGCGCGGACCTTGGCTTGCGATGCGATCATCTTTGATCTCGAAGATGCGGTCACGCCGGAGGAAAAGGTATTGGCCCGCGAAACCCTTGCCGCCGCACTGGCCGAAGGCGGCTACGGCGCGCGTTACAAGGTGATCCGTATCAACGGTCTGGACACCAAATGGGGCGCTGACGATGCCCGCGCCGCCGCAAAGATGGACGCAGATGCGATCCTGCTGCCAAAGGTCGGCAGCCCGGCGGACCTCGATGCATTGGCAGATCTTGTCGGCGACACCCCACTGTGGGCCATGATGGAAACGCCGATTGCGATGCTCAACGCAGGTGCCATCGGCGCCCATCCGCAGCTTGAGGCAATGGTCATGGGCACGAATGACCTCAACAAAGATCTGCAAACCCGCACCCGCGCCGACCGGCTGCCGCTTATTACGGGCATCGGCCTTTGCGTTCTGGCCGCCAAGGCGCATCAGATTGCGATTATTGATGGCGTCTATAACGCCTTCAAAGACGACGACGGCCTCAAGGTCGAAAGCGATCAGGGCCGCGACATGGGCTTTGACGGCAAAACCCTGATCCACCCTGCACAGCTTGACGTGGCCAATGCCGCCTTCTCCCCTTCGGAGGAAGAAGCCGATCTGGCCCGCCGCCAAATCGCCGCTTTTGAGGAAACCGAAGCCTCCGGTCAGGGTGTTGCGGTGGTCGACGGGCGGATCGTTGAAAACCTGCATGTTGCAACTGCCCGCGAAACACTGGCAAAACTGGAGGCAATTGCCGCCCTTCAGCAGGAGTAACCCGCCATGATCCTTCTTTTCCTCGGCCTCGCCCTCTGGGTGGCCGCCCATTTCTACAAACGCGCCCTCCCCGCCCAACGCGCGGCCCTTGGAGACAAGGGCAAGGGCTTTGTGGCGCTTGCCATTGGCCTCTCTATCGTGCTGATGATCTTCGGCTACCGGATGTGGGACGGCACGTTCTTCTGGGGCCGCACGTCTGCCCTGACAGGGATCAACAACCTGCTGATGGTTGCCGCGCTCTATTTCGTCAGCCCCGGCCCTTCAAAAGGGGCGATCTTTTACAAGATGCGCCACCCGATGCTGACCGGCTTTTCGCTCTGGGCGGTTGCCCACCTGCTGGTCAATGGCGATACGCCTTCGCTGGTGCTCTTTGGCGGGCTGCTCGTCTGGGCGCTGGCCGAAATGGTCGTGATCAACCGTGCCGAACCCGGCTGGACCCCGCCGCAAAAGGGCAGCATCGCCAAGGACGCCATGTTCCTTGCGATCTCCCTGGTGTTGCTGGTGGTGATCGGCTTTGTCCACAGCTGGCTCGGCTACAATCCCTTCGGCTAAGGAAAACGCCATGAAACTCTATCGCTTCCTCTCCGAAGAGGACACATCCGCCTTTTGCCACAAGGTGACTGATGCCTTGAACAAAGGTTGGGAACTTTACGGATCACCCACCCAGACATGGGACCACAAGGCGGGCGTCATGCGCTGCGGGCAATCCGTGGTGAAAGAGGTGGACGGCACCTATACCCACGAGACCAAGTTGGGGGCGCACTGATGGCCAAGACAAACCAAGGGCGCTTTTTCGAAGACTACCGCTTGGGCGAAACCCTGCACCATGCGGTGCCGCGCACCGTGTCGGGGGGCGAACGGGCGCTCTATCATATGCTCTACCCCGCCCGGCATGCCCTTTATTCGTCCGACCAATTTGCCAAAAACAGCGGCCTGCCTGCCAGCCCGCTGGATGATCTGATCGCCTTTCACATCGTCTTTGGCAAAACCGTGCCGGATGTCTCGCTCAATGCGGTGGCCAATCTGGGATATGCCCAAGGGCGATGGCTGGCCCCTGTCTGGCCCGGCGACACCCTGCGCAGCCAATCCGAGGTGATCGGTCTCAAGCAAAACTCCAACGGCAAATCCGGCGTGGTCTATGTGCGCACCACCGGGGTGAACCAACGGGATGAAACCGTGCTGGACTATGTGCGCTGGGTGATGGTGCGCAAACGCGATCTGGATGCACCTGCACCGGAGACCGTGATCCCCGATCTGCCCAAGGCGCTGACCTCCGATCAGTTGGTGGTGCCGCAGGGTTTGGATTTCTCCAACTACGATTTCACGCTTGCGGGCGAGCCGCACCGCTGGGGCGATTATGCCGTGGGGGAACAGATCGACCATGTGGATGGCGTGACCATCGAAGAAGCCGAACATATGATGGCCACGCGGCTTTGGCAGAACACAGCGAAGGTGCATTTCGACACCTCCGCCCGCCCCGATGGCAGCCGCCTGATCTATGGCGGCCATGTGATCTCGATGGCGCGGGCGCTGTCCTTCAACGGGCTGGCCAATGCGCAGATGATTGCGGGCCTCAATGGCGGGGCGCATGCCAACCCCTGCCTGTCCGGCGACACCGTCCGGGCATGGTCCGAGGTGCTGGACAAGTCCGAGACAGACGCGCCGGGCGTCGGCGCAATCCGCCTTCGGCTGGTGGCGACCAAAGGCGGCGATCCCTTTGCCCTGCGCGGGGAGGACGGGAAATACCTGCCCGAGGTGCTGCTCGATCTCGATTATTGGGCGTTGATGCCGCTGTGATCTGGCTGCGAGGCCAATGCATTCTATGATCCGGCGGATCAAACGATTACAATGTGTCTCGAACTTGAGTCGCGCCTCATGAGACTCGCTGCGCAAAACGGCTAAGCCTCCTCATATTTTGTTGGGGATTCGCATATTCACCAGATTTTGTGATCACACTTTTTTCTCGTGTGATCACAAATGTCACTTTATACTGGTAATATGAGGCAAACTGCGAAAAACCTTTACCGAACCATAAGATTCATCGGCATACTGCGCGGTGACTTGAACCAAAACGGGACCGTTTTTCATGAACATCCACGAATACCAGGCGAAAGCCCTCCTGCGCAGCTATGGCGCCCCTGTATCCGATGGCCGCGTCGTGCTCAAAGCCGAAGACGCCAAATCCGCCGCCGGTGAACTTGACGGCCCACTTTGGGTGATCAAGGCACAGATCCACGCAGGCGGCCGCGGCAAAGGCAAATTCAAAGAGGCCGACGCAGGCGAAGCAGGCGGTGTCCGTCTGACCAAATCCGTGGAAGAAGCCGCTGAAGAAGCGAAAAAGATGCTCGGTCGCACCTTGGTCACCCATCAGACCGGCCCGGTCGGCAAGCAGGTCAACCGCATCTATATCGAAGACGGCTCCGGCATCGAGACCGAGCTTTACCTCGCGCTGCTGGTCGACCGCCAGACGTCCCGCGTGTCATTCGTCTGCTCCACAGAAGGCGGCATGGACATCGAAGAGGTCGCAGCCAGCACCCCCGAAAAAATTCTCAGCTTCTCGGTTGATCCGGCCACCGGCTATCAGGCGTTCCACGGCCGCCGCATCGCCTTTTCGCTGGGTCTGGAGGGCAAGCAGGTCAAACAATGCGTTGGCCTGATGGGTCTGCTCTACAAAGCGTTCATGGAAAAAGACATGGAAATGCTTGAGATCAACCCCCTGATCGTCACCGATACCGGCGATCTCAAGGTTCTGGATGCCAAGGTGTCCTTCGACGGCAACGCAATTTACCGCCACGCCGACATCGCGGAACTGCGCGATGTGACCGAAGAAGACCCCAAGGAACTCGAAGCCTCCAAATACGATCTGAACTACATCGCGCTTGACGGTGAAATCGGCTGCATGGTGAACGGCGCGGGTCTGGCGATGGCCACAATGGACATCATCAAACTCTACGGGGCCGAGCCTGCCAACTTCCTCGACGTGGGCGGCGGCGCGACCAAAGAGAAAGTGACCGAAGCGTTCAAGATCATTACCTCCGACCCACAGGTCAAAGGCATCCTCGTGAACATCTTCGGCGGTATCATGCGCTGTGACGTGATCGCGGAGGGCGTTGTCGCGGCTGTGAAAGAGGTTGGTCTGAAGGTGCCACTGGTCGTCCGGCTCGAAGGCACCAACGTGCAGGAAGGCAAAGACATCATCAACAATTCCGACGTTGATGTGATCGCCGCCGATGACCTGAAAGACGGCGCACAGAAGATCGTGCAGGCTGTTAAGGGTTAAGCCTCGGCTGAGCCACAAAGGTGAAGATATCGGTATGAGCGCCATCACCAGATCCACCGCAACACTGCTTGCAGGCATCGCCCTTTTCGGGGCGGCGTCTGCTGCTGTTGCGCAGGGATCGGCCCATACCGCCATCGACACTTTCAACGCCTGGTGTTTCAAGGCCGGCCAGACAGAGGCGCAGGCGCGGGTCAATATGGGAGCGGATGACGCGCCCTTTGCCCTGACGTTTTGGGATGACAGCCTTGAGCCGCGCCCCACCGGCGCGCCCGATGGGGTGGAACGGCGCTGCGAGGTCGCCTTTGACGGCGATCACAGCACCGCCGCGATCAAAGCGCTGCGTATACAGATGGCAAAACCGCCGGTGTTCGGCACCAAGATCCCCCTGCCCAAGACCCACGCGGCACAAGATGGCACAGCCCTGATAGAAGGGCGCGAATTGCTGCGCGGGCGTGTGGCGGTGGTGCAGGTCGGCACCCGCACGGCCCAAGGTAATGTGCAAACCTACATGGGCGTTGATCGCCTTTATGCCGGGCTTGGCCTGCCGAAGGATGGATCATGAGCGCGACGCTGCATGCCTTCCCGGGCGCGGAACTGCCCGCGCTTGATGCCGCGCCCGCGTTGCGGGACTGCCCGGTATGCGACAGCAGCGCCTGCACCCCCTTGCCCGCCTATTCCCCCGATCACTGGGACATGGTGACCTGTGCGGCCTGCAATCTGGTCTATCTGCGCAATCCGGCAGAATATGCCGCGCTCGAAGAAGACTTCGCCTGGGAAAAGACCTACGAAGAAAAGAAAACCGCCACCGAAGGCTCCACCCCGATCAGCCCCTATGTCCGCACCATCCGCACCAAACTCGGACTGACCCGCGACAGGACCGCCGCCTTCCGGCGCTGGTTCCATGACGGTCATGTGCTGGACATCGGTTGCGGTGACGGCGCACGGATCAAACCACCGATGACACCTTATGGCATCGAATTGTCCACCGCCCTGCACGCCCGCGCCGACAGCGAAATGCGCAAATCCGGCGGCTATTGCATCCATGGCGCCGGGGCCGAGGCCATCTGGAAATTCGACAAGGGCCAGTTTGATGGCATCGTCATGTTCTCTTATCTTGAGCATGAAACCAACGTAATGTCGGTGCTGCGCGGTGCACGCCGTGCGCTCAAGGACAATGGCCGCGTGTTTGTGCGCGTGCCCAACTACGGCTCGCTGAACCGCAAGGCGATTGGCCCGAGATGGTGCGGTTTTCGCTATCCCGACCACGTCAATTACTTCACGCTGGCAACTTTGAAAAACGCCGCCAGACGCGCCGGGTTCCTGGCGACCCTGATCAACCGCATCACTCTGCCGCTTGATGACAATGTCTCGGTGTTGCTGCGCAAATCACCGGAGGGGCTGGCATGATCTCATCCAACTCCGCCCCAACCCTTAACCGCCCCGCCCCTTTCGCCGCTCCGGCAGACCGGCGCGATGGCAACCCGCTCACCATTCAAATGACCCGCAGGCGCTTTCTGTCCATTCCGGATACGCAGCCCCTGCCCGCTAACTAAGGAAAACCAATGGCCGTACTTGTAGACGAAAATACCCGCGTGATCTGTCAGGGCCTCACCGGCTCCCAGGGGACATTCCACACCGAACAGGCGATTGCCTATGGCACCAAGATGGTCGGCGGCGTGACACCGGGCAAAGGGGGCCAGACCCATCTCGACCTGCCGGTGTTCAACTCGGTGCACGAGGCCAAACATGTGACCGAAGCCAACGCATCGGTGATCTATGTACCGCCCCCCTTTGCTGCCGATTCCATTCTTGAGGCGATCGACGCCGAGATGGAGCTGATCGTCTGCATCACCGAAGGCATCCCTGTTCTGGACATGATGCGCGTGCAGCGTGCGCTGGAAGGCTCCAAATCCCGCCTGATCGGGCCCAACTGCCCCGGCGTGATCACACCTGACGCCTGCAAGATCGGGATCATGCCCGGCCACATTCACAAGCGCGGCTCCTGCGGCGTGGTCTCGCGCTCCGGCACGCTGACCTATGAGGCGGTCAAGCAGACCACCGATCTGGGCTATGGCCAGTCTTCGGCCGTGGGCATCGGCGGCGACCCGATCAAGGGCACCGAACATATCGACGTGCTGGAAATGTTCCTCGCCGATGACGAGACACAATCGATCATCATGATCGGCGAAATCGGCGGCTCTGCCGAAGAAGAAGCGGCGCAGTTCCTCGCCGATGAAAAGAAAAAAGGCCGTTGGAAGCCAACCGCCGGTTTCATCGCGGGCCGCACTGCCCCTCCGGGCCGCCGCATGGGCCACGCCGGTGCGATTGTTGCGGGCGGCAAAGGCGGTGCCGAAGACAAGATCGAAGCAATGATGTCCGCCGGCATCACCGTCGCCGAAAGTCCCGCAACACTGGGCGAAGCGGTGAAAGAAGCCATCGCAAAAGGTTAAACCAAAAATCGCGGGCCGGGCATGTGTCGTCCGGCCTGCGCCTCCTCCTAATAGGCAGCGCCTGCGCCATATTCCGGCCCCAAGACATACGGTCCTAACTCAAACGAGGTATTTCCATGACCGAACAACCCGGCAACGACCAATTCCACGCCTCTTCCTTCCTTGAGGGAGAGAACGGCGAATACCTCGAACAGATGTATGCCCGCTATGCCAATGACCCCAATGCCGTTGATGCGGCGTGGCAGGCGTTTTTCGGGGCGATGGGCGACACCTCCGGTGATGTCACGGCTGAGGCCGCTGGCCCGTCCTGGGCGCGGCCCGATTGGCCCCCCGCCCCCGCAGGTGACGTGATGGGCGCATTGACCGGGGTCTGGCCCGAGGCCGAAGAGGCCGCCGCAGCCGGAGACAAGATCAAATCCAAGGCCGCCGAAAAAGGCGTCAGCATCACCGACGATCAGGTCAAACAGGCTGTGCTGGACAGTATCCGCGCCCTGATGTTGATCCGCGCCTACCGTATTCGCGGCCATCTGGCGGCGGACCTTGACCCGCTTGGCATGCGCGACATGGGCAGCCATCCCGAGCTTGATCCGAAATCCTATGGGTTCTCTGACGCGGATATGGACCGTCCGATCTTCATCGACAACGTGCTTGGCCTCGAAGTTGCGACGATGAAACAGATCGTCGATATCGTGAAACGCACCTATTGCGGCACGTTTGCCCTGCAATACATGCACATCTCCAATCCCGAAGAGGCCGGTTGGCTGAAAGAGCGGATCGAAGGCTACGGCAAAGAGATCGCCTTCACCAAAGAGGGCCGCAAAGCGATCCTGAACAAGCTGGTCGAGGCCGAAGGTTTTGAGAAATTCCTGCATGTGAAATACATGGGCACCAAACGCTTTGGACTGGATGGCGGCGAAAGCCTGATCCCCGCTATGGAGCAGATCATCAAGCGTGGTGGCCAGCTTGGTGTCAAGGAAATCGTGATCGGCATGCCGCACCGGGGCCGCTTGTCGGTGCTGGCCAACGTCATGCAGAAACCCTATCGCGCGATCTTCAACGAATTTCAGGGCGGCAGCTTCAAGCCCGAAGATGTGGATGGCTCCGGCGATGTGAAATACCACCTCGGCGCGTCGTCCGACCGGGATTTTGACGGCAACTCCGTCCACCTCAGTCTGACAGCGAACCCCTCCCACCTGGAGGCGGTGAACCCCGTGGTCATCGGCAAGGTCCGCGCCAAGCAGGACCAATTGAACGATCATGACCGCATCGCCGTGATGCCGATCCTGCTGCACGGGGATGCAGCCTTTGCCGGTCAGGGTGTTGTTGCCGAATGTTTCGCCCTGTCGGGCCTGCGCGGTCACAAGACCGGCGGCACCATGCATATCGTGGTGAACAACCAGATCGGTTTCACCACCGCGCCGCATTTCTCGCGCTCCTCGCCCTATCCCACCGACAACGCGCTGGTGGTTGAGGCGCCGATCTTCCACGTCAACGGTGACGATCCCGAGGCCGTGGTACACGCCGCCAAGGTGGCGACCGAATTCCGCCAGAAGTTCCACAAGGACGTTGTGATCGATCTGATCTGCTACCGCCGCTTTGGTCACAACGAAGGCGACGAGCCGATGTTCACCAACCCGGTGATGTACAAAAAGATCAAGAACCAGAAAACCACGCTCAGCCTCTATTCTGATCGTCTGGTCCGTGACGGTCTTGTGCCTGAAGGCGAGATCGAAGACCTCAAGGCCGATTTCCAGAAACGCATGAACGATGAGTTCGAGGCCGGCAAGGATTTCCGCCCCAACAAGGCCGATTGGCTGGATGGCAAATGGTCCCATCTGGACAAGCAGAAAGACAAATACCAGCGCGGCAAAACCGCGATTGCCAAGAAAACCATGGACGAGGTCGGCAAGGCGCTGACCACGGCACCGGACGGCTTTCCGCTGCACAAGACCGTTGGCCGCTTGCTGGAGGCCAAGGCCAAGATGTTCAAAGAGGGCGAAGGCTTTGACTGGGCCACAGCCGAGGCGCTGGCCTTTGGCTCCCTGCTGACCGAAGGGTACAAAGTGCGCCTCGCCGGTCAGGACAGCACCCGCGGCACCTTCTCGCAGCGCCATTCCGGTCTGGTCAATCAGGAAACCGAGGAACGCTACTACCCGCTCAACAACATCCGCGAGGGTCAGGCCGAATACGAGGTCATCGATTCCATGCTGTCCGAATATGCGGTGCTGGGCTTTGAATATGGCTATTCGCTGGCCGAACCCAACGCGCTGACCCTGTGGGAGGCGCAGTTTGGCGATTTCGCCAATGGTGCGCAGATCATGTTCGATCAGTTCATCAGCTCTGGCGAAAGCAAATGGCTGCGCATGTCCGGTCTCGTCTGCCTGATGCCGCATGGCTATGAAGGGCAAGGGCCGGAACACTCCTCCGCCCGTCTGGAACGGTTCCTGACCATGTGCGGCGGTGACAACTGGATCGTCGCCAATTGCACCACGCCGGCCAACTATTTCCACATCCTGCGCCGCCAGCTGCACCGCAGCTACCGCAAGCCGCTGATGCTCATGACGCCCAAATCGCTGCTGCGACACAAACTCGCGGTCAGCCGCGCCGAAGAGTTCACCACCGGATCATCCTTTCACCGTGTGCTCTGGGACGATGCCCAGCAGGGCAATTCCGACACCAAACTGGTGGCGGACAACAAGATCAAACGGGTCGTGATGTGTTCCGGCAAGGTCTACTTTGACCTGCTTGAGGAGCGCGACGCACGCGGCATTGATGATGTCTATCTGCTGCGCTTTGAACAATTCTATCCCTTCCCCGCCCAATCCGCGGTCAAGGAACTGGAACGGTTCAAACAGGCCGAAATGGTCTGGTGCCAGGAAGAGCCCAAGAACCAGGGCGCCTGGTCCTTCATTGAACCCAACATCGAATGGGTGCTGGGCCGGATCAAGGCCAAGCACACCCGCCCGACATATGCGGGCCGCACCACTGCGGCCTCTCCTGCGACTGGCCTCGCCAGCCAGCACAAAGCACAACAAGCCGCCCTCGTGGACGAGGCGCTGACGATTAAAGGAAACTAAATCATGACTGAAGTACGCGTTCCGACCCTTGGCGAATCCGTGACCGAAGCAACGGTCGCCACCTGGTTCAAGAAACCCGGCGACACGGTTGCCGTTGATGAAATGCTCTGCGAACTGGAAACCGACAAGGTGACCGTCGAAGTGCCCAGCCCCGTGGCAGGCACCCTTGGCGATATTGTCGCCGGTGAAGGCGAAACCGTGGGTGTTGATGCGCTTCTGGCCAATATCACCGAAGGTGATGCCGGATCAGCCGCCGCGCCCAAAGGCAAGGAAGCCGCCGCCGATGCTGGCGCGGCCTCCGCTGCTGCCCGCACCGCCTCTGACGGCGAAGGTGGCGGCGCATCTGTAGATGTGATGGTGCCGACCCTCGGCGAATCCGTGACAGAGGCGACAGTCTCCACCTGGTTCAAAAAGGTCGGTGACACCGTCGCGCAGGATGAAATGCTCTGCGAGCTGGAAACCGACAAGGTCAGCGTTGAGGTGCCCGCCCCCGCCGCAGGCACTTTGACCGAAATCATCGCCGCCGAAGGCAGCACGGTTGAGGCCAATGGCAAGCTGGCGGTCATCGCGTCGGGCGCTGGCGCTGCGGCTTCGGCCAGTGCGTCCACTGCGGCACCGGCCCCTGCGGCCCAACCCGCGGGCGGCACCGGCAAAGACGTCGAAGATGCCCCATCCGCCAAGAAAGCCATGGCCGAAGCGGGCCTGAGCCCCGATCAGGTGCAAGGCTCCGGCCGCGATGGCCGCATCATGAAAGACGACGTGGCCGGCGCCCTGGCCGCAGGCAATTCTGCTGCGGCCTCGGCCCCGGCAGCGGCTGCACCGGCCCGCGCCGCATCCGCCCCGGACGATGCATCGCGCGAAGAACGCGTGCGCATGACCCGTCTGAAACAGACCATGGCCCGCCGTCTCAAGGAGGCGCAGAACACCGCAGCGATCCTGACCACCTTCAACGAGGTCGACATGACCGAGGTGATGGAACTGCGCAACACCTACAAGGCCGACTTTGAGAAAAAGCACGGCGTGCGCATGGGCTTTATGTCCTTCTTCACCAAGGCCTGCTGTCACGCGCTCAAGGAAATCCCTGAGGTCAACGCCGAGATCGACGGCACCGATGTGATCTACAAGAACTACGTGCACATGGGCGTTGCCGCCGGCACGCCGACAGGTCTGGTTGTGCCGGTGATCCGCGATGTTGATACGATGTCTTTTGCAGAGATCGAAAAAGCCATCGGCACCATGGGCAAAAAGGCCCGCGATGGCAAATTGACCATGGCCGACATGACCGGCGGCACCTTCACTATCTCCAACGGCGGCGTCTACGGCTCCTTGATGACCGCACCAATCCTGAACCCGCCACAATCGGGTATCCTCGGAATGGCGAAAATTCAGGACCGTCCGATGGCCATTGGCGGTCAGGTCGTGATCCGTCCGATGATGTATATCTCGCTGTCTTATGACCACCGGATCATCGACGGCAAAGGCGCGGTGACCTTCCTTGTCCGCGTCAAAGAGATGCTCGAAGATCCACGCCGTCTGCTGATGGATCTGTAAGACCCCCGTAGGCCGGGCATCCTGCCCGGCCTGACCTGAGCTGCTAGGGTGATTGGAATTCATGTTGATTGACATTGGGCGAAATTGGACACCGGGATTTCACCGTTTTGCCATGGGCGCAATGGTAATCTATTTTTTCCATGCCAGTAACATAATTCCATTCCATGCTGTTTTCGCAGAGAACCCAAGCGAAACGGGGCTTTCAACCTCGTCTGTGGTTACTCTGATCGCTTTTGTAAGCGGTAGTTCGATTATAGGGCTGTTGGTCGCGCCGCTAGGAACGCTGTCCGCGTTCAATCCTGCTTTCAAAGAAGAAAGGAAGATCGCGCGCGCAATCGCGGTAGGCCAGACCCAAAATCCAATATTAATAGAGTATTGTCGGGATGCGGAAGCGAAGGCAGATCTTGCGAAAGGCTTAGTTGGGTTGGTCACATTTCTAGTGATATCCATCATAGCCATAGTCGCGTTCAGTTGGATTTCAGGAGAGACGAACGATCTTCAACCCGCCCGAGAATCGTTTAGTTGGCTTCCAATTCTCGGTGGTTTCGGTGCATTTCTTTTCGGAAAATGGTTAAGGTACTCTGCGGTTCGGAGCCTACTGGCATTAGACCGCGCACTTGGAATTGACTCGGAGGAAAACAAATGACCGAAACAACCATCCTTGTCGCCTATGGCCTGCTGGTTCTGCTGACGATCCTGTTGCAAGTTCTCGGTTCTCTGCAAACCCTGTCGATGGGCTATCTGATGTCCGCGCGGGATGAGCCGCGCGAGGTGGGGCGCATGACCGCGCGGATCAACCGGGCGCTCAACAATTCGATCACCGCGATGGCGCTGTTTGCCCCTGCGATCCTGCTGCTGGTGGTGCAGGACAAGACCACCCCAACCACCCTGCTGGTTGCGCAACTCTTTCTCGTGGCGCGGATCATTTATCTGCCGGTTTATGCCCTTGGCGTGCCTGCGATCCGCACGTTGGCTTGGTTGGTCGGCTTTGCCGCCACCGCCGTTTTGTATCTTCTGGCGCTTTGAAAGCTGGGCCTGTGCAACCGGCCTGCCGCTTTCCCTGATCCCGCCCCCTGAACTGGATTGATGTCCATGTCCACCGAACTCACTGTTCTGACCCTGGCCGCGCTTTTGCAGGTGGTGCAGTTTTTGCTATATGCGGTGCCTGCCAACCGCGAGATCGGGCCGGGCTATACCACATCACCCCGCGACCGACCGCCAAGCCGCCCGATGTCGGACCAAACCGCGCGACTGGGCCGTGCCTTTGACAACCATTTTCAAGGGCTGATCCTGTTTACCATCGCTGTGGGCGTCATCGAAATGTCAGGCCAGAACAGCGCATTTACCGGTCTGTGCGCATGGATCTATCTGGCGGCACGGGTGGCCTATATCCCCGCCTATGCCAAGGGGCTGCGCCCCGGACGCTCTGCCATCTGGTGCGCCGGATTTCTGGCCACCACACTGATGCTGCTGGCGGCGCTTGTATGACCCGCCGCCGCCCCGCATCCAGCCGCCCTTGCCCGCGCCCCCTGCGGCGCCTAACCTGCTGCAAGGCAGGCCCGTCCATAGACCCCAATTCAGACACGTCCCAAACACCCAAGGAGACCCCCAATGTCCAGCTATGATGTCATCGTGATCGGCGCAGGCCCCGGCGGCTATGTGGCCGCCATCCGCTGTGCCCAGCTTGGCCTGAAGACCGCCGTTGTCGAAGGGCGCGAAACCCTTGGCGGCACCTGCCTGAACGTGGGCTGTATCCCGTCCAAGGCGCTGCTGCATGCCTCTCATATGCTGCATGAGGCGGAACATAACTTTGCCGAGATGGGCCTGAAGGGCAAAAGCCCTTCCGTCGATTGGAAGCAGATGCTGACCTACAAGCAAAACACCATCGACACCAATACCAAGGGCATCGAATTCCTGTTCAAGAAGAACAAGATCGACTGGCTCAAGGGCTGGGGATCGGTGCCTGAGGCGGGCAAGGTGAAAGTCGGCGATGAAATCCATGAAGCCAAGAGCATCATCATCGCATCCGGCTCCGAACCATCGGCGCTGCCGGGTGTTGAGGTGGACGAAAAGGTGGTCGTGACCTCCACCGGGGCGCTGACCCTGAACAAGGTGCCCAAGAAACTGGTGGTGATTGGCGCAGGCGTGATCGGGCTGGAGCTGGGCAGCGTCTATGCCCGCCTTGGCGCCGAAGTGACCGTGGTGGAGTTCCTCGACGCAATCACCCCCGGCATGGATCCGGAGGTGCAGAAAACCTTCCAGCGCACCCTCAAGAAACAGGGCATGAAATTTGTCATGGGCGCCGCGGTACAAAAAACCGAAGCGACCAAGACCAAAGCCAAGGTGCATTACAAGCTGCGGAAGGATGACAGCGAACATGTTCTGGATGCCGACACTGTGCTGGTCGCAACGGGGCGCAAACCCTATGTCGAAGGGCTGGGCCTTGAAGCGCTGAATATCGAGATGACCAAGCGCGGCCAGATCGCGGTGAACGGCACATGGCAGACCTCGGTGCCGGGCGTCTATGCCATTGGCGATGTGATCGAAGGCCCGATGCTGGCCCACAAAGCCGAAGACGAAGGCATGGCCGTCGCCGAGGTGATCGCGGGCAAACATGGCCACGTCAATTATGGCGTGATCCCCGGTGTGATCTACACCGCCCCCGAGGTTGCCAACGTTGGCGAAACAGAAGCGACCCTCAAAGAGGCAGGCCGCGCCTATAAGGTTGGCAAATTCAGCTTTATGGGCAATGCCCGCGCCAAGGCAAACTTTGCCGGGGACGGTTTTGTCAAAATCCTCGCGGACAAGGAAACCGACCGTATTCTGGGCGCCCATATCATTGGCCCTGCGGCTGGCGAATTGATCCACGAGATTTGTGTGGCGATGGAGTTTGGCGCATCCGCGCAGGATCTGGCCCTGACCTGCCACGCGCATCCGACCTATTCCGAAGCCGTGCGCGAGGCCGCACTGGCCTGCGGCGATGGTCCGATCCATATGTGAGCGATTTTCCAAGGCAGGCTTTCCCTGCCTTGGAGCCCCCCTTGGTTGCATGGCCACCGTACGCTGGCCTCACCATTCCTTCACCCTGCCCGCCTACAACCCACCCCGTCGCGACATCGCTGCGGGCTGACATTCCGTGGCACATTCGGAATAGGAGGTCTGCCAAACAGGCAGGCCACACTGAACCGTTCAGGGTGCAGGGTGACACCTGTCTCACAGCTCCGATCCGGCGGCGCCGCCATTTCTAAACGGCCCCACAGATCCAGTTAACATGATGGAACAAACCGCACCGGCCCTGCCTGTGCGGCGATTTGGCATGGCTATTCTGCAGGGATATTGGACGTTTGCGGTGCCGCCGCCTGCGATTGCCCGCCCTTACGGCGCAGGCGCCGCCGCACCACCCGATAGGCATCCCGGCAAGGCACCCAATACAGGCGGGCGCAGGAGGTAAATTCACCCTTGTCCTCTTTGCCAATCCCGAACTTCACGTCGCGATTGTCCTCAGGCATGTGGTAAGTGCCAAAGATCACGTCCCAGATCGGCAACATGAAGGCAAAGTTCCTGTCGATGTGGTCAGGGTGGCAGCTGTGATGCACATGGTGGTGCGCCGGTGAGGGAAAGATCATCGACAGTTTGCCCGGCCATTTCAGCCAGATATGCGAATGCCGCAAGTTATACCCCGCCACATTGAACAACAGGTGCATCGCGGGCACCCCAAGCAGGCTCGGCAGGCTGGGAGTGAAGCCATAGATCAATGTCGCCAGACCCAGGATCGCCCCGTACCCAAACCCGTTCAAAGTGATGTAAAACAGGTTATCGACAGGGTGCTCTCGGTAGTTTGACACCGGATGCATCACCTCGGCACTGTGATGCACCTTGTGGAACTGCCACAGGAACACAGACTTATGCTGGAGGTAATGCGCCACATAGCCGATCAGATCAGCCACAATCACCGCAACAACCATAAAGCCCAGCGATTGCCCCAGTTCGGTCAACGGCGGGGTGATGTTATCGAGCGCCTTGGCCATGACCTGATCGGTGCCGGTGATGTATTTATAAGGCAGAACCGTGAACCAGGTGCCGAGCCCCAGAATAAGGAAATGCCCAAAGATGCGATGGAAGAAGAAATACCGCAGATCAAGCCAGGCCGACGGATGTTGCCAAACATGTTTGGGAAAGAGAAAGCGCAGAAATCCGCCCTCGGTCTGTGCGCCCCGCCGCCGCGCCAGCATATAGATCACAAACGCGATCACCACCGAACATGCCAGATACAGCACAAAAATGCGCTGCTGCGAGTCGAACGGAAACATCACGATGTCCATGGCATGCGCAATGAAGCGGTCTAAAAGGTCAATTCCTGTTTGCATTTTCTTGTCTTTCCCACTGCCTACGGCAGTTTTAATCGGGAAAAGTGTCGAAAATCAGTCAAAGTCCGAAAAATAATGTGCCGGTCACGTCACCAGTCACCACATGGTGTCTTTGGCCCGCGCACCCCATGCGTTGTCATAGGGCGCACCGCCCTCTTCTCCGCTGGTCATCTCGGCCAGAATTTCGCCCACAGTCGGCAAGCCGGTGCTTTCGTCCGCGCCTGCCCAGGTGCCCGCCCGCATCAGGGCGCGGGCGCATTGGGTGTAGACCTCCGCAATCTGGATCACGATCACGGTGGCAGGCAGGCGGCCCTTCTTTTCAAAGCGCCCCCGCAGGCCTGCGTCATCGGTCAGATAAGCGGTGCCATTAACCCGCACCACGTTGTTGGAGCCCGGCACAACAAACATCAGCGACACGCGGCCATCCGTCACGATATTGCGCAGTGAATCCAATCGGTTATTGCCACGCCAATCGGGCATGGCCAGCGTGAATTCATCCAGTTCCGTCACCACCGGACCATCGTCGCCGCGCGGACTGCCATCGGTGCCGTTGTCGCCGACTGTGCTGAGAACACACAGTTTTGAGGCCATGATCCACTTGCGATAAAGCGGCGTCAGCCGGTCCGCGACCTTGCGCAACGACGGTGCGCCTGCCTGCCCATACAGCGCCTCAAGCGCCGCGATACTCGTGATCTTATGCATCGGGCCTTCTCCAGCCTGCCTCAAGCAACAACTCTTCGGAGGCCCGCTCAACCCGGGTTTCCAGCTCGGCCATAAAGGCCTCCTTGGTCAGGCCCGCCTCAATCGGCGTCAGAAATTCCACCACCGCAACACCGGGACGTCGATAAAGCCCCCGGCGCGGCCAGAAGTAACCGGCATTGGTGGCCACCGGCACGCAGGGCTGGCCCAACTGGCCATAAAGCACGGCAGTGCCGACCTTATAGGGGATATGCGCCCCCGGCGCGACACGGGTGCCTTGGGAATAGATCACCAGTTGTCCGCCTTCCATGCGGCCCGCGTTCACATCCTCGATCATCTTGGCGATGGCCTTGCCGCGTTTGCCACGGTCTACGGCGATCATCTCCATCCGCTTGGTGTACTGGCCAATCACCGGGGTCCAGTGGATCTCGCGCTTCATGATGAATTTGGCCCGTGGCAGCGCGTGAAATATCATGATGATGTCAAGAAACGACTGGTGCTTGGCCGCCACCAGAACTTCGCCCTGCGGGACGTTGCCGCGCACCTCGCAACGCAGCCCGATCAGCCAGCGGGCCGACCACATCGCATAGGCCGCATAGGTTTTGCAGGCTTTGTAAGCCCCCGCCTTGGAGAACATCGCCCAGGGCGCAAAGGCCAGCCCGATGATCGGCATCGCGATGGTAACCTGAATGATATAGATGATCGAACGCACCCATTGCAGCATTATGCCAACTCCCTCAATGTTCGCCGTGCGGCAGCGCCGGTTGCGGCAAAGGCCACGGCCCCGGCCAAAACCGGGATGAGCAGCGGAAAGACCCAGTGAACGCCCTGATAGCCAAGCCCCGTCAGGAACCCCGGCGTGTCAGAGGCATCGGGCATCAGAACCATCGCAATCAGCCCAAGCGCGGTGCCCACCGCCGCGCCGGACAGCGCCCGCAGGGTAAAGCGGCGAATGAAAGCCTGTGCGATGTAATCGTCTGTCGCCCCGACAAGACGCAGCACCGCGATCACCTGTGCATTGGCGGCCAGTGCGGCCTGCGCGGCAAGGGTGATCATCGCCGCAACCGCCGCCGCGATCAGCAGGGTTGAGATCCAGCCCAGCATCCGCAGCCGCCCCGCCGCGTCAATCAGCGGCTTGCGCCAACGGCTGTGGTCATCCAGCACCGCACCGGGCACTTCGGCGGCCAAGCGCAGGCGCAGTCCGGCGGCATCCATGCCCTCATCGTTTTCAATCACTTCGATCAGGCGCGGCACCGGCAATGTGTCCAGCGCCAGATCGGGGCCAAACCACGGCTCCAACAGCGCTTGTTGATCTGCATCCGTGAGGGCGCGCGCACTTGCCACGCCTTTGGTGGTTTCCAGAATGCGCAGGGCGGCATCGGTCTGGAGCTGCCGTTGGTCCAGCGGCGCAACAATGCGCAGGGTCGCGGATCGGGCCAGTTCATCGCCCCAACGGTCGGCCAAGCGCCCTGCCGCTAGGGACAGCGCCAGCGCAAAGACGGCCAGAAAGGCCATCGCCGCTGCGGCAAAGAGGGTCAGCTGCGCGGTAAAGCCCGAAGGCGGCACAACCCGGTCCGCTTGCCTGTCGCCGGCGATGAACCCGCGCAGATACTTCATGTTGGCGATCATAGGTCCGCCCCCGCCAGTTGCACGCGGCGGTTGGCAATGCGCAGCACCCGCGCCTGCACATGCGCCTTGGTGGCGCGGATCAGGCTCAGATCATGGGTGGCAATCAAGACCGTCTTGCCCATCTTGTTGAGCTCGATCAACAGCCGCAGCAGGCGTTGCGACATTTCCCAGTCGATGTTGCCCGTGGGTTCGTCCGCCAGCACCACATCCGGCGACATGATCACCGCGCGGGCCAATGCGGCACGCTGGCGTTCCCCGCCCGACAATTCCGGCGGCAGGGCCGATGCGCGGTTGGTCAGGCCCACCCAGGACAACAGTTCTTCGAGATCGCCATTGGCCGCCTCCGCATGCCGTCCCGACACAGTCAGGGGCAGGCAGACATTTTCCGAAACGCCCAGATGGTCCAGGAATTTGACGTCCTGATGCACCACACCGACACGTCGGCGTATAAGGGCAATATCGTCCCGATCCAAACCGCGCACATCAGCGCCGAACAGCCGCACATTGCCCGCTGTCGGCAGCAAGGCACCATAACACAGCTTCATCAATGTGGTTTTGCCAGCCCCCGACGGGCCGGTCAGAAAATGAAAGGAACCTGGCGCCAGCTTGAGCGATATGTCGGATAACAATTCGCCGCCGCCATAGCTGTAGGCCACGTTTTCGAGCTCGATCACGAAAATACCCCGTTATAATTGACCTGTTGTGCCTCAGCATCGCTTGGGTTTCAATGCACCACTTCGGGCCAAACCGACCCAGATTGCACTTTTCCTGTGGGAATCTTGGACATATGGTGCAGGTGTTATACCAAATCCGGTTTGAGTAATGTTGCAGGAAACAAAATGAGGCTGACCTGTCCGAATTGCGACGCGCAGTATGAGGTGCCGGATGAAGTCATCCCGGTGGCCGGGCGCGATGTGCAATGTTCCAATTGTGGTCAGACCTGGTTTCAGCATCACCCCGACCATGCCCCCGCTGATGAGGATGAAACCGATCTCGGGCTCGGGGACAACGCCCCCGACGAGGACGAAGAGGTTTCGCCCCCTCCACCGCCACCGCCCCCAGTAGAGGAGCCGCAGCGCCGACAGCTTGATCCGGCCGTGGCCGACATTCTGCGCCAGGAGGCCGAGGCCGAACATGCGGCCCGCAAGGCGCGGCAGGCACAGTCCCTCGAAACCCAGCCCGATCTTGGGTTGGATACCGCAGAGGATCACCCGCCGCACAGCTATGACGACGATGATGCCCCCGCCGCAGCACAGGACCAGCGTGCGCTTGAGGCCAAGCGCCGGATGGCGCGGATGCGCGGCGAGGCAGAACCAGTGTCCGAAGCCGCGGCCAATGCCGCCGCCTTGTCCTCGCGGCGCGAATTGTTGCCCGACATCGACGAAATCAATTCCACCCTGCGCAGTGACAGTGACCGCAGTGCCGGTAGCCGCGATGCCAACGGCAGCCATGCACCGCAAGAGGTGAAGAAACGCAAACGCGGGTTCCGCCGTGGATTTTCGCTGATGATCCTGATCGTGTCCGTGATGGCACTGGTCTATGTCTTTGCGCCGCAGATTGCACAGCAGGTGCCACAAGCCGATCCTTACCTGTCGTCCTATGTGACCTGGGTGGACGGCCTACGGACGATGCTGGATGTTCAATTGCAACGCTTGCTGACATGGCTCGACACAATGGCGAGCCAGTCGGCCTCCTGATCTTCTGTTTCGGCGTTAGAAACGCTCCAACAGCCGGTTGAGATAGTCACGCTCCAGTTCGGGGCGCTCTGTCTCGCCGGAGCGGCGGCGGATTTCATCCAGCAAACGGCGGGCGCGGTCCGCACCATCCGGCCCCTGCGCCAGCGGTCCATCGGAACTGTTGGCGCCGTTGCCGGCCTGTTCGCGGCCCAGCGGATCTCTGTTATCGGCGCGGCGGTCCGATTCCGTTGCGCCCTGGCCGGGTTGCTGGTTTTGCTCGTTCTGGGCCATTGCCTCACCCAGTGATCGCATGCTTTCGCGCAGCGCTTCCATGGCTTGCGCCTGATTGTCGATGGCCTCGGCCAGATCGCCATCGCGCAGCGCCTCTTCGGCCTGATCCATCGCACGGCCCGCACGGTCCAGCGCCTCGCGGGCGGCCTCGCCCTCTTCGGTGCCGCCACCGGGCAGTCGGCCCTGCTGGCGGCGCAACTCATCGCGCAGCGCCTGCTGGCGTTCGGCCAGACTGCGTTCGCCGTTGCCATCACCCTCGCGCGGGGCGCCCTCTTCGCCGCCCTCGCCATTCTGGCCCTGCTGCTGGCCTTCGCCCTGACCGCGCCCGCCCTGGCCTTCATGGCTCTGGCCGCGGCCCTGCCCGCCATTGCGGCCTTCGTTGCCATCGCTTTCACCCGCCTGAGCGCCGGGATTGTACTGTTCCTGCAAATCGCGGAACGCCTGATCGCTGAGCCCTTGCTGTTCGCGCAGCGTATCAGCCAGCCCTTCCATGGCCTGTTCACCGGGGGTCTGGCCTTGCTGGCCCTGCTGCCCTTCGGTGACACGCATGTTCTCCATCAGTTCCTGCAACTCTTTGAGGGCTTCGGCAGCTTCGGCCATACGGCCTTCCTCCATCAGCTCCTGAATGCGGTCCATCATGGCTTGCAGGTCGTCTTGGGTCATCTGCATGCCCTCGCCCTGCTGCTGCTGTTGCCCTTCCTGACCGTTCTGCTCTTGCTCCTGCGCCTGTTGGCGCTGCAATTGCTGCAGATAATCTTCGGTCGCGCGGCGCAGCTCGTCCATCAACTCGGCGATTTCTTCGTCAGAGGCGCCGTTTTTCATCGCCTCGTTCAACCGGTCCTGCGCCCGCCGCATCCGGTCCAGCGCATCGGCCAAAACGCCCTCCTCCAGCTCAAGCGCCAAGCCCCAGAGATCCTCGGCAATCTCGCTTTGCACCTCGTCCGACAGACCATAGCTGGCATGCACCTCCAACTGCCGGACCACCCGGCGGAGCCGCAATGCAGAGACCTCGGTGCGGAACACGTCATTGGGTCGGTAGGACACCGCCCGCAGCACCTGCGCAATGCGCGGTCCGTTGGATTTCGACCACAGCAGATCACGCCGCATCTCGATCACCGCTGCCGCTGCCGGGGCAAAGAACCGCCGCCCGGGCAGGATCATGTCCTGTGGCACGGTTTGTCCCGATTGCTCGGCCGCGTCCAGAACGCTGAGAGTCATCTTGACGGGCAGATTGGCCCAGGGGTGCTTGGAAAAGTTGTCGATCAGGTTTTCTTCGAACTGCGCCCGATTGCCGGAAATGGGCGTTGGCAAGGGCACGATCATCTCGGGGCGCGGGTCGGGATTGGCCGCCAGACCATAGCGCCGGTCCACAGCGGCCAGATCAAGGACAATGCGCGCCTCGCCCGCCTCGACGCTATAATCATCCTGCGCGGCAAAAGGCAAACGCATCTCGCCCAGTGCCGACACTTGCGGATCGCCGATCACCTCCACCTCCGGTGCGCTGTCTGGGCGCATAGCCACTTGCCAACTGCGCCCGCCGGGGCCGTCGATGACAATCTCGCCCTCCTGCAAAACCGTGAAATCCTGTGCAACTTGCGTTGCGACGTCTTGTTGTGGTCCGTCAGGGGCCAAGCGGCCCGAGACCGTTTCGGCAACCTGCAATGCCCCCACATCGCCGTAAAGGCGCAATGTGATCAGCGTGCCCATCGGCAATTCCAGCGCCCCGGCGTCCAGATCATTGAGGTAGAGCGTCGGCTTGCCGGTATAGCGCGGCGGCTCTGCCCAGCCTTCCCAGACCGGGCCACCCGCCAGATCACCCCCGCCCGGCGCCATATCCGCAACCGACGCGACCCGCAGGAACGAGCCGAACACCAGTGCCACCACAAATGCCAGAAGCGCGGCATAGCGCAGCGCATATGGATCACGCGATGCGATCCGCAGGTCCGCTGGCACGGGTTTGGCCGCTTCGGTGCGGGCCGCCATCCGGGCCTTGTGTGCCCGCCACAGCGCCATCGCCGCATCGTCCTGTGTACCGATGGCCGCATCATCCAGCATCGCCTGAATGGGCCGGCCCGGCAGGCTTTGATCCAGCCGTGCCATGGCATCTGCCGCAGTCGGGAAGCGCAGCCCCCAGACCCCGCGCAGCAAAGCTCCAAGCCCCGCAACCACCAGTGCGGCGCCAACGCCCCAAACCAGTTCCACAGGTGCAATGTCGTGCAATCCCAGCATCAACGCGGCCAGACCCAGCAGAACAATGCTGATCAGTGGCCAGAACCGGCGCAGCAAAACCTCTGCCACCATCCCCGCCCGTGTCAGGCGCAAGGGCCAGCGCAGACGCGCCAGCGCCCGGCGTTGTTCATTGGGGGTGAATGTGGCCATGACAAACCTTTCCAAAAGGCCGTGTCAGCAAGATGCCGTCAAAGCCATTCAGGGATGGTATCGCGATTTATCATTTCGTCAAAGGTCGGCCGTGCGCGGATAACCGCGAATTGATCGCCATGGACCAGAACTTCGGGGATCATGGGGCGCGAATTGTATTCGCTGGCCATCACCGCGCCGTAGGCACCGGCACTGCGGAAGGCGACAAGATCCCCCGCCTCCAGGGGCGGCATCAATCTTTGTTTGGCAAATGTGTCGCCAGATTCGCAAACCGGCCCGACAATATCAATCGGCTGCGGCTCAATCCCGACAGCAGGTTCAATAACCGGCACGATGTCGTGATAGGCTTCGTACATCGCCGGGCGGATCAGATCGTTCATCGCCCCGTCAATGATCAGAAAATCGCGGCCTTCGCCGGATTTCACATAGATCACCTCGCTGACCATCAGCCCCGCGTTGCCGGCAATCAAACGCCCAGGCTCGATCTCGATCTCGCAGCCCAGATGGCCCAGCACCCGCTTGACCATCGCGCCATAGTCGGACGGCAAAGGCGGATCGGCATTGCTGCGTTCATAAGGAATGCCAAGGCCGCCGCCCAGATCCAGCCGCCGGATGGTGTGGCCATCTTCCCGCAAGGCCTCGGTCAGTTCCGCAACCTTCAGATAGGCCTGTTCATAAGGCGCAAGTTCGGTCAGCTGGCTGCCGATATGGACGTCTATGCCGACAATTTCCAACCCCGGCAGGGCGGCGGCCATGGCGTAGACCGCGCGCGCGCGGGCAATCGGAATGCCGAACTTGTTCTCGGATTTGCCGGTGGCAATCTTGGCATGGGTTTTGGCGTCCACATCGGGGTTGACCCGGATTGTGATCGGGGCGGTGACGCCCAACTCTTCTGCAACGGTGCTCAGCACAGCCATCTCCGGCTCGCTTTCCACGTTGAACTGGCGAATGCCCCCCGTGAGGGCCAGCTTGATCTCCTCGCGGGTCTTGCCGACGCCGGAGAACACGATCTTGTCGCCCGGTACGCCCGCGGCCCGCGCGCGGCGGTATTCACCGCCTGACACCACATCCATGCCCGCCCCGGCCTGCGCCAGGGTCTTAAGAACCGCCTGATTGGAATTGGCCTTCATCGCATAGCAGACCAGATGCTCCGTCCCTTCCAGCGCCTCGTCAAACAGACGGAAATGCCGCTGCAACGTTGCTGTTGAATAGACATAAAAGGGGGTGCCGACCGCCGCTGCGATCTCTGAGATAGGCACATCTTCCGCGTAAAGCGTGCCGTCACGATAAAGAAAGTGATCCATGTTCTTTCTGGCCCTAAATATTCCCGCCGGAGGCTCCCCGGCTATTTGATGGGTGCTGACCGCAGAAACAGATAAAGCGGCAGACCACAGCTTACTCCAATACAGAAGGTTGCGGGAATGGCAATCAGCGCGGTCCAGTTTCGCCGCACGGCGACTTCGGCGATGATCCAGACCGTCAGGGCGATGGCGGCTATGGTCAGATCCCACACCAGCCCGCTGCTGGCGGCATTGGCGTGCCAGGCGTCAATCATCGCCGCGAGGTCAAAACCGTTCTGCCCGAACCAGCGCAGGAAGTAATACATCGGATGCACCGCACCCCAGACCGCCAAGGCCAGATAGATGAGGCGCAGCATGGACATCTCAGAAGGTCTTGACCACACCGACGTTCACATGGCCGCTCACATGAATGCCCGGTGTCGTGTTTGTCGGTTTTTGGCGGGTGTCGGCATATCCGGCCCGGTCATCCTTGGGATCAGGCGGACCGCAGGCGACCAGCAAGGTCAGCATGCCCACAAGGGCGGTATGGCGGATCATGTCATCCGCCCCGATGGGGCAGGCAGGCTGATGGGTTCGACACCGGCCAGCGATGCAAATACCGTGCCACCAGCATTCGGGTTTGTCATATTGGAGGCAGGCCGGACCGGTTCACCATCCGCGCCGCAGCTTGCAAGCGCGGTCAGTGCCAACAGTCCGATGAGCCGTTTCATGACAGGATGTCCTTCCAGCGTTTGATCTGCATCCGCACCTGCGCGGGCGCGGTGCCACCATAAGACATACGCGAGTTCACCGAATTTTCCACACCCAGCACATCAAAAACATCTGCGCTGATCTGCTCATGGACGCTTTGCATCTGCTCCAGCGTCAGATCCGGCAGGTCGCAGCCCTGGCTTTCGGCCATGGCGACCAGCGATCCGGTGATGTGGTGCGCATCGCGGAATGGCAGACCCAGCACCCGCACCAGCCAGTCGGCCAGATCGGTTGCAGTAGAGAAGCCGCTGCCCGCGGCGGCGGCGAGGTTTTCGCGCTGGCCATTCATGTCGCGCACCATGCCTTCCATCGCGGCCAATGCCAGCATCAGGTTGTCAGCGGCGTCAAACACCTGTTCCTTGTCTTCCTGCATGTCCTTGGAATAGGTCAGCGGCAGCCCCTTCATCACCATCATCAGCGCGGTGTTCGCACCAAAGATCCGGCCCACCTTGGCGCGGATCAGTTCCGCCGCATCGGGGTTCTTTTTCTGCGGCATGATCGAGGATCCGGTCGAGAACCGGTCCGACAGTGCCACAAAGCGGAACTGCGCAGAGGACCAGATCACCAGCTCTTCGGCAAAACGGCTCAGGTGCATGGCGCAGATGCTGGCACATGACAGGAATTCCAGCGCAAAGTCGCGATCGCTCACCGCGTCCAGCGAATTGGCCGAGGGCCGGTCAAAGCCAAGCGCCTGCGCGGTCATCTCACGGTCGATGGGAAAGGAGGTGCCCGCCAGCGCCGCCGCGCCCAGCGGGCTTTCGTTCATCCGCGCACGGGCATCGCGCACGCGGCTCAGGTCACGGCCAAACATCTCGACATAGGCCATCATGTGATGGCCCCATGTCACCGGCTGTGCGGTTTGCAGATGGGTGAATCCGGGCATCACCCAATCGGCGCCCGCCTCGGCCTGGCCCAACAGCGCATCGATCAGGGCCAGCAGCCCGCCCTCAAAGGCATCAAACTGGTCACGGGTCCAAAGCTTGAAATCAGTCGCCACCTGATCATTGCGGCTGCGCCCGGTGTGCAGACGGCCCGCAGGTTCGCCGATCACCTCCTTGAGACGTGCCTCGACATTCATGTGGATGTCTTCCAGCGCCGTTGAAAACTCAAAACGGCCTTCTTCGATTTCTGACAAGATCGTGAGCAAGCCTTCCCGAATGGCTTCGGCATCGCTATCACTCAGAATGCCTGTGGCGGCCAACATGGCGGCATGGGCACGCGATCCGGCAATGTCCTGCGCCGCCATCCGCTTGTCAAACCCGATCGAGGCGTTGATCGCCTCCATGATCGCGTCCGGACCAGCGGCAAAGCGGCCGCCCCACATCTTGTTCGATTTCGTGTCAGTCATTGATAAACCCTCGGAGGGACAGATGAAAAAATTCGCGCTGGCTGTCATGTATACGGCCCTTATGGCAGGTGCAAATGTTGCCTTCGCCGCTGGCCCCGACATTGTCCCTTTGCGGGAGGGCGACATGAAAAAGCTGGTGGTTCATGACGCGCCCAAGGCGACCTCTGGCGCGGCCTTCGATCTGGAGGACGGCGGCGGCAAAGCCACGCTTGAGGATTACCGCGGCAAGTATATCCTGTTGAACTTCTGGGCCACATGGTGCGCCCCATGCCGCAAGGAAATGCCGCAGATCAATGCGCTGCAAAAAGAATTTGGCGGTGAGCATTTCGAGGTGCTGACCATCGCGGCGGGCCGCAATTCTCCCGAAGGTATCAAACGGTTTTTCAAAGAGGCCGGCGTGGATGCCTTGCCCCGGCACCAAGATCCGAAACAGGCGCTGGCCAGCCAGATGGCGGTGTTTGGCCTGCCGATTACCGTGATTTTGGACCCTGAGGGCCGCGAAATTGCACGTCTGCGCGGCGATGCCACCTGGGACAGCGACAGTGCCAAGGCGATCATCAAGGCGCTGATCGACAGCGCTGCGAGCAGCTAAGGGCGGCGGAAATTTTCAAAATTTCCGGTCCGAATTTTTGAAAAATTCGTCTCTGGTCAGGCCGCGTGGTTCAGGATTGCCGCCTCGGACCCTGACAGATGCCGACGGGCAAAGCTACCATAGGTATGCGGATCAAACTCCAACGACGGATGCGTCGCCAAAAGCCGCGCCCGGTCGCTGTCGTCAAGGGCATTCAGGGAGGCAGAGGCCGGATGGAAGCTTTCGGTTTCCACCCCATTGGCCCACATCACCTGATGCCGGTCCAGCAGCAAATGGATATAGGTCACTTCGCGCATTTTCAGGTCGACACTGATCGAGGTGCCATTGATCAGATCCTTGGCGGCGACCAGCACTTCGGGTGTATTGAACAGATCCTGCGCCACGGCACCTTTGATCAGGATGCGATGCTCCGGTGACACAACAAGATCTTCGTCTGGGATACCGGCCCCCAGAAGCCCTGCGGAAATCCGCACCGGGCGCAGCTTTGGCATGGCAAACAGCCGGGCGCCGGACATGCGGCGGCTGCCGATCCAGCGGATCTGCTGGGCACCGTTGTCCTTGGTCTGGACCGCGTCGCCCTCTTGCAGGTCTTCGATCCGGGTCAGGCCACCCGGCGTGCGGATCATCGTGCCGGGGGTGAAACAGATCACACCGCCATCACCTGAGGCGGCATCACCTGTGGGCGCTGCGCTGAGCGTGTGATGCACGATCCAAAGCTCGCAATCACGCGGCGGAATTTCATCAAGAAACATCAACAAAGGCTGGCTGCCGCGGCCCACCTCGATCAGGGTCACGGTATAGCTTTTGCCGCCATCAGTGATGACAAAGCTGTTGTCCATCAATGGGGGTTCATTGCCGTCCCGTTCCGGCTTGCGGATCTGGGATGGCTCACGGTCAAGGGCCGCGCCCACAAGGCGGTGCACCATCCGTGCCGCGCGTTTCCGGAGATTTTCTGCCCCGTCTGCCTGGTCCAGCCGCAAAACATCGCTTGGCCCATCCACCCGGATGGCGTCCCCGCGCCATGCCCATGCGGCCCCCACTGTCAGGGATTGCACCGGCGCGGCCTCAAGGCCGTCAATTTCTGTTTGCGACCAGCTTATGACAAACGTGCCTCGAAAGCCCGTTCTCATTGCTGTCCACCTGCCTCAGTCTTTTTATTAAGGAAAAGTTAACAGATTCAACGCGCTCTGGGAAGTGGGAAATTTCGGGACGTCGCTCAACCGACGCGAGTCGGCGCCCCGGCATGTGCAGTACAGCATAAGAGCGCCTGATTTTCGGGCCATTGGCCCCTCTCTTGCTTGCAAAACATTGGTAAAATGTTAACGTAAATCGGCATTTCTTGAGGACTTATCCATGGCCGAAACGCCCAAATCACTGCCTGAACGGCGCATCGTATCCTCCCGCCACTTGGCCGAAGGTGAGGGCTGGGAAGCCTCCGAACTCGAATATGGGATGATTATTGCCTATAACGCCTTCACCCGCTGGATGTCGCGCTGCATGGCGGCGGCGGGCAATGCGGACCTCACGCCACTGGAAATCCTGGTGCTGCACAACACCAACCATCGGGGCCGGGAAAAGCGGCTGACCGATATCTGTTTCCTGTTGAACATCGAAGACACCCATACGGTCAACTATGCGCTGCGCAAGCTGCTGAAATCGGATTTGGTGGAGGCGGACAAACGCGGCAAGGAAGTGTTTTACCGCACCTCGAAGGCGGGCAGTGACTTGTGCGAGGCCTACCGCACCATTCGTCAAACCTGCCTTCTTGAAGGGCTTGGGCGCATGGACACCAGCGGCGAGGAATTGCGCCAGGTCGCGGCCAGTCTGCGGGCGATGTCGGGGCAATTTGATCAAGCCAGCCGCGCGGCGGCCTCGCTTTGAAGATGGGGCAATAGGACGCTTAAATCAAAAGCCTGCGTCCGCCGCCGACACCCGGGGCCTTGCCCCGGACCCCAGAGGTTTAAGGGCCAAATGAAGAAAAAGGCGCTCTTGTCTTCATTTGGCTAAAAAACCTCCGGGGGGAGCGCCGCGCAGCGGCGGTGGGGGCTGGCCCCCTTATGCGGTGCGTTTGAGAGGGGCGGTTTCCATCAGTTGTCCCATCACCCGCGCGGTGTCGTTCATGCGGTTGGAGAAGCCCCATTCGTTGTCATACCAGCTGACCACGCGGACCATGCCGCCCTCTGTGACCTTGGTCTGGGCGGCGGCAAAGCAGGAGGAATGGCTGTCGTGGTTGAAATCAACCGAGACCAGCGGATCGTCCTCGAAAGACAGCACGCCCGCCAAAGGCCCTTGGGCGGCAGCGGCAACGGCGGCGTTGATCTCTTCTGCCGTGACCTTGCGTTTTGGCACAAAGCTGAGATCGACCAGCGAAACATTGGCCGTGGGCACCCGCACGGCGGAGCCTTCGAGGCGGCCTTCCAGCGCCGGCAGCACCAGTGAGATCGCCGCGGCGGCGCCAGTGGAGGTGGGCACCATCGACAGTGAGGCCGCGCGGCCCCGATACGGGTCGCGGTGCGCGGTGTCGTGGCTGGGCTGATCGCCGGTGAAGGAATGGATCGTGGTCATGTAGCCGGTTTCAATGCCGCAAAGATCATCCAGAACCATCGCCAGTGGCGCGAGGCAGTTGGTTGTGCAGGAGGCGTTTGAGACAATCACATCGTCAAAGGTCAATTCCTCATGGTTGACCCCATAGACCACGGTGCGGTCCACCTCTTTGCCCGGAGCCGAGATCAGCACCCGTTTGCTGCCGTTCTCAAGATGTTTGGCGGCGGCGTCACGCTGGGTGAAGAGGCCCGTGCATTCATAAGCGATATCTACGTCAGACCAGGGCAGATTGGCCGGATCACGTTCGGCGGTCAGGCGGACGCTGTAGGGACCGACATGCAGCATGTCCCCATCGAGCCGGGCATCTGCCTGCAAACGGCCATGGACGGAATCGTATTTCAGCAGGTGCAGCAAGGTTTCCGGCGCGGCCAGATCGTTGATGGCAACAACCTCAATCCCGTCGGTGCCATTTTCCAGCAGCGCCCGCAGCACACAGCGGCCGATGCGGCCAAACCCATTGATCGCAATTTTCGTTGTCATAATACCACCTCATGGCCGGATTTTTCGATTTGGCTCACTGTTAGCGCTATCATAGATCTTTTTCAACTGTTATTCGGGCTGCGCATCGGGATGGTACTATGAGGAGATTGAAAGATTGTGTTTGGCGGTGATGGATTTGCGGGCTCTGACGCGCTAGGCAATGCGGGCAAATTAGGTGGGTAGAATGACAGAACAGCAAGACACCGTATTGATTGCCGTGGATGGCGGTGGCACCGGTTGCCGGGCCGCGGCGGGCACCTTGCACCGGGGAGTCCTCGGCGAAGCAGCGGGCGGTCCGGGCAATGTTGGCACAAATTTCAAAGCGGCCACGGGCAATATCCGCAATGCCATTGACGCGGCCTTGGTTGAGGCTGGGCTGGAAACCACGCCGGCATCTGAAATCTGTGTTTTTATGGGGCTTGCAGGGGCCAATTTTCCCGACGAGATGGCCCGGGTCGCGGCAGAGTTTGACTTTGGCGCCGTTCATGTGACCAGCGACCGCGACACCGCTGTTGTCGGCGCGTTGGAGGATGCCGACGGGTTTGTTGTCACCCTTGGCACCGGCACCATCGTGGCCCGGCAGAAGGACCGCCAGATCAAGACCGTGAACGGCTGGGGTTTTCATCTTGCCGATCAGGCCTCGGGATCGTGGCTGGGACATCAATTGCTGCGCAAGGTGATGTTGGGCGAGGACGGGATGATTGCACAAAGCCCTCTTGGCACGCAGGTCTTGGCCGAGATCGGCGGGGCGGCAAAGGCGATGACCTTTAGTGCCGCTGCCGCGCCGGGCGATTATGCCGCTTTGGCACGGCAGGTGATCCCTGCGGCCCAAGCCGGAGATGAGATCGGTCTGGCTCTGATGCAAGAGGGCGCAGCGTTTATCGTATCGGCGCTGGGCGTGTTGGGGTTCGCCCCCGGCGACCGGCTTTGCCTCAGTGGCGGCGTGGGGCCGCATTACGCGCCCTATCTGCCAGAACCATTTACCCGCCATCTGACGCCGCCTGCGGGCAATGCCTTGCAAGGGGCGTTTACTCTGGCAGGCCGGGCGGCGACGGCTGGTTGATCATGAATGGGCGCTGTGGCGGCGGCGGACGCTGACGGGCCGGCCCGGCAGATCAAGTCGGGCGTCGTTGCGCGACTGGCGCGAGATCACCTTTCCCTTGGCAATCACGCACAGGCGGTCCGGTCTGAGGCGCAGCGCCTCAATCGGGTTGCCCGCATCCAGCACCACCATGGAGGCCTTGGCCCCGACCCGCAGGCCGTAATCGTCCAGCCCCATGATCCGGGCATTCACATTGGTGACCATGTCAAAGCAGCGGCGCATCTCTTCGGGGCTGGTCATCTGGGCCACATGAAGGCCCATGAAGGCCACATCCAGCATGTCGCCGGTGCCCATGGAATACCACGGGTCCATCACGCAGTCCTGGCCCCAGCCAACGTCGATGCCCATGGCCTGCATTTCCTTGACCCGCGTCAGCCCGCGCCGTTTGGGATAGGTGTCATGCCGCCCCTGCAGCACGATGTTGATCAGCGGATTGGGGATCGCTGCGACCTCCGCCTCAGCCATCAGGGGCAGCAGTTTCGAGACATAGTAGTTGTCCATGGAATGCATGGAGGTGAGGTGCGATCCGGCCACCCTGCCCTGCAGGCCCAGCCGCTGGGTTTCATAGGCCAGCGTTTCGATGTGGCGCGAATGCGGATCGTCGGTTTCATCGCAATGCATATCCACCATCAGCCCGCGTTCAGCCGCGATCTCGCACAGGGCGGTGACGGAGCGGGCGCCGTCCGCCATGGTGCGTTCAAAATGCGGGATGCCACCGACCACATCCACCCCCATATCGAGGGCGCGGATGGTGTTTTGCAATGCAGTTGGGTCGCGGTAGAGGCCGTCCTGCGGGAAGGCGACCAATTGCAGGTCGATGTAATCGGCCACCTCTTTGCGGACCTCCAGCAACGCCTCGACCCCGATCAGGCTGTCGTGGCAGGTGTCCACATGGCTGCGGATGCACAACAGGCCAAGCGAGGCGGCCCAGTCGCAGTATTCCAGCGCGCGGGCTTTGATCACCTCCGGCTGCATGACCTGTTTCAGCTCGCCCCAGAGGCCGATCCCTTCGAGCAGGGTGCCGGAGGCGTTGATGCGCGGGATGCCGTAGCTGAGGGTGGCGTCCATGTGGAAATGCGGATCGACAAAGGGCGGGCTGACCAGATCGCCGGTTGCGTCGATGACTTCGCCTGCTTCGGCCGAGGAAAGGTCTTCGATGGCAGCGATTGCGCCGCCGGTGATGCCGATGTCGGCAGTGCGGCCATCCGGCAGGGTGCCGCCTTTGAGGATCAGGTCAAACATGAAGAAACTCCTGTGCTGTCGGAAATGTGGTTGCGCCCGGACGTAGGCCGGGCTGCCCCCGACCGCCCCCATGGGCGGGGGCATTCGCCCCGCCCGCGGTCAGGGCCAACCCTTCGTGAAACGTCCTCACCGTTCGCCCTTGTTGAACGACACCATCAGGGCGGCGGGCACCTGTGCGCGGCGCGACATGATCACCAGCGCCAGAATGGACAGGATGTAGGGGGCCATCAGGAAAATCTGGTAGGGAATATCCGCGCCCAGCGGAGTTTGCTGCACCCGGATTTGCAGCGCGTCAAAGGCGGCAAACAGCACCGCGCCCAGCAGGGTTTTGCCCGGCTTCCATGAGCCGAACACCACCAGTGCAATGCAGATCCAGCCGCGCCCGTTGACCATTTCAAAGAAGAAGGAGTTGAACGCGCTCATGGTCAGGAAGGCCCCGCCAACCGCCATCAGACCGCTGCCCACCATGACAGCGCCCATGCGGATGCCGGTCACGGACAGCCCCTGCGCCGCCACCGCCGCAGGGTTTTCCCCCGCCGCCCGCACCGCCAGCCCCAACGGCGTGCGATAAAGCGTGACACTGACCACCACGGCCAGCACAAAGGCCAGATAGGTCAGCGGCGTTTGCGAAAACAGCGCCTCGCCGATCAGTGGAATGTCAGACAGGACCGGGATTTCATAGGGTTGAAAGGCCTCGATCTTGGGCGGGGATGTCACCTCTGGCAGGGCGAGGCGATAACAGAAATAGGTCAGTGAGGTGGCCAGCAGCGTGATACCAAGACCCACCACATGTTGGCTGAGGCCAAAGGGCACGGTCAGCGTCGCGTGCAGCAGGCCGAACCCCATGCCGGACAGCATCGCCACCGCCACCCCGAACCACAGCCCGCCGCCCAGATAAACGGTCAACCATCCGGCGAATGCGCCCACGACCATGATGCCTTCGATGCCGAGGTTCAACACGCCTGCACGTTCGCAAATCAGCTCACCCAATGCGGCGAAGATCAGCGGCGATGCGATGCGGATGGCAGCGGTCCAGAAACTGGCCGAGATCAGAATGTCGAGAATATCCATCAGCTGCGCCTCACCCGGAATTTGGTCAGCATGATCGCCAGCACCATCAGCAGCAGGGCAAAGGCCAGCATAATATCGGCCAGATAGGTTGGCACGCCCGCCGCGCGGCTCATGCTGTCCGCGCCGACAAAGATGCCCGCGACAAACAGCGCCGCCACCACCACGCCCAGCGGGTTGAGCAGCGCCAGCATCGCCACGATGATGCCGGTGTAGCCAAAGCCGGGGGAGATATCCAAAGTAAGGCTGCCCTTGAGACCTGCGACCTCGGAAAAGCCTGCGAGCGCGGCAAGGCCACCAGACAGCAGCGCGGTCTTGATCAACACGGCGTTGACGGGAATACCGGCAAAGCGCGCCGCCTCGGCATTCAGGCCCACGGCCCGCATTTCATAGCCCAGCGTCGTGCGGCGCTGGATCACCCAGACCACCAACGCAGAGATCAGCGCGAGGCCAAAGCCCCAGTGCAGGCGCAATCCATCCATGATGCGCGGCAGACGCGCCTCGGCAATCAGGCGGGCGGATTTGGGCCAGCCCAGGCCCATCGGATCTTTCAGCGCCCCTTCGAGAAGCATCGACACCCAGAGCAGCACGACAAAATTCAGCAGCAGCGTCGTAACCACCTCATCCACGCCAAAGCGTGTCTTGAGAAAGGTCGGCACCAGCAGGGCCACCGCCCCGGCCAGCATCGCGGCAATGGCGATTGTGGGCAGCAGGGCAAAGGCGGGCCAAGACAAAGCTCCGGTGCCTAGGACTACGGTCACGACCGCGCCCATGTAGAGCTGTGCCTCGGCGCCGATGTTCCACAGCTGGGCGCGGAAGGCGACGGCGACAGCCAATCCGGTAAAGATCAGCGGCGTGGCGCGGTTCAGGGTTTCTAGCGCCGCAAATTTTGACCCAAACGCGCCTTTGATGATCAGGCCCAGCACCGAGAACGGCTGCGCCCCTGCAATCATCGCCAGTAAGGACGCAATCACCACCGTGCAAATCAGCGCCAGCGCGGGCAGGCCCAATTGCCGGATCAGGGTCGGGTTGGCCACAGGTTCAAGCCGCATGACTGCCCCCTTCGTTCTCAAATCCGTGTCCGGCCATCCAGACACCCAGTTCTGTCGTGCTGAGGGCGCCGCGTGCAAATCCGGGCGACAATCGCCCTTCGGAGATCACATGGATCACATCGGACAGGGCCGTGACCTCGTCAAGATCTTCGGAAATCAGCAGCACCGCCGCGCCACGATCACGGGCGGCCAGCAATTGTTCATGCACGTAGGTCAGCGCCCCGATGTCCAGCCCGCGCACGGGTTGGTTGGCCAGCACCACTTCGGGCGTGGTTTCAAGCACGCGGCCCAAAATCAGCTTTTGCATGTTGCCCCCCGACAGCAGACGGATGCGGGTGTCGGGGCCGGGGCAGCGGACGTCGTAGCCTTCAATCACATTTTGAGTAAATTCGCGGGCTTCTTGCCAGTGCATCCAGCCTTTGGTGCTGAACGGGGGTTTTGTATAAAGCTCAAGCACCGCGTTTTCGGTCAGGTCAAAATCGGCGATGGTGCCGGTTTTGTGGCGGTCTTCGGGGATGCGGGCGATGCCCGCGGCAAGGGCTGCACGCGGGGTCCAGTTTTTTGGCGCGGCGTCATGAATGCGCAGGCTGCCGGAGGCCGGGGCGATCAGCCCGCCAATCAGGTCGGCCAGAGCCGCCTGCCCGTTGCCAGAGACACCCGCGAGGCCAATGATCTGCCCTGCACGCAGGTTCAGGTTGACGGATTTCAGCCCCGGTGCACTGCCGCGATCAGGGGTCGAAACATGATCCAGCGCGATCAGCACCTCGCCGGGATTGGCGGCACGGACGGAGGGCGGCGCGACTTCTTCGCCAACCATCATCTGCGCCAGAATATGTTTGTCTGTGTCGGCGGTGCGGGCCTCGGCCACCAACCTGCCATGGCGCAGCACCACAACCCGGTTCGAGATGGCCGTGACCTCATGTAATTTATGCGAGATGAAAATCACCGAAAGGCCCAGCGCTACGGCCTTGCGCATGGTGGCAAAAAGATCGTCGGTTTCCTGCGGGGTCAGCACGGCGGTGGGTTCATCCAGGATCAGAATGCGGGCATCGCGGTAGAGCGCCTTGAGGATTTCAACGCGCTGGCGTTCGCCGACGGTCAGGCTGCCCACCTGCGCATCGGGATCGACCTGCAAGCCATAGTCCTGCACCAGCGTCAGTATGCGACGCCGCGCCGCCGCTTTACCAAAGCCGAGCTTCCACAGGGGCGATGTGCCAAGCACGATGTTTTCCAGCACGGTCATGTTGTCGGCCAGGGTAAAATGCTGATGCACCATGCCGACCCCCGCCGCCAATGCGGCACGGGGATTGCCGGGCGGCAAGGCCTGACCAAAGACCTCAACGCGGCCCTCATCGGCGGTGTAATGGCCAAAGAGGATGTTCATCAGCGTTGTCTTGCCCGCGCCATTTTCGCCAAGCAAAGCAATGACTTCGCCCTGAGCGAGATCAAAGCTGATGGCGTCATTGGCGGTCAGGCTGCCAAATCTTTTGGTGATATTGTCGAGGCGCAGGACAACCTGCGCCTCTTTATGCTGTGCCATTTAAGAGGACTTCGGTTCTTCGTCGTTGATCGTGACACTGAAGGAGCCGTCTTTGATCGCGGCCTCTTTTTCCATGACCAGTTTCATCGCCGCTTCGGGGACTTTGCCCTCGAAGGTGCCGAGTGGCGCAAGCGATGACCCACCTTCGGCCATGAAGGAATATTTGCCATAGTCATCGGCGGTGAAATTGCCGGCCTTTACCGCAGCAATCGCCGCGTCCAACGTCGGTTCAAAATGCCAGATCGCGGAGGCGACAACCGTGTCGGGATAATCGGCTTGGGTGTCGATCACATTGCCGATGGCGAGCACACCTTTTTCCTGCGCCGCGTCCGACACGCCAAAGCGTTCAGCATAAAGCAGATCCGCGCCATTTTCGATCATCGCAAAAGCGGTTTCCTTGGCCTTGGGCGGATCGAACCAAGAGCCGATAAAGCTGACCTGGAACTTGATGTCGGGGTTCATTTCTGCCGCGCCTGCCATGAAGGCATGCATCAGGCGGTTCACCTCGGGGATCGGGAAGCCGCCGACCATGCCGATGTTGCCCGATTTGGTCATCGCACCGGCGATGATGCCGGACAGATAGGCCGCATCCTGAATGTAGTTGTCAAAGACAGAGAAGTTCGGCAGCGCCGCATCCTGTTTGAAGCTGGACCCCATCAGGAAGGCCACGTTTGGATAGTCGGCCGCCACTTCGCGGGCCTCTTGTTCGGCGCCAAAGACCTCGCCGATGATCAGGGTGTTGCCGCTTTCGGCATATTCGCGCATCACGCGGGCATAATCCGTGTTGGAGACATTTTCGGTAAAGGTGTATTCGATGTCGCCCCGTGCCTGCGCGGTTTCAGCGGCCTTATGGATGCGGCTGACCCATTGCTGTTCGACCGGCACGGTGTAAATGCCCGCGACCTTGATTTTGTCCGCGGCAAATGCGGCCTTGGGCGCAAAGGCAGCGGCCCCCAGCAGAACCGCGGCAGTGCCGAGCAATCTGCGGCGTGTGATACTATTGTTTTGTGGCTTATTCATTGGTTATCCCCCAGTTGGACGTCTGATATTTTTACCGTTTGGTTAAAATCGTCTTGAGTCAAGCTTTGTATGTCGGCCAGTGGCAAGCTTAGGCTTGGAATTTGTAACTGCCAAAGACTTGTGCGGGCAAGACGCGGTTGAGGCGCATTCTTGGGCAGGTTGGAAAAGGTTGGTTGTTTCCAAGGGGCTGGCCAAAGATGCTGCGACGCGGCGGCGGCCCCGACTGTTCACGCCAGCCGTTCCTCCCAAAGTTTCATGACCGGGCGGGCTTTTTCGAACTCGGACCGCACCGCCTTGACCAATCCGCCATCAGTCTTGCGCCAGGTGTCATCCATAGGGCCGCTGAGGATCAGGTTCTTGCGCCTCAGCAGATCGGCATGGGGATGATCCTCGGCATAGGGTTTTGGCACTTTCTTGAGCGGCGGCGCACCCCATGAGGAAAACTGCAGGCCGGTGGCATCTATCAGGTCGGCCAATTCATCCCCGTCACGGTCCACAAAGGCGCGGAACCGTGTGAGTGTTTCCCCTTTGAACCCGCCGATGCCAAAGCCGATGGTCATGTCGCCGGGTTCGGAGCCAAAGAAAAAGAATGGCGCAAAAGGATCATCCCCGGCTTGCGACCACATCATGTGCAGATGGGCGTTGAGCGGGGTCTTATCTTTGGAGAACCGCACATCTCGGTAGATGCGAAACAGCTTGGGCTTGAAAGGCTTGCCCGAGATCCGGCTGAAATCCTCGGCCAGCAGATCGGCAAAGAACTCTGCCGGCTTCTTGATCGCGGTGTTGTAGTGATCCTTGCGGGGGTTGAACCAGTCTTTGGTGTTGTTCTCGCGCAACTCGGCAAAGAAGGCGTTGCTGTCGTCGATCATCTGGGTAAAGCCGTCGGGCGGCGTGGATGGGTCCGCTTGTGTCATGTGATCCCCCTGAACAATCAGTGATGCCGCCAGTATAGGGCCGCAAGCGCGGTTGAATACAGCGAAGTGCTACCCTGCGGCGGCGCGGATCATGTCGGCGGCCTTTTCGGCGATCATAACCACGGGCGATGCGGTATTGCCTGACACGATGCGCGGCATAACCGAGGCGTCGATGACCCGCAGCCCGCTGAGCCCATGCACCCGCAGGTCGGTGCCGACCACGGCGTTTTCATCCGCACCCATCTTGCAGGTGCCAACCGGGTGAAAAATAGTGGTGGCGATATTGCCCGCCTGTTCGACCAGCGCCGCATCGCTTTGATGATCGGGGCCGGGGAGGATTTCTTGCGGGCTGTAGGGTTTCAGCGCGGCGGCGGTCATGATCTTGCGGGCCTGTTTGATCGAGGCCACAGCAACCTGCTTGTCACGCGGGGCCGAGAGGTAGTTGAGCTTGATATGCGGTTGCTGGGCGCTGTCCGTTGAGCTCGCGTGACAACTGCCGATGCTGTCGGGGCGCAGGTTGCAGACTGAAACCGTGATCGCCGGAAACGGATGCAGCGGATCGCCAAGGCGGTCGGTCGACAAGGGCTGTACATGGTATTCCAGATCCGGCGTTTCCAGCGCGGGGTCGGATTTGGTGAACATGCCAAACTGGCTGGGTGCCATGGACAGCGGGCCGCTTTGCGTGGTGAGATATTGCAAGCCAAGCCGGGCCTTGCCCAACAGGGAATTGGCCATTGTGTTCAATGTCTTGGCATTGCTGACCTTGTAAACGGTGCGGATTTGCAAATGGTCTTGCAGGTTCTCGCCCACCCCTTGCAGGTCATGTTTGGGCGTCAGGCCCAGCCCCGCGATGTGATCGGGTTGGCCAATGCCGGAATGCTCCAGAATCTTGGGTGAGTTGATCGCCCCTGCCGCCAGCAGCACCTCGGCGGTGCAATGGGCCTCATAGCTTTGGCCGCGCCGGTTGTACCGCACCCCTTTGACGGTTTTGCCTTCAAGAATCAGGGTTTCGGTATGGGCATGGGTCAGCACCCGCAGGTTGGGCCGTTTCATCGCCGGGCGCAGGAAGCCTGTTGCCGTGCTCCACCGGACGCCAGCCTTTTGGTTGACCTCGAAAAAACCGGACCCCTCGTTGTTGCCATCGTTGAAATCGGCGCGGGGGTGAATGCCAAATTCCTTGGCGCCCTCCTGCACCGCCTCCAGAATGTCCCAGCTGAGCCTCTGGGTCGTGACCTTCCATTCGCCGCCGGCGCTGTGCATCTGCGAAGGCCCGCCGTGGTGATCCTCGGACTTAAGAAAATAGGGCAGCACATCCTCCCAGCCCCAACCGGTATTGCCGAGCTGCCGCCAGTGATCATAATCCGCCGCCTGCCCGCGCATGTAGATCATGCCATTGACCGAGGTGCAGCCGCCCAGAACCTTGCCGCGCGGATAGACCAAAGACCGCCCGTTCAACCCCGGTTCTGCCGCGGTTTTCATCATCCAGTCGGTGCGCGGATTGCCGATACAATAAAGATAGCCGACCGGAATTTTGACCCAGTGGTAATTGTCCTTGCCGCCCGCCTCCAGCAGCAAAACGCGGGTATTGGGGTCTTCGGTCAAGCGATTGGCCAGAACACAACCCGCCGTGCCCGCGCCGATGATGATGTAATCATAGGTGCCGTCCAGCGTAGTGGTTGTGGTCATGATTTTCCCCTTCCAGCGGAGTGCCGACGTCTTTGTTGCCATTCAAATCTGATTTACACGGAAATGAAAAGTCGAGCTGCAACAAAGCAATCAGGGGGTGATTAAGTTGTGGAGTTTTCCCTAAAAGGTAAATACCATTCCCCCATAGCTTTACCATTTTGAATCGCAAGCCATTTTGCAGGAGAGCAAAAATGCCAATAGTTGAAGGCACCGCAGGGGATGATACCCTTTTTCCAGTTGATTTTACAGGTGACGAGATCCGCGGCCTTGCCGGGAATGATACTCTTTATGCTGGTCTAGGTTTTGATACATTGTCTGGCGGTGAAGGCGTTGATTGGGCCAATTTCGACACCACCTTCAATGGCCAGCCGATTTTTTATCGTGGCGTAACCGCCAATCTGATGAATGGGGATGCGCGCGCGATAACGTCTGACGGAATACGGCACCATCAACTTTTACAGATTGAGAACATCTCTGGCAGCGCGGGAGATGACACGCTCACTGGTGATGATCAGTCAAACGAGTTTCAGGGCCTCGGCGGGAACGATCAAGTTTTTGGGCTTGGCGGCGATGATTTGATTTTCATTGGTTCAGGAAACGATTTTGTAGATGCAGGCGCTGGCGACGATCGGGTCTATGCAGATCTGGGAAATGCAACACTCGATGGCGGCGATGGAATAGATTGGCTGCGTTTCGACACTTTTCGTAATGGGCAACCCCTATTTCAGGCCGGGATCACTGCCGATTTCGGAACGGCCACAGCAATGGTGCAAGTCGGGTTTGAAACCTATCTTCATCATTTTCAGAGTTTTGAAAGCCTCCAGGGCAGTTTGTTTGACGATACTTTGACCGGCGATGAGAACGACAATACCCTGTCCGGTGTTGAAGGTAATGATATGCTTTTCGGGCTTGCGGGTGATGACCGGATTTTCCCAAGCATTGGCCATGACACCATTGATGGAGGTGCTGGACATGACAAACTGCTTTACTATTTCGGCGCTTTCGACAGTGGTCTGGATATCAACGCGGTCACTGGCCTGACGCACGGAAATGTAGGCGGCCAAGAGTTTACCCAACAGTTCCAAAATATCGAAGAGATAGTAGGGACCGTTTTTGATGACCTGATCCAAGGTGCGGCGGGAAACGATACCCTTTATGGTGATGATGGTTCTGACACCATCAAGGGCGGCGCTGGGGACGATTTCTATCTTGGTGGATATGGGTTTGATATCGCGCTCTATGATGGTGCCTCGACCCAGTTCACGATCAAAGTGGATATGGAGGCGAGCGAGGTATTCATCGTTGACCGTACAGGCGCAGAAGGAACCGACACGGGCGGAACAAACCTGTTGCGGTTTGCCGATCGGGACTGGGATCTTGTTGGCGACGGGCAGATCTATCTCGATGAAGCTGACATTTCTGCCGCAGATTTTCTTGAGTTGGTCGAGCTGTACATCGCCTATTTCGACCGGGCCCCAGATGCCGAAGGCCTAAACTTTTGGGCAAGGGCACTGGTCAATGGGACGGCTTTGGATCAGGCGGCGGATTTCTTTTTCGATCAGCCCGAGACACGCGCCCTTTATGGTCAACAGATGGATACGGAAGCATTTGTCACCGCGGTGTATGGCAATGTCCTTGGGCGTGGGCCGGACGATGAAGGCCGCTCATTCTGGGCCGATGCCATAGACGGCGGCGCGGTCACCCAAGGCCAGTTCATTCGCAGTTTTCTGGCAGGAGCCCGCGCCGAACCCCCTGCAGACGCGAGCGCTGATTTCACCCAGCAACAAAATGCGGACCGCGCATTCTTGGACAGTAAGACCGATATTGGCGTATATTATGGCGCCCTATTGGGGATGAGTGATGTGACAACCGCCAACGATGTGATGAACCTGTTTGACGGAAGTATAGAAAGCCGAACAGCAGCACAATTGGCCGTAGAAGCTGCCTATGAGGATGCTGTCTCAACCGATGGCAGCGGCGAGATGTTGATCCAAGTTGTTGGTTTGGTCGAGAACCCCTTCGGAACAGATTTATCCTGATCCAAAAGGGTAAATCGGCCTTAGCTCAGCCGCATTTGCTGTGCCCGCAGGAGGCGCAGGTCATGCAGCCTTCGACCATGCGCAGGTCGTATTGGCCGCAGGAAGGGCAGGATTTGCCGCGCGGGGTGTCAAGGCCGACGACCTGCGCTTTGGGATCGTTTTTCAGCCCCATGCCCTCGCCCGCGATGAAGCCTGTGGCTATCATATGCTGTTCGATGACGCCGCCAATGGCCGCGAGGATCGAGGGGATGTATTTGCCCTGCATCCATGCCCCGCCGCGCGGATCGAATACCGCTTTGAGTTCCTCAACCACAAAGGACACATCACCGCCACGCCGGAACACCGCAGAGATCATCCGCGTGAGCGCAACCGTCCAGGCAAAATGTTCCATGTTCTTGGAGTTGATGAAAACCTCGAAGGGGCGGCGGTGTCCATTCAGCACGATGTCGTTGATTGTGATATAGATCGCATGTTCGCTGTCGGGCCATTTGACCTTGTAGGTGTTGCCTTCCAGATCCGCCGGACGGTCCAGCGGTTCGGACATATAGACCACCTCGCCGCCCTCATCGACGGGCACGGGTTTGTCGGCCTTGGTGTCTTCGCTCACACTCAGCACCGATCCGGTCACGTCATTGGGCCGGTAGGTGGTGCAGCCCTTACAGCCGCTGTCCCAAGCCTGCATGTAGACATCCTTGAAGGCGTCAAAATCAATGTCTTCGGGGCAGTTGATGGTCTTGGAGATGGAGCTGTCGACCCATTTCTGCGCTGCCGCCTGCATCTTGACGTGATCGGCGGGGGCGAGGGTCTGGGCATTTACGAAATAATCGGGCAACGGCGCATCCCCCTTCAGGTCGCGCCACATCTGCACGGCGTAATCCACCACCTCTTCCTCGGTGCGCGAGCCATCCTTTTGCAGCACTTTACGGGTGTAAGCATAGGCAAAGACCGGCTCGATCCCTGAGCTGACGTTGCCTGCGTAAAGGCTGATTGTGCCGGTCGGCGCGATGGAGGTCAAAAGCGCGTTGCGGATGCCGTGTTCGCGGATCGCGTCGCGCACGTCTTCGTCCATCTGCTGCATGGTGCCGGACGCCAGATAGGCCTCGGCATCAAACAGCGGGAAAGCGCCCTTTTCCTTGGCCAGATCGACAGAGGCCAGATAGGCCGCCCGCGCAATCGCCTTGAGCCAGCTTTCGGTTTGTGTCGCCGCCTCGTCAGAGCCGTAGCGTTGGCCAACCATCAAAAGCGCGTCGGCAAGGCCCGTCACGCCAAGGCCGATCCGGCGCTTGGCCTGCGCTTCGCGGGCCTGGGCCTCCAGCGGGAATTTCGACACATCCACCACGTTGTCCATCATCCGCACGGCAGTTGCGACCAGCTCTTGCAGCGCGGCCTCGTCCAGCTGGCTGTCATCGCCAAAGGGGTCCGACACCAGACGCGCCAGATTGATAGAGCCGAGCAGACATGCCCCATAGGGCGGCAGGGGCTGTTCGCCGCAGGGGTTGGTGGCGGCAATGGTTTCACAATAGCTGAGATTGTTGGCGGCATTGATCCGGTCGATGAAAATCACCCCCGGTTCGGCATAATCATAGGTGGCCTGCATGATCTTGTTCCACAGATCGCGGGCCTGCACCGTGTGATAGATCCGGTCATTGAACGTCAGTTCCCAGGATCCGTCAGCCTTGACCGCTTCCATGAAATCATCGGTCACCAGCACCGACATGTTGAACATGCGCAGGCGGGCCGGATCGGATTTGGCTGTGATGAAATCCTCGATATCGGGGTGATCGCAGCGCATCGTCGCCATCATCGCGCCGCGGCGGGAGCCGGCAGACATGATCGTGCGGCACATCGCATCCCAGACATCCATGAAACTCAGCGGGCCGGAGGCATCGGCCGACACCCCCAGAACATCCGCGCCCTTGGGGCGGATGGTAGAAAAATCATACCCGATACCGCCGCCCTGCTGCATGGTCAGCGCGGCCTCTTTGAGCATATCAAAAATGCCGCTCATGCTGTCGGGCACGGTGCCCATGACAAAGCAGTTGAACAGGGTCACGCGCCGCGCGGTACCTGCCCCGGCAGTGATGCGGCCTGCGGGCAGGTATTTGAAATCTTCAAGGGCGGAATAGAACCGATCTTCCCAAAGCGGGGCATCCTCTTCGACCCGCGCCAGATCCCGCGCAATGCGCCGCCAGCTGTCCTCGACAGTGGCATCCTTGAGGGTGCCATCGGCCGCTTTGAAACGGTATTTCATATCCCAGATTTGTTCGGCAATCGGGGCGGCAAAACGGGTCATAGCAGGGGCTTTCTGAGCAGGCATTGGCAGGAAGATCTTTATCTTAGGCGGGGCGGCGGGATTCTGAAACGGGTGATTTCAGCAGGCCGGACGATTTCTATATGTTGTGACATTTGGCGGCGCAACAACAATATCAGGTAAAACGTGATGCAATGGCCCTTGTCCTCAAATCCATTAAATGCGATGAAACCTCATGACCTCAACCGTGCACCTGATCAAGCTTTCCGTTGGAACGGAGTCCGTCGACGGGCTTGCCGAATGGCATGCCACAAAACGGGCGCAAACCGCCGATGGACTGCCACGGCATGTGACGCGTATGTGGCCCAAACGCGAGGCCGAGATTCTCAATGGCGGCTCGATCTTCTGGGTGATCAAGGGCGCAATTCAATGCCGCCAGCGTATTCTGCGGCTTGATGAACAGATCGGATCGGACGGCATCCGCCGCTGCGCAATCGTGTTGGAGCCGAAACTGGTCCGCACCCAAAGCAGCCTGCGCCGCCCGTTTCAGGGCTGGCGTTACCTTGCGCCTGACGACGCGCCGCCCGACCTGCCAGAGGGCCGTGAAAACGAAGAGGCTTTGCCGGTGGAGCTCAATCAGGCTCTTGCGGAAATTGGCGTGCTCTGAGCCGTTTGAATAGCGCCACCACTTCCCCCTTTTTGGCCCTAAATATTCCGGGGGTCCGGGGGCTGGCCCCCGGTTCAACGTCACCTCACCCCAAACGGCGATTGATCTCGCCAAGGGTTTTGCGATCGAGATCGCTCATCTCCGCCACACGGCTGCGCCAGAGGGTGGCTTGTGACTGCAAGACCAATCCATCGCTAAGGATTTTCAGATGGTTGGCCCGCAGGGTTTCGCCGCTTGAGGTGATATCCGCCACGGCCTCGGCGGTTTCGTTTTTCACGGTGCCTTCGGTCGCGCCCTGGCTGTCGACCAGTGCATAATCGGCCACGCCGCCGCTGCGCAGGAAATCCCGCACCAGCCGGTGATATTTGGTCGCGATGCGCATCCGGAACCCGTGATGCTGGCGGAAGGCCGCGGCGGCGGCGTCCAGATCATCCAGCGTGTCCACATCGATCCATGCCTGCGGCACCGCGATGATCAGATCGGCATGGCCAAACTGCAGCTCCTCCATCGGTTCGACCAATTGGTCCCAAAGCGCCAGTTTTTCGCGTACCAGATCGGTGCCGGTCACGCCCAGATGAATGCGCCCTGCGGCCAGTTCGCGGGGGATTTCCCCGGCGGACAGCAAAATCAGGCTGACGTTGTCGATGCCGTCAACCGCGCCCGCATATTCCCGTTCGTTGCCGGTGCGCTGCAGGGTGATGCCGCGCGCGCCGAACCATTCAAAGGTCTTTTCCATCAGCCGCCCCTTGGACGGCACGCCAAGTTTCAGCGTCATGCCTTGCCCTCCAGTTGCAGCATCAATCCGGGGCGCATCACGCCGCCGACGGCGGGGATCTCGTCGCCCTGCCCCAATTGCCGGGTCAGCGCGTCATAGCGTCCGCCGCTGGCAATCGCAGGCAAATCGGGTCGGGCCTCGGCGCGGAACCCAAAGACAAAGCCGTCGTAATACTCCATCGAGGCGCGGCCATAGCTGGCCTCGAAGATCAGATCACCGGTGTTCACACCGCGGGCCTGCAGTGCCTTTTCCCGCGCAGCCACCCGCGCCACAGCCGGCGCGATGGAGGGCAGATCCACCGCCAGATCATGCAGGCGGCTGAGGGCGTTGGGCATGGTTTCGCGCACTTCAAGCAGCACTTCGATCAGGTCCACATCGCGGGCTGAAATCGCAGGGGCGGCGGCGTCCTCGCGCAGGGCGGCGACGCGGGCGTCAATCTCTGCGGCGCTGCGCAACCCCACAAGCGGCCCGCCTTTCGGGGCCTTTCCGGCCAGAAGCGCGGCGCGGGAGGGCGGCACCGGCGTGCGGCCTGCAAACCGTTCGAGCAATCCACGAAAGCGGCGCGGCCGCCAGATGTGCCGCATCAGGGCATGTTTGCGCCGCGCGGTGGTATTCAGCCCCTCTACCGCGGCCATCAGCACGCCGATATCACCCGTGACAGGTGCCACGGGCAGGCCTTTCAGCCCTTCCGCGATCAAGGCAAAAACCTCCGCATCCGCGGCGGCCGGATCGGCGCGGTCAAAGACCTCGTACCCAACCTGAATATATTCATTGGCGCGGCTGGGGTCATGTTCCTGCCGCCGGAAAACTTCGCCCGCGTAGGTATAGCGGGCCGGTTCTGCGCCTTCGCTCATGTGCATTTGCACCACCGGCACGGTGAAGTCGGGGCGCAGCATCTGCTCGCCCCGCAAAGCGTCGGAGGTCACATAGGCGCGGGCGCGGATATCCTCGCCGTAAAGTTCCAGCAGGGTATCGGCGGGTTGCAGGATCGGTGGTTCAACCAAAGCTGCGCCCTGTGCCTCGAACATCGCCCGCAGACCCGCAGCGCAGGCCAGTGTTTCAGAACGGGTCGGCATCAGCTGTGCAGATCCAGAATTTCGCGCACCTTGGCAATCATCTGATCGCGCGGCACTTCGTACTGGCTGGGGCGGTCTTTCCATTCTTCCAGACTGGCGTTCTCGGCCAGTTTGGCGCCAAGGATCAAATCCTTGATCTGCACCACGCCTTTTTCATGCTCGTCCCCGCCTTCGATCACCGCAACAGGGGAGCCGCGTTTGTCGGCGTATTTGAGCTGGTTTCCGAAGTTCTTGGGATTGCCAAGGTAAACCTCGGCGCGGATCCCCGCCTGCCGCAGCTCGGCCACCATGGTCTGATAATCGGCCATGCGGGCCTTATCCATCACGGTGACAACCACCGGGCCATCTGCCTTTTTGTCCAGACGCCCCTTGGCATCCAGCGCGGCCAACAGGCGGTCCACGCCGATGGAAACGCCCGTTGCAGGCACTTCCTGACCGGTGAAGCGTTTGACCAGATCGTCGTAACGCCCGCCCCCCGCGACGGAGCCAAAGTTGCGGGTGCGTCCCTTTTCATCCTGAATGTCAAAGGTTAATTCGGCCTCGTAGACAGGGCCGGTGTAATAGCCAAGGCCGCGCACAACGGAGGGGTCAATCTCGATCCGGTCGGGGCCGTAGCCGCCTGCGCTCAGCAGATCGGCGATCATTTCCAACTCATCGACGCCTTGCGCCCCGATGGCCGATCCTTCGACCAGTTCACGCAGGCGGGCAACTGTCTCGGCTCCGGTGGGCCGCTTGGCGTCCATGAAACCCATGACCACCTCGGCCTGCGCATCATCCAGTCCTGCACCCTTGGTGAAATCGCCGCTCTCGTCCTTGCGGCCCTCGCCCATCAGTGCACGCACGCCGTCCGGGCCAAGCCGGTCGAGCTTGTCAATCGCGCGCAGCACGATGCCGCGTTCGGCCTCTTTGTCATCGCCCGCAAGGCCTGCCACTTCCATCACGCCGTTGAGCACTTTACGGTTGTTGACGCGCACCACATAATCGCCGCGCTCGATCCCGACTTCCTCAAGACAATCGGCCAGCATCGCGCAGATCTCGGCATCGGCGGCCACCGAAGGTGCGCCAACGGTGTCCGCATCACATTGATAAAACTGGCGGAACCGCCCCGGCCCCGGCTTTTCATTGCGCCAGACCGGCCCCATCGCATAGCGGCGGTAGGGTTTGGGCAGATCGTTTTGATGCTGCGCATAGACGCGGGCCAGCGGCGCAGTGAGGTCATAGCGCAGGGCCAGCCAATCGCCGGGTTTGTCGGCATCCGCGTCTTCCTGCCATGCAAAAACCCCCTCGTTCGGGCGATCCACGTCGGGCAGAAACTTGCCCAATGCCTCAACCGTTTCGACGCCGGAGCTTTCCAAGGCGTCAAAGCCGTACCGATGATAGACCGCCGCAATCTTGGACAGCATTTCAGCGCGATGTGTGACTTCGCTGCCGAAATAGTCGCGGAACCCTTTGGGCGTTTCTGCCTTGGGGCGTGGGGTCTTTTTGGGTTTGGCCATGGATCATGTTCCTTGAGGCGTGATTTCGCGCGTCCCGCATCTACCCCAGCCCCTGTCAGAGGGCAAGCAATGGCGGGGTTTATGGTGTCGCAGGGCCGAATGCAGGCTGGCCTTTGTCACGCGGGGAAAGGCATGTTAGGGCAGCGCGGCAACAAGGAGAGTTATCATGGAAAAGCTGGAAGAACAGATCGCGCATCTGACACGGATGGTGGATGACCTTTCCGAGATCGTGGCGCGTCAAGAGGGTGAGATCACCACGTTGAACCGCCGTGTGCATATGCTGATGCAGCGCGAGGGGGAGCGCGAAGCCTCGGGCGGCGGTGCGGTGGTGATCGGCGATGAACGTCCGCCGCATTATTGACCGGCCGGCGGCGATCTTTTTGAAAAGATCGCTGCGCATTCTTTGAAGAATGCGGGGCACGTCCGGGTGCAGATGTTGCGGTTGGTGGCGATTTCTTTAAAGAAATCGGTTCGGAATTTTTGAAAATTCCGGGGCTATGTCAGTCGTTGCTTTTGAGCGAGGCGGCCAGCACTTCACCGTCGTGGATCAACAGTTCTGACCACCGGGCATTGCCGCCAAACCGCTCATAGGTGTTCACAAAGAACGTGCTTTTCTCAAGCTGGCCGATTTTGCTGCCGCAGGGTTTGCCTTTGCGGGCACCGCAGACGCGGGATTTGACCTTTTCATAGGCTTTGTCGGTGGCGCCATAGGCCAGATGTTTGCCCGCGGGGCCATAGTGCAGTTGTTCATACAACGAGGGCGCACCCAGAAGGACGCTGGCGGCGGTCAACTGGCGCGGGCAACCGTCGGGAAACCCGGTGAGGTAAAAGGTGCGGGGCGCGGCGGAATCGGGGTTGCTGTCAAACAGGGCAAATCCGCGCGCATTGGCTTTCTCCACCTTGCGGCCCAAGGGTTTGCGCCGGGCCTCGCAGACACGGGCGATGACGCCGTAGGGCAAGACCGTGCCATAGGGGACGTCTGTCGCGTCGGGGCCGGTGCGCGGTTTGTCCTTTTGCGGGGCAGCCACACGGGCAAAGAGCCCCCGGCGTTTGCGCGGGGTTTCTTCCGCCGGTGACAGGCTGGCCAAGAGAACGGGATCATCTGCGGGTTGGTCATCGGCGGTTGTATCCAGCACCACTGCCGTTTCTGTTTCGGAGGGTTGCGGCGCGGCCTCTGCGTTCAGGACCGTGGGCGCGGTGGCAGCGGCATCCCTCGGGGCGGCCTCGGTGTTTGGCACCACGCGGCGCAGCAATCCCAGAAAGCCGCCGGTTTTTTCGGGCGCGGGTTCGGCGGGCTGCAGTTGGGCGGCGGTGTTGGTGGCTGGATCCGCGGCTGCGGTGCCGAGGAAACCCTCGCGGGCGATTTCCTCTTCAGTCGGGAGCGCCTGTGCCACGGCTTCGGTTTCGGCCAGATCCACGTCCGACAGCCGATCCATGTTGCGCAGCGGATCACCGCAGGCCGCAACACTGGCCAACAGGGCCATAAGACACAGTTTCTTCAGCATGGATCCCCCCTCCCGCACCGGCGTTAACTAAACCAAAGGGGGCCGCGCGTCCACAGAGCCGACTGGATTTCTAGATTTCCTGCACTTCAAGAACCCCGCCCAAGGACCGGATCGCGCCCTTAATCTGGGGTGTGACCGGATACTCGCGGCCCAGATCCACCTCGACCTCGCCGGGCAGGCTGGGGTCCATCAGGCACAGTTGCACCGGCCCACGCCCGCGTATCGCCTGGGGTGCCCCTTCGAGCACGCCTGCCACGGCGGCGATGGCGGCAGGTTCGTCGATGAAAACCCGCAGGCCCATGCTGCCGGCATCGGCAACGGCGGCGTCGATCGGGGTGACGGACCGGCCCAACAGCTTGAGTTGGTCACTTTCCATCGTGGCCTCGACCGTGACCACAACTTTTGATCCGGTTTCAAGGTGTTCGCGGGCGGCCTCAAGCGTGTCGGAGAACAGCGTGACCTCGTAACCGCCCGTGGTGTCGGACAATTGTGCAAAGGCAAAGCGGTTGCCGCGGGCGGATTTGCGTTCCTGCCGTCCGGCGACAACGCCCGCGATCTTGGCGACCAATGCGCCGCCTTCGGCCTTGGCGGTGACCTCGTCCAATGTCATCACGCCCTTGCGTTTCAGCGGGCCCATGTAGTCATCAAGCGGGTGGCCGGAGAGGTAGAACCCCACGGCCTTGAACTCTTCGGTCAGGCGTTCGGCGGGCAGCCAATCGTCGCAGGGCAGCATCCGCGGTTCTGGCAGGTCATCACCCGCCTCCCCGAACAGCGAGACCTGATTGGAGGCTTTTTGTTCATGGATCGCGGCGGAGTAATTGACCAGCGGATCAAGCGCCTGAAACACGCGGCGGCGGTTTGGGTCAAGCTGGTCAAAGGCACCGGAGCGAGCGAGCATTTCCAGCGGGCGTTTGCCCACCCGTTTGAGGTCAACCCGGCGGGCGAGATCAAAGAGCGTGGCAAAGGGTTTGTCCACGCCGTCGACAGTTCGGCCATCGGTGATCAGTTTCATCGCCTCGACACCGACGTTTTTCAACGCGCCCAGCGCATAGACCAGCGCCCCGTCCACCACTTTGAACGTCGCATCGGAGCGGTTCACGCAGGGCGGCACCCAAGGCAGTTCGAGCCGTTTGCGCACCTCTTCGAAATTGATCGCCAGTTTGTCGGTGAGGTGGATATCGCAGTTCATCACACCGGCCATAAACTCGACCGGGTGATTGGCCTTGAGCCAAGCGGTTTGATAGCTGACCACCGCATAGGCGGCAGCGTGGGATTTGTTGAAACCGTAGTTGGCGAATTTTTCCAGAAGATCGAAAACCTCGGCGGCTTTTTTCTTGTCCACGCCGTTTTCCATCGCGCCCTTTTCGAACTTGGGGCGTTCCTTGGCCATCTCTTCGGCGATCTTTTTGCCCATCGCGCGGCGCAGCAGGTCCGCACCGCCAAGAGAATAGCCCGCCATGACTTGCGCAATCTGCATCACCTGTTCCTGATAAACGATGATGCCTTGGGTTTCCTCCAGGATGTGATCAATGGAAGGGTGCACGGATTCGCGCTCGCGCTTGCCGTTCTTGACCTCGCAATAGGTTGGGATGTTCTCCATCGGGCCGGGACGGTAGAGTGCCACCAGCGCCACGATGTCCTCAATGCAGGTGGGTTTCATCCGCTTGAGCGCATCCATCATCCCCGAGCTTTCCACCTGGAACACGGCCACGGTTTTGGCGCTGGCGTAGAGTTTGTAGGACGCCTCGTCATCCAGCGGGATGGTGGCGATGTCGTCGATCAACCCCTCGGGCGGCTCAAACAATTCGGAGCCATCCGCCGCGATGTGCAGATGCCGACCGGAGGCTTTGATCTGATCCACCGCGTTCTGGATCACGGTCAGGGTTTTCAGGCCAAGAAAGTCGAACTTGACCAATCCGGCCTGTTCCACCCATTTCATGTTGAACTGGGTTGCGGGCATATCAGAGCGCGGATCCTGGTAAAGCGGGACAAGCGCATCCAAGGGGCGGTCCCCGATCACCACACCGGCGGCATGGGTCGAGGCGTTGCGCAGCAGCCCTTCGACCTGTTGGCCATATTCAAGCAGCCGCGCGACGACCTCTTCGTTCTTGGCCTCTTCGCGCAGGCGCGGCTCATCCGCCAGTGCCTTTTCGATGGAGACCGGTTTGACCCCCTCCACCGGGATCATTTTGGACAGGCGGTCGACCTGCCCATATGGCATTTGCAGCACCCGCCCGATATCGCGCACCGCTGCCTTGGACAGGAGGGCACCGAATGTGATGATCTGGCCCACCTTGTCGCGGCCATATTTCTCCTGCACGTAGCGGATCACCTCTTCGCGGCGGTCCATGCAGAAGTCGATATCGAAGTCGGGCATCGAAACCCGTTCGGGATTGAGAAACCGTTCAAACAGCAGTTGATAGCGCAGCGGATCCAGATCCGTGATGGTCAGGGCATAGGCCACCAGCGAGCCCGCACCAGAGCCGCGCCCCGGCCCCACCGGAATGTCGTGATCCTTGGCCCATTTGATAAAATCCGCAACGATCAGGAAATAGCCGGGAAAGCCCATGCCCTCGATGATGCCCAGCTCAAAATCGAGGCGTTTTTCATATTCCTCGACACTGGTGGCATGGGGGATGACGGCCAGCCGCGCCTTGAGCCCTTCGTGGGACTGGCGCTTGAGCTCTTCGATCTCGTCATCGGCAAATTTGGGCAGGATCGGCGCCCGGCGATAGGCCATGAAGGCGCAGCGTTTTGCGATTTCGACCGTATTGGCCAGTGCCTCGGGCAGATCGGCAAAGAGCGTCACCATTTCGGAGGGCGTTTTGAAGTAATGCTGCGCGGTCAGGCGGCGGCGCGGATCTTGCTGATCCACATAAGCCCCTTCGGAAATACAGATCAGGGCGTCGTGCGCCTCGTACATCTTGGGGTCGGGGAAATAGACATCGTTGGTGGCGACCAGCGGAATGTCCATGTCATAGGCCATCTCGACAAAGCCGCGTTCGGTCAGGCGCTCGTTTTCGGGCAGGCCGTCCTCTCCCGGATGGCGCTGCAACTCGACATACAGCCGGTTGCCAAAAGCGCCGTGCAGGCGCGTCATCAGCGCTTCGGCGGCAGGGCGTTGGCCGCCTTGCAGCAGTTGACCCACCGGGCCATCCGCCCCCCCCGTGAGGCAGATCACATCGGCGCTGAATGTCTCCAACTCGTCCAGCGTCACCTCGGGGAGCGCACCGCCCTTGTCGATGTAGAGACAGGAGTTCAGCTTCATCAGGTTCTCGTAACCCGTCTCGGTCTGGGCCAGAAGAACCACAGGCGCGGGATCGCGGGGCCGCTCGCCCGGTTGCACCTGTACATAGGCCAGATCGACCTGACAGCCGATGATCGGCTGCACACCCGCACCGGCCATGGCAACGGAATATTCCAGCGCCGCGAACATGTTGTTGGTGTCTGTGAGGGCCATCGCGGGCATGCCCATATCGCGGCACATGCCGGGCAGCTTTTTCAGCCGCAGCGCCCCTTCGAGCAGGGAATATTCGGAATGGGTGCGCAGGTGAATGAATCGGGGTGTGTCGGTCATGGACGCAGGTTAAGCCAGCCGTCCGGCCATCACCAGAGCCAGAGTTTGCTTGACAGCGATTTGCAGATGTTGGCGCAGAAGTCGCAGTTAAATGCTTGCCAAGTGGCCCTGCCCCCGACTAGCCTGAGTGCTGATATTGCCCGCGCCGCGTTCTACGCCGCATCGAACGCCGCGCAACCCTCGGGCCCTTTAGTACCGCGGCTGGTCAAACACATGGACATCACTTTTCTTCTCAACGAAGAGGTTGTGTCGCTCACTGGCGTATCTCCGACGACAACATTGCTGGACTGGCTGCGCGAGGCGCGTGGGCTGACCGGCACCAAGGAAGGCTGCAACGAGGGCGATTGCGGGGCTTGCACGGTGATGATCACCGATGAGGATGGAAGCCGCGCGTTGAACGGCTGCATCCTGTTTATGCCGCAGATCAACGGCAAGCGGGTGACAACGATCGAAGGTCTGGCCGCGCCGGACGGAAGCCTGCACCCCGCACAAGAGGCCATGGTCGCGCATCACGGCAGCCAATGCGGATTTTGCACGCCGGGGTTTGTGGTGTCGATGGCCACGGCACATCTGAACGGTGCGCGGGATCATGATGTGCAACTGGCGGGGAACCTTTGTCGCTGCACCGGTTATGCGCCGATCATTCGGGCCGCCGAGGCGACCGAAGGCACGCCAGTGCCGGTGCATCTGCGCAATTTGCGAAGCGGCTTACCCGCGGCGGTGGAGGCGGCGGATGTGCTGGCCGCAAATGTGGCGCAACCTGCCAGCGCGGATGAATTGGCAAGCTGGTACGATGCGCATCCCGATGCGACGCTGGTGGCGGGGGCCACGGATGTGGGGCTTTGGGTAACAAAACAGTTCCGCGATCTGGGCGATGTGGCCTTTCTGGGCCGCTGCGCCGATCTGCGCGGGGTTGAGGACGGGTCGGACACAATCCGCTTTGGCGCGATGACCACGATGACCGATGTTGAGGCGGCGATTGAACCCTATCACCCCAGCTTTGCCGCGATGATCCGGCGGTACGGGTCGGTGCAGGTGCGCAATGCCGCGACGATAGGTGGCAACATTGCCAACGGATCGCCCATCGGGGATGGCCCGCCCGCCCTGATCGCGCTGGGCGCACGGCTGCATCTGCGCAAGGGCGATGCGCGGCGCGAGATCGCGCTGGAAGATTTCTTTATCGCCTATGGCAAGCAGGACCGCGCGCCGGGCGAATTTGTCGAGGCGGTGAGCGTGCCGAAACAGGATGATACCTTGCGCTGTTACAAGCTGTCGAAACGGTTTGATCAGGATATCTCTGCAGTGTGCGGCTGTTTGTCGGTGGTCCGCGAGGGTGACACCATCACCGCGGCGCGGTTGGCCTATGGGGGGATGGCGGGCATTCCCAAGCGGGCAGCGGCGGCAGAGGCGGCGATGATCGGGCAGCCCTTCAGCGACGCCACCATCCGGGCCGCAATGGCCGCGATGGCGGATGATTTCACCCCCCTGTCAGACATGCGGGCCAGTGCAGATTATCGACTGCAAACAGCGCAGAACATGCTGTTGCGGTATCTGCATGAGATGCAGGGCCATCAAACCAACGTGCAGGAGGTTTCAGCATGAGTGTTGCCAAGCCCCTGCCCCATGACGCCGCCCGCCTGCATGTGACGGGCGCAGCGCGATATGTCGATGACATTCCCACGCCGCAGGGCACATTGCATCTGGCCTTTGGCCTCAGCACTGTCGCGGCGGGCAGGATCACCGCGATGGACCTCAGCGCCGTGGCAGACGCGCCCGGTGTGGTGCGGGTTTTGACGGCGGACGATCTGGCGCATGATTGCGATGTCTCCCCCTCCAACCATGATGAGCCGCTGTTGGCGGAAGGCACCGTGCATTATGTCGGGCAGCCGATCTTTCTGGTCATTGCCACCTCGCATCTGGCGGCCCGCAAGGCGGCCAAGCTGGGCCGGATCGAGATTGCCGAAGACACGCCCATTCTCACCATCGAAGCGGCGCTGGCCGCCGATGCGCGGTTTGAAGACGGGCCGCGTATCTATCAAAAGGGTGAACCGGATGCCGCGCTGGAGGATGCACCGCTGCGCCTGAGCGGCCGCATCGAGATGGGCGGGCAGGAACATTTCTATCTGGAGGGACAGGCCGCATTGGCCTTGCCGCAGGACAATGGCGACATGGTGGTGCACAGCTCCACCCAGCACCCAACGGAGATCCAGCACAAGGTGGCCCATGCCATCGGCCAGCCCATGCATGCGGTGCGGGTGGAAACCCGCCGGATGGGCGGCGGCTTTGGCGGCAAGGAAAGCCAGGGCAACGCGCTGGCGGTGGCCTGCGCGGTGGCGGCGATGGAGACCGGGCGCTGCTGCAAGATGCGCTATGACCGCGATGACGATATGATCATCACCGGCAAACGCCATGATTTCCGCATTGATTATACCTTGGGCCATGACGCCGATGGGCGCATTCGGGCGATTGAGTTTACCCATTACACCCGCTGTGGCTGGGCGATGGATCTGAGCCTGCCGGTGGCGGACCGCGCGATGCTGCACGCCGACAACGCCTATCATCTGGAGCATGTGCGCATCACCTCGCACCGGCTGCGCACCAACACGCAATCGGCCACGGCCTATCGCGGCTTTGGTGGGCCGCAGGGGGTGCTGGGCATTGAAAAGGTCATGGATCATCTGGCGCAAGTGCTGGGCCTTGATCCTTTGGCGGTGCGGCGGGCGAATTATTATGCCGACAGCCGGCAAGAGGCATCCGCGGGTGTGCCGATAGACGGGCGTGACGTGCCGGACGGTGCGGGCGATCTGGCCTCGCGCGGGGCGCCGCAGGCATCAATGGACGTGCCTGCCCCGCAAAGCGAGGCCCAGACCACGCCCTATCATCAGCCGGTTACGGATTGCATCATCAACGCCCTCACCGACCGGCTTGCCCACAGTGCCGATTACGCCGCCCGCCGCGCCGCGATTGCGGCATGGAATGACGATCAACCCGTGTTGAAACGTGGCATCGCCATAACGCCGGTGAAGTTTGGCATTTCATTTACGCTGACCCATCTCAACCAAGCGGGCGCATTGGTGCATGTCTATCAGGACGGATCGATCCACCTGAACCATGGTGGCACCGAGATGGGCCAAGGGCTGTTTCAGAAGATCGCGCAGGTGGCAGCCAGCCGGTTTGGCGTGCCGTTGGAAGCGGTCAAGATCACCGCGACGGACACGGGCAAGGTGCCTAACACCTCGGCCACGGCGGCCTCGTCGGGATCGGACTTGAACGGGATGGCGGTGCAGAACGCTTGCGATACCATTCGAAGCAGGATCGCCGCGCATCTGGCGGAGCGGTATGGCTGCGACGCGGGTGACGTCATATTTGAGGGTGGCATGGTACAGGCAGGTGCAGAACGTATCAGCTTTGCCGCCGCTGCGGCCTCGGCCTATGAAAACCGGATCAGCCTGTCCTCGACCGGATTTTACAAAACGCCGGATATCGAATGGGACCGGATCGCTGGGCGCGGCAGGCCGTTTTTCTATTTCGCCTATGGTGCGGCTTGTACGGAGGTGGTGATTGACACGCTGACCGGCGAGAACCGGATTTTGCGCACCGACATCCTGCATGATGCTGGGGCGTCCTTGAACCCCGCGCTTGATATCGGGCAGGTCGAGGGCGGCTATGTGCAGGGCGCGGGCTGGCTGACCACCGAGGAATTGGTTTGGGACGACAAGGGCAGCCTGCGGACCCATGCGCCATCGACCTACAAGATCCCGGCCTGTTCGGACCGGCCCGATGTGTTCAACGTGGCACTTTGGGATGAGCCGAACCCGGCACAGACGATTTACCGGTCCAAGGCGGTGGGCGAGCCGCCGTTCATGTTGGGCATTTCGGCCTTTATGGCGCTCAGCGATGCTGTATCGGCTTGCGGTCCCGCCTATGGCGATCTGCAAGCGCCTGCGACCGCTGAAGGGGTGTTGCGGGCCATTCAGAAGGCGCGCGGTTGATGTTTGATCTGGCGGCTCTGACCCAAGCGGCGCAACGCCACGGCAAAGTGGCGCGGATCGTTCTGGCGCAGGTGCAGGGGTCCGCCCCTCGGCAGGCCGGCACCGCGATGCTGGTCTGGGATACCGGCAGCACCGGCACGATCGGTGGCGGGCAGCTTGAGCTGCAATGCATGGAGCAGGCCCGCAAGATGCTGGCGGGTGATGAGACATTGCATTTGCGGCGGGCGGCGCTGGGTCCGGCGCTGAACCAATGCTGCGGCGGGGCTGTGAGTGTTGTGACCGAGGTGTTTGATACTGACGCGCTGGCCGGTTGGCGCAGCGATTATCCGGCGATCCATGTACGGGCGGTGGCACCGGAGGCGGTGGCGGTGATCCCTGAAAAGCTGCGCCGGAAACTGGCCCGTGCGGCGGCTGGCCCAGCGCCCCTGCCCCTGACCTATCAAAACGGGTGGTTGGCCGAGGCATTGTGGCAACCGCAACAACAGGTGGTGATCTATGGCGCGGGGCATGTGGGCAAAGCCTTGGCTGCGGTCTTGGCCCCACTGCCGCAATTCGATGTCGTGTTGACCGACCTGCGGCTGGAGCTGTTGGCGGATGTGCCACAGGGCGTGCGCAGTGATGCGGCCATGCCGACCGAGGTGATGGGCAAGGCCGCGCCCGATGCGGCGCATTACATCATGACGCCAGAGCATGATTATGATCTGGAACTGTGTCATCATCTGCTGCGCCGCGATTTTGGTCATGCCGGATTGATTGGTTCCGCGACCAAATGGGCGCGGTTTCGCAAACGGCTTGCGGCACTGGGCCACGCCCCCGCCCAGATTTCCCGCATTGCTTGTCCGATTGGCGATCCTGCCTTTGGAAAACACCCGCAGGCCATTGCGCTAAGCATCGCGGCGCATATGCTAGCGCCTGTTTCAACGCCCCGGAAAGTGAGCCTTTCATGACCGACACGCCCCTTCTTGATCTCTCTGGATTGACCAAGGCATATCCGGGCGTCGTCGCCAATGACAGCGTGTCCCTTGCGATCATGCCGGGTGAGGTACACGCGCTGTTGGGGGAAAACGGCGCGGGGAAATCGACGCTGGTCAAGATGATCTATGGTCTGGTCAAACCCGACGCGGGCAACATGCAGATGAATGGAGAGGCCTTTGCCCCGGCAGAGCCGCGTGCCGCGCGGGCGGCTGGCGTTGGCATGGTGTTCCAGCATTTCTCGCTGTTTGACGCACTGACCGTGGCAGAGAACATCGCACTTGGCATGGAAAATGCGCCCAAGCTGAATGCGCTGAGCCAACAGATCCGCGATGTGTCAGATACCTATGGTTTGCCGCTGTCGCCCGACCGTGTGGTGGGCGATTTGTCTGCGGGGGAACGGCAGCGGGTGGAGATCATTCGCTGTCTGCTGCAGGAGCCCAAGCTGTTGATCATGGATGAGCCAACCAGCGTTTTGACCCCGCAAGAGGTTGAAATCCTGTTTAAAACCCTGCGCAAGCTCAGCGCCGAAGGCACCGCTATCCTGTATATTTCGCATAAACTGGAAGAGATCCGCGCCCTGTGTGATAGCGCGACAATTTTGCGGTTGGGCAAGGTGGTGGGCGAATGCACGCCTGCCGAAACCTCGGCCCGCGATATGGCCGAGATGATGGTGGGCACGGTTTTGCAAACCCCGACACGGGCGGGCAAAACCCCCGGCGAGGTGGTTCTGGAACTGAAAGGCTTGTCGGCCAAATCGCCCAGCGCCTTTGGCATGCCACTGCGCGACATTTCGGTCGAGGTGCGGCGCGGCGAGGTTCTGGGCGTTGGCGGGGTTGCGGGCAACGGGCAGGACGAATTGCTGGCAGCGCTGTCGGGCGAGATGCTGACCACGCCCGGGATGATCCTGTTTCAGGGGCGCGAGGTGGGTCTGCTTGGGCCAAACCCGCGCCGGGCCATGGGCATTTTGACCGCGCCCGAAGAACGGCTTGGCCACGCCGCAGCGCCCGATATGTCGCTGACGGAAAATGCCATGCTGACGGGTGCGGCCCGTGAGGGGCTGGAAAGGGGTGGTTTCCTCAATTGGGGGGCTGCCAAGGCATTTGCCGAAAAGATCATAGCGCAGTTTGACGTGCGCACCCCCGGCCCCGGCAATGCGGCACGGTCACTGTCGGGCGGGAACTTGCAGAAATTTGTCATTGGCCGGGAGGTCTTGCAACGCCCTGAACTGTTGGTGGTGAACCAGCCGACATGGGGGGTGGATGCCTCTGCCGCCGCGTCGATCCGGCAGGCGCTGCTGGATCTGGCGGAGAATGGCACCGCGCTGGTGGTGATCAGCCAGGATCTGGACGAGTTGATGGAAATCTCGGATCGCTTTGCCGCGCTGAATGAGGGGCGGTTGTCGCCGCCGCGGCCCGCACATGATCTGACGGTGGACGAGATTGGCCTGATGATGGGCGGGGCGCATGGCATGGAGGTGGCTCATGTTTGATCACGCAGCGCAGGAGTTTTTCTTGCCAAATGAAGCAGGGGGCCGCGCATGATCCGGTTGGAAAAGCGACCAGAACCAAGCCGTGCATTTTCGCTGGCAACGCCATTGTTGGCGGTTCTGGCGACGATGGTGTTTGGCGGGCTGTTGTTTATGGCGCTTGGCAAAGATCCGTTGACCTCGATCCAGACGATCTTCTGGGAGCCGCTCTTTGGTGAATTTGCGTTTTACTATCGTCCGCAACTGTTGATCAAAGGGGCGCCGCTGGTGCTGATTGCGATCGGGCTGAGCCTTGGGTTCAAGGCGGGGATCTGGAACATCGGGGCCGAAGGGCAATACATCATGGGCGCGCTGTTTGGTGCCGGCATGGGGCTGGCGTTTTATCCGCTTGAGGCCTGGTATGTTTTTCCGTTGATGGTGATGGCGGGGGCCTTTGGTGGCTGGATCTGGGCGATGATCCCGGCGTTTCTGAAAGTCCGCTTTGGCACGAACGAGATTCTGGTGTCCTTGATGCTGGTCTATGTGGCGGAGCAGTTTTTGGCCTCCATGTCATTGGGATTGCTGAAAAACCCCGAAGGCTTCGGCTTTCCCGGATCGCGCAACCTGCAACAATACGAGAGCGCCTTTAACGGTGATCTGATCGAAGGCACGGGCATGCATTGGGGGGTTGTTGCGGCGATGATCGCGGTGATCTTTGCCTATGTGTTGCTGAGCAAGCATCGCCTTGGCTTTGCCATTCGTGTCACCGGCGAAGCGCCGCGTGCGGCGAAGTTTTCGGGGGTGAACCCGACGCGGCTGGTGTTGTTCTGCATGGGCATGTCGGGGCTGCTGGCCGGTTTGGCCGGTCTGTTCGAGGTTTCCGGTCCGGCGGGTCAGGTGACAATTGATTTTAACGTTGGCTATGGGTTCACCGCGATTATCGTGGCGTTTCTGGGCCGGTTGCATCCGGTGGGTATTCTGCTGGCCGGGCTGCTTATGGCGCTGACATATATTGGCGGGGACATCGCGCAGAGCAATCTGGGCCTGCCGGCGGCTGCCATTCAGGTGTTTCAGGGGATGCTTTTGTTTTTCCTGCTGGCGCTGGATATGTTCACAAATTACCGGCTGCGATTTGGCCGGGCGGAGGTGGCGTGATGGACCTTTCAGCAATCAACCCAATCCTGTTTATCGCCGGTTTCCTCGTCGCGGCGACGCCGTTGATCTTTGCGGCCATTGGCGAACTCGTTGTCGAAAAATCCGGGGTGCTCAACCTCGGCGTTGAGGGGATGATGATCACCGGGGCGATCTGTGGCTTTGCAACGGCGGTTGAAACCGGATCGCCGATGCTGGGCTTTGCGGCGGCGGCGGTGGGCGGTGCGGCGCTGAGCTTGCTTTTCGCGTTCCTGACGCAGATCACCCTGGCCAATCAGGTCGCCTCTGGTCTGGCGCTGACGCTGTTCGGGCTGGGGCTTTCTGCCCTTTTGGGCCAATCTTACGTCGGGATCAAACCGCCACGGCTGGGCGATATCAACTTTGGCCCATTGTCGGATATTCCGGTGATCGGTCCGATCCTGTTCACCCATGACATCATTCTTTATCTGGGCATTGCTCTGGTCGCCGGCGTCTGGGCAGTGTTGAAATTCACCCGTGCCGGGCTGATCCTGCGCGCGGTAGGCGAAAGCCATGATGCGGCGCATGCCCTGGGCTACAAGGTGGTGCGCATTCGCACCCTGGCGATCATGTTTGGCGGGGCCTGCGCGGGTGTTGGCGGGGCCTACATCAGCCTGATCCGCGTGCCGCAATGGACCGAAGGCATGACCGCCGGTGTGGGCTGGATCGCGCTCGCGCTGGTTGTGTTTGCCAGTTGGAAGCCCTGGCGGCTGTTGCTGGGTGCTTATCTTTTTGGCGGCATCACGCAATTACAGCTGAACTTGCAGGGCGCAGGCGTTGCCATTCCTGTCGAGTATCTGGCAATGTCGCCTTATGTTATCACGATCATCGTGTTGGTGATCCTGTCGGCGGACAAATCGGCGGCTCCGGCCTCGCTTGGCCGCACCTTCCATGCCTCGCATTAGAGGCCAAATCAGACCACTGCCCCGGATCATCCGGGGCCAAATCAATGGGGAACCCTGAATGAAACTCTCTGCACTTTTGACAAGCGCGGCGCTTGCGCTGGGGCTGGCCACGGCGGCGGCGGCTGACGACAAGACCAAGGTTGGTTTTGTCTATGTTGGACCGGTTGGCGATGGCGGCTGGACATATGAACACAACAAGGGCCGTTTGGCCGTTGAAGAAGAATTTGGCGACAAGGTTGAGACCGTGTTCGTTGAGAACGTGGCCGAGGGTCCGGATTCCGAGCGGGTGATGACGCAGATGGCGCTGGATGGTGCGGATCTGATTTTCACCACGTCTTTCGGCTATATGGATCCGACAATCAATGTCGCCAAGAAATTCCCGAATGTGAAGTTCGAGCACGCGACCGGCTACAAGCGGGCAGACAACGTATCGACCTATTCGGCGCGTTTCTATGAAGGCCGCGCCATTCAGGGCCATATTGCCGGGTCCATGACCGAGAGCAACATCATCGGCTATATCGGGTCCTATCCGATCCCCGAAGTGATCCGTGGCATCAACTCCGCCTTTATCCATGCCCGCAAAGTGAACCCGGATGTGCAATTCAAGATCGTTTGGGCCTACACATGGTTTGATCCGGCCAAAGAAGCGGACGCGGCCAAGGTTCTGATCGAGCAAGGCGCGGACGTGATCTTGCAGCACACCGATTCCACCGCGCCACAGGCCGCCGCGCAAGAAGCCGGCAATGTGATCACCTTTGGTCAGGCCTCTGACATGGCGCAATATGCACCGCATCCGCGTGTGTCCTCGATCATCGATGACTGGGCACCCTACTACATTGCGCGGACCAAGGCCGTGATGGATGGCACATGGGAAAGCACAGACACGTGGGATGGCATCGGCGCTGGCATGGTTGGCATCGGCGAGATTTCCGATGCGGTGCCTGCCAAGGTCAAGGAAGAGGCACTGGCGCTGAAGGCGGCCTTGGCCGATGGGTCTTATCACGCGTTCACCGGCCCGCTGAACAAGCAGGACGGCAGCGTCTTTCTGGCCGAGGGTGCGACCGCTGATGACGGCACGCTGGCTGGCATGAACTTCTATGTTGAAGGCATCGAGGGCACGATCCCGCAGTAAGCGGATCTTGTTCCAAGAGATGGAAAGCCCCGCGATTTGCGGGGCTTTTTTTATGGGTAATTGGGTTCCGCCCTGCATTCTAACGGAGCCGCAATGGCGGGGTTTGGCCATTGATATGGCACAGGCATGCATCTCAACTTCCAAATCCGAGGTTCGGGAATGTCCAAATGATGCCTTAGCTTAATTGACAGCGCCACATATTGGACGCTCAATGCAGAGCATCAATAAGGGAGACCCTTTGCCGATGCGCCTTTTGGATACCTTGCAAGTGACAAAACCAATACTCTCCGCCCCGATGGCCGGCGCGGCGGGGCCGGATTTGGTGGCTGCGGTCTGCAATGCGGGCGGTTACGGTGTCATCCCGCTTTGGGGTAAGTCAAAAGATCAAGTGGCTTGCGGAATTGAAGAGCTGCGCGCCCTGACGGATCGGAATTTTGCGGTCAATTTGAACCTGTCTTTTCCCTATGAAGATCAACTGGACATATGCATCGCCGAAGGGGTGCATGGCGTGTCATTGTTCTGGGGCATGGAGCCTTCAGCCATCGCACGGGCGAAGGCAGGTGGATTGACAGTTCTGATGAGCGTGGGAAACGCCAAAGAAGCGAAAGCAGCGGCCGAGGCCGGTGCCGATGTGATTGTCGCGCAGGGATGGGAGGCCGGAGGCCACGTTTGGGGGCAGGTTTCCACCATGGCCCTGATCCCCGCCGTTGTGGATGCGGTTGATATACCGGTGGTGGCCGCTGGTGGGATCGCTGACGGAAGGGGCATGGCAGCCGCCATGATGCTGGGCGCATCAGGTGTCTGGATCGGTACACGGCTGCTGGCCAGTTCGGAGGCGACAATCCACGAGGTTTATCGCAACCGCATTCTGCAAGCATCAGAGGCCGACACACAATGGGCCCATGACCTGTATGATGTTGGCTGGCCGGACGCGCCGCACCGCGCCCTTTCCAACTCGACGTCGCAGGAATGGTTGCAAACAGGATCTTCTGCCCCAGGTCACCGGCCAAATGAAAATGAGCAGATTGGCAGACGTCCCAATGGTGACCCGGTTGTTCGGTATCAGAGTTATACCCCCTTGCCTGAAACATCAGGTGACGTGGAGGCGATGTCGCTTTGGTCAGGCCAAGGCGTATCATTGGTACGCAAAGTGATGCCCGCCGCCGATATTGTTGAAGAGATCTATCAAGAGGCAAAAAAGCGCCTGCAAACTGGCCATTCAGTGCTCTGATCCCTGTGAGATCCATTGCGGGCTTTTGGTCCGGCACTACGGCTGAAGGTAAGAGTTTCTGAGTAAATTCAGGAGCATTTCGCCTGCCTTGGGCATTCTGTTTCAATCGAGTGCCAAGAGAAAATATTGAAAGCTTTTTGGCCTTTGGTGGGACAGTCTTCGATCAAACGCTCCGCAGCAGTGATCCATTTGGGGCTCCTCGCAGACCTTTTGTGCATTGCACGCAGGAGGTGCCAGAACACAACCGCTTCTGGCAAAGGCACCCCCTCCCCTTTCAGCATCGCTGAAAGTTGCCCCTAGCGATCGCCCGTATTGTCGAGTTGGGTTTGAAAGCGGGCCTCGATTTCACGCAATTCTTCAATGGCGCTGCGAATATCCGAGCTGTCGATGATGTTGACCTCGACCCGTTGACCGGTGTGGGACAACTGCCTGCCTGAGGTCCGGTCTTTGGATGCCACATATTCCGAGAGCTCGAAGTACTGAACAGGTCGTTTGAAGCCGCGCGGAATAAACTCACCCTTGCCTTCGACTTTCACATGCGCCTCGACCAGTGAAACGGTGTTCTGATCCATGACTATTTTCTTTGGATCGGCCAATCCCTGAAGTCGTGCAGCCAAGTTTACCGGGCTGCCCAAAACGGTGTAGTCAAGCCGCTGATCCGAGCCAAAGTTTCCGACGGTACAATAGCCCGTGGCAATGCCAATCCTGACGCGCAAGCCGTTGGTAACACCATTTTTCTTCCAGAAACTTTGCAGCTGCTCGACACGTTCCTGCATCCTTACCGCCATTTCAACACACCGCAGGGCATCCTCTGCATCCCCTTGGGTTTCCGGGTCTCCAAAGAAGACCAGGATTGCGTCGCCAATAAACTTGTCGATGGTGCCACCACACTCGATTGCGATGTTTGTCATTTCCGACAGATACGAATTGATCACGGTTGCCAGGCGTTCCGGCTCCATCGTGTCGCTCAGGTCGGTGAACTGCACGATATCGGAAAAGAAGATCGTCAGATTTTTGCGCGCATGCGTTCTGGACGCATCCTCTGTCTCGGAGAAAATACTGTTATAGATCTGCGGAGACAGGTACTTGGCCAGCCGATTTGCCAATGTCTCAAGTTGCTGGCTCTTTTGTTCTATAATTTCTCGGTCACGGATTTTCTGCTCAAGCAAATCCTCACGTTCGCGCCGCAGCGACCATTCAGCGGTCCGGTCGACAAACTGGCCCTGAACACCATTGAGGTAGGAAAAATCACTGTTCTGTGTGTATGTGGACAGCAAGGAGAATACCCGATCCTCGCCTTCGACCGAGACCTGAACATGCGGCAAGAGCACGGATCCGTCTTGCTCCAGGCCGGTTCTGAATCTATCAATCTGCTTGCCCGGCAGGCCCAGACGCTCCAGCACATCCAGCATGGATGTATCCGTGGCGTCGCCCAATTCAGGAAAAAAGACGCGGAAATTTTCGTTCACGCGTCGGATTTCAAGGTCCTTGTTGGCAAAATACGCAGCTGTGATGGCATTCTCGAAGTTGAAGAAACTGAGGCCCAGAATGGTTTTCTGATTGAAAAACTGCTCAGCATTCATGACGTGTGCCCGTTAAGCTGGGCATTGGTGTCTTGATCCCTGAACTGCCGCTCCGCTTGCGCAATTTTACCCGTCACAGCGCCCCAGGTCGTGACGCAATAGGGGACACAATACGTCAGCAGCACTTTCAGAAACGGTGGGAATTGCCCAGCCAGAATGAGATCTCCATGATTGATGGCCGTCAGCAGGGTGCCAACGATCAGAGCCGTGACAGCCGCTTTGTGCGGTGTGCCATCTCCGAAAAGCAAGGACGGCCAATCTGGCCTCTTTCGTGATATCTCGTTCGACATATCGCAAGTCTCCGCTCTGGGTTCAGACAAAATGTTCGACCGGAACGCCAGGCGGCCAATGGCTCGTAGGCAGATGATAGGGGCACATCAGGCGATGTGACAGGCCTTTCTTTACCTGTCGTCCCGCCAGAGGTTTGGCCCGTTTATCGCGCCGGCATCCACCTCGGGAATTTTAATCACGCTTGGAAGTGCCCCCATTGAGGGGTAGCGTCCCATGACCGGCCCAATCACTGGCGCTGGCAAACGGGAGAAAACAATGACGCTTTCACTGCAGGTTTTATACACAACAGAAAATGGCACGACATTCGATCATGCCTATTACGCGTCAACACATATGCCCATCGTGACCGAGCATATGGGCCCTCATATTGAGAAGACGCTGATCACCAAAGGCTTGGCAGGTGGGCCGGATACCCCCGCCGGTTATCATGCCATTGCAACCATGACCTTTGCCGATCAGGCGGCGTTGGATGCTGCAATGGCCGCTGCGGGTCCGGCACTGCAGGACATTCCAAATTTCTTCAGCGGAGATCCCAAGATGCTCATCGGCGAAGTTGCCGATTGAACGGAAACCTTTTCTGCGTTGCGGCCAATTTCAGCCCATGGGACCATCGGTTGATGGGCAACCCGAGACTACAGGGCAAATTCGGGATGTTAATAAATGACCTTCCAAAGGCTGCATTGGCCGTTTCAATGCTTGGTACGTCCGCTTTTGCCGAAGCAGACTAGGGGCAGGAATGGGTCAATGCTATGGACGCCTGTGAAATGCTGGTTTCCTAGCAATCCTTTGATGGTTTTCAAAACTATGCCGATACTCAGTCTAAACTGAATGTTACACCACAGCTTGAGCGTGGCTTTAAGCATCCCACTATGCCATTGATTGTGAGTGCTATTTCAGACGGTTCTGAGTGGTTCTTGTGCGTTGTGACGGGTGACACCGGGAATGAGCAAGGGGCAATAATCGGCACCCTGACAGGAACGCTCCTTGCTCAAATAAGAGACTTCGGAAACCGAACCATGGCGTTTGACGATGCCAAGACCTTTGCACCAGTCCGTGTCATTTGTCATGCAGATGGACGTCTGACCTCGGTCTTCGCATTTTATGGCGAAGACCGGGAGTTGCGGGTCGCCGCCGCAAACCGACTGCCAAAAGGCACAAGTAGTCCCTGCCACTAGAAGCGGACATCCGGTTGTGATGGAGCATGGTCCGCATACGACCGGTTCATGCACCGCACGGCGAACGGCGGTGTTATCCGAACCGGCTACACCTGACCCATGCCGCGAATGTGTTGAAAAAGCTCATACGGCCCCGGATCACGTGGTGACAGGGCGCTTCTCAGATGGACAATTAGACCAGGGCCAGAACCCATTCGCGCAGCAAGCGATCGCCGACGGTTCATTCATGGGATGAGCCCGGCGTTTCAGGAATGACGGCATCGACCTCGATCTCAACGAGCCATTCGGGATTCACAAAGCGATTTATGGCCATGATCGTATCGACCGGTCGGGCATCTATGCAGTATTGCTTTCGGGCTTCGATGGCCTCCTTCCAATTGTCAATGTCCGTCAGGATCACCCGCGTTCGCACGATATCTGCCAAGCCCGAACCGGCATCTTCAAGTGCTGCCTTGATGATCTCGAAACACTGTGTGGTTTGTGCGAAGACATCACCAATCCCGACCGTTTTGCCATTTGCATCGACGGGGGCGGTGCCGCCAACGGCAACAAATGACCCGACCCTCACGGCTCTGCTGAAACCGACGATTTTCTCCATCGGATTTCCATTCGAGATAAGTTGACGACCGGACATGACAGGAGAACTCCCTCTGTTGACCTCATTCAGTATAGCGAAGAACCACAGAGGAGTCGCGTGGTTTACCGACCTGCCGTGCCGCCGGATCTGTCATGCCACCCCGCTGACGGTTGGGCATCGTGCAGGGCGGGGCGCAATCACAAAGTGGTCTTGTACGCACCAGCCTGGAAGACACGCCCCGGTCCACTCTGCCAAGACCGGTGCAAACCGTGGTAAATGGCAGGTGGGGGACCAAAGACAGTGAACAGTCTCTTGCCAAGTCAATCAGACAAGCAACAGCGTTCCAAATTTTCCGACTGGGTCGCGACAGCAAAGGTTCACTTGTTCTGGTGGATCTTATTGTCGAGATGGCCATCACTTTTTCCGACGCCATCCCCATGGCGAGCGAACTTGTTCATCGGATGGGGCTATCGGTTCAGCAAAATACCGGTCGCCAACTGGCTTTTGCGCTCCTTAATCTGAGAATGCGATTTGCCCTTGGCCCTTCCCCCTTGATTTGATGAAAGTTCGAAAACCGACCGAGGCATAATCTTTCGCAGATTTGGAAACTTACCGCTGGCCATAAAATTCGATTGCCCCCCTTCCGGCACGGGCTGAGCCGCCAGTAGTAATCTCTAGAGATCCAAGGGTAATGAAATCGGTTTTCTGATGCAGCCGCCATTCCCTGTATCGCGCACTTTGATTGTCACAAGGCCCGCGACGCCGAAACAACATTGGCGCTATGGGGAAAATGCAACGCGGTTCCATCATAACAGGCACCGAACTCTTTAAGCATATCATCATGCAATGCTGTTCTTTCAGCCTGGTTCATTGCAGCGATGCGTTCCGCAACAGGAGTGGCCATCATCAAACCGTTTACAAAATCGGACCCATCTTCGGCTTCGAGATCAAGAACAACCGTCTCAACGGCGACCTGCCCGAAACCCGCATTGTCGAACAGAGCCTGCACCTTCTCCGCGTCGGGAAAACCACAAACCGCACGGATTGCCTGGGTGGCCTCTTCCCCGAAATAGCGGCTGAACGCCGCCACCTGTGCCTGCATCAAGGGATTTTCTTCCAAACCACGCGCCGTGCAAAACACAGCCCTGCCTCCGGGCTTCAAGACCCGCAAACATTCGGACACAGCGGCAGGTTTGTCTGGAAAAAACTGAAGACCTTGCTGACAAATGATCGCATCAAAGCTTTCATCCTCGAAAGGCAGGTCTAGTGCATCTGCCAATTGAAAAGTCGCGTTCAGCCCGGCCGAGCGTTCCTTTGCAACAGCCAACATACCGGGATTGATATCACCACCTGTCGCCATAACACCTGACCGGGTTGCCAATCGCGCGACGATCCCTGTACCGCAGGCAAGATCGAGAAGGCGGTCACCGGGCGCAAAGTCCACCCGCGCAATCAGGTCGTTGGCCCATGGGGTGAATATGACAGGTACGAGGTGTTCTTCGTATCGCTCGGCCATATTGCCGCTGAGTTGCCATTCCGTGTTCACCATGTTGTTCCCCTCCCGCACTGCATGTTTGATCGAATTCGCCCTGTCTTTCTGCGGCCACGCTGTCTACCTTCACAGGATGTGAACGGTTTGCCCTATGCGCCGTCCGCATCCTTTTCCAACCATGCACTCGCTCTTTGCCGGACATCATCCGGGATGTCCGTTGCTCTGCGTGTTTCCAGATTGAGCATGACACATTTGAACAGTGTTTCAAACGCGATTGCATCGTCTTCGGACCGGATAAGGTGGTGGCGAAATGTGATGGATTTGGTCCCCATGGCGACAATCGACGTTTCCAACCGAATGGCATCACCCGATGACAGTTCTGAGCGAAAATCGCTTTCGGCATGTACGACCGCAAACGACAGCTTGCGGCCCGAGCGCATGTCACTGGCGGTTAACCCCATTTCTGCTTGAATGGCAAACACACCATCTGAACAGGCGGCAAAGTACTTTGAAACATTCATATGCCCCAGAAAATCACAATCCGAGGGGTCAACAACAGAACGGAAGGAAATCATGGCAGTCATTCTCTGGCGCCTTTCTGTTTGAGCTGGCAATTTTTCAGTAAAAACTATCATGGGTCGCGTCGCAGGCCAAACGATCGCTGCGATGATTCATCGGCCGCATGGCTACAGTCAAAGGAGCAAGCGATGCCATCTATCGATATCCAAGTTCTTGAAGGTGTATTTTCGACAAAGGAGAAAGCCGAGATAATACAAAAGGTGACAGATGCCTTCGGCGAAGTAGCCGGTCTGACGATCAGAGCCGGAACATCCGTTCGTATACACGAGGTGCGCAGTGGTGCATGGGGATACGGCGGAAATATTCTCAAAACAGAAGATGCTTTGGAGATGCGCGCACGCAGCTGATCAAGTGTCCAGATTCTAACTCAACCCAGCCTCAATTTTGAGCTGCGGACGATTGCCCCTCCGGCATTCTCGATGGTTTGCCATGGTGCGCGTGAACGGCTGCTTATCTCGCCTCGCCGTCGCCGGCCAAGTGTGCATAGGTTTGCCGTTCAGGGGTCATATCTCTAAACACAAGAAATCGGGTTTTGGGCGCTTTTGGCAGAAAGCTCGTTTCGTCCCGCCCAACAAATCCTTCGCATTTTGTCAAAGCCGGAAAGTCGCTGCCTGCTGGGCAGAGTAAGGCACGCGCCGTTTGTCCAGCGCCCTACTGTGATTGCCCGGTGAGGTCTTCGGCAAGCATCAATGCGTTGCCATCGGGGTCATAGAAGGTTGCTGTTTTCACCATCCCTTCGACCACATCGGTTGCACCGTCAAATTTGACCTCGGCCTGTTCCAGCGCCTGCCTTGCAGTATCGAGATCGGCGGTCCCGAAAACCGGTACGCAGTTGCCGGGCGCGGGTTTGGTGTGCTCGCCCAGGCCAAGTGTGACGCCTGCGGTATTGGTTTGAAGCTCTGACCAGCCTGCCTCGTCTGCGTGGTATAGCGTTTCAAACCCCAGCATGCGTTCAAACCATGCGGCGCTGGCATGTCGGTCCTTGACGGAGAATGCGATGGTGATGGTCTTGTCCAACGAAATGAGCGACATGGTCTTTCCTTACGATTCTAAATATACTAACTATACTTTATGGACATAGCGCTGTTTGTCAACATCACCTCAAGAGCTTGGGCGCTGCCCATCTTATCAAACCTGCATGAAGGTGTCGCGGCGCGGCAGGCGCCATTGCTGGCCGCGACGGGGGCAAGCCGGACCGCATTCGCGCAGAGTCTGGACCATCTGATCAAAATAGGGTTGGTGGAAAGAAACCCCGGCTACGGGCACCCCCTGCGCCCGGAGTTTAGACTGACGGCGCTGGGCATTGCCGCTGCAGCGATCGCCAACAAAGTTCAAAAGGTTCCGATGGATGAAGGTCAGGATTTGCTGCGCAGGTCATGGACATTGCCGGTGCTGACATCGCTTCATGCGCCAAGTCATTTCAATCAGATCAAACGAAATCTGCAAACCATTACGGACCGGGCTTTGTCCCAGTCGTTGAAGTCGATGGAGAGCAGAAATTGGGTCTGCCGCAGCGTTGACCAGGCCGCCCGCCCCCCAAGATCGATTTATCGTGCCGTGAACACAGGAGAAGTGATCAGCAGGATCACTGCACCTGAAATCAGGTTTGGCTAGCCGCCATTCCTGGCCGCCGGTCGCCTCGAAACACACCAGCGCTCTTTGCGACAGAGCCATCTCGCTCAAGCGCTCATGCCCTTCATCTGTGTTGGGCAATCGCAACCCTTGGTTGTCTGGCAGCCAGTGAATATCAAGCCAATCGCGACTGACATCTATGCCAATGATTGCGTCTTGTGGTATCTTGTCCATGTTCTCTTCCTTCTGATCCGTGGTCCTGATCGGCCACATGCAACTGTTCGAGATGATGAAGAGAGACGGTGCTGGCTCGCTAGCAAACGTGGTCATTGCCACAAGGCTCAGACGCCATACACCGCCCCGTCAGCGACCTTGGCCAAGGCGCCTGACGGGGGCAATATAGCAAAGCAGAGATACAGAAGGGTCAGTTCATCCCTCCGGCGCGGCATAGCTGCCATCTGGCCCATGCACCTCATCGCCCTGAAGCGCCGGTGAGAACACGCAGATCAGATGCAGCGCCTCGCCGTCCTCGGGCACATGCACCTCGTGCCGGTCATGGGCATTAGGCGCATAAAGAACCCCGGGCGTGATCTCGTGGCGCGTGCCGCTGTCCAGTTCAATCACCGTCCCTGCCCCGCCGATGCAATAGCAGGCCTCGATATGGTGTTTGTATTCCAGCCGCAGCACGGCGCCGGGCAGTACATGGGTTTCGGTCATGGAAAACCCCATGCCATCGGACTTCACCAAAAGCCGCAGGCTGGTCCAGCCCGGACCGGCAGCGTCGCGTTCTGTACCGCGCAATTGTCTGTGATCTTGAACAATCATTTCACTGCGTCCCTTTTCATTCCCTGATCTGGGTCTAGACTGACAACAGCCGCATTTGAAAGTCCATGCCATGATCCATGTTCACCATCTCAACCGATCCCGTTCGCACCGCATTTTGTGGCTGCTGGAGGAACTGGGCGAGCCCTATACCATCGCCCATTACAAACGTGATGCGCAGACCAATCTGGCCCCGCCCGAGTTGCAGCTGGTGCATCCCTTGGGCAAATCCCCGATGATCGAGCTGGACGGCACGTTGATCACCGAAAGTGCGGCGATTGTCGAAGTCCTATGCGGTCGTTACGCGCCGGAAATGATTCCGGAGCGGGACACGCCAGCCTATCTGCGGCATCTGGAGCTGATGCATTTCGCCGAAGGCTCGGCCATGACACCGATCTTGCTGAAGCTTTACGTGGGGCGTTTGGGCGATGCGGGCAAACCGCTGCATCCGCGCATCACGGCAGAGCTCGACAACCATTATCGCTATATGAACAGCCTTGTGCGCCCCTCGGGGCATTTTGTGCAAGACAGCCTGTCCGCGGCGGATATCATGCTGAGCTTTCCGGCGGAGATTGCGATGCGGCAAGAGCGGGCCAAGGACTTTCCCGCGCTGGCCGGGTTTGTGCAGATGATCCAGAACCGGCCTGCATATCAACGGGCATTGGAAAAGTCCGAAGAGTAGAGCCGCGCCCCATTGCACCGCTCCGCGCCGCATGCCACCGTCGCGTTATGAAACAGACCTTGACCAGCCCCAATGGCACCCCCGCCAGCCGCTTTGCCTTTGGCACGATGCAATTTGGCGGACGCGCCGATGAAGCGCAGTCGCGCGAGATGTTTGACGCCTGTCTGGCGGCGGGCATCACCCATTTTGACACGGCACATGTTTACACAGGTGGCGCCTCAGAGACCCTTCTGGGACGGTTCGTTCAGGACCGCCGCGAAGATCTGATCATTGCGACCAAGGCCGCCTATGATGGCGGTGCGGGACGGGACAACTTGCTGGCCTCGGCGGAAACTTCGCGGCAGCGGACGGGTCTCGACACGCTGGACGTGCTGTACCTGCACCGGTTTGATCCAGACACTGACATGCACGAAAGTTTTGAGACCCTCGCCGGACTGAAAGAACGTGGACATGTCCGGCACATCGGCCTGTCGAACTTTGCCGCCTGGCAGGTGGTCAAGGCCGCAAACATCGCGGCCAAGTTTGATCTTGAGATCGCGGTGCTGCAACCGATGTATAATCTGGTCAAGCGACAGGCCGAGGTCGAGATCCTGCCAATGGCGGATGATCTGGGCATTCTCGTCGCGCCCTATTCGCCGCTGGGCGGAGGGTTGTTGACCGGGAAATATGCGGCGGGTGATGACGAAGGGCGTCTGGCGCAAGACAGCCGCTATGCCGCGCGATATGGCCAGCAACAGATGCATGATGCGGCACGGGGGCTGACACAGATCGCGGCGGCGGTTGGCGTACATCCCGCAACATTGGCCGTGGCTTGGGTGGCCCGGCATCCCACCGCACCCTCGCCGATCATTTCCGCCCGCAGCGGGGCGCAATTGCAGCCATCGCTGGCGGCGCTGAGCTATGTGATGTCCGATGCGCTTTATGATCAGATCACCGCGCTTTCAGTCACCCCGCCCCCGGCCACAGACCGGTTGGAGGAACAGGGTGAGTGATATTGTCGTTATTGGCGGCGGCATCGCCGGGTTGTCAGCAGCGGCGCGGCTGTCTGAGCATTTCCGCATCACCGTTCTGGAGCGGGAACAGGCCACCGGCTATCACGCATCGGGGCGGTCTGCCGCGATGTTTGAGCAGAACTATGGACTGCCCAGCACCATTGCGCTGAACAAGGCCAGCGCCGCCTACCACCGCGAGGCCAACGGCGGATATCTCAGCCCGCGCGGATTGATGATCATCGCCCGCGATGATGAGGCGGACGCGTTTGAGGATGATGTGGTCACCATGGGGATCGACCGGATTTCCAAGAACCGCGCGATGCAACTGGTCCCGATCCTTGATCCGGCCAAGTTCACATTCGCTGGCTATCACGAGGCCGGCTATGACATCGACACCGACCGTTTGATGCAGGATTTCATTCGGCAGATCCGGGGCAATGGCGGCGCAATTGTCACCAAGGCGGAGGTCACGGCAATCACCCGTCAGGCGGATGGTTGGCAGGTTGTGGCTGCAGGCCAGACCTATGGCGCGGCCAAGCTGGTCAATGCGGCAGGGGCATGGGCCGATGAGGTGGCGCAGGCCGCAGGCATTGCGCCGATAGGGATCACGCCGCGCCGCCGGTCCATGGCACGCATTCCAGCGCCGGATGGGCTAGATCCGCAAAATTGGCCGATGTTCTTTGGCGTTGGCGAAAGCTGGTACGCAAAGCCCGATGCGGGTGCACTGCTGGTCTCTCCCGCCGATGAAGACGTGGTTGCGCCGCAGGATGCATGGGCCGACGATATGGTGCTGGCCGAGGGGTTGGCGCGGTATGAAGGCATGGTGCGCACACCGGTTACACGGTTGTTGGCGTCTTGGGCAGGGCTGCGCAGTTTTGCACCGGACAAGGCGCTGGTTTTGGGGCCTGATCCTGAGGATGAGAGTTTCGTCTGGTGCGCCGGACAAGGCGGTTACGGTTTTCAGACAGCTCCGGCGGCATCACAATTGCTGGCTGATCTGGTGCGCGGGGTGACATCTGCCCTGCCCGACGATCTGGTGGCGCAGCTCTTGCCGGATCGGTTGCGCAGATGACACGCAAGCTGCCCTCAACCGCCAGCGTGGCCATCGCCCAAGATGGCGCAAAACTGCACGCGCCGGCGGCGGCCCGCAATGCACAGGCTCTGCGCAATCTGCTGCTGGATCATGCCCCCAAGACAGGGCGGGCGCTGGAGATTGCCAGCGGCACGGGACAGCATATCGTGGAATTTGCCACCGCCCTACCGGGCCTTCACTGGCAGCCGACAGATATTGAAGCGGAGCGCCGCGCCAGTATTGATGCCCATGTGGCCGAGGCGGGCCTGTCCAACGTGGCCCCTGCCGCGCATCTGAACGCAGCGGAGGCTGGATGGCATGACGCCCATGCTCCGTTTGATCTGATTGTTCTGGTGAACCTTCTGCATCTGATATCCGAGGCCGAGGTGCGGACCGTGATCACCGAGGCGGCGAAGGCACTGAGGCCGCAGGGAGTGCTGGTCCTTTACGGCCCGTTCAAACGCGAGGGCCGGTTGACCAGCGAAGGCGATGTGCGGTTTCACGATCAGCTGCGCACCGCCGATCCGGCCATCGGTTACAAAGATACGCTCGACATGAGGCGTTGGCTTGGGGATGCTGGGCTGACGGCGGTGCAGACCATTGAGATGCCCGCCAACAACCTGGCTTTTGTGTCGCGAAAGATTTGATCATGCGTTTGTTTCGGTGCCTTGCTTTCCTTGCCCTTCTTGCCCTTGCAGCTTGCGGCGGATCCAGCGGGCCACCGGCAGAGCCGGGGGTTTTGTTTCCCGCCCGGTTTGGCGACACGGATCCGGTTGATTTTGCCAATCCCAAGCCCTCGCGCTTTGCCGTGCACGGGATTGACGCGGCGCGGTTTCAAAAGAGCATCAACTGGAACACCGCCCGGCGCAACGGGGTGAACTTTGCCTTTCTGAAGGCCACAGAGGGTGGTGATCTGCTAGATCCATCTTTCAAGAGCCATTGGCGCGGCGCGGGCCGTGCGGGGATGTATCGCGGCGCTTATCATTTCTATTATTTCTGCACGGCGCCTGAGGTGCAGGCGGCGTGGTTCATTCGCAATGTTCCCCGCACGGCCGGTGCCCTGCCGCCGGTTCTGGATATGGAATGGAACCCCTTTTCACCCACCTGTGCCCATGTGCGCCCACCAGCCGCCGAGGTGCGGGCGCAGATGCGCAAATGGCTGCGGATCGTTGAGGGCCATTACGGGCAGAGGCCAATCATCTACACCACGCCCAAGTTCTTTTCGGAGAATGGGTTGGGGCTGTTTCAGGACTATGATTTCTGGCTGCGCACCACGGCCAAAACACCGGCGGAGGCCTATCCCGGCCAAAATTGGAGGTTCTGGCAATACACCGCAACAGGCGCCGTTCCGGGGATTGCCGGTGAGGTGGATTTGAATGCTTTTGGGGGATCGGCAGAGGACTGGAACGAATGGGTTGCGCGGCGGGCTGCGCCCTAAGATCTCTGGCGGATAGGGTGGGTAAGCCGGGCGGAATGCCCGGCCTGCGTTTTGCTTAACCGTCTACGCGAATGGTTGCGTTTTTCGGATCATAGGGGCTGTCTTCGACAATTTCGGCATCCCAGAGCTGATCAAACATTTTGACCTTCAGCTTGGTGCCAACCACCGCATGTTCTGGCTTGACGTAGCCCATGCCGATGGATTTGCCGAAGGCCACGGAATAGCCGCCGGATGTCAAACGGCCCGTGCGTTCCCCGTCGACATAAAGCACCTCACGGCCCCATGGATCGGCATCGTCTGGCCCGTCGATCAGAAGGGTGACGCATTTGGCGCGGATGCCGGTCTTTTCCATCGCTTCTTTGCCGTAGAAGTCTTTGCTCAGGTCAACAAAACGTGGCAGATCGGCCTCAAGCGGGGTCGCGTCGCGGCCCAGTTCGGTGCCAAAGGCACGGTAGGACTTTTCCTGACGCAGCCAGTTTTGCGCCCGTGCGCCGACCAGCTTCATCCCGTGCTTTTCGCCAGCTTTCTCAAGCTGATCAAAGAGATAGTTCTGCATCTCGATAGGGTGGTGCAATTCCCAGCCCAGCTCGCCGGTATAGGCCACGCGGATCGCCTTGACCGGGCACATGCCCAGTTCGATGTTGCGCATGGTCAGCCAAGGGAACCGCTTGTTCGACAGGGCGGTTTCGGGATCGGCGTCCTTGATGATCTCTTTGAGAACATCGCGGGATTTTGGACCTGCGATGGCAAAGACACCCCATTGCGTGGTCACATCGTGGCATTCGATGTAGCCAAATTCGGGCGCTTTGTCCTCGATCGCCTTGCGCAGATAGTCACTGTCGTAGGCCGTCCATGCCCCGGCAGAAACCAGATAGTAGCTGTCCTGTCCGGTGCGCACGATGGTGTATTCGGTGCGCGTGGTGCCATGGGAGGTCAGCGCATAGGTCAGGTTGATCCGGCCCACGGAAGGCAGCTTGTTGCAGGTGAACCAATCGAGGAAGCGGGTTGCGCCCGGTCCTTTGACCACATGTTTGGTAAAGGCTGTGGCGTCGATCAGGCCCACACCTTCGCGCACGGCCTTGGCCTCTTCCACCGCGTATTGCCACCAACCGCCACGGCGGAAGCTGCGGCTGTCGTGGTCGTTGAACCCTTCGGGGGCAAAATAGTTGGGGCGTTCCCAGCCGTTGACCCAGCCGAATTGGGCGCCGCGTGCGGCTTGGCGGTCATAGGCCGGCGAGGTGCGCAGCGGACGGCAGGCGGGGCGCTCTTCGTCCGGGTGGTGCAGGATATAGACGTGATCGTAGCACTCTTCGTTTTTGCGCGCCGCAAATTCGGTTGTCATCCAATCGCCGTAGCGTTTGGGGTCAAGCGACGCCATGTCGATCTCGGCTTCGCCCTCGACCATCATCTGCGCAAGGTAATAGCCGGTGCCGCCCGCAGCGGTGATGCCAAAGGAGAAGCCTTCCGCCAGCCACATGTTGCGCAGGCCCGGTGCGGGACCGACAAGCGGGTTGCCATCGGGGGTATAGCAGATCGGACCGTTGAAATCGTCCTTCAGACCGCAATCTTCGCAGGAAGGCACGCGGTGGATCATCGCGGCATATTGGTCTTCGATCCGCTCAAGATCCAGTTGGAACAGATCCGCGCGGAAGCTGTCAGGCACACCATATTCAAAGCGTGCTGGCGCGTCTTTTTCATAGACGCCCAGGATCCAGCCGCCGCGTTCCTCGCGCACGTAGGATTGCGCGTCGGCGTCGCGGATGACGGGGTGTTCGGCATTGCCTTCACCGCGAAACTTCACCAGCTCGGGGTCTTGATCCATGACGATGAACTGGTGCTCAACCGGGATCGCGGGCATTTTGATGCCCAGCATCTTGGCCGTGCGCTGTGCGTGGTTGCCGCTGGCGGTCACCACATGTTCGGCGGTGATGACGATCTGTTCGTCGGAGGGCACAAGGTTGCCGCCCTTTTCAATCATCTTGGTTGCGGTGACTTCCCAGGCTTCGCCGTTCCAATGGAAAGCATCGGCCTGCCATTTGCGTTCAATCATCACGCCGCGCTGACGGGCGCCTTTGGCCATCGCCATGGTGACATCGGCCGGGTTAATGTAGCCGTCGGTCTGGTGATAGAGCGCGCCCTTGAGATCCTCGGTGCGGATCAACGGCCATTTGGCCTTTACCTCATCAGGGGTCATGAACTCATAGGGCACACCACAGGTTTCGGCGGTGGAGGCGTAGAGCATGTATTCGTCCATGCGCGCGTCTGTCTGGGCCATGCGCAGGTTGCCAACGACGGCAAAACCGGCGTTCAGGCCGGTCTCTTCCTCAAGGGTTTTGTAGAACTTGATGGAGTAGTCATGAATATGCGTCGTGGCATAGGACATGTTGAAATACGGCAGCAGCCCTGCCGCATGCCAGGTGGAGCCGGATGTCAGTTCATCCCGTTCCAGCAACATAACATCATCCCAGCCCGCACGGGCGAGGTGATAGGCAATGGACGTGCCGACAGCACCCCCGCCCACGACCAATGCTTTGACTTGCGTTTTCATTTGACGATTCCTTTGATCTCAATTGATCCTGTTTTACGGATTGGCCCTAGAATACGCGGGCACCAGCCGACCCAACATGTTAAAAAACCGACCTGCGCTGCGGCATGGTGACGTTAAGTGACCTCGATGGGTCAAATTTGACCGATATTGGCGATGGCGGGCAAGACCGTGCAGCGCGATCCTTTTCTGTTTGGGTTGCAGCCGACAGCGGCTCAGAAGATCGCAGCATGTGACCGATATATTTATCATGGCAACAAAATAACGGCAGCAAACCGCCACACTGCGAACACATTGCCCTGCAAAATTGGCGCGGCAATTATTGTCGACCCCGGTAGCCCTTTTTATGTTAAATGTCATTTCCTGCATCACCGTCGAACACGATCTCAGCCTGGTCCTCGTGGCCGGACTTCTATGTGCCTTCGGCAGCTGGGTCACATCGCGGCTTTATAAATCTGCGCAGATGCGGCCCAAACACCGCGCGATTTCGTGGCATTTTCTGACGGCCCTGACCGCAGGCGTAACAATCTGGTGCACCCATTTCATTGCGATGCTTGGCTATCGACCCGGTGCGCCCGTGAACTTTGACTACACGTTGACTATCGTATCCCTGATCATCGCAATCGCCGGCAGCACTGTCGGCGTGCTGTTTGCCAGCCTGTCCAAGACGCGCTTCGCCCCGGCGTTTGGCGGTGCGATCCTCGGGCTTGCCATTGCCGGAATGCATTACGCCGGAATGATCGCCTATCGTGTGCAGGGCGTTGTTTATTGGGACAAAAGCTTTCTCGCGATTTCAATTGTGCTTGCAGTGATTTTTGCGGCAGTGGCCTTATGCCTTGGCAGCAAGAGCACCCGTTGGAGCGAGTTTCAAATGACAGGCGCGTTGACCGTTGGTATCGTCAGCCTGCATTTCACCGGCATGACCGCCTTTCACGTCGAGCCGTTGAACATTTCAGGTGAATTTGTGAACCCCGAAGCCTTCAAGATTTTGGCGCTGGCGATTGCGGGCACAGCTGTTTTGATCGTTGTCGGCGGGTTTCTGAGCTATGCCGTGGAAAGCCGCATTCGCATGGAAAGCATCAAGGAACTGACCGAAGCACGCAATGCCGCCGAAGAGGCCAGCCGTGCCAAATCCGAATTCATGAGCGTTCTGAGCCATGAGCTGCGCACCCCGCTGACCATTGTTTTGGGGTATGCCGGCATCGTGACCAAACTCAAGGACCACCACGAGAAAATTGCCGCCCGAAATGGAACGACGGCTGTGCCCGGACCGAACCCGATCGGCGAACAGGCCGAGCTCTACGGGCAGAAAATCACGGTTGCTGCGGATCACCTTTTGACGCTGATCAACGAGATCCTCGATTACACCAGCATGGAACTGGACGACGCCAAGCTGACCAGAGATATCTTCCCGCTGCCTGCCCTGCTGGATCAGGTCGCCGACCAGTTTGAGAAACTCGCGCAGGACAAGTCCATTGCACTGGATGTGCAGTCCGAACAGATCGACGCCTTTGCGGACCGCGGACGGATTTTGCAGATCTTGATCAACCTGGTGGGCAATGCGGTGAAGTTTTCCAACGGCTCGCAGATTTCGCTGTCCGCGCAAATGTCCAAGACCGGGTTCACCATCGAAGTGCGCGACAATGGCTGCGGCATCCCCGAAGAACATCTGGACCGCATTTTCCAAGCCTTCCAACAGGTTGAGACCGCTGACACAAGATCCGAAGGCGGCACCGGCCTTGGTCTGGCGATCTGCAAACGGCTGGCCATTGCCCATGGTGGCGACATCAAGGTGCGCAGCTATCTGGGCGCTGGCACGACCTTTACGCTGTCATTGCCTGCCTCGGCCTTGGCCCTGTCAGAGACCCCCGCCGCCGCACCGCAAGGGCGTTCGAATTTTCGTTTGGCACGTGCAGGTTAACGGCAGGATACGCCGACCAGTCACTCTGGCAAAATCTTGCCCGGGTTCATGATGTTGTCCGGGTCAATCGCGGCTTTGATCGCGCCCATGATACCCACGGTGCCTGCACCCAACTCCTTGACCAGATAGGGGCGTTTGCCTTGCCCGATGCCATGTTCGCCCGTGCAGGTGCCGTCCATCGAAATGGCAAGTTCGTTCAGCCAGCTCACAAAACCCCCCGCGCGGGCTACTTCATCAGCATCTTCCATGTCGATCATGATGGAGGCATGGAAATTGCCATCCCCTGCATGACCCACAATCGGCGCAAAAAGGTTCATCTCTGTCGCCTTGGTTTCTGCTGCCGTCACAGCTTCGGCAAAGCGCGAGATCGGCACGCAGACATCAGTGGCAATGCCCTTGCGGCCCGGACAGGCTTGGATCATCGCCCAATAGGCATCATGACGCGCCTGCCATAGCTTGTTCCGCTCCTCCAAGGTTGCGGTGGCCTCATAGCCGGTGCCGCCTTCCTCTTCGGCCAGCATGCCAAAGGTTTCTGCCTGTTCTGCCACCCCGGCTTCGGATCCGTGAAACTCTAGCAAGAGCAGCGGCGTTTCCGGCAGGGACAGATTGGAATAGGCGTTCACCGCCTTCACAAGCTGCGCATCCATCAATTCGATCCGCGCCACAGGCAGGCCATATTGGATCACCGCCATCACGGTTTTTGAGGCAGCCTCCACACTGGGAAAGGAACATCGCGCCGCCGAGATCGCCTCGGGTATGCCCTGCAAACGCAGGGTGATTTCCGTGATCATGCCCAGCGTCCCTTCTGAGCCGACCATAAGCCGGGTCAGATCATAACCTGCCGAAGATTTTCGTGCCCGGCTGGCGGTGCGGATCACCGTGCCATCGGGCATCACTGCCTCAAGGCTCAGCACGTTGTCCTTCATCGTGCCATAGCGCACCGCATTGGTGCCCGAGGCCCGCGTCGCCGTCATCCCCCCGATCGAGGCATTGGCGCCAGGATCGATGGGAAAGAACAGCCCCTGATCCCGCAGATAGGTATTGAGCGCCTCGCGGGTCACGCCCGGCTGCACCCGGCAATCAAGATCGCCTGCATTGACCTCAAGCACCTGATCCATCTGGCTGAGATCCACGGAAATGCCGCCCGCGGGTGCATTCACATGCCCCTCCAGTGAGGTGCCTGTGCCATAGGCAATGACCGGCACCTTATGGGCGGCGCAGGCTTTGACAATGTCCGAAACTTCTTGCGTGGATTGGGCGAACACCACCGCATCTGGCATCTGGTTTTCGATCCAGGTGGTGGTATGGCCATGCTGTTCGCGGATCGAATGACCTGTTTGCAACCGCTCGCCAAACTGTTGCTTCAAGATCCCCACGACGGTGGCGATCCCCTCTTCGTTGCGCGGCAAAGCTCTGGCATCTCCCATGGTGTCTCTCCCCTTATTCTCCGTATGCGATGCCTTCGCGGCGCTGATCGGCACCGCCCTGCAGATCATTGCCAATGGCAATCAGATGCAGACCGGAGGTCAGCCCCCGCGCGTTCACCTCAAATCCCATCGCTTCGAGCGGGGCGGCAAGCGTTTCGGCCGGTGTGCCCGCCTCCAGATCATAGGTGCCAAAGCGGTTAACGGCATGAGGCACCATCACCGCTTGCTGCACGTCGAGCCCCCAGTCGATCACCCCGACAATGGCTTGCGCCACATAGCCGATGATGCGGCTTCCGCCCGGGCTGCCCACGGCCAGCACCGGTTTGCCATCTTTGAGCACGATGGTTGGTGCCATGGAAGAGCGGGGCCGCTTGCCGGGCTCCACCCGATTGGCCACCGGCACCCCGTCGCGGTGCGAACGGAAGGAAAAATCTGTCAACTCATTGTTGAGCAGAAAACCACCCGCCATGACGCGTGATCCAAAACCGTTTTCAATGGTCGTGGTCAGGCTGGCCACATTGCCATAGCTGTCAACAATCGACACATGGCTGGTCGACGGCAGCTCAATCGCCGCGTCATCGGCCCAGTTCAGTGCATGATCAAATTCCGGATTGCCCGGTGCAACCTCGGTCAAGGCCGCATCCCCATCCAGCAGTTTCGCCCGCTCCGCCAGATAGCCCGGCTCCAGCAATCCCTGTACCGGCACGGGCACATAATCGCTGTCCGCGAGATACCGGCCGCGGTCTGCAAAGGCCAAACGCCCCGCATCCCCCATCAGGCGGCGCACCTCTGGGTCAAGCGGTCCGGCACTCAGGTCGGAGCCTTCAAGCAGCCCAAGGATCTGCCCAACCGCCACAGCGCCCGAGGAGGGCGGCCCCATGCCGCAGACCTCATGGCCGCGATAGGGCGCGCAAACGGCGGCGCGTTCCTTGACCTGATAGATCGCCAGATCCGTCTCGGACAGTACACCCGGATTGCCCTCTGCGCCCTGAACGGCCGCCACGATCTGGCGCCCGATGGCACCGCCATAAAACGCGCCCGCGCCCTCCTTGGCAAATGTGGCAAGTGTCTGCGCATAGGCCGGATTGCGCAGGGTGGCCCCCACTTCAATCGGCGCCCCCTCCGGAAGAAAATAGGCTGCGGTGTCAGGCGAAGTTGCCAAACGCATGGCATCTCCGGCCACCAGCTTGGCCAATCGCGGCGATACGGCAAACCCGTCCTGCGCCACTTGTTGTGCCGGGGCCAGCAAAGACGCCCAGTCGCGATTGCCCCAGCGGGCATGTACGTCCGCCATCAGCGCCGGCGTGCCGGGCGTGCCAACGGACCGTCCGCCCACAACCGCATCGAAAAACTTCAGCGGCGCGCCGTCCTGATCCTGAAACAACTGCGGTGTCGCGGCCAAGGGTGCGGTTTCCCGGCCATCCAATGTTGTCACCGCGCCCGACTTGGCATCATACCAAACCAGAAAGGCGCCGCCGCCCAGACCAGAGCTTTGCGGCTCAACCAAACCCAACATGGCCTGCACAGCCACCAGGGCATCTGCCGCCGTGCCGCCCGCCGCGAGCACATCTGCACCGGCCTGCACCGCATGGGGATTGGCCGCCGCGACCATCCAATTGTCCGCCACCACGGGCCGCCCCTGCGCCTTGGCCTCGGCGGATGCTGCCAGTCCCGCGGGAAGATCTGCAAAGACCCCTGCCCCTGACGCCTCAGGCGCGACGCTGTCAGCCACCTGCTGCGCGGTCGCAGCTGATCCAAGACACAAGGCAAGTCCGACCAAAGCAAATCTCATGACATCACTCCTTTGCCCTTTTTGGCTCAAAAATACTCTGGGGGAGTTTGAGGGGGCAAAGCCCCTTCATCCCTTCATAAATCGAATGCGGGCTTGCCCGCGCCGCCGCCCTACAACATCGAAGGGACAACCTGATCCGGCGGGCGGTGACCGTCATCAAAGGTCTTGATGTTGATGATCACTTTCTCGCCCATCTCCATCCGGCCTTCGACAGTGGCCGATCCCATATGCGGCAGCAGCACGACATTCTCCAACTCGCGCAAGCGCGGATTGACTTGCGTGCCGTGTTCATAAACGTCCAGCCCCGCGCCCTTGATCTCGCCTGCGCGCAGCATCCGGGTGAGGGCGTTTTCGTCGATCACCTCTCCGCGCGAGGTGTTCACGATCACCGCATCGGGTTTCATCAGCTTCAAGCGCCGCGCGTTCATCAGGTGGAAGGTGCTGGGGGTGTGCGGGCAATTGATGCTGATCACATCCATCCGCGCCACCATCTGGTCCAGACTTTCCCAATAGGTTGCGTCCAGATCCGCTTCGATCTGCTCATGCAGGCGGCGTCGGTTGTGATAATGCACCTGCATGCCAAAGGCCGCCGCGCGGCGTGCCACGGCCTGTCCAATCCGGCCCATGCCCAGAATGCCAAGCCGCCGGCCGCTGACGCGCCCGCCCAGCAGGGCGGTGGGTGCCCAACCGGACCATGTGCCTTTCTGCATCTGCGCCATGCCCTCGGACATGCGGCGCGTCACCGACAGGATCAGGGCCATGGTCATATCAGCGGTATCATCGGTCAGAACGCCCGGTGTGTTGCTGACCAGCACGCCGCGTTGACGGGCAGTGGCCACATCAATGTGGTCCACTCCGGCCCCGTAATTGGCAATCAGTTTGAGCTGTTCGCCCGCCTGGCCGATCATGGCCGCGTCAATCTCGTCTGTGACAGTCGGCACCAGAACATCGGCAGTTTTCACCGCTTCGATCAGTTCACCTCGGGTCATTGGCGTGTCGTCTTCGCGCAGCCGCACGTCAAAAAGTTCGGACAGCCGTGTTTCCACGGCATCTGGCAACCGTCGCGTGACTACAACACTCAACCGTTTCTTTGCCATGCTTATCTCCCCGGCCTTGGCCTCAGTCTATTTGAAAGGCATGGTGTCTCATGCAGCGACGAGGCACAAGAACCCCGCGCCGCAAAAGAGCAAACAAATCAGTATGACAGTGCAGGCAGCACCCATGATCATGACAAAGTTGCAAAGCGCCGTTCTGGCGCTGGCCCTTGTGGCATTCGCCCCGCATGGACCGGTACAGGCAGGGGAAACCGGATCAGTGACCCATCTGCCGCTCCCGCGGTTCGTGTCAATGAAAGCCTCGGAAGGCAATGTGCGGCGCGGCCCGTCCCTGTCGCATCGGATCGACTGGGTTTTCAAGCGCCGCGATATGCCGCTGCGCATTACCGCAGAGCATGGTCATTGGCGCCGCGTCGAAGACCGTGACGGCATGGGCGGCTGGGTGCATTATTCGCTGCTTTCGGGCACACGCACGGTTCTGGTTGAGCAAGACATGTTGCCGCTGCATGTGCGCCCTGACCCCAATGCACCGGTGACGGCGGCTTTGGAAATTGGTGTTGTGGCTCGGCTTGGCGATTGCAGCACCGAATGGTGCGAGTTGCGATCAGGCGGCTACAAAGGCTGGGCGCCCAAGGCGCGGGTCTGGGGCGTGGCCGCCCATGAGATCCGCGAATAAGATATCCGATTTCAAAGACTTGACGAAAGCACCACCGCCGCTCAGCGGGTCTTTTCAACAAAGGCGTTGATCCGCCGCGCCAGTTCGGGGCCGACGTCCTCTTGCAGGAAATGGCCTGCGTCCGGCAAGATCACATGGTCCTGCCCCGCCGCGCCGGTCATCCGGGTTTGAAAGATCTTTTCCACCCCTGCCATGATTTTGTCGTCCGCGCCAAAAGTGGTCAGGACCGGCAGGGTCAATCCCGAAAGCACCTTCCACGCCGCGCGGTTTGCCGGGGCTGCGGGATCATCCGGTGTGCTGGGCACCAGTGCCGGAAACTTGCGCGCGCCCGCTTGATACCGATCATCGGGGAATGGCGCGTTGTAAGCGGCAACCTCGGCCTCGGTCAGCTTGGACGTGGTGCCGCCATAGACGATCCGGCCTGCGTTGAACTCCGGCACGCTCAGCGCGTAGTCCCGCCAGCTTTCAAACGCCTTGCTCATCGGTTGATCACCTGTGGGCAGCGCGGTGTTGCCGACAACGATGCGGGCAAAACGATCCGGCATCGCGGCAACAAGCCGCAGGCCGATCAGCCCGCCCCAGTCCTGCGCAAAGAGCGTGATCTCCTGCAAGTCCAGCTGCTGCACAACGGACATCATCCAGTCGACGTGCCGCTGGTAGGTGTAATCTTTCAATTCGGTGGGCTTGTCCGACCGGCCAAAGCCGATCAAGTCCGGCGCAATCACCCTGTGCCCGGCATCCACCAAAGGCGGGATCATGTGGCGGTAAAGATAGCTCCACGTCGGCTCCCCGTGCATCAACAGCACAGGCGCGGCACCGCGCGACCCTTCATCAAGGTAATGCACCCGCAATTGGCCGCCTTCGGTGTCATCCACCTTCAGATAGTTGGGGGAAAAGGCATAATCGCTCAGCCCGTCAAAATGGGCATCATCGGTCCGAAGGAATTGCATGGGTCTCTCCTTTGCATCAGGGTAGTCCGCGACACATCCCCCATTCAAGGACCAAACCATGAAAGCCATCACCTATGACCGCTTCGGAAGCGCCGCAGACGTCTTGAAGCCCGCCGAGGTGGTCTGCCCCGATCCGGCGGCGGGGGAGGTCATGGTCAAACTGGTCTATTCCGGCGTTAACCCCTCCGATGTCAAATCCCGCGCGGGCGGGCGGCCCGGTGTGACCAAACCTGCCTTTGACCAGATCATCCCGCACAGTGACGGAGCAGGCGAAGTGATCGCCGTGGGCGCAGGCGTGGATGCGGCCCGCATCGGGCAAAGGGTGTGGATCTGGAACGGCCAGTGGCAACGCCCCTTTGGGACCGCGGCCAGCCACATTACCCTGCCCGCGCAGCAAGCCGTACCTCTGCCCGACGCGGTGAGTTTTGAAACCGGCGCCAGTCTTGGCATTCCCGGGCTGACGGCGTGCCATGCCGTCTTTGGTGGCGGAGATGTTGCCGGTGAGACTGTTTTGGTTCAGGGCGGTGCAGGCACCGTTGGTCTGCTCGCCGTGCAACTGGCCAAATGGGGCGGTGCAAGGGTGATCGCGACCTGCAGCCCCAAAGATATGGATGCGGTCCGGGCGGCTGGCGCAGACCATGTGATCGACTACCGCGCCGATGATCTGCCCGCACAGGTTTTGGCGGCCAATGATGGCGCTTTTGTCGAAACCATTGTCGAAGTGGAGTTTGGCATCAACATCGCCATGGACACCGAGGTGATCGCGCCAAATGGCCGGATCGCCGCCTATGGCGCGGCCAAGGAGCTGTCACCAACGCTGCCGTTCTATCCGCTGCTGTTTAAGGCCGTGACCATCGATATCATTCTTATCTATCTGCTGCCCCCGGCCGAGCGGGACCAGACCATCACGCGGCTGCACAACGCGTTGGCCGAAGGTGCATTGGATTGTCCGGTTGCCAAAATCTATCCGCTTGCCGAAACCGCCCGCGCCCATGAGGCGGTGGAAGCCGCCGTGCGGTCCGGGGCGATCCTGATTGATTGTCAAAGCTAGGGCCGCAACCTAAGATCGGGGCGAATTTTACCACGGAATTTGTTATGCGCCTATTTGCCCTGATCTTGTGCCTGTTCCTGCCTTTTGCCACCCTCGCGCAAAGCGTGGATCAACCCAATGGCACCATCGCCATCGAAGACAACGCCAGCGCCGATGCCGCCATTGCCACCCGAATTCGCGATATTCTTGGGGAATTGGAGGGCTATGAAGACATCAGCGTCACGGTATCCTCCGGCATTGTCACCCTGCGCGGCACCACGCTGGATACGGCAACCGCAGTCCGCCTGACCGAGCTGGTTGGCCGGGTTGAGGGGGTGGTCGCGATCGAGAACGAGGTGTTCGAGACCACGGATGTGGCCCGCCGCCTGAACCCCGCGGTGGACCGGTTCAAGGCCCGCGCCACGCAATTGGTGGCCTTCCTGCCGCTGGCGCTGATTGCGCTCGGCGTATTCGTCCTGATTGTTTTTGCCGGGTTCTTCATCGCCCGGATGCGGCAACCCTGGGATCGCTTGTCGCCCAACGCCTTTATCGCCGACATCTACCGCCAGATCCTGCGCCTGCTGTTTGTGATCGGCGGCCTGGTTGTGGCGCTGGATATCGTGGGCGCAACGGCACTGCTGTCTGGCATTCTGGGTGCGGCCGGGATTGTCGGCCTCGCCATCGGTTTTGCCGTGCGCGACACGGTGGAGAATTTCATCGCCTCGATCATGCTGTCGATCCGCCAGCCGTTTCGCCCCAATGACACGGTCGAGATCAACGGCGACACCGGCAAGGTGATCCGCCTGACCAGCCGCGCCACCATTTTGCTCAGCTTTGATGGCAATCACATTCGCATCCCCAATGCGACCGTTTTCAAAAGCCGCATCGTGAACTTTTCGCGCAATGCAGAGCGGCGGTTTACATTTGCGCTGTCTGTGGCCTCGGACACCGATCTGGATGCTGCACGGCAATTGGCGTTGCAGACTCTGAACGATCTGCCCTTCGTACTGGACAGCCCTGAGGTGTCGGTTTGGGTTGAATCGGTGGATGATTTCTGGATCACGCTGATGATGGCGGCATGGATTGATCAGAATGAGACCAGCATCGTTCTGGCGCGCAGCGAGGCGATCCGCCTGACCCAGGCGGCCTTGGACGGGGCAGGAATGGCAGCGCCTGTGCCGGGCTACCGCATCGAAAACCTGCCTGCGGTCCTGCAAGCGCCGGCGCCCGCCCCCGAGGAAACAAAAGAAAGCCGCCCCCCTGCCCCAGCACCGGTTCAGGATGTGGAGGCAACAGCCGATAAAGAGCTTGAGAAAATCGTCGATCAGGAGCGCGCTGAACTGGCGCGCCGCGATCTTCTGAATATGAATGCGTCCGAGGAGTAATTTTTTGCGAAAACAGGCTTGCACCCAGCGCCCAGTCCCCTTAATTAGCCCCTCAGTTGGGATGTAGCCAAGTGGTAAGGCAACTGTTTTTGGTACAGTGTACCGTAGGTTCGAATCCTACCATCCCAGCCACTTCCAGATAGATCAAAGAACACAACACCCGTCGCACCCGCAGGTACGAAAAGGCCCCAATTTAGGCCCCTGTTGGCGCGTATCGCTACGCGGGTGCATCGGGTGTAGCGGGTGGCCCCCAGCGGTGTGCTAGAGGCCCGGACCACGGTACTAGAGCAGGTCGTAGTTAACGCCATTGGCCCAGTATTCCCAGTCGTCCCGCTTGTTATCCGCCGCCGAGCCCGTCTGAAGGTGCTCCGGACGGCAACATTGCTCGTTGTGGCAGCGATGGCGTATCACGACCCGCTGACTCAGGACTTCCCGATTGACCACGCAGTAGACGAACCTCGCCGCCGCAACCTGTCGCCCCCGGAACCTGATCTTCGGTCGCCGCACCGTCGGTCGCACCCAGCACCCATTGGCGTCGGGCGTGGTCTGGCGTAGGTTGTGGTTTTGGCAATTAATGGGGAGCAGAAATGGTATTTCTGGACGACAGAACGGAAATAGACAATTGGATGGGCCAGTCGTGCCCTGAGTTCACTGGCGTGCCTCCCGAAGTTCAGCTAGCCGCCTATTATTTCATGATCCTCTGGAGCGTGTTTGATAAGAGGAATTTGAACCGCAGTGCCAGCAGACTTCTCATAGCGAAGTACTGTGAGGGGGTACCGGAAGATGTGGAGTTCGAGCCCTTCGAAACTTGCTGGAATTATTATCAAGGCCGTTTCGCTGATCCTACAGGCGTCAATGATCACTTCAATGAATTGGTAGGGGAAGATTACGGGACCAGAAAACGCCTTGAACCGACTATCGCCGCTCAGCAGGGAACACCGAAAGACAAGCTAACGGCACTTGTCTGGATAACCTATCGGCTACGCTGCAACCTCATGCACGGAGCAAAGCACAAAAAAGGGATCAGCGATCAGTATGACAATCTGATGATGGGAGCCAAGCTGATGACCAAGATCATGGACCTGAAGCTGAAACCGGTGGGCTAGCCGGAAGCAACCTAGCTCCAGTCATGTGCTTGTATCACCGCCTCCAACTGTGCGCGAAGAGGAGCCCTCTGGCCCCTCCAATCCATGCAATTCTCAACTCTTTTGGCCCGTCCTTGCCTTCCAGGGGACGCTTATAGAGAGAACACGCAGATATTGAAGTCGATCTTCGCAACCCAATCGTAGGTTAATCGCCTAACTCTCTCGAGGGCCGAAGAATGAATCGGCGTCATCGATGATTGGAGTAAACCATCAATGACCACTACACAGAAACCAGAAACAGGAGAAAAAACACAGAAAGAAATCGAGATGCTGGCAACAGTGTTCGCGCAGCAATTTGTACGCAAAGACAATAAGTTCTTCGATGTAGATTACCTCGGTAGCGCCTTATCACGCACCGACGTGGAGCAGATGATCTTAAACCGCATCTCGGAAGAATACCCTGACGTCACGATGTCGACCCCTTTGCTAAAAGGGCTTTACGGCAAGCTCATTCAGGCACAGCACAGCGACCGCTCACGATCGATACAGGTCTGGAACGGGCATTCAGTCTGCTTGCCGGGGCGTACTGATCGCCTTGTGTCCGAGCGTGGCGCAGTAGCAACCAATGTCTGGGTTCAGCCAGCATATCGGGACCTGAAGATAAACTCACTGGACGCGGATGTGATCGACGAATTCCTCAGCTACGTCTTCCAGACCGAAGCTGAACACGATCTGTTCGTTAACTGGCTGGCCTACTGCCTTCAGAACGAGAGCGAGAAGCCGTCTTGGGCCCCGTTCTTCTATTCTGCCAGCAAGGGCACGGGCAAGAGCACCTTGTGCCGCTTGATGACCGAGCTGTTCGGAGAGCATAACACTGCCGTTCAGAACAATGTTGATAAGCTGACCCAGCAGTTCAATGCGACGCTGCTGAGAAGCAAGCTGGTGATCTGCGAAGAGACACATCTTCAGCAGGGATCGTCGAAGGGCAATACGATAAAGACCTATATCACCGATCCGTTCATTCTTGTTGAGCAGAAGGGCAAGGAGCAGGTCCGTGCGCGAAACGTCACATGCTTCGCCTTTACCTCGAACTTCCTGCCTGACTGGATGGAACCGGGTGAGCGGCGCTACGCTGTCTTCGATGTTGACCATGACGGTTGCGCTGGCGGGCCTGACGCTGACGCCTTCGCTGAGCTAGTTGGGCGCGTTCATGCCTTCCTCGACGATCCGAGCAACGTGGCGCGGTTCTATAACGCTCTGATGTCCAGAGAGCTGCCAACGACGTTCAACGCGAAGAGCCTGAACATCACCGACCAAGCGACGCCGATCATGAAGCGACTGCAGGAGACGAGCCGCCAGACCAACCTCGACCAATTGGAGGAATATCTGAACGCTGAGAAGCTTGTGGTCGTGCCGCAGGAGACTGTCGCGACCTACGTTCGGGAGGAGCTGAACGGTAATGGCAATCAAACCCGCCATCTGATGAACGAGCTGAGATGGATTAAGTCCACTGTGAAGTGGGGGGGCCGAGACTATGCAAGGTCGATCTGGGCTCGCCCGGGCTACATTGTCGATGGCGGAAAGATCTTCGGCACCGGGCACGACGGGACACCGATCGCGGATTACCTCGACACAACCCGGATGCACGGAGAAATCGAGGTGATCCAATGAGCCACCATGTGTTCGTCTATCAGGATGAAAGTGAAGTCTGGCTGCAAGACATCATGGATAACCACTACGAGGAGGCCCTTGCGAGGGCCAACTCAGTTCTGGCGCAGACCACGCCCGACGCCAATGGGTGCTGGGTGCGACCGACGGTGCGGCGACCGAAGATCAGGTTCCGGGGGCGACAGGTTGCGGCGGCGAGGTTCGTCTACTGCGTGGTCAATCGGGAAGTCCTGAGTCAGCGGGTCGTGATACGCCATCGCTGCCACAACGAGCAATGTTGCCGTCCGGAGCACCTTCAGACGGGCTCGGCGGCGGATAACAAGCGGGACGACTGGGAATACTGGGCCAATGGCGTTAACTACGACCTGCTCTAGTACCGTGGTCCGGGCCTCTAGCACACCGCTGGGGGCCACCCGCTACACCCGATGCACCCGCGTAGCGATACGCGCCAACAGGGGCCTAAATTGGGGCCTTTTCGTACCTGCGGGTGCGACGGGTGTTGTGTTCTTTGATCTATCTGGAAGTGGCTGGGATGGTAGGAAACCTTGACGGTCGTTGATTGCTATAGGTTTTCCCGACTGGTCGCCGGATCTGGGGCCGAAACGGGGGCAGTTTTAGCGTATCTGTTGACGATCGTAGCGGCGGTGGCGGGTGTCGCGGGTGTGGTCTGCTGGCTGCCGAGTACTGCGCCCCGCTGCTGGCCTCCTGTGACCACCTGAGAACGGTCCGTTGCCGACCGTGGCGACCCGCTGCCGACCGTGGCGCTCAGAGAACCAGATGCAGGATCCAGTTGAAGAGACCGATCATGGCGTCGTCCACGATCGCAACCTCAACCAGCCCCGTCAGACGCACCAGCAAGTACCAGATCACCGCCGCTAGCGAACAGACAGCGAGCGCGGCAACAACGTAGGCAGTATTCAGCACAGGTTCCACGGGTCGGACATAGCACGTTTATTGGCTCACGTCCTGCTCCTGCTGGTCACCGGCGGTCTCGAGGTGGTCAGACACGCAGCCCCAGAACTGGTTCCTGTGTTCGTACTCGCCTGACTTGGGATCTAGGCAGTCGTCCAGACCAATTACCCCAGCCGCCCAGTAGGCTGAGAAGGCAACCAAGGCGAGGGCCATGAACTTCATCATGTAGGTTGGCAAAGCCAGTGAGAAGCCGAGCAGTCCCACTCCGACGATAAACAGCTCAAAGTAAAGTATCATTGTAGTCGCTCCCCATGATCCGGCCTCCTAGTTAACCAGCTTTGCCGTCGATCGCCCCGCGTAGTTTCGAAGCGGCACTGAAAATGAGACTCATAGTCTGTAGATCGAAAGTCTGCAATCACGCCTACCTTCGGCATGGCAATTCGCAGGCTCGTGGGCCGAAACCTTAAGCATTATCGAGAAGCCGCTGGGCTCTCGCAGGAGGCCCTCGCCTTCGAGTGTGGGCTGCATAGGACTTATGTGAGCGGCGTTGAGCGCGGCGTAAGAAACCCTACCGTTGTCGTTCTGGCTAAGCTGGCCGCACCGCTGGAGATCGAGCCTTGGCGGCTGTTGGTGGAGGAGGGCACTAGACGGTGACCAACTTGGCAAGAGCAACTAATATACACCTTTGATGTGAGATAGTTCCGCCAGGAATCGCTCCGGCGCTTGATTGCCAAAATATTAGATATATACCATCCTCTTCACTATAGAACGCGGGCCATAGCAAAGTGACTTACCAAAAAGATGTTCAGGATGCGCATAAGTACCTGCAGCAAAGGAGTTATAAGCGTTCACTAAAAGCTGCACTTTCAGCTGCAAAGAAATCCCCACGTTCAGCTGTAGCTTTCAATATTGCTGGTATCGCAGCGAGCGCAACTGGACGACAAACAGATGCAATCAAGTACTTTCGAAGAGCGATAGAAATTGACCCAGCCCTTCCCGATGCAGAGAAGAATCTCGCACAAACGTTAATCTTGACTGGAAGGGCAGATAAGGCCGTACAACTGTTAAGCGTTCTTGTGCAAAAAAGCCCAGAAGACTGGAAGGTCTGGTTCTTGAAAGCTCAGGCCGAGTTCGGATTAGGCAAAGAGCGTGCCGCACTCTCATCATCGGATGAAGCGATCGCTAAGAGCTCAGGCATTGTTACAATACACCACCTTCGCAGCACGATCAATTTGCGCCTAGGGCATATCAAAGATGCCATTATTGATCTACAGAAAGTCCTTCAAATCAATCCCAATGACGTAACGGCGTTAACTAATCTAAGTCTTCCACTTGCGCGGCAGGCGCAATCGCAGGATGCCCTCCGGGTCGTGCAAAAAGCAGTTGAACTTGACCCAAACAACATCCCAGCAAGAGTGCGACTTGCAAGTCAATACGTTGAAATGGGAAAACCTGAAGAAGGTATTCGTCATTTCAAGATAGCCTTGGAGATCCAGCAATACAATTCGGCTGCACTAGAACAACTCGCTCACTTGTTCGCCGATGCGGATGCAGCTGCGCTTGAGCCCAAAATTCGCAAGGCTTTGGAAAAGGCCCCCAAAAAATCGGAAGATCGAGCATCCTTACTCTACGCCCTCTCCGCCGCCTTGGCCGCAAATAATGAAAGCGCCGAAGCGGAGAAGACGCTAGGTCTTGCGAACAAGGAAATGGCTCATCTATTTCCATATGAAGCAGAAGCTGATGCCGCTGTTACAAACGCCATTCTTGCTCGTTTTCCATCGCCTATGAAGGTTGAAGAAACACGTCGATCATCATGCAGACCTATCTTCGTGATTGGCCTACCCCGGTCTGGCACAACCCTTGTCGAAGCGATTTTGGGTGCACATCCAAATGTAGTACCGCTCGGCGAACGCGGGACGGCAGGCTTTTTGCTGCGTGATACCATCGAACAAGATCTTCCTTTCACGCCTGAAGCTGCAGCCGAACTGGTTAAGCAGGATCAGAGACTTTTGCCAGATCTGCCCGTAAGTGCCACTGCTTATGTGGATAAGATGCCGGAGAACTATCGACTGGTGGGTTTTTTGAAGCAGGCCTACCCTGACTGCAAAATCATCAATGTGCAGCGCGACCCAAGGGATATCGCGCTCTCAATGTGGAGGTCTCATTTTTCGGGGAGTGTTCTTTCATACACCTATGACTGGGATTGGATGGCAGCCAAATTCAACTTGTATGCAAGTTCGATGGAACATTGGAGAAGTGTGTTATCGGGCGAAATACTTGATGTCCGTTACGAAAAACTGGTTGAGAATGTCGAGGGCATTGGCCGTCAAATGGCAGATTTCTGCGATTTGGAATGGCACGCTAAAATGGCGCGTCCAGACCTAAGCACGGATCAAATTTTGACACTCAGTGCAACTCAATTGCGTATGCCAGTGCACAAGGGTTCAGTTGGGAAGTGGAGAGAAAAGGCTGGATTGTTAGAACAATTTTGCAACGGCTTGGATACTGTTCGATGGAGCCACCTTCTCAATTCCTAGTCGACCTCCTTCAGCCTCGACGTGTTACGAAAATTGAGTTGGCGGGCAATTCTCTTCTGCCTTCCAGATAAAAAAAGAAAAGTGGAACCCCCGGCCGGCAGACGCCAGCCGAGGTTTTTTTTGGGGGTATTTTCTGTTGACCACGTAGTCGGCTAGCCACTGCCAGTAATACTGGGCACTGATGAAGTCTTGATCCCTCGCAGCCACGTCCTCAGCGTCGGACCGAGACAGCCCACCATCGAACTCAGCATGAAGCCTGTCACCTTCCACACACCCTTGACCTAATAATCATACCCGAACAGCTGGACCTCCTCGGCCTCGATCACTGGCTTCAGCGTTGCCAACACGCCCTGATCCACATAGGTCGCGGCCCGCAACAGCGGCAGAAACCCCTCCGGCAACCAGTCAGAGTTCCACAGCTGCAACTCGCCCTCAGCAATGGCGCTGCACAGCGGCTCTGTGGTCGTCAGATCAATCTGCATCGGAATTGCGAAGCGCTGCATCCAGAGCTGAAGATGACCGCTGTTGGGCACCTTCTCGAACTTCTGCAGTATCGTGGTGACAATCGGTTGCCTGTCAGCCGCATCCAGATGGCTCAACAGACTGCTCAGGATCGCCGCATAGATCGGGTAGACCCGTGGATTGTGCAGCGCAACGTCCGTCGCGACCGCCAGTATCGGCTTAATCGGGTCTTTCAGCTCCTCCAGCTTCACCACCCGCCGCTGGAACTTCGACATGGCAATCGCAACGCTGCCCGAGTTCGGATACTCCAGAGACAGCTCATGGATCAGCAGCATATGCTTGATCAGGCTGCGCTTCTTCTTCTCTTTGCCAATCCAATGCAGCTTATCGGGCTTAATCGAAGATTGGACGATCTGATTGGACGTCGCGGTCTTGTCGGGGCTCAGCTTCATGCCGAGATCCCGCAGCACTTCCGCCAACAACTTCGTAATGCGCTCGCCGTCAGCAGGGGTGTTGCTAAAGATCCGATAGTCGTCCCGATACCTCAGGATTTTATAGTCAGTGATCTCGTCTTGCTCGATCAATGCGGTGAGCTGCGTGTCTGCGTAGCCCAGAACCAGCTCAGCAATAAGATTGGTCAGGTTTGAGCCCTGCGGGATGCCGTTGGTCTGCCCGTGACGGGACGAAGCTATCAATCGATCCAACTGATTGCCCAACAAGCTCTTATCCTGCTTCCCTTCCTTGGACTTCGCGAGCGGTTTACCGTGCAAGGCCCAGCAAATGGTATGGGTGTAGATCGATCCGTAGCAATCGGCGATGTCGGTCTGGATCACGTGGTCGAAATCGAGGCTAAACTCGAGCGATCGCTGCTCCATCTCCATCCACCACGACAGAACCTGCGCTGCTTTGTCCTTCTGCTCGGTGTCTGTGACAACAGGGTGGCTCACACACTCGATCTTCGGGTTGGCGGCATAGGCCGCGAAGCGATCCTTCACCAGACCCCAGCCGCTGGCCTGCGTCAGGGCATCCACAAGGGCCACATAGATGACAGGGTGGATCAGTTCCTGGGGTCGCCACGCATATTTGCCATCTTTGCTGTGAAAAATGATGTGATTTACGCCCTCGTGGTCGCTGGGCGGTGACTTCCAGATGCCAGAGATGGGTTTGCCAGCCAACTTGGCGTCCACAGCCATCAGGGTTGGGGAGAAGTCGAAGTAATGTGGCAGGTCGAAGTCGAAATAAGTCTCTGACTTGAGCAGTGCTGCCTTGGCCTTGCCGCTGTCGAGGTCAATGATCCTGACGGCTTTGTCGAGCTTCTTTGTGTCTGGCATTCGGGCGATCAATTCTACTTTGGGTTCAATGTCCTCAACCTAAGCGCTGCCACCCGCTCCTGTAAACTGAGGGATCTGCCGTATCTAATAAAAGAAGCAACTACAGGAGTTACGTCATGAAGACGTTTTGCACCCTCGGCAGACCCGCCGGGGGTTTTCTTATGCCATCTCGCCCTCAGCAAGCTGCGGGGTGGCCCAATGGATGATCTCATGGAAGGCGATGTGGTCGTCATTCGGGCCTTTGACGATTGGCCTGAACATCTGTTCGAGGTCGATGAGACCTTTGACGACTGCGTGAGCGGTTACTCGATCACCGGCCCTCTGGCCGGGGTCTACGGCGAACCGGGCTTCGAGTTGATCAAGTCCGTCGCCTACCGGGCCGTTCGGTCCGCCTAAATCACACCAAAACCAAACAATGAAAGGAGCCGACCAATGTCTGCTTCCATTAAGTATGCCTATCTCAAGGGCCATACGTGGCTGTATCGTCGCCACTACCCAAGAGACGTCACCATCGTCACAGGGGTCGCTGCACTCAAGCAATCTCTGAAGACAGGAGACCCGACCACTGCCCGTGTTCGTGCCGCCGAACTGAACGCATCCTTCGAGGCGCAGGTCCAGGCCGTCAGATCTGGCGCAGAGAGAGCCGCTAGCCTGCCTGAATGGGTTGACCGTCCAGCAGCAGCCCTTGGCCACCTGCGGGCCACTCTGGAGGCCTCAGGAGGTGTGTCCTTCCAACCGAAGACCGTCGCACCCGTAGCAACCGTTGCCGAGTTGGGGCGGACGTACCTTGACCGTCGGAGCAACGAGCTGCGTCCCAGTGGGTTTAAGAGCGTGCGGTATTCCGTGGGTCTGTTCCTGTCGAAGTATGGGCGGCTGCCAGTTACCGCTCTGGATCGTGACGTTGGCCGGGAGTTCCTTCAACTGGTGGCTCAGCTATCGCCGGTCATCGGACGATCCCAGAACACCCGTGGTCTGACGCTGGATCAACTCGTTCAGTTCTCGTCTGATGGGCCTCACCGCATCACGGCGCGGACACAGCGGCGCATCTGGTCTCAGGTGAACCATTGGGTCGACTGGGTCGTCTATGAAGGCCACCTGGAGGCAAACCCGTTTCGGTCTGTTCGGTTCGATCCCAAGGTGCGTCCCGCGCCCTATGCGGTTCCCACCGACGTTGAAGTCCGGCGGCTGGTCAACCACGACGATCCGGTGCTGCGTCCGGTTCTGCTGACCTGTCTGTTGACGGGGATGCGGGCTGGGGAAGCTGTTGGCTTGCTGCGGGAAGATCTGGTGACCAAGGGCAACCTTGGGCGCTTCGTTCACGTCAGACCGAACAAGCTTCGACTACTGAAGACCGACGCTGCGGAAAGACTCGTACCTCTGCATCCTGATCTGGACGACGTGTTCGATCGACTGCCATCGTCAGGTCCACTGTTCCCTGACTTGACGGTGAACGCCGTGACGAAGCGGTTCTCGCGGGTGCGGGACTGGTTGGTTCTGGATCAACTGGTGTTTCACTCAACGCGCAAGTGGTTCATCACGCAATGCGAGCGCACAGGCGTCCCCGAACACTGGACGGCATCGCTCGTTGGCCATCAGTCAGCGCGGTCGGAGAATGGCATCACCTATGGGATCTACAGTGCAGGTATCTCTGACGAACAGAAGCGCGGCATCGTTGATCAGATCCGGCTTCCGGCATGACTGTTCCTCCGGACATTGAAGCGTTTGAGGAGCGGGTTGCCATTGCTGAGTTCGATGGTGGACTGAGCCGTCGAGAGGCGGAGGACGTCGCTGCAAGAGCTCAGGGGTTCGCTAACGCGGATCTCTACTGGCAGTGGCTGGCCGATTATGTTGTCCTGAAAAGGTACCCATGAATCTCAATCTCGGCTGGTTCGTGCTGGCCGAGACCACCATGAGTAAGAAGGTTAAGTACATGAAGAAGTTAAAATACATCGCCGTGATATTGGCCCTTGTCCTGTCGCTGGCCACGAACGTCGCGACGCTGGCATTCAGCTCTTTCGCTCTGCTGCTATCAACAGCGTTCGAGGCGATAACCGGAACGTCTGCTGTTGTCTCAGAACTAAAGCGTGACGGGATCCAGAAGGATCGTCGCATTCAGGATCTGGACGGGGAGTTAGACACAAAGAAGAAGCAAGCAGCAAAGCTGTCTGATGATCTGGCCCTGAGCGACAGGCGGGCCGATGCCCTCTCGGAAAAGGTGGCGACATCTGAGGCGCAGCGGAAGGGCTTGCGCAAGGAACTCGACTTGAAGCGTACCGAGGTGGCCGGGTTGTCGGAAGATCTTGCGGCACGGGATCGCCACATTGCGGAACTGTCGAAGTCGGCAACGAACCCGAAGGTCACCTATCGTGGGCGGCAACAGCCACTGAGCGATGCTGTGGGCGACACGGTGGACCGCATATCGCAGCGCACGGTGGTCGGATCGAGTCGCAATGTCACTGCGATCTTCGCGGAGTCGATACCGATGGTCGGTGCGGGTGTTGCCATTGCGGTCACGGGTTACGAGCTGAAAGACGGCTGCGACAACCTGAAAGACCTCAGAGCGCTGGAGCTGTCGATCAACCCCTCCATTGCCTACTCAGAGGACACGAAGGTGGTCTGTGGTCGAGAGGTGCCCACCAGTGAAGAGGTGTGGGACGCAGTGACCAATTCCCCTTCAGCGGCTTGGGACAACGTGAAGGCATATCTGCCCGAGCTCGGCGAGCTGCATCTACCGGAGATATCGATCGGTGACGGCTGGGAACGGGCGAAGGAAGGCACGTCCAGCTTCTGGGGGTCAACGAAGAACAGCGCGTCGGCGGCATGGTATGTGGTCGGGGATGGCGTCGGGTCCGCGTGGCAGAAGATGTTCGGCGATTGACACAACACTCCTCAGCTGGCTCGCGCTGGCTGGGGAGACTTCCAGTTTGATTTTTTTATCTGACAGGTGGTGGGATTGGCGTTGTGGGCGGAGCTGTCAATATCACGGGTTCGTTAGATTGGTGTAGGACGGGCAGGAAGGGCGGCTCCGGAGTGGGTGGTCGATTGGATCGATAGCAGAGCTGGCAGCACATTCTGCCAATGCTTGTTGCGGGGGCCTATCAGGTGATCGAATTTGCGGTGATGCGGGGCAAAGAGAGTTTCGGTCGGCCTTGCCAATTGTTGGGGTCCGGTCCGATAGTAAAAGGAGCTCTCGGTCGCGACTGTAATCAATTCACAAGTAGAACGGCTTCCTTACCCCGCACGATGGAGCGGGCCGTCGTCTGGGTGGTGTCGGCGTAGTCAAGTAGCTCAGGAAAAAACGACAGCAGCTCATGGTTGGTTGCTGATTCAAGTGCATCGCAAGCATGGCCGGGGAAGTAGCTTTCCGACGGAACGCCCTGCCCAAAGATGATTTCATGTCGGTCAAACAACAAATGGATATAACGAACTGGACCGCCAAATACCTGACGAACTGAATGCCCATTTACCAAGTGTTTCGCTGCAACGAGGACAGAGGCTTGTTCATAAAAAAGTTCAGCCTTCCAACCACTGATCAGCATCCGATGTTGAGGAGAAACCACTAGAGGAAGGTCGTTGCCGATACTACCAACTTCGAACCTGATTGGTGCGAATTCATTTGCTGCGCGAAAACAACCATCCACAATATATCTTATGGGCTGTGGACCGTGATCCAGGGTCTCTACCAGATCGCCAATACGAAGATCTTCAATCGGTCGGGCTCCTGATGGGGTTTCGATCAAAGTGCCGGGCGTAAAACAGGTTGGACCGAAGCTACCAACCGGCGTTTGAGTGCTTTGGGTAACAAAGGTCGAACTGACGAAAGTACCATTTTGAAGCACTTGGCCATCTGTCGGAGTGAATACTGGAGAGCCCGACGAAAGATAAAAGGTAACACCTGTGTAGGTGACTTGAGCGCCGCTAGGCAATTCGACGGTGAGCGTGTCGTTTTCCCAGACGTTGGTCACGTTAACACCGTTAAAGGTATCGCCAGTGTTGGTGCCGATGTTCCCATCATCGTTCTCGTCGATGAACTCCACGCGCTGAAAAACAAGTTGAGTGCCTGCTGGCGGCGGTGCCCCCGGATCGACAGTAAAGAACTGGTCTTCGAATGAAGTTGGCATGGCAAAACCCTTAGCTGATTGAAACTAGGGGTAGCGCGAGAATCCGGCATTATTGCGGTGGAACCAGCACCTAATCTAGGCATTCCAACTTAGTCGTGACGGACCGGTGGGCATATCCGGATTTTGATTGATCCTCTTCGGATCACAGTAAAGTTAGGTGCTGCAACATTTGGCGCATCATAGTTTTGGCGAATTGCAGCTGCAGGGTGATTGGTGCACTAAATGATAGAACTAGGGCTGGTTTGTGGAGCATAAATATGAATGACGTAACTGTCACTGTCAGTATCTCAAGGCGTTCTCGGCTTGCGGCAGCCTACGCACTGGAAGCGATCGCTGAGGCTATCCGTAACGGTGACATCAGCACACTACCAAACAATCTGATTTTAGGTCCAAATGGTGTCGGTCTAGATGTTCAAACTCACGAATGAAGTTGGATGGCGTCGGTTTCTGGGTAACTCAGACTGCCCGGCCAAAGGTTTGAGCAGCAAAAGTCTGACCGAATTGTTGTTTAGTCACGCCCTGACAGATTGGGATTTCTTTGCCGCCAACTGAGAGACTTGCTCAGCTTACGCGCCTGATTGGTATGGACCAAGAAGGAGCGCGATTACACACTGCCTGTCCAGAGCAAGAAAACAGCCGCCGCTAACAGCAAAAAACAGATCCGTTTAAAACGACGGGAATCCCTGACAAGCACTGTTGGTCGTTGGAAGTCGGTTTGTTGAAAGTAAGTTGGCCGGTGATGCATGGTTGCCTCTCGTGATCTTTGATTGATTACCATCTGATGCCAAAATGTGTTCCAAACTTGGCCATAAGCTGAATATTTGGTGGTCACACGGTCCGACTTCGGCTTTGCCGCCTGATCTCAATCGCCCCCGGCCTCGTCAACTAGCAGCCGCCAAGGCTCGATCTCCAGCGGTGCGGCCAGCTTAGCCAGAACGACAACGGTAGGGTTTCTTACGCCGCGCTCAACGCCGCTCACATAAGTCCTATGCAGCCCACACTCGAAGGCGAGGGCCTCCTGCGAGAGCCCAGCGGCTTCTCGATAATGCTTAAGGTTTCGGCCCACGAGCCTGCGAATTGCCATGCCGAAGGTAGGCGTGATTGCAGACTTTCGATCTACAGACTATGAGTCTCATTTTCAGTGCCGCTTCGAAACTACGCGGGGCGATCGACGGCAAAGCTGGTTAACTAGGAGGCCGGATCATGGGGAGCGACTACAATGATACTTTACTTTGAGCTGTTTATCGTCGGAGTGGGACTGCTCGGCTTCTCACTGGCTTTGCCAACCTACATGATGAAGTTCATGGCCCTCGCCTTGGTTGCCTTCTCAGCCTACTGGGCGGCTGGGGTAATTGGTCTGGACGACTGCCTAGATCCCAAGTCAGGCGAGTACGAACACAGGAACCAGTTCTGGGGCTGCGTGTCTGACCACCTCGAGACCGCCGGTGACCAGCAGGAGCAGGACGTGAGCCAATAAACGTGCTATGTCCGACCCCCGTGGAACCTGTGCTGAATACTGCCTACGTTGTTGCCGCGCTCGCTGTCTGTTCGCTAGCGGCGGTGATCTGGTACTTGCTGGTGCGTCTGACGGGGCTGGTTGAGGTTGCGATCGTGGACGACGCCATGATCGGTCTCTTCAACTGGATCCTGCATCTGGTTCTCTGAGCGCCACGGTCGGCAGCGGGTCGCCACGGTCGGCAACGGACCGTTCTCAGGTGGTCACAGGAGGCCAGCAGCGGGGCGCAGTACTCGGCAGCCAGCAGACCACACCCGCGACACCCGCCACCGCCGCTACGATCGTCAACAGATACGCTAAAACTGCCCCCGTTTCGGCCCCAGATCCGGCGACCAGTCGGGAAAACCTATAGCAATCAACGACCGTCAAGGTTTCCTACCATCCCAGCCACTTCCAGATAGATCAAAGAGCTAAACAGCTTGGTTGCCTGTGGTGGCTAAAAGGCCCCTATTGGCCTTCTGCTTCCTGTGCTGGCCCGAGTGATCTCAAGGGATTTGGGGGAAGATCAGGGTGGGCTAGAAGGGAGGAAGGGAATAGGTATAAGTAATGAGAAAGAACCCGGAGATAGAGAAGAGATAACAAAACCTTCCTGATCACTCCCTTACTGCTCTTCCTCTCCCTCTCGTAATCAGTGGAGTAAGCCAATGGCCACCATCGATAACCCTTGGCACTCCCGCCCCATAGACGTTCACCGCTGGTCGGACCATCCGGAGGTCGCGGGCCTGGCGGAGACAGTGTGGGCATTTAGTCTCGGTTAATGTTCAATCGGCGAAGGCATTCGTGCACAAGCCCCCTCTGACAAGGATCCTCCGTATCCTTCATGATCTTTGATACGTTAGATGACACCCGAAGGAAATTGGCGCTCTGGCGATACGATTACAATAACGTCAGACCGCACTCATCTCTGGGCAACCAAACACCCGCTGAAGCGCGTCGAGCGCTTCAGCAAGTTGGGAGCTCCGCGCACGACGCTCTTGCCAAAACGAAACCGACGAAAATGAAATCCAAATCCGCAAACTCTCGTTATGAATGAGGGAGCCTTGGGGGGCAGGTCAAAACTTGTCCATGATTTGCAGTAGAGGGCTGAACGATGAATCCCTCCATCTGGTGCAACCCACTCCTGACGTCCTTTGGACCGATGCTGAAACAAGGCCGTTAAGTGATTTAGTAAGCATTCACGCGATACCAAAAGGGTCGTCCACCACCCCGTTCATTTGAACAAGTAACTGCGGATTGGTCCCGTTTTGAGAGTCGGTTATGATGTCATCGACGAAATCCTTGGCTTCCTGCAGACTGTTTGCACGGTCGGTTGTATCATAGAAGTCCATTGCAGTGGCCGTATCGGCCGAGTCTGATAGACCCTGAATGACAGCGTAGTAGAGGCCGATGTCTGTCTGATCCGCCAGTGTGCTCCGGTCACCATCTGCTCCGAGGTTGTTTTCCACGCCTTGCACGAAGAGCCGGTAGAAATTGGCCGTGTTGATAAGGCCGAGTTCCAGCAAACCGGTCCAGAACGTCTGACCCGAGGCATCTGGTGCCCGGTCCAGAAGATTCTCGTAAGCGCCAGATACGATATCCGCGTTACTGGGCGTTCCCCCAAAGAGCGCAATCGCTTCGTCGCTGATAAGGAACTCTTCCGTAATGTCACTGAATCGCATGCCATTGGCGAGTTGTGTTGACCAGTAGAACAGGCCAAGTGCGTCAGGGGCCCGGTCATAAAGTGCAAGGTAGAGCATTGTCAGCGATTCCAGCTGGTCTGCCGTAACGTCGAGGACACCGTCGAAGGCCTCCAAGTTGAGAAGGTTTCCACTGTCTGGCGATCCTTCAGGATCTTCGGAGAAACGCAGCCTTTCGATGTCGATCAAAGTGTCGCTGCCGGTACCGTCCGGACGGCGGTCGCTGACGGTGGTGCCATCAGCGGAAAAGACAATTGTATAATTCTCCTGTCCGGCCTGCAAAACGGCCGTATCCATGCCCGGGCCGCCATCGAGCGTGTCATCCTCTGCAAGCCCCACCAGAGTGTCGTCTCCCCCAAGGCCTTCCAGCAGGTTCAGCAATGGGTCGCCGATTAGCAGGTCATTGCCGGGCGTGCCTGTCTGCTTTGTGTCCGGTACGGCGATTGAGAGTACGGCCGTATCGTCAGGGAAGGTGCCCACATCGGGATCATCGACGCTGACCGCGACATCAAGCTGCGGATTGCCGGCGTGCTCCAGCACTGTACCTGCCTTCAGGAACAGGTCATCTCCGTCGATCTCGAACAAAGCGGCGTCATCTCCGCTCAGCGTCAAGCTGTTGCTGCCAAGCGCATCATCGGTCACCATGATCGTAGCCACGCGCAACCGGGTTGACGTGTCAGTTTGTTCCAGCAACGTGTCGATGGTTCCAGCCAGTGTTACGCTCGGCGCCTCGTTCACATCTGTGACGCTGACACTCATTGCCGCGCTGTCATCAGGATCGGCAGCCAGTGCCGGGTCATCCACGGTGACCTGGACGTCGAGGCTGGGATTGGTTTCAAAATCCAGCGCGGCCCCGGCGGAGAGAAACAACTCCGTGCCGTCGATCTCGAACAGCGATGCATCGTCGCCCGCAAGCCCCAGCGTGGCAGCGCCAAGCGCATCGTCCGTTACGTCGATGTCGGCGACCTTGATGCGTGCGCTGGTCTCAGTGTCTTCCGCCAGCCCAGCCAGAACATTCAGCAACGCCACTGTCGGCGGCTCATTCACGTCCACGATGGCCAGCGCCACAGCTTCCGAGCCTTCGAGACCTGCGAATTGAGCATCATCCAGCGTCACCGTGACGTCAAACTGGGGATCGCTCTCAAAATCAAGCGCCACCCCGGCCGACAGGAACAGCTCCGTGCCGTCAATCTCGAAAAGACCTGCATCCGCACCGGCCAGCGCCAGCGTGTTCGCGCCCAGCGCGTCGTCTGTCACCACGATATCGGCCACCTTCGTGCGGGTGGTGGTGTCGGTATCTTCCGGCAAGCCCGCCAACACACTGGCCAGCGCAAGGCTCGGCGCCTCGTTCACATCTGTAACGCTGACACTCATTGCCGCGTTGTCATCAGGATCGGCAGCCAGTGCCGGGTCATCCACGGTGACCTGGACGTCGAGGCTGGGATTGGTTTCAAAATCCAGCGCGGCCCCGGCGGAGAGAAACAACTCCGTGCCGTCGATCTCGAACAGCGAAGCATCGGCGCCCGCAAGCCCCAGCGTGGCAGCGCCAAGCGCATCGTCCGTTACGTCGATGTCGGCGACCTTGATGCGTGCGCTGGTCTCAGTGTCTTCCGCCAGCCCAGCCAGAACATTCAGCAACGCCACTGTCGGCGGCTCATTCACGTCCACGATGGCCAGCGCCACAGCTTCCGAGCCTTCGAGACCTGCGAATTGAGCATCATCCAGCGTCACCGTGACGTCAAACTGGGGATCGCTCTCAAAATCAAGCGCCACCCCGGCCGACAGGAACAGCTCCGTGCCGTCAATCTCGAAAAGACCTGCATCCGCACCGGCCAGCGCCAGCGTGTTCGCGCCCAGCGCGTCGTCTGTCACCACGATATCGGCCACCTTCGTGCGGGTGGTGGTGTCGGTATCTTCCGGCAAGCCCGCCAACACACTGGCCAGCGCAAGGCTCGGCGCCTCGTTCACATCTGTAACGCTGACACTCATTGCCGCGTTGTCATCAGGATCGGCAGCCAGTGCCGGGTCATCCACGGTGACCTGGACGTCGAGGCTGGGATTGGTTTCAAAATCCAGCGCGGCCCCGGCGGAGAGAAACAACTCCGTGCCGTCGATCTCGAACAGCGAAGCATCGGCGCCCGCAAGCCCCAGCGTGGCAGCGCCAAGCGCATCGTCCGTTACGTCGATGTCGGCGACCTTGATGCGTGCGCTGGTCTCAGTGTCTTCCGCCAGCCCAGCCAGAACATTCAACAACGCCACTGTCGGCGGCTCATTCACGTCCACGATGGCCAGCGCCACAGCTTCGGAGCCTTCGAGACCTGCGAATTGAGCATCATCCAGCGTCACCGTGACGTCTAACTGGGGATCGCTCTCAAAATCAAGCGCCACCCCGGCCGACAGGAACAGCTCCGTGCCGTCAATCTCGAAAAGGCCTGCATCCGCACCGGCCAGCGCCAGCGTGTTCGCGCCCAGCGCGTCGTCTGTCACCACGATATCGGCCACCTTCGTGCGGGTGGTGGTGTTCACATCCTCCGCAAGGCTGGGCAGGACATTCAAAAGCGAAAGCGAGGGCGCTTCGTTGACGTCGAGCAGTGGCAGCGCGGCGATGATCGTTGCTTCCGGCCCTGATCCGATGCTTGGATCATCCACGGCTATCGTAACTTCAAAGGGGTGCTGCATTTCGAAATCGAGTGGCTGGCCAGCTCTAACATAAAGCTCGGTTCCATCGAGTTGGAACAAAAACCGGTTCGGCCCTTCTAGCGACAGGATCTCATCCCCCAGTGCATCATCCGTGATAACAACATCTGCGACCTTCACCCGGCCGAGCAGAAAGCCGGTTTCTTCAAGGCCCAGATTGAGGTTGATCAGCGATAGACTGGGCGCCTCGTTTACATCTGTAATGCTCAGGACAAGGTCGACAGAGTCGTCCGGCGTGCCCCCCACCGCGGGGTCATCAACGGCCACGCTCACGGCGAGGCTGAGTTGCGTTTCAAAATCCAGCGCCGCACCAGCGGCAAGGAACAGCTCTGTCCCGACAATCGTAAATAGCCCGGCATCCGCCCCTGAAAGAGACAGTACGTTGGTGCCTAGCGCATCATCCCGAATCTCCAGATCGGCAATCTTGATATCGACAGTGGTGTCGCTGTCTTCGGGCAGGCTGCCAATGACATTTCTGGCCAACACTGACGGCGGTTCGTTCACGTCTGTCACATTCAGCGTGAATGCCGCCCGGTCCTCACGACCGGTGCCCAGCGTGGGGTCATCGACATCGACAAAGACATCGAGCTCCGCCTCACCCTCGAAATCCAACGCAGCCCCGGCTCTGAGGAACAGCTCCGTCCCATCCAGCTCAAACGCCCCGCTGTCCGCGCCACGCAAGGTCAGCAGATTATCGCCTCGCGCATCATCGGTGATCACCACATCCGCCAACTTGATCCGCGCGGAGGTGTCCGTGTCTTCGGGCAGTTCATCGAGAAGCGTGGTGATGGAAACCGTCGGGGGCTCATTCGGCGGCAATATCTCTACCGAGAAGCTCACAGGAACGGAGGTTGCTGCAAAGTCGCTGTCACTGTCCGTGATCGTCAGGTCAAAGGTGTGAATGCCCACCTGATCAGAGGAGAAGGTCAGCCCCTGCAGCAGCAGCGACAAGACGTCATACTCATTGGTGATCGGATCATCAGCAAAGTCGATTCTCAGGGCGGCGCCGTTCTGCCCGTCTTCGGTCGCGGATACATCTCCTATCAAAGAGAGACTACCATTCGAAGGAGACACCCAGATATTCTCACCGGCGGAAATCTCAGTGTCCTGAGTGCCGATGATCAGGGGAATGCTCGCCCCGACATCCCCCATCTGAAGGGGGAAGTCCCCACCGATCACACCGAAATCGCCCGCCAGACCGCTCGTCGGGGTGATGAGCACATGGCCGAGTGGCGCATCAGGCGCATCCCCATCAGTAATCAGCGCATCGCGGCCTGCGTCGATCAGGACGATCTCGCTCACTTCCGCCGTCACACTGTCGCCGTCGAGGTTGTCGATCACCGGCGGGAGAGACCGGACAGCGATGGTGAAATCGCCGTTGTCCGTCTCATCGCCACCATTTGCCGTGCCATCCCCGTCATTGAGGGTGACCAGAAAATCCCGGTCGCCCTGACCGCTCGGCGCGGCATAGGTCAGGTTTTGCAACAGCAGCGCCACGTTGGCTGCGGTCGCATCGGCGGTCGTGAAATCAATGGTCAGGTTATTGCCACCCTGACCGTCATCGGTCACATCAACCGTGCCGATGGTCACGCCGTTGATCTGAACGGTCTCGCCCGCAGAAATTGTGCCGTCGCCCCCAGAGGTCGCGACCGTGCCATCCACGCCCCATGCGCCGTTTGCCGTCCCGGATGATTGCGCCAGCGTCAGCAAACCACCGCTGAAATCACCAGAATCGGGGTCAGCTACCGTGGCATCATCCAGATGATCCAGGTTCATCAATCCGCCCTGGCTGATGGTGGATGTCTCGGTATAGGCATTGCCCACCACAGGCGGATCGTTGACAGGCACAACCGTGACTGTGGAGGTGAGGGAGAGCGCCGCAGAGTTGTTGCTGGTGCCGCTGTCGGTGATGTTGGTGATCGTGACAACCCGGTTGGCACCGGTCGAGGGGGCATCGTTGTCGTTGCGATAGGTCAGACCATCAACAAGGGTGTTCATCTGCGCCTCGGTCAGCGTGGCACCGGTGAAAGACACTGTGGCGGTCGAGCCAGAAACCGACACGCTGACCAGCAGGCTATTGTTTGCTGTGGTGACCATCGTGCCATCGGTCAGCGCAACATCGCTGCCGTCGATCGTCAGAACCTCATCGGCACCGTCCGCCAGGTTCGTGACTGTCAGGGTCAGCCCGGTGAAGTCTTGCCCGTTATCAACCGTGTCGGCACTCACTGTCGAAAACAGATCTGTCGACTGGCCCTCATTCGCGCTGGGGTTCTGGCCGGTTGCGGCCAGCGTAGGGGCATCGTTCACATCTGTGACCGTGATCGAGGCCGTGGCGGTGTTGCTGGAGAACGCCGTTGACCCGCCATTTGTCGTCGTATCGACCTTGTATGTTGTCGCGCTGATGGAGGCCGTACCACTGCTCCGGTCCCAGCCACGGAACGTCAGCGTTGCTGTCTCGCCGTTGTCGCCATCGGGGACATAGCGCACGAGCGTACTGCTGGACAGCAACAGCGATGAGGTATCCGATACCGCCCCAAATGGGCTATAATTAAAGACATCCGTCGAGAATTCCCACGTGCCATTGCCGGTGGTGCCCGTGACGGCCATGCCTTGCTGACCGCTGCCATCCGGGTCGGAAAAACCACGGTTGGATAGAAGAGTGGAGACCGCGGTGCCGCTGGATGTGGTGTCTTCGTCTGTTCCCGGCAGCGTTGCTGTGCCCGAATTGACTGTCGGCGCGTCGTTCACCGCCACAACCGTCACAGTGGAGGCAAGGTTGAGCGCCGCTGCATTGTCGTTCAACCCAGTGTTTGATCCGCTGTCGGTCAGGCTGGTAATGGTGACAACCCGGCTGGCCCCTGTCGTCGGAGCGTTGCTGTTGTTGGTGTAGGTCATCCCATCAACAAGGGTCTGCATCGCCGCCTCGCTCAGCGTACCGCCTGACAATGTGACCGTCGCGGTCGAGCCTGTAACCGAAACACTGTAGCTCATCGAATTTGTGGCTGTTGTGCCGGATGTTCCGTTGGTCAACACAACAGCGGTGCCGTCGATGTTCAGCCGTTCGCTGGATCCATCAGAAACATTGGTGACTGTGAGCGTCAGACCCGTCAGGGTCTGCCCTGTTTCAACTGTGTCGGCGGTTACCGTGGAGAAAAGATCAGTGGCGGTCTGTTCATTGGCATTCGGGTTCAAACCCGTTGCGGTCAGCGTGGGTTCGTCGTTGATCGGGGTAACATTGATCGTCACGGTATCGGCTGTGCCATTGATGGTGCCGTCATTGGGCGTGACGGTTAGCGTCGCGGAAGACGTATCATTCTGCCCTGTGGTAAATGTGATCTTGGTCGTGATATTGAGATAGGCGTTGATATCTGCGACAGCGCCGGTCAACGTCATGGACGTTGTTCCGCTGCCGGCAACGGTGACGCTGGACGCTGGACCATTGCCATCCGTAGATGCAATTGTCCCCTTGTTCACCGCCAAGGTCAGCGTAACGGTATCGCCTTCTGCATCGGTGAGATTGTAGGCCGACAGGTTAACCGCACTGGTCACGTCTTCGTTGACGGTTGCATCCGGCGGTGTCCCGCCCAGCGCAGGCGCGGTGTTAACCGGCGCGGCAGGGCCGGTGGAAAACGTGGAATAGGCGGCAGAACTGACAGAGGTCTGGGAAGTGACGGAAAAAGCCGTTCCGTTATTGAGCGTGGTGTAGGCGATCTCGTTTGTCGGGATCACAAATCCGCCAGCGCTGCCGGCCCCCCAGACTGCGGTTCCACCATCGCTGAAAACCAGAGTGCGCAGGCCATAAATGCCCGATACCGAAGGCGCGCCCGTATATCCCAGTTCAGCAGTCGTTCCACTTGGGTTGTTATCGATGTCGCCATCGGGGCTAGTTTCAATGCCGTCACGACGTCCACCAAAAACATTGCCACTGCCCGCGAATGATCCTGTTACTCCAGAATCCGTCGCCCATACATAAAAGGGTGCTGGCATTTGAAATCTCCTAAATCTAAATAACGACTTGCTACCCGTCAAACGCTAGCAATATGACTTTTTCTGCTGCTGAAATGCGGCGATTTTGTGCGTTCGATGCACAGCACTACCTTCAATGCCGAAAAACCTGTACTGTGTGAGCACCATGTCGCGGCTAGGGGTTTTGCGCAAGGCCGATCAACTTTGCATTTAATGGGAAACCAACGGCACAGACCGGCTCACATTGGACTTGGGGGGCCATTGCAGCTTTAGCGGCTTCACAAAAGAACGCAAATTATGTTTTTTAACAGAGTGTTGCGTGGTAAATTTGGTATGAAAACCCACTATTCTCACCCGTGACTGGAAAAGTGCCGCAAATTGGCAAAATGGCGTGAGCCAAAAAGCCGATAGCAGAGATCGCGGATCGCTTGGGTAGAGAAGCCTCGACCATCCATCGAAATTTCAAGCGGAACCGATACTCGAATTCCGATCTGCCGGGGCTGAACGGCTATTGCGATAAGCGCCGCCCGATGCAGCGCAAGATGATGATTAATCGGAACTCAAGGACGCCATTGAAGATCGGCTGAAGGCCGCTTGTTCCCCAGGACAGATCGCAGGCAAGACGCCTGCCTGGAGCGCCACCCGATTCGGGTCAACCACCAGGCGATCTACCAGCCGCACAGAGCCGTTCTATCGCCACCTGCCCGAGTACCGCCGTCACCGCAGGGCACGCAGCTATCGGCGACTGACATCTCTGATCTTCGCACGCATGCAGATTTCGCGTATCTCTGTGTCGTCATCAACCTGTCCTAGTGGCGTGTTGTTGGCTGGGCTTTGTGTCGTGTCAGAGGGCAGAACGCGCCATGCAAGCATTGCTGATCGCGATCTGGCGGCGAAAATCTGGACCCGGCCAGTTGATGCACTCGGACCAAAACGCAGAATTCACCAGCCGAGAATGGGCCGCGTCCCAGCGCGAACACAAACTCGAACACTTTTTGAGCCGTAAGAGAAATTGTCAGGAAAACGCCGTCGCCAAAATCTTCTTTCAATTCTTGAATCAAGAAAAGTCAGGCGGCGAAAGAAACACGGGAGCAAGCCAGGCACGACGTATTGAAATACATCGAGCTATTCTACAACACGAATCGCAAGCACACGAACACCGGCATATTGTCGCCGGTTGATTGCGAAAACAGACTGCGCAAACTGGCAAAAGCTGGTGTCTAGGAAATTAGCTGCACCTCTGCCTTCTATTCTTGAGGTTACTTGTCCTTCATGGTTCCAAGGATTTGTTTGTTCAGGCAATAATCTGGCGGCGCGTCCAACCGATCGTTTTTCGACAGCAACTCAAGACAATCCGTCTGTTGGTCACACTTTGAACACCGCAACGTAATTGAGCGGAAAACCTTGCCCGCTGCCACAGGGTCTTGCGCGATCCTGCCGCTGATATCCACGCCAACCTTGTCCGCCATCTGCTGGGACAAGTCAGCGCTCTTGCCTACTTTTAAAAACATACTCAATTCTCCACCCTCCGATTTTGCCGCACCTTGACACAGTATTAGTTGGCGGGGCAGACGGTGTCTTTGACATGTATCAAGAGAGCGAAATGGGGGTCAGTGCCTGACTTTTGGGGTTAGAACAGGGGCAGTCTTGCCAAAATTAAACACATGTTTCCTGTCTGTCTGGCAGACTTTCCGGTTCCTACCGGCAATGAAGCTTATGGTTTTGTCACGGTTCACGCAGACAGGGCAGATGTAATGAATGGGCTGTTCATCAGCCATGTTGTTCTTGATCCGGAACACAAAGTCGCCCTCGGATGTTTCAACCAATTCATATCGGGATCTCTCTTTTTCGAACTCCTCATTGCGCGAAATCTCTTCGTTCAGGCTTGTTAGCTTGGCACTGAGCCGTGCATGAACGACTGCTGTGGCCAAGAGATCGGCATCCAGTTTCTTCAGTGTTTCAGTGACCTCGGGATCCCGTTTCGGTTTTGCGCGGTTCAGAAGTTCACGCAGTGCTGAAACCGCGTGAATGGTTCTGTCGCAGAACGCAGCGGCAGCAGAGGCAAGCCCAAGCATTTCTTGAAGTCTGTTTGGGTTCATTTTCGCTGCTCTTCTCTTGCTCATGCCAGGTTGCATCTGTGAAATCTGACACTGACAGCAAGACGGCTGCATCTCAAGCGGCGTCAGACAAGGGGTCGCCGCTGGGATGGCATGAGACAATGCTCGGCAAAGAAATTCAGGTTGGAAACGCGAGCCAGCGCCTGAGTTGCCTGAATGATCCCCCGAGGTTTCGGTTTTCGCAACAATCATCCCAGAATGCTCCGATTGCGCCATAATTTAAGCGCTTTCTCAGGGCAATGATAGAGTTCGGGCCAATCGTGCCAGAACGGGATGCCCTGCGCAGTCCGGCTTTCTAACGTTATGCCGAAAGGGGGTATTCAGTGTCCTCAAAAAACAAAATCGAGTGGTTTCAGGCAGTTATTCTGGTTGTCTTCCTCGGCCTGTCATACGTTTCCTTCCTTCTTGTGCATTCCATTGCCCAAAGCCGTTCGCATGAGAGTTTTCAGATTCTGGTTGATCAAAGTCTGGTGTCGCTCGACCGGCGTTTCGAGGAATACAGCCGCGTTCTGGACGGGGTGTCCGGTTTGGTGCTGGGGTCGGATCTTGTCACAGCCAAGGATATGTCGAATTACGCCAATGCCCTGAAGGTTCAGGATAACATGATCGGTTTGGATGCAATCGGTCTGGCCATGCCCAAGGACATGGGCAAAGGTTTGACGGGCGCGACTGCTGCTTTGAAACAGAATATCTCTGTGGTGCAATATGTCGAACCCTCGCTCGATCATGGCAATCTGGTTGGGTTGGCGTTTTCCAAGCACCCCGAACTACTTGCAGCCTCGCAAGAGGCACGCAGGACAAGACAAACCCTCGCGGTAAGGGATCTTCCCGGCCTTTCCGCGCCGGACGGTCAGCCTTTGGCATTATTGATCAAACCGATCTTCAGACCTTTCAGCGATGGGCAAAATGCCCAGTCGCCCGGTGAGGAATTGGTCGGATTTGCATTTGCCGTGATGAATATCGAAAATGCATTCAAGTGCCTGACGGCCGCACAGTCGGAGCTTATCGAATTGAAGGTGATGCCAGACCCCGATGGCCTCGCCGCAGGTCAGGGCGATCTGGCCGTCACCGCTCCCATCACATCAGATTTCACGGCCAGCCAAACGATCAATAAACTTGGTCAGACCTTTGCGCTGTCTTGGAGCAGCACCGAAAAATTCGATGCTTCTCAGCCATTTCGGGCCCGGTGGATTGTCCTGATGCTGGGGCTTTTGATCACTGCATTGGTCAGTATGATGTTGCGCTTTCTGATCAGAAAGAACCAGACGATTGCACTGACCGTTGCCCAAAAGACCCGCGATCTGGAAACCCAGGACAAAGAGAAACGCTCGATCCTCGAAAACGCGATGCTTGCCATTGTTTCCGTGACACCGGCAGGGCGGATCTTGCATTCAAACGATGCGGCACAGAAACTTCTGGTGCCTGCGGCCACCCAGATCGACCTGACGCGGTTTTCCCTTGGGGAGGTTCTGCCCGATTATGATCTTTGCCGCAGTCAAGGCAGGACAAAATTGCATCTGCCTCCGGCCGGGGGCGATGCAGAGCCCTGGATCGTCGAGATTGAAAAGAATACATGGTTCACAGCAGACGGTGAAACACGGTTCACACTGATGATGCGCGATATCACCCAAAGTGAGCGCCACACACAGGAAATTGCCAAGACTGAACAACGCTGGAACCTCGCCCTGACCAGCGCCGAAATCGGCGTCTTTGACCTGGACCTGCACAATCAGACCTCTGTGGTTTCAGAAACCTGGAAAACGCTCTTGCACCGACCTGAAATGGAAGGCGGTGCCGACCCCTATTCCTTTCAGGTTGCACTGATGCATGACGATGACGTTGCCCTACTGGAGGAAGCCAAGGCCGCCTGCATTGACGGCGGCGCGGATCGTGCATCTGTGCGGTTCCGCGTGCAAGTGGCCCAGAATGAGTGGCGCTGGATGCAATCCGATGCCGTGGTGGTGGAGCGTTCTTCTGATGGCACGGCGATCCGGATGCTGGGCATCCAGATGGACATCACCGAAAGCTATAAGTTGGAGCAGCTCAAACGCGATTTCGTCGCAACGGTCAGCCATGAATTGCGCACGCCCCTGACATCCATCAAAGGGGCACTCGGGTTGTTGCAGGTTCAACTGAAAGACGTGGACACCAACGGCGCGGACCGTTTGATCGAAATCGCCTCGTCCAACTCAGAACGGCTGGTCAGTCTGGTGAATGATATTCTGGACATGGAAAAAATCAGTGCAGGCAGTATGGCGCACGACGCAAAGCCTGAGCGCTTGAGTGACATTATGGCCCTCGCCAGCAAACATACCGAGACCTACGCATCGCAATGGGACGTGCAATTGTCCGTAGAAGCCCCCGAAGGCGAGCAAGACATCTGGACTGACAAGAAACGGACCATTCAGGTGTTGAGCAACCTTCTGTCCAATGCATGCAAATTTGCCCATTCCGGCACGACTGTCCGCCTCTGTGCGGAGTTTCTGCCCGATTGCGCAAAAATATCAGTGATAAACCAGGGGATCGGCATTCAGGAGGAATTTCGCGAAAAGGTTTTCCAACCGTTCTCACAGGCTGACAGTTCCGACACTCGCCAAAGGGGCGGAACCGGGCTTGGCCTGAACATCTCGCGCCAACTGATTGAATCGATGGGCGGGCAAATCGGCTTTGAAAGCGAGCCGGACAAAGAGACCGTGTTCTGGTTTACTTGTCCTTTGGCCAAAGGGGACGAGATCGCGCAGGTCGCGTGAGGGTATCGGTGCCTTCTAGACCGCCCTGCCGACCGAGCCCCTGAATTTCGGACGTAATCTGGCGCGCTCAGGAATATGCAAAAGACCGATAAGCCGCACGCGCGACATCCAACGTCCATGACCCGAATTGAATAGGTAGGGGCACCAAACCGCCACACGCCCAGCTCAAGCCCGTCCGAACCTTAGGCTGGACAACCGATCGTTATCTGCACAGTCTTTTTGTATCTCGATGCTCGTTTCCTCAAAGGATCTTATGCAGAATGCGAATTTACCACAGTGAAGATCACCGACTACATTTTCCACAGGCTGAATTGTCGGGTGGGCAGTTCGTCACGCCTTTTGAGCGGCCGTCACGGGTGGAATACGTTCTGAACCGCCTCAAGGCGCAGGGGCTAAGCGATATTCTGGCACCTGATCCCGTCGATATGGAGCCGGTGAGGGCCCTGCTTGATCCCGGATATCTGACATTCCTTCAAACAGCGTGGGACGAGTGGAAACAGGCGGGGATGGCGGGCGAGATCATTGCCGCCAATGTTCCCGCCCGTGGCATGCATATGGACCGCATCCCGACAAATATCGATGGGAAGGTCGGCTATTACTGTCATGCGTCCGAAACGGCAATGACGCAGGGGACGTGGCAAGCGGCACTTGGATCACTTGGCTGCGCGCAGGCCGCACAGCGCCATGTTGCGGCAGGAGCGCAGAGTGCTTTTGCCCTGTGCCGTCCACCCGGACACCATGCGACTGCAGATCAATATGGCGGCTATTGTTTTATCAACAATGCGGCCGTTGCGGCCCAGATGTTCCGTGCATCGGGCGCAGAACGTGTTGCGATCCTCGATATAGATTTTCACCACGGAAACGGCACGCAATCGTTGTTTTATGACCGTGCGGATGTGATGTTCGCCTCCCTGCACGGCGCGCCGGCAGAAACCTACCCTTATTATCTGGGATATGAGGATGAAACCGGTCGGGGCGCAGGTGAAGGGAGCAACCTGAACTACCCAATGTCGGAGGGCACTGGATATGACATCTGGTCGGCAGCTTTGGACGATGCGATTGGCAAGATCAGGAACTGGGGCGCCGAAGCGCTGGTGCTGTCGCTGGGTGTGGATGCCTACAAAGAGGATCCGATCAGTTTCTTCAAATTGGAAAGCGATGATTTTACCGATGCCGGTCGGCGGATCGGGCGCATGAAACTTCCCACCGTAATCTGCATGGAAGGCGGATATGCGATCGAAGCTGTCGGCATAAATACCGTGAATGTCCTTGAAGGTTACATGGGTGCGTAAGCTGGCTTTTGCCGCCTTGAAAATTGCGACAGATCCCGATGACGCTCAGAATATGGATCAAGCCGGCGCGGGATCGGCATGCGTGGGGAATGTTTCGCGTCCGCCGAACCGATCTTTACGGTGTGCCGGGCAGCTTTGACTCAGCGCGGCGCTGATCCCGCAGCAAAAATGCGGGGCGTTACACCGCCCCGCATTGAGGGTTTATTTCAGCAATTCAGTCCAGATTGCCGTATAGAGATCAGTCGCTGATTGCGGGCATGTCGGAAGGAACTTACCACCTGCCGCAAATTCCGCTGGCGTGACGATCTCGGGCGCGGTTTTCATGTCTTCAGGCATGAACTCTTCTGAGCCTGCGACGCCATTCGCGTAGCGTGCAAATGCTGAAATCATCGCGGCGTTTTCCGGCTCAAGAATGAAGTTGATGAACTGGTATGCCTCATCGACGTTTTGCGCATCGGCCAGCAAGGCGACAGAATCCATAAACAACGGATAGCCTTCCTTGGGGTATCCATAAACCACGTCAGGGTTATTGATCCGTGCGCGCATGGTCGAACCGTTCCAGTTAACCGACGCGGCATAGTCACCCGAGGATAGTTTGTCTGTGGTGCCGTAATCCATCGATAGCCACTTCGGCTTGGCTGCCATCAGACGGTCGCGCACTTTCTTGAGAACTGTCAGGTCTTCGGTGCAGGCCTCACCGCCCACATTGAAGATCGCCATGTTCAAAACATCCGTCATCTCAGGAACCACGTTGATCTTGCCAACCAGTTCGGGCGGCGGGTCCATGAACAGTTCAGAGGTGTTCACATCGCCGCTATAAACGGAAGTATTGACCGCAATCCCGACCGAGCCCCATTGCCACGGTACGGAATGGGTGCGGCCCGGATCCCATGGAACATCTTTCCACTCAGCAGCAATATTGCCGATGTTCGGAATTTTGGAATGGTCCAATTCCGCGATCAGGCCCTTGCGGACATAGACAGGAATATAGTTGGCCGAAGGCACCACCAGATCATAGCCCGAGCCGCCTGCTTCGACCTTTGTCAAAGCGGTTGTATTGCTGTCGTAATCGGTGACAGTGACAGTAATCCCTGTCTCTTCGGTAAATTTCTCCAGCATCTCGGGGCTGGTGTAGTTGCCCCAGTTAAAGAGGTTCAGTTCCCCTTCGGCATAAGCGCCCATGGTGCTGCCCAGTAAGGCTGCTGTTGCGATAATGTAGGTCTTCATCTTAATCTCCCTTATTGGTTTTTTGCAGGTTATTCCCGCTTCTTGGTTACGAAAACGAATGCCGTCAGGATCAGCACCGTAAGCGCCAAAAGCGCTGTTGAAATGGCGTTGACCTCGGGTGTCAGGGCGCGGCGCAACTGGCCGAGCATATATGTCGGCAGTGTATCCTGCCCTGCAGATTTCACAAATTCCGTTATAATCACATTGTCGAGCGAGATAATGAAGGCCAGCATCACACCAGCGATCACACCGGGCAACAGCAGCGGCAACGTAACATAGTAAAACGTCTGCCATGGGGTCGCGTAAAGGTCAGCGGCCGCGGTTTCCATACTGGTGTCCATCCCCTCCAGTCGGGCCTTGATCGGCAGATAGGCGAAGGGGATGCAAAAGGCGGAATGGGCAAGGATCAGATAGCCAAGGCCGCTATAACCCGTTGCGATCTTGACGGAGGAAAAGAAGATCAGCAGCGCCACAGCCGTCACAATCTCGGGCACCATCAGGGGTTGGTTGATGATGATATAGATCACCGTCTGCCCCTTGAACTTGCCCCGCCGCGTCGTGCCAAGTGCGGCCATTGTTGCCACGGTGGTTGAGATGACAGAGGCCCAGAGCGCAATGATCAAGGAACGCGCAGTGGCGTCCTGAACGGCCTCATTGTTCCAGGCCACCATATACCATTGCAGTGAAAGCCCGCCCCATTGATTGACCGATTGTCCACCGTTGAACGAGTAGATAACAAGCGTCACAATCGGCGCATACAGCAAGACAAACGCGAGGATCGCGATAAAAGTGAACCCCGGCAGCGTTGTCACATCAAAGGCGCGCTTTTTAGTCACGGGGATCATCCTTGGTGGAGACGCGGGTATAGATCACCAAAGAGATCAGAACCACCGCGAGCAGGAGGGTTGAGAGAGCGGCCCCCAAGGGCCAGTTTTGACCTTGTCCGAATTGCAGCTCAATGAAATTCCCAATCATCATATTCTTGCCGCCGCCCAGCACGCGCGGCGTCACATAGGCTCCGAGACTGGGAATGAAGACCAGAATACTGCCCGCGATAATCCCCGGTTTGATGATCGGTATGATCACACCGCGCAGCACCTGCCAGCGCGAGGCATAAAGATCATATCCCGCCTCGATCAGACGGAAGTCAAAACGGTCGATGGCGGCATAAAGTGGCAGCACCATGAGCGGCAGATAGACATAGGCCATCCCGATCAGCACCGCAGTATCGGTATACAGAATCTGTATCGGCTCGGAGATCAGACCCGTCCACATCAGAAAGGTATTCAGGATCCCCTGATTGCGGATCACCTCCATGATCGCAAAGGTGCGGATCAACAGATTTGTCCAGAACGGAATGGTGATCAGGAACAGCCAGAACGCACGTGCCTTTGCGGGCCGTGTGGCAATGAACCATGCGGTTGGCAGGCCGAAACCGAACGTAATCAGGGTTGTCATGATCGACAGTTTCACCGACCGCCAGAAAATCGTGAGGTTTGCATCTGCAAGGCTGATTGTCTGATCGAAAATATCGCGCTGCAGGAACACGCTGAACCAGCCATCACCCGACAGTATCCAGCGCACGCCGGAATAATCGCCCTTCTCCAGCACCGAATAGAGCGCGACGATCAGCAGCGGACCGCTTGCAGCGAGGATCAACAGAACAAGCGCAGGTGCCGAGAGCAACCAGCCGTTCACCCCTTTGCTGCGGCCGATGGTTTTCCTGTTCATGAGGTCAGCACCTGCACGGCCTGCGTATCGATGTTGACCGACACATCCTGACCCACCGCAAAGCTGATTGCAGAGTTGGACTGGACCCGCGCGACAAGGTGGCTGTCGTCACTTAGGGTAAGTTTGTAATGCGTGTCGGTGCCCATGTAGGTTTTCTCGACAATGCTGGCGGTCATCCCCCTGCCCGTCGGGGCAAGGCTGACCTGCTCCGGCCGAATGGCCAGAGTGACCTTGCCTTGTGCCGCGCCCAGCGTCACAGCCAGCACATCGCCGGTTCCGATGCGCACACCGCCCTGTTCGACCTGTCCGTCCAGAAAGTTGGTCTCGCCAATGAAATCCGCAACAAAGCGGTCGACGGGTCGATCATAAATATCGTGGGGTGTTCCAACCTGCAAAAGCGCGCCTGCAGACATTACGCCGATGCGGTCGGACATCGTGAGTGCCTCTTCCTGATCGTGAGTCACAAAGACAAAGGTAATACCCGTTTCTGTCTGGAGGCGTTTTAGCTCGCTTTGCATTTCCTTGCGCAGCTTGAGATCCAGCGCCGACAAAGGTTCGTCCAGCAGCAGCACCTGAGGTTCAGGTGCGAGGGCCCGCGCCAGCGCGACACGTTGTTGCTGACCACCTGACAACTGCGTCGGCAGACGGTTTGCAAAATCCTCCAACTTCACCAACGCCAGCACACGCTCTACCGCGCGCTTGACTTCCGATGCGGGCTTCCCCTGCATTTTGAGGCCGAAACCGATATTTTGGGCCACCGTAAGATGCGGAAACAAGGCGTAGGATTGAAAGACCGTGTTCACCGGTCGCTCGTTTGGCGGGGTGTAGGTAATGTCCTCGCCAGACAAGTAAATGGAGCCGGCTGTCGGGGTTTCAAAACCTGCGATGCAGCGCAGCAAAGTGGTTTTTCCGCAACCCGATGGACCCAAAAGCGTGAAAAACTCGCCTTTTTCGATCGCAATAGACACGTCTCCCAACGCTGTGATTGCGGTTTGTCCTGCGCCGTAAATCTTGCCTACGTTACGTGCTTCGACGGCTATCTGTGTGTGCAATATTGGTCCCCCATAATTAATCTTGCTATGCATTTTGGTCCCGCGCAAGTGAATCTGTCAGCATGGCGTGCTGTATGGGTTTTCGGCCCAAATTCCAAAGATGCCCGCTTGGGGACGTGGACCTTTGGCCTTATTGGATCGTCGCTGGCACGCCCTCAAGGCACGTCCGCGTCCTGTTTCAAATCAATGGTGGGGCCACAAAACAAAACGGTGCCGTCCCATCAACGAAGGAGCAACACATCTCAATAATCCACTATCAGCGGGTCACGGCACAATGGCACGCTACCGCCAGTTGACTTCGAAGTAGAACAGATCAAACTGAAAAAGGCAGGTGTCTAAGAAACCGGGGGCGCCTCAACCTGCATTGGTGCCAACAATAACTAGACGGGTTCCTTCTGGGGAACTGTGACTTAGGGAGAAGAAAGTGGCAACTGCAAAGGTATATTTCAGATTTTCGGGAGTAGGCAACGGCTGGGGCGGCGCGCAAGGGTATGGAAGCAGCAACATGGCGGACAATAACGGCGCCGAAAACCATGCAGAGCGGCAGGCGTGGCGCGAGGCCCAAAAGAAGCTTCAGTCATGGTACGATAACGCTCATGAAAACTTTGATGGCAGTCCTGAAGTAAAGATATGGGTTGATCAAACCATCTGTCCGCAATGCAAGCTTTGGATGATCGCGGGGGTGCTGCGAAATCTCGCTGCGTTCGAATTCAAGCCGAAGCTTTTCGTCGAGGTTAAATCAGGAGGTCATACGCGGATAAACGAGGTCACGCGAGACGCCATCTGGGAGGCTGGCATGAGCGATCACAACGGAACGTTGGCTGAGCTCAGCGCTGCAACGACAATCCGGGATTGACGATTTGTCGCCTTCGAAGGGGTGTTGGGCGTAAATCTGAGAAACGAGAGAAACAGGTTACGGGAACCACTGAGGCGGGGCGGCGTATCAGTCAGGCAGATCAAACATTACCCGCCAGAGCAGTCTGGACAGTTCAGGCTGCAGTGAACAACCCGGAAATCTCGGCCTTTGCCAAGAAGGGTCGCGCTGTCTCACCAAAAGCCCGCTGGACATCGGCATCTTCTGTGCAGCCCATCAGTCTCGGGAAATGGCGGAAAAGGTCCGAACGCGCGTCCTTCGACATCATCTGCATCGCCATCTGGCCAGGGTAAAAGCTTTCGCTCGGAGCGCCCTCCGCAAAGATGACTTGATGTGCATCGAACATCAGATGGAAATAGGTCACTTCACGTTTGCCATGGGCGACCCTGACCCCTTGCATCGTTTCCGCCAAATGGATCGCCCTGGCGAAATGGTTCTGCCCCAACAGCATTGCATGCTGGCGCGACACCAACAAATCCCGCTGAACTCCCAATACGCCTTTTCGGATCAACACGGGCCGCAGCGTTTCATCCCTCTTAAGGTCTTCAAAGTTGCAATGGCGTTGGCCGATCCAGGCGATTGGCTGCGGACCATTGTCCAAAGTGGTGACCATGTCGCCCGGAGATAGGCTTTCTATCGGAACTTCGCCCCTTGGCGTGAGGATCATCGTGTTCATTGTAAAGCAGACCACGCCGGTGTTGTCATAGGTGTAGCTGGAGGCATCCGCACCCTGCACCGTCATTGAGCCGCTGCCGAATTGGGCGTTGTCGGAATAATCGACAGCCTTGCCTTCATCATCGACGGTGTTGGACTGATTTAGAACACCATCGTCCGCTTGGTCCGCCCGTAGCTCGCCGAGGCTGTCGTAGTAGCTTCCAACCGACAGGAAATCGTTGTTGAAAATATCTCCGTCACCCAGCGCACCGGTATTGCCAGTGTTGAAATCGCTGATGGTGTCGTTGCCATCGCTGACCAGGAACAGATCGTTTCCAGCCCCACCAACCAAAAGATCGTCACCAGCATTGCCGTTCAGAACGTCGTCACCGGCTTCGCCATAAAGCGTGTCATTGCCCCCGACCGATGAGAAATCGTCGCCGTTCAGAACGTCAGCTTCATTCCCGCCGTAGAGCACGTCGGCGCCTTGGCCACCGTAAAGCGTATCCGCTCCGTCGCCGCCGAATGCAAAGTCATTTCCATCGCCGCCCCAGATAATGTCATCGCCGGTTTCGCCATGGAGATAATCTGTACCGGTGTTCCCGGAGATATTGTCTCCTCCGGTACCACCCCAAACAGTGTCATTGCCGTCACCGCCATCAATCTGGTCAGCGTCATCACCGCCAAAGAGACTGTCATTGCCTGATCCGCCGTCGATCGTATCGTTGCCGGAGCCGCCGTAAACAGTATCGGCGCCCAGACCGGCTGCGACGGAATCATTGCCGTCCAGCGCTTCGATGAGGTTGTCGTTTGTTCCAGCGCCGCCAGCCCAGCCGTCATCGACTTGATCGCCCTGTGGGTCACCGGTGTAAGACGCATCAATGGTGTCATTGCCCGCCGATCCTGAAACAGTGCCGTCGCGTGCATCAACTGTGGTGTAAGGCTCGGCCGAGGCAACACCATCGGCACTATCGGCCGGATCACCGTCGCGGCCACCTGTGGGCGTGAATGTTTCGCCAGCGGTTGGTTCTTCGCCGGATTGATATACGAAACCTACATTTTTGCCGGCAATTCGAAGCACCCAAACCTCGTTGCCGAGGCCGTCAATCAAGGAAAATTCGTTCTCTACCTGCGATCCGGCTGTGTAAAGCGTGCCGTTGATCGTTACATCTTGCGCAAGAGTTTGGATGCCGCCGGTTTCTACATACCCGTCTTCGAAGTTGCCATCATCATCGTCGACCAGAATCTGGTAACCGACGCCACCATTGAAGGTGAAATCTTCACCGATCCACGTCGGAGCGCCGCTAGAGTAATCAGGATGCGCCGGATCATTGGGTTGGGTGTTGCCCTCAATATCCGACATCGGAATACTGGATGGCAGAGTATATAGCGCCCAGTCAAAAAGCTTGAGATAATAGCTCATTGCAAGTCATCCTCATGGCTTGCTTCGGCTGAACAAATGAGGTGAGGAACAGGGCGCACACTGCATCCCTTCGCAGGTTTGGCTGTGCCAAAAGCATGAGCAACGTGAACCGCTGCTTTGCTCAGGTTGCAATGGTGTACTGGCATCGTGAAGTTCCCTTCATGATCGTACGACAATCATACGCCTTCTGCCGTGACTGTTTTCCTCATGTTCATCAATACGAGATCATCCAGACGCGATCAGGACGAATAAAAGGCGGTATCAGGGCGGGTATGCACCCCCTTGCCCAATTCATGACACAAAGTCTGAATGACCGATGAACCGGCCGGCTTATCTAAACGTCTGATTGAGGTGTGAAGCCGGCTTTGCAATAGCGCCCGGACAGATACAGCCAGGACCCCACCAAGGTCACCGTACCTCCGGGAAATTGTCGCGCCAGTCACCCACTACCGCGACATCTGCCCAATCCGGGTATCTCACCCCCAGCATCGGAATTTTGATCTCGCCCCCTCCTTTGGGGTTATCAAGAAAAACAGCTCTTCCATGGCCGATTGCCATGAGGTTGAGATTCATCGTAAAGCCCTGCGGAAAAATGCAACCGGAACCATTGTGCCGGAACGTGGATGTCAACGGACGTGGCTTGCGGGCGTGCCACAGAGATTCTCAGGACGTGTTATCTGAATGCAGGACCATGGGCCCAGACCGTCAAGGAATGGCGCACTCAACATCGGACGGGCACGACCTGGTGAAGTGTAAAGCTAGGGAAGATGCTGACACACCCTTGGGAGCGGCTGGCGGACAGGATTTGAGCACTTGGCATGATTTCCAGTTCGCCGCCCTCGTATGAGCTTGGCAAGCTAAGCTGAAGCACCAATGTGAGCTTGCGTTTGCGTGCTACGGGACCATCTCCAATGTCGGAATGCCAAGCAAAATGTCCACTGTCAGTAGCCCTATAGCTTGCGACCTGCGGGCTTTCGGCAAATTCGTGCAGGTCGAAATCAAACTGGTCTACATTGGATTTTCGAACTATTTCGATCAGCCGCTCCATGACCCAGCCCAGCCCGTCAACGTCGTCGATCCATACCAGCTGAGCGGTCCGCAGAACGTGATCCTCATTTTGCCCCACAAGCATCGCATCTTTGGAAGGGACCGCGGTGATAGCCGCAATAATTCGGTCACATTCGCCCGGACTGAACGCCTCCGGCTTGGAGTAGAGTGCAGGCATGGTGGTCACCTTCTATTATTTGGATTGAGGCTTCAGTCCGGGTATGGGCTGCCAATCTGCGCGCGATTCAACCCGGCCAATGCGGTCATGCTTGCGATCTATACGCTTGGGGTGACCGTTTTTTACGGCTGGTCCATGCTACAGGCGTAGTTTGAAATTGTTTATAGGTCCGGGGTAGACGTGCGCTTGGCAGGCAAGATCGGGGTTTCCCTAACGGCCCCCCGTTCTGCCAAACCCGCCCATAACGACAATCCGACTTTGTCCGCTTACCATACCTCGGGAATGCCGCGGCGCATTCAGGGTCGGCAATGAACCCAAAGCTGCCGGTTGCTGCATCAAGTGTGAATGTCGGCATTCTTGCGATAGCCTAATCCTCCTTCATTCGATAACTTCGCTTTCGAAGAGGTGTATTATGGCGCGGCGACTTGCAGCGATAATGATGGCGGATGTGGTCGGGTTTTCACGCCTGATGAACGATGATGAACTGGGCACGCTGTCCGCTTTGCAAAAGCATAGGGCTGAGGTGTTTGATCCGGTTATCGCAGCGCGAGGTGGCCGTGTAGTCAAACTGATGGGCGACGGTGCTTTGGTCGAGTTCACCAGCGTGGTCGAGGCGGTCGAGGCCGCTTTGACGATCCAACAGCGGACAGTCCAAGCGGACGGCCAGATCCGCATGCGGATCGGGATCAATCTTGGCGATGTAATCATTGAAGGGGAGGATATCTTTGGTGATGGGGTGAACATCGTCGCTCGGCTTGAAGCTTTGGCAGACCCAGACGGGATTTGTATCACCTCAATTGTTCAGGAAAGTATCGATAATCGAATTGATGCCAGCTTCGAAGATGCCGGTCAGCATAAGGTCAAGGGGATTGCACAACCGATTCATGTCTATCGGTGGCCCGCGACCGGTGCCGTACAAAGACAAAGCGAGATACCCTCAATCGCAATTCTGCCCTTCGAGAACGTCTCTCGGGATTCAGAAGATACGTACTTTGCACATGGCATGACGGATGACATCGCCACTGACCTCTCAAGGATATCAGGCGTGCTTGTCATCGCCGGCAGCGCGACCCTTGCCTATAAAGATCGGTCTGTTGGCCCAAGCCAGGTGGCTCAGGAACTGGGCGTCCGCTACGTACTTGAAGGAAGCGTTCGAAGGGGCGGCGGGAGGGTTCGGGTCAACGCCAGACTGACGGACGCCGAGAGTTCAGCCCAGCTTTGGGCAGATCGCTTTGACGGAGATTTGCAAGAAATTCTCGACCTTCAGGATCGGATTAGTGAGAGCATTGTCGCAACTCTGTCCATAACTCTATCGCGGGCCGAACAAGAACGGGCATTTCGAAAAGACGTCAAAGATCTGCGTGCCTATGATTACGTTTTGCAAGCGAACGCACTGCACAGTCAATTCACAAAGGAGACGAATGCACAGGCATTGGAGCTCTACAAACGTGCGATGGAATTGGACCCTGACTATGCCCCGGCCCATGCCGGTTTTGCCTGGGCGATGACCCATGAATCAAACCAGGAATGGAGCCCGGAGCCCAAGCAAGCACTCGAACTGGCATTAAAACATGCGCGCTTGGCCGTGCGGCTGGCGTCAGGTCTGGCGAAGGCGCATATGGTTCTTGGGGATGTGTATTGTTGGATGAGACAGCATAGCCTTGCTGTTTCTGAGGGGAGAAAGGCGGTTGAGCTGGATCCGAACAATGCAGATGTGCATTTCGCGCTTTCCTACTATCTGGTGACGGCAGGTAAATCTGATGAAGCGGTGGAAGAGGCGCGGCTCGCACTGAGATACAATCCGATTTATGCCCGCTGTGACTACTATGAAATGCTTGGCAAATCGCTCTACCTGACAAAGCGATATGCAGAGGCGTTGATACCTCTCGAAGAGGGCTTGGCGCGCTTCCCTGATTATGACGGACTTCATCAGTGGCTGGCACCCACCTATGCCCAATTGGGAAAGCAGGTAGAGGCGAGAAAACACGCAGAAATTTACATGGCTCTCAAACCAGGCGTCACTCTGAGTGGACTGGCAAAAAAGTTGCCTTACAAAAATCAGGCTGATCTGGACCACTTGTTTGACGGGATGCGCAAAGCAGGTGTGCTTGAATAATCATGACCCTGAGGCGATAGACCTGCTGTGCGTCTGGCAAATTTCAAAGTAATTTTGAGCCAGATCGAGATTGGAAAATAGACATTGAATTGATCTCACTTGATGTTTGTTTCGCGCCAGCAAGCTGACATCGGGCAGTTGCAAACGTCCGAACCCGACTTGATCGACAGAGGCCCCTTTAAAACGCGTCCGCACCTCCGCATGTGGGGTAAATTACAGCAAGGACATCGCATTGACAGGAATTCCCCGCCAGATTGAATTGACGTAACTTCAATGAACGTCAACGACTCTCAAGACCCAAAGTGATAAGGTGCGCTATCGGCAGAAATGAATTGCAGATCATCTGCATCGATTTGCCGTGCTCCATATCCTTGGAAGATTTTGCAAAATGGCTCTTTACATGCTGATGATAAAGTACACCCCGCAGGCGACAAAAAACGATTGTCGAAGGGGACACAGATCGAGAAGACGTCGCGCGTGCAGTCTGTGAAGCTGCCGGAGGGAAGCTGATTGGTTTTTACGGCCTTCTTGGCCAAGAGCACCACGTCGCCCTCATTGCAGATATGCCCAGTGTTTCTGAATATGTCGGCACGGTTTTGGCTGCGACTATGGGCGGTGCGATTGAGAGCTTCAAAACAATTCCAATGTACAGCAGCGCCGAAAGCCATAAGGCACGAGATGTCTACAAGCAGGTCAAGGGCACCTACGCACCTCCGACGAACTGACCTTCGGATCCCATCAAATCAAAGCCAGTTAGGTTTCTGTATGCTTGCTGAACGGGCTATAAAATTTCGATCCGCCTGCCGGTTTGTCTGGGCGGTCGACAATTTGTGGCTGATGGCTGCAAGCCCGTTCGCGCCCGGCACATATGGTTCGTCGTCGGCGTCAGGACCAAGTTTAGGTCAACTGACATTGTAATTCGGGCATTTAGCGGCTATGTAATGGGTACAAAGTTGTGGATTTTCGCGGCACAGGCGCATCGCCCGCCATCGCAAACTGCAATTATCCTTCACGAAAATTCGAATGTCACATGCCGTAGCGGGATTTGATGCTTGAGAGGTTGCCGATGCGATCGCGCACAACCTCATCGTCCGTGCTGTAGGTTCATGCGTTTTGGCGGTTGGAAATGAACAGAGTGCTGTCGGTCTAGCGACGATGCGACGGCGCTGACAAAATGTTTTGTCAGTGCCAAAAAACAGTGAGGCGGCGCTTTCCCCGTCAAAGGATCAAAAGATGACTTTTCCAGAATGGACGAAACCCGGTATCTACGGGGCGTTGGTTGGCGCGATTGCGGTTTCTATCCTTGGCTTTACTTGGGGAGGCTGGACAACAAGCAGCAGCGCCCAAACCATGGCACAGAACCTGGCATCCGAAGAAGTGACCTCGGCAATGGTTCCGGTTTGCCTCGACATTTCGGCAACCGATCCAGAACGCGCAGAGAAACTTGCAGCGCTTCAGGATCTCTCGGGCTTCGGCCGCCGCAATGCAATGTTGGAAACCGGTTGGGCAACGCCTCCAGGCTCAGATGCGCCAGACCGTGATCTTGCCGTTGCTTGCCTCGCGGGGCTTGCCCTGGATGGATCATAATTCAAAAACAGAATTGCCTTTGCAAAGATCGCTTTGCGAGACCGGTGGATCAACGGACGCCAGAGTGTTCTGGCTCGTTTTTCTCGGACCTGTTTTTGGTTTGCTTCTCTTGGCGATGCCCGCATTTGCCCAAACCATGCCGGAAAACGCCAGCGCAAAGAGCTATGGTGAGGGCTGGGATTGCGACATCGGATATCGGCCGGATGGCGACAATTGCGCAGCCGTAGCCGCACCGGAAAACGCATATGAAACAAACCGTTCATATGGGACCGGATGGGCATGCGTTCATGGCTATCGCCAGGTCAATGAAACAGCCTGTGTCGCGGTCATCGTTCCCGAGGGAGGGTTCCTGGACCCTTCTGGCGAACGGTGGCACTGCTTGCGCGGATTCCACAGAGTTGACGACAGCTGCCAAAAGGTCGTCGTGCCTGAAAACGCCTATCTGGTGGAAGCCTCCTTTGGGTCTGCTTGGGACTGTGAACGCGGGTTCGAGAAAACCGGTCAAAGCTGCACCGCAGTTGTGGTTCCGACCAACGGGTATTTGAACGGATCTCGCTATGGCCAGTTATGGAGCTGCGAACGCGGGTTTTTCGAACAAGACGCCGTTTGCAAGCCCGTTGTTGTCCCGGAATTCGGATATTTGGACGATGCCGCTTATGGCGAAGGATGGAAGTGCCACAGGGGGTACGAAGCCTCCGGCGCTGCCTGCAAAGAGATCGATATCCCGGAAAATGCCCATCTCGACCGGTCAGGAAATCGTTGGGAATGCAATTGGAATTTCCAGAAGTCCAAGGGGCTATGCGTTCTCAACCACTGAACGTGTCGGACCCTGACACCCGTTCAGACATGCCGCCCGGCGACACCTAAGACTTTACAAGGAAAACACGATGAAAACCGATTTCCAGACGGTAGATACCGTTCGCCGTCCCTCTGAGGCCTCTCAAGCGCCTTCCATGGTCAGCAACACACCGACACGCCCAACTTCGCTAACCCCGATCACCGCCCAGCCTACAGCAGTTGTCTATTGCGAGGGCAACTTTGCCAAGATTGATGGCAAGACAGCCAACGGCCTTGTGCGTCACTCCGAGGCCTACAGGATCGTATCGGTTATCGATAGCACCCACAGCGGCAAGAACAGCGGGCAGGTTCTTGATGATGTGATCAACACCATACCAATTTGCAAAAACCTAGACGCGGCCATCGCGACCGAAGCAGCCATGCCTGATACCTTTATCTACGGAATGGCCCCCTCAACGGGGCGGCTTTCACCCGCAGATCGTGGCGTCGTACTGGACGCGATTGCACGGGGAATGAATATCGTCAGTGGCCTGCACGAGTACCTGAGCGATGACACCGAATTTGCGCAGGCCGCTTTGGAACGACAGATCACCATCCGCGACATCCGCAAACCCAAGCCCAGCAAAGACATGCGCTTGTTCGATGGCAGTATCGCAAACGTCCATGCGTTGCGCATCGCCGTGCTCGGAACCGATTGCGCCATAGGAAAGCGGACCACTGCGACGGTTCTGGCCCGTGCGTTGAACGCGAAGGGCATCAAGACTGTATTGATTGGTACCGGCCAGACGGGTCTGATGCAGGGGGCAAAACATGGCGTGGCGATGGACGCCGTCCCGCCGCAGTTCTGCTGTGGTGAACTTGAGGGTGCGATTGTTGCTGCCTCAGAGGCAGAGCAACCGGATGTTATCTTGATCGAAGGGCAAGGTGCGCTCAGCCATCCGGCATTCTGTACATCGGCCTTTATCTTGCGCGGCAGCCAACCAGACGCGGTCATCCTTCAGCACGCCCCAAAACGTGCACATCGCTGCGATTTTCCCAATATGCCAATGCCCACCCCGGCGAGTGAAATCGCGTTGATCGAGGCGTTCTCGGACACCAAAGTGATTGGCGTTACGCTCAATCACGAGGGCATGTCCGAAGCCGAGATCACCAGCACGATTGAAGCGCAAAGCGAAAAACTTGGACTGCCTGTCACTGACGCGCTTAGCCGGCCAGTGGCGCAGTTGCTCGCGATGGTTGTTGCCGCCTACCCCGGCTTGCAGCAAGGAACCCCCATGGCCACAATTTGAATAGCCCGCGCCTGGAAGTTGATCTGCGCAAGTTGCGCCACAACACGCGGACCCTTGTCGAACGGTTGGCGGTGGGTGGCATCCGCGTAACGGCGGTAACCAAAGCGGTTTGCGGGCATCCGGCCATTGCGCGTGCCATGCTGGATGGTGGCGCTGTGGGCCTGGCTGAATCGCGTTTGAGCAACGCAAAGCGATTGCGCAAGGCAGGAATAGACTGTCCGATCACGATGATCCGAACTCCGATGCTAAGTCAGGTTGATGATGTCGTAAAAACCTGCGCGGCGAGCTTTAACACACAGACCGCCGTGATCTCGGCTTTGGCCGCCGCTGCGCTGCGCCAAAACAAGGTTCACGGCATTCTTCTGATGGTCAAAATGGGCGACCTCCGCGAAGGGATCAGGCCAGATGATCTGGGCGATATCGCCCAGAAGGTGACGGACATGCCCGGCGTGGCGCTGACGGGTATCGGGGCCAATTTTGCCTGCATGCAAAGCATCGCCCCGACCGCTGCAAAGATGCGGGCCCTGTCGGCCATGGCCAATGATGTCGAGGCAAGATGTGGCCCGTCTCTTCGAACGGTGTCTGGGGGCAATTCTGCGAACCTGCCTTGGGCGCTTGGCCCGCACGCGACAGGCCGGATCAACGATCTGCGCATCGGCGAAGCGATACTGCTTGGTGTTGATCCGATCACGGGGGAGCCGATTGCCGGTCTGCATCAGGACGCCTTCACGCTCGTTGCCGAAGTGATCGAAACGGACGCAAAGCCCATGCGCCTGCTTACCGGCAAGGTGGATCATACCTTGGTTAGAATTCGGCCCGTTCCTGAAGCATCAGATGTCACACGGATCATTCTTGCCCTCGGAAACCAAGACACCGATGCAGCATCGCTTTTGATGCCCTCCGGATGCAGCCATATCGGCGCGACGAGTGATCATCTGGTCATTGGTACGAAAGATCCCGCGCTGTGCGTCGGGGCGGAAATGCGGTTTGGGATGACCTATAGCGCTCTCATGCGCGTCATGGTCGCGCCCGATATTCAGATAGAACTCTACAATGGCCGACCGGAGCCAACGGTGCGCAATACCGATGGCCCAGCAAAACACCTGGCGTTGGTTTGAACTGCTTTGTTCAGACAAGGGTTAGGACAAATCAAAGAGGAGAGTGCCCCATGGCAAAGCTGACAAAAACAAGCGTGTTCAAAGCAAGCAGCCCGAAAGCGGAAACCGCGATGGACAAGACAACCCGCATCGTTCGGCAAATGGTCTAAGAAGAGGCGGAGAAGCGACAAGCCAGAAACGCCCGCCTCCGCAAGGCGCGCCTTGAACGGGAGGCAAATACGCCGACACCGCCCTCGCGCTAGTGAATGTGAAAAAGTTCATGTAAAGCCGCAGCAAAGATATGATGCATGTTTCTGGAACACCTCTTTTTTTGCGGGGCGACCGGACACACCTGAAGGGACCGCCCATGACCGACACGAACGAGAGCACAGAAAAGGTTCATTATATCTGCCAGACATATGTGGAACAAAAGCCCGTGCGTGACGGACAGGCAATCCTGAAGATCGACAAACAATTTCAGTATTCGACAGCAGCAGAAGCCCAGAACAGAGCCGAGCGGGAAGCCCAATCAGAGAATTGCGCCGGCGCCGATGCCTATATGATTTCGGAAGACCCAGACAGTGGCGAAGTCGGATCCCCCAGCTTTCTTGTCAGGCTTGGGATCGTCCCGGAGTCTGATGATTTCTGAGAGTTGTGACAGGCCAGGGAGGCCTGCACGAGACATCGGATAGAAGATAGGTGTCCGTCCAAACGCGTCGCCCAACAGAGATGCGTTCAGGATGCTTGTTCCCAATAGCGCCTTTCGAAGGGCAAAGCCGCTATCCCGACCAATCCGGTGCGGACAAGGCGTGATGAACCTGCTGCAATTCCTTGCGCAAACTCTCCTGCGAAATCGGTCCTCCCAAACAAATCCGCAGTTTGTCCTGCCCTGCCCCGCTTGGAATGAAAAAATCGCTAGGCAGTATGCCTATTTGCCGGCCAAACAACCGCGCGAGTGCTTCTGCCCGATTTAATCCATCTGGAAGTGTCAGCCAAATATTGAATGCATCCGGAGCACTGTCAAAGGTCATCCCGGTCAGGGCTTCCTTGGCGATCTGCTGCCGCTCTCTGGCGGCGCTGCGCACAAATGCCTGCACCTGCGCGGCGGTTCCATCTTCGATCCAGGTGCTGAGCAAGGCCAGACTGATCGGGGAGGTCATGACATGCGCCGCCCGCACCGCTTTTACAAACGGGCCCAGGAAAGCCGCATTAGGCACCTGTACATAGGCAAGGCGCAGCCCTGCACCGAACACCTTGGATATGCCCGCGACATGCCAGCCAAGATCTGGCAAACTGTCACAGATCGGCGCGGGCGCATTTGTGGCCACAAACCGGTAGGCATCATCCTCAATCAGTGGTGTCTGATGGGCCCGCAAAACGCGGGAGATTTCGCTGCGCCTCTGCGCAGGAATGGTGTGCGTTGTCGGGTTTCGCAGGGTTGGATTGAGGTACAGTACAGCGGTTGGATGGCCGGCGATCGCGGCCTCAAGAGCGTCAGGGGAAATCCCATGTTCATCTTCGTCCACCTCGACCAGTTCCAAACCAAGACGGGCGGCAATGGCGCGGATGCCCGGATAGGTCACCTGTTCGCACAGAACAACGGTGCCTGGCTGGCGCAAAACCGTTAGCGCGGCATCAATCGCGGCATGCGCCCCCGGCGCGACAGCAAACCGTTCCGGCACAAAGGACAATCCGTTTGCATGCAGCCATTTTCCGGCGATTTCCTTGTCCTTGTCGCCTCCCAATGGGGTTTGATACCGCAACAGCGGGACGATGTTGGCGGCAACATGGCTCAGCCCAGCCTGCATCTTTGCAATCAGCTTGGGGTCTTCGGGTTCCGGCGGCATGTTCATGCGCGGATCTTCTTCGCTGGTGCGCCTCGGATCGGCCGATGGTTTACCCGCGCGTGGATCCAAGACAAAGGTGCCGCGCCCGACATGGGCTTGCACATATCCGCGCCGGGCGGCTTCTGCGTACCCTCTTGAAATAGCGGATATATCCGTCCCAAGAACCTCTGCGATCTGCCGCTGCGGCGGCAAGCGATCGCCGGGTTTCAAGCGGCCTGATGCAATGTCGGCGCCAATCGCTTCGGCGATCCCGACATAGCGCGGCAAGTCGGTTTGCCGGATTTCGGGAACCCAGTTTTTGGGGGACATCAAGCTCACCTTTTACCGCAGGACACAGCCGGAATGGTAAGGGCGCACAGCCATTGCCGCAAGTCAGATCATAAAATTGCACCACATTTATTCGAAATTGATTGCATTCAATTTGAGCAAAGTGTTAACATTGCCACATATGACAGGCTGGAGGCCAGACATGACCGGGATTATCCGTTTATCGGTGGACACAAGAGCCATGGCGCGCGCCCTCCTCTTGCGGCACTGACATGCCAAGCGTCACTGCATCATTCATTCGCGCCACCGCACGCGCCGCCGGGCTGGCCATGACCGAGGGCGATGCAATTCTTTCCGATGGCGCGGTTGTGCAGCGGGTGAGAGCGTCAGACAGCGGGCTGGCTCCGAACATGGAATATTTTGCCCTCATCGACTGGATCCGGGCCACCCAAGACGACGAGGCAGAGCTTGTCGCCGCCTATGCCGAGATGATTGAGCCAGAAGACCTTGGCGTGCTGGGCCTTGCGGTCAAGTCAGCCCCCACCCTGCGTACTTCCCTTGAATTGCTTGCCCGGTATTTCCGGCTTTTGTCAGATGGCGCGGCTTACGGGTTTGAGGAACGCGGCGCCCTGGCATTTCTGACGGTAGAAGAGCCGAACACCCCACACCCGACCCAGCAGTTTCGCAACGAATGCGCATTGGCGGCGATTGCACGCTACATCCGGCACTATATCTCGGCGGATATCCGGTTTGACTCCGTCTCGTTTCGCCATAGCTGCCGCAGTACGCCCGGAGCATATAATACCCTCTTTGATTGCGAGGTCCGTTTTGCAGCGGATCGTTGCGCGATCTCGATCCCCCGGACAATGCTGGATGCCCCCAATATGTCCGGCGATCGGGCTGTCTGCACTTTCCTGACGCAACACCTCGAACAGGAGCTGGGCAAGTTGCGCAGCGAGTCGCCGCTGGGCGTTGAACTGCTTGGCCTGCTGGCAGAGGCGCTGGATAACGGGGCACCGCAGGCCAGCAAGATTGCCGCGCAGATGGGGATGAGCGAACGCACGCTCTATCGCCGCCTTTCCAATGAGGGGCTGACCTACCGCGATGTGTTGCGACAGGCCCAGACTACCTTGGCGCAAAAATTACTGATCGACAGTGATTTTTCCATTGCCGAGATCGCCTTTCTGACCGGGTTTTCCGAGCAAAGCACCTTTAGCCGCGCCTTTAAACGCTGGGTCGGCCAAGCGCCCGCGCAATTTCGGCAGCAAAGATCCGCGTGATAAGCCGCGCAGCACCACAAGATGGCAGAAACAGCCCGAAGCTTGGCAGACCCGGCTAAGACCCTGACCCCTTCGATTGAATAGACCAAAGGCAACAAGCCGCATTGGCAGCCTTCCGCGAAGGAAGGGCTTTTGTCGGCACTGATCTATTGGAGATGTTCAATGCCGATTTCAGACAGAACCAAAGCGAGCGCTGCGCCGACACCGCGCTCGGCGGGCATTCCCCCATTCTGGTCCAAGGTTCGCCCCGATGCCTGATATGAAATGTTTGAAAACCATCGCAATGGCTGTCGGCCTCACCTTTGGGCAAGCCGCGCAAGCCTCTGAACTTGTTATTGGTTCTGGTGTGGTGGAATTCAACTCCAACCTCGCCGCCAATGACCGGCAGTTCACCTTTGAATATCGGTTCGATCCCTACCGCGAGTGGGACAAGGGCCAGATCAGCTGGGGCGTGGCGGTTGTTGGCCATGCTTCGGGTGATGTCTGGGCAGGTGCAGGGTTGATCGCGCAGCGTCATTTTGGTGATCGCTGGTTTGCCGAGGCAAGCCTGATGCCCGGTCTTTATTTTGAGAACGGGCCAGCGACGGCATTGGGCCATACCATCGAATTCCGGTCGGTGCTGGCGGTTGGCTATGAAATCACAAAAACCTCGTCGATATCTCTCGCCATTGATCACCGATCCAACGGAGGTTTGTCGGAATTCAACCCCGGCTCAAATGGTTTAAGTCTTAGATTTCACCACAAGTTCTAACTCCAATCTCATGCCGAGTGAGATCAGTCTGAAAGGCCGCCGTCAATTTCACGGGTAGCCACGAATGTCGGCTGCCGCACTGCCTTCACGCTTGCATCATTGTTCCGGCCAAACAAAGCCTTGGACATTGCCACGGGCAAAAGCAGAACGCTGACCGCGATACCTGCGGCGATGGCTGTGAGGGTCAATGAAGTCAAGCTTTGCATCTGGCTTGTCCTTAAATTTGCCGGGAGGCAGAGGTGGGTTTTTTCGATATCAGAACACTCTATAGGACGTTTGTGATACGCTCTTGCCCGCCACCGCCAAGGGGATGGCATTTTCTGCCAAACACAGCATGCCTATCTGCATTAACCCACTGTTTATGCTGAACTTGCTCAGCAGCATATAACGCCAATGGCATCATCGCACGCAACTGACCATCATTTAGCCTATCCATACAGATTGGTCTACGGGAGAAAGTGAACAGAAACACCGTATTTTGAATGATTTGGCTTTGCCAGGCGTGGAAAACTATGCAAAATATAGACAGAACAGTCTGATTGGTTTTGAGAACATGGCAAACCCTCGTCGCGACGATCTCGTCGAAACAGCGTTAAAGCTCTTCTACACGGGCGGCTTTAATGCCACCGGGATCGACAAGATCCTTGGCGAGTCCGGCGTGGCCAAGATGACCCTCTACAATCACTTCCGCTCCAAGGATGAACTGATCCTTGCCGCTCTGCGCCGCCGTGATGAGAAGTTCCGCAATTGGCTCATGGGCGAGATGAAGAAAGCTGGCCCTGACCCGCGCGCCCAGATTTTGGCAATGTTTGACGCGCTTGAGGATTGGTTCAAAGGCAGAGCTTTCAAGGAGTTTGGTTTTTACGGCTGTGCGTTCATCAATGCAGCCAGCGAATTTGGCGATCAAAAGCATCCGGCCCACCGTTTGGCCGCAGAGCACAAACAGAGCGTTGTTGACCACCTTGAGCAGATTTGCCGCAAGGCGGGTGCGGCCGCGCCCCTCGAACTGGCTGAGCAGATTGCCCTGATCAAGGAGGGGGCGATTGCCACGGCCCATGTCCGCGGCATGCCTGAGGCGGCGCTAAATGCCAAACGCGTCGCAGCCGCGCTGATGGATGCGGCGCTTGGCGCGGATGGACCCAACGGTTACGCGTGATCTTCTTTCCCGCCGCGTGGGGCCTTTAGATATCTCGCGAATATCCGGATCGAGGCAGGAGAATTTGCCCGCCCCCTTCCATCTGCCACTTGCCCTTTAGAACTTCCAACGGGCACCGATCACGGCGACGTTGATATCCTCAACGGCAACGGCGGCCCCTTTCAATTCATAGCGGCGGTAACCTGCGTAGAGTTCAGTGTTGTAGCGGTCCCATTTCTGGACAATCCCAATGCCATAGGACGTGGACTGTGACCCGATTCCGGCCAGATCATCCCCCTCAAACACATCAAGGGACAGTGCTGTTTCGCCCAGATCATTCCAACGCCGCTTTAGACCAAGTTTGAGGTAGGCGTAATTGGCCCCCGTTTCCTGTTGCCGCCCCGTGGCAGCCGCAAGGTTGAGGCCGCTGGATGTGTGCAAGAACGCGATGGAAGAGGCGACCGATGACCGGTCAGAGCCCGCACGGGCGTAGCCGATGCGTCCGGAGACTTTGAACTGGTCCAGATCCCGATCAAAGCGGAGCGCCAGATCGTAATAATCTCGATCATCGCCATGGCGCAGCACTTCTTGTCCGGCGGAAACCGTGAGGGCGAAACCACTGACCGCGGGGCTGTCATAACGCAGGCGAAACCGGCGCGCGCCATCGAAGTTTCTGAATGCTGCGTTGATGTTGCTGCCGGACCCCGCGCCGCCCGCGTCCCGGAATTCAATGGTGCCCGCCAGTGCATTGATACTGGAATAATGCACAACGCTGGTGCCGGAAAAGTCCGTTTCTGCAACGCCATCTGTTGCGGTGCTTCCCTGACCAAAAGACAAGGCGCCATAGGCGGGCGTGCTGTACACCACCTCCAATTTTCGCAACTCGGTACGCCGCCATTTCAGGTTCAGGTCATTGTCGTCAAGGGTTGCCGCCGCCGATCCGGAAAATCCCAATCCGCTTTCGAAATGGAATTTCAGCCTGTGGCCATTGGCCAGTTCGGTCTGGTGGATGATGCCGATCCGGCTGTTCGAATTGTCATTGTCGGTAAGGTAGGTGTCATAGTCCTGCCCATCGTCGACATGAAAAATGCCGAAGTTAAGCTGCCCGTAGAATTTGAATGCTGTCTGCTTGGCGCCATCTGCGCGGGCCAAACCGGCAGTGGCCAGAAAGGCGACAACCGTTGCCGCCCCAACGCCGGACAACCGCAACCTGATTTTGCTTTTGTTAGGATACTGATGCCCCGCTGCGGTTGCGTTGTGATCTGTTGTTTGCTGCATTTCAGATGCTCCTTTTTAATGCGCCTCTGGGGCAAACCGGCATTTGATATTGTCGTATGGCACCGGCCTTCCCCAGATCTAGTCAGGCTCGCGACCGTCTTCTTGGCCCTACCGGTCAGGGCTTTGCCCCGCCCTGCCAATCGTTGATTTCTCCTGAGAAATATCGGGCTTACGCATCACTGCGGCATGGTCAGATATTTGTGTCCTTTGTGCAGGGAACCGACCGACAGCGCGATGTTCGGGGGATATCAAAGCGGCAGAAGGCAAAGCAAAAAAGTCATTCTGATCAGCTAGAAAGAGCGCGCTGCCTTCCAAGAGACATCACATCTGCGCAAGCCCCTTTGCCGCACAAAATCGCCGGCGAAGGCCATAAGCGGTGCAGCCGAACAGCCCGTCAAAGCATGGCAGGATTTGCCCAAACCTTGGCTGAAAGGGCCAATATTTGCGGAGCCGCACCGCCTACATCTGGCTCATCGATCAACCGAGAGGTGCCAATTGGCCGATGCCCGATTTCCCTAGGGCAAAGGCTTGGCATCACTCCGCACGGAGAAGCTGGAATGACCCATCCGGACCACATGACCTGCCCCGTCAGGCGCACTGCGGCACCGTCCCCCCGCCGCAATGAGCGCCGCGGTTCCGGGCGCCTTCCGGCTTCTCCGCCCGTGATCTTCCAGACCCCATTTGGGTCGGGAACACGGCGCCCCGACGACCGGCTGCTTGCGATCGCGACGACCCTCATCGTCTGGCTTGTGTTGGCAACCCTGGTGGAGGCCTGCCACCTTGGCCCCACGGTCAGACACCACATTTCCCCAAGCCATTTTCGGACCCTCCCATCTGTCCAGCTCCCGAATGTGGCAAACTCCAGCGCCCCGGCATTTACCCGACCTACCACTTTGTCCGGGGCGCTTTTTTCTCAAACCACGAGGCCTTGATATGACGCGTCCACCCTTTCCGCCGTTCACATTGGAAACCGCCGAGCAAAAGGTTCGGATGGCCGAAGACGGCTGGAACTCCAAGACCCCAGAAAAAGTCGCTCTCGCCTATTCTGTTGATAGCGTTTGGCGGAACCGCACGACCTTTTTGCAAGGGCGCAAAGAGATTGTGTCCTTTCTGACAGACAAATGGGCGCAAGAGCTGGAGTACCGCCTGATCAAAGAGCTTTGGGCGTTCTCGGGCAACCGGATCGCCGTGCGGTTCGCCTATGAATGGCACAGCGCGGCGGGGCAATGGTTCCGGTCCTACGGCAATGAGAATTGGGAATTTGCTCCCGATGGCCTGATGCGGAGGCGGATCGCGTCGATCAACGATTTGCCGATCGAAGAGGCAGACCGTCTGTTTCATTGGTCCGAGCCCGCCCGCCCGATGAGCCACAAGGGGCTGACCGATTTGGGCCTCTAGCCCCAAGATCAAATGAATTCCGGCCTGCGTTTCATGCGGGCTGGCGCAAAAGGAAGGTGGATCCACCGCAGATGCATTCTGACCAACACGGCCCGTTTTGCCGTGAACGGGAAAGATCTGTCCAAAGGTCCGCCGCCCTGACACCCGCAGCGCGATCTGCGCTGCACAAGCAAACCAAGGAGACAATCAATGACACATAAACCTGACCACGGTTGCGGATGCGGCCACACCGAAGAAACCGTAGATCTGGCCCGCCGCCGCGTTTTGGCCAGCGTTGCCGCTGCTGGTGTGGCCGGTGTAGCGGGCAGTGGCGCTCTGGCTGCAACAGACGAGGCCAAGGCGCTTTATGCCGATCCGGAAAATCCGGGCCTGCCGCAGATTGATATGACAATCGAACCGGGGCGCACCGCATTGGTGGTCACAGATCCTCAAATCGACTTTCTGTCCGAGGACGGCGTAACCTGGGGCGTGGTCGGCGAAAGCGTCACCGAGCAGGGCACCGTAGACAACATCGAAGAGCTGTTCAAAGCGGCGAAGGCAGCTGGCATGCCGGTTTTTATCTCGCCCCACTACTATTATCCGCATGATCACAAATGGAACTTTGAAGGCACCCTTGAGGCCACAATGCACTCCATCGGGATGTTTGACCGGCTTGGCCCGCTCAACCTCGACAATTTCGAAGGATCCGGCGCCGATTGGATGCCGCAGTACAAGAAATACATCGAAGACGGCGAGACCATCGTTTGCTCCCCCCACAAGGTTTATAGCCCAGCGCAGAACGATCTGAACCTGCAGCTGCGCAAACGCGGGATCGACAAGGTGATCCTTGCGGGCATGTCCGCGAACCTGTGCACACAGGCCCATCTCTATGACCTGCTTGAGCTGGGCTATGAGGTTGCCGTTGTGCGCGACGCAACCGCCGGCGCGAAGGTGCCAGAGGGTGACGGCTATCTCGCGGCGCTGATCAACTTCCGCATGGTGGCCAATGGTCTTTGGTGGACGGATGACGCCGTCAAACGCATCGCCAGCTCTGCCTGATCTCTCCCCTCTCAAAACTTCAATTCATAAAGGAAATAGCAATGAAATACTCTCGCACTCTGACCGGCATCGCCACCGCAATGACCTTGGCCCTCGCAACATCCGCCTTTGCCGCGGACGAATACAACGTCAACAACGGTTTGACACTGGCAGGCCATCCCCTAGGCCTGCACGGCGTTGATCCTGTCTCGATGTTCCAGGGCGGCAAACCGGGGCAAGGGGACGCCGCCTTTACCTCTGCGTATGATGGTGTTGACTATTACTTTTCCTCCGCCGAGGCACAGTCAAAGTTTGACGCCGATCCCGCGGCATACCTTCCCCAGTTTGGCGGTTTTTGCGCCTTCGGTGTTTTTGTTGGCAAGAAACTTGATGGCGATGTCCGCTATGCCGATATCGTTGACGGCAAACTGTACCTCTTCGTCAACGCAGCCATCTTTGACAAATACCTCGAAGACAAGGACGCCGTGATCAAGGGCGCCGAGGCCAAATGGCCAGAGATCGTGAACACGCCCATCAGCGCGCTCTGATCCGGCTTAAGGGGGGACGGCAAAACGACTTTTGTGCCGTCCCCCCTGCCCTTCTCAACCGGCGAAACGACCTCTTCCCTCCCTCAAAGGATACCGACCCAATGACCAACTTTGTCACCCATGACCTGAACACTGCCCCTGACGCTGCCAAACCCATCCTGCAGCGCGCCCTGAATGATTATGGATTCGTGCCCAATCTTTATGGCGCAATGGCCGAAGCACCTGCCATTCTCGAAGGCTACACCACCCTTTCGGCGATCTTTGGCAAGGCCAAACTGTCGGAAACCGAACGCCAGATCATCCTCATGACCAACAACCGGATGAATGGTTGCGCCTACTGCATGGCGGCCCATACGACCCTTTCGCAGATGGGCGGTGTGTCTGAAGATGTCATCGATGCCCTGCGCAACAATACACCGATTTCCGATCCCAAGCTGGAGGCCTTGCGTCAATTTGCGATTGCTATCAACGACAGCCGGGGCTGGCCCACGCAAGCGCAAACCCAAGCGTTTCTGGAGGCCGGCTATACCCGCCAGACCATGTTGGAGGTGATCTTGGGCACGGCGCTCAAGACCATGTCCAACTACACCAATCACATCGCCGAGACCGAGTTGGACACGGCCTTTGCGCCGAATGTCTGGACCGGACTTGCGAAGGACGCGGCCTAATCGCAGATATTGATCGAATATGGCCACTTTCAAAAACTGCGAATTGGGAGTGGCCAAACAACCTCAGGATTGTGACTGCAGCCAAAGGTTCTGTGGCATTTGGGCCAAGCCGCCGTTTCAGTTGCGGGGAAACGGCATGAAGAAAAACCATCCCAACCTGATGCGCACAGCTCTGTCCCAGTTCAGGTGGCCCCTGCTTCCAAGGACATCTGTCACCGGAACACCGCCACGGCATCTGGCAGCTTTGCTGTGCTCACCGTTATGCAGCAAACCTTCTTTGATCTTCATTCCGCTTTGCAGGCGGCGGATTGCCATCCCCACAAGCATTGCATTCGACATCCGTCAATTCTTCGAGGCCAACAATGGGTCGCGCTGTCGGGCCGTAGATACGCTTAATGTCTTCAGGGCTGTTTGCGGTCGAGAGTTCAGGGAGAACCTGAAGCAAGTCCTCCAATGCGCCCTCGGTCAGCATTTTGACCGCGTTTGCGCCTGGGTAGAAGCTTTCGGATGGCACGTTTTCGACAAATACGATTTGGTGTTCATCGAACATCAGGTGAATGTAAGTGACTTGCTTTTTCCCGTGCGCGATCCGTGCTGGCAGGCCTTTGGCGCCGGTCAGGTGGATGGCTCTGGCCAAACGGTCACTGTCAACGAGCACTGCGTGCTGGCGTGACACCAAGAGGTCGCGTTCGGCCCCAAGCATACCTTGAGGGATCAAAACAGGCCGCAATCTCACGTCCGCGGCAAGCTCTTTGGAACTCACCTCGCGTTGCCCGATCCAACGGACGGGCTGTGGCCCATTGTCCATGGTGCACACCAGATCCCCAATACGCAGATCATCGATCAGCACATCGCCTTTGGGGGTTCGAATGCTGGTCCCGGATGTGAAACAGACCACGCCTGTGTTGTCCGCAGTGAAGAACGAATTGTTGCTGCTTGCGCCGGTGAAGGTCAGCGATCCTGTGCCAAAGCTGGTGTTGTCGCTGTAGTCCACCTTGCCAACGCCATCGTTGGATTGGTTGAGGATGCCGTCATCCGCTTGGTCAGCGTAAAGTTCCGACAGTCTGTCGTAATAGCCGCTCAGGTCGATGAAGTCGTTGTTGGTGCTGTCGTCATCGGCAATTGATCCGGTGTTGCCGGCGTTGAAATCGGTAATCGTGTCGGCACCATCACCTACGTTGTAGACAAACGTATCGTTGCCCAGACCGCCGGTGATCGTGTCATTGCCGGTGCCACCGATCAGGACATCGTCGAAAGATGTGGACAGGTTGGCGCTTTCCAATCCGATAGGCACGCCGCCTGTATCCGGCCCGGTCAAATCCACGCTCAGTGTTTCGGCGCCGCTCTGGTCGAAATAGAGAATCTCGATGAGGTGCTCACCTGCGTCCAATGGGGTGGACGCCGACGCACTTGATCCCGAACCGGTGATTTCGATCAGCGATACGCCGTCGATGTAGATATGTGCGCCATCATCGGCGGACACACCAAAGGAATAAGAGCCAGCGTTGGTGACCGTCAGGGTGGTCGACAGTTTGACCGCAAAGGTATCGCCGTTGCCGCCATGGAAGGCGTCGATTGCGGCGGGGTCAATGCTTTGTACAACGCCTTCGCCATCGGGGGGGTTGTCGTTTTCAGTCCCTGATGTGAAACCGGCATCCGCAAAACTGTTGAGCGAACCTGCGCCGTCCAGCTCGTAATATTCATAAGCGAAAAGCAGGTTCGGCTCGACCAGACCCGTGGTCTCGAAGTCGCCCATGAGGACGTCATCACCGGAGCCGCCATCCAGGCTATCATCGTCGATCCCGCCAATCAGCGTATCGTTGTCTGCGCCCCCTTCGAGGGTATCGTCACCTGCCGAGGCAACCAGTTTGTCATCGCCAACGCCGCCAACAAGGCTGTCATCGCCGGAGGAGTTGTTCAGAATATCGTTACCCTCACCGCCGACGAGCGTATCGTCGCCCGTACCGGTGTAGAGTACGTCATCGCCATCACCCCCTTCGATGAAGTCCGATCCGCTGCCGCCATGGATCGTGTCCGCACCGCCGCCGCCAAAGACGACATCAGCCCCCGTGCCGCCGGAAATTTCTTCGTTGTTGGAAGACCCGACAAGTTCATCATCGCCCCCGCCGCCATAGATCTTGCCCGCATCGGTGAGAAATTTGTTCTGAAAGTCGCTTGTGTCATTGGAGGCGAAAAACCCCATGGTCTCAAGCGTTTCAGGGTCGAGCGATGCAGGATCGATGCCTTTCAACGTGATGGTCGAACCATCAGGCAGGTTCAGGACGGCATCGCCCCTGCCATTGCCGATCGTGTCGGTGATCTTCACGTCATTCGTCGACAGCCCCATGGCCCCAAGATAGTCGTGTGACGACAGAACCAACATATCGGTTCCGATCTCGAAATCCTCAATGGTGACGTCCTTTGCCAGATCGAGGATGTCCTGCCTGCCAATTGCAGATGGGTTTTGTTGGTCAGCAAGATCATTGTATTGCTGGTCGATGTCCTCTTCGACGGCATCCTCGATCCGCTTTGCGGTTCTGTCGCCATAGATCGGTTTCAGGAGATCACTTATGTCTTTGGACACATCTATGGCATCAAGGTGGCCAAGAGGGTTGGTCAGAACCATTCCGGTTATCGTGGTCTCAACCAATGTGGCAATCGCTTCGACGGTTATGTCATCGAGATCTGCAGGTGCTGCGTCACGCACGGCGGCACCAATGGATTGAACATCAAGCGAAGTCGCCTGAAAATCAGGAGTGTCGTTCGAAGAGGGGTCATGCGCCTTCTTGGCGGCCCAACCTCTGAGATCCGAGAGATTTGAACGCAGGATTGCGTTGGACACTTCTTCTGAGTTGCCAAGAGGAGAGAAATCGGCCTTTTCGATCACAAAGCTGTCAGCGCCGCGGCCGCCAACCAAGATGTCCTCGCCCATGCCACCATCAAGGGTGTCATCGCCATCGCCACCCATCAGCAAATCATCGCCGCCGCCGCCCGAAAGGCTATCGTCGCCCTCATCCCCGATGAGAGTGTCGTTGTCCGTGCCGCCATCAAGCGTATCTGCGCCATCGCCACCGGACAGGTGGTCTCTGCCCTCACCGCCATCAAGGCTGTCATTGTCACTGCCACCGTCCAGCGTGTCGTTGCCGTCACCCCCACGCAACGTGTCAGTTCCAGATCCACCGGAAAGATTGTCATTCTGGCTGCCGCCATCAAGAATGTCGTTTCCGGAGCCGCCGTCCAGCGTGTCGTTGCCATCCCCGCCGCGCAGCGTGTCTCTGCCATACCCGCCGGTCAAGCTGTCGTTGTTGCTGCCGCCGTCGATATAATCATTGCCGCCATCACCATGCAGCGTGTCATCGCCTTCGCCACCTTTCAGAGTGTCATGGCCAGAGCCGCCTTCAATGACGTTGTCGTTGCGATCACCGGTCAAGACATCGTTGAACCGCGACCCTTTCAGATTTTCAATATCCGTGAGGGTATCACCTTCCGCGTCGCCGCCTGCGCCGGTGCCCTCTTCCAGATCGACCGTCACCCCGGCATCGGAGCTGCTGTAATCCGCGACGTCAGACCCAATGCCGCCGTCCAGTTCATCTGCCCCGGCGCCCCCGATCAGCGTGTCCGACCCAGTGCCCCCGAACAGGGTATCCGTGCCTTTTCCACCGTCGATGTAATCATTACCGCTATAGCCATAGATGGCTTCGTTGGTGCCGTCGGTGCCGTCAATCTGGTCCCCCTGACGGTCCGTATATTCGCTTTCCATGACGTCATCTTGGTTTGTCCCGTCAACGGTAACGAGCCAAGGCGTTTGGTAGTTTGCATAGTCGGTCGACCCGATGTTGCTGCCGCCAACCTTTTGATAGTTGGTGCCCGGCTCCAACAGCGTATCGGTCGCAAATCCCCAAATATCTCTGGTGACGCCGTTTTGAGAAAGAACATAGATGTTGATGACCGGGCCGGTCGGTGTACCTGCGTCTGTCAGCTCGCGCAGCTGAATGACGGATTCCGCCTCGATCCCGGTTCCATTGCTGACCAGTCCCTTGCCATCAATAACAACATGGTTCCAATGGTTGTCATCCTCTAGCCTGTCGGCATTGCCGCCGCGATCATCGACAATGACCTGCCGTGTCGAATATCCTGTGCCAAAGGCATATTGGGTTCCGTTCGGAGAATCCGAATTGTTGATGACATTATCCCCAACGCTTTGCGTTCTGGAATACGTCACTTTCAATGCTTCACTGTCGATGGCGTATAGACTACGAGCGACCATGGATTTCTCCTGAGATAGAACTTTCCAACGCCGACAAGTAGACGAGAATTTGGCCATAATAATGGCGCTCATTCGTCAGAACGGGGTCAATATGCCTCCCCGCGGCGAGGTCTTTCCCAGTCAAAACCTGGCGGTGAGAACGGGGCGGGACACCATCCCCAGTTCTTTCGTTTTGTGGATCGCAGTCAGCCGTGGAGCAGGAAACTCTCAAGGACTGGATATAACGGGCCTTCGGCTGTGTTGCCCTTATGCGAGTGCCGGATCTTTCATGTGCAGTCTGCTGATCGAAGTGAAATCGTCACTACAATGGACGACTGTCTCCAGCCCCATCGCAAGCCGGCCAAATTGCCCCGGCTCCCTGAGCAAAGCGGTCGGAGCTGATGTTGCCCTGCGGATTGCCAGTGTTTCGCTGTCGCCGACCTGATCCCTCATCACCGCAATCGCGCGGGGCATTTCAAGATCGGCCCCTGCCAATGTGCCATCGGCCAGAGTGAGGCGTTGATCCTTTCGGAACACGTCACGTCCGTTGATGGAAAACTTCTGGATGGAAGAACCCGCTGTTGCCATTGCATCCGTCACCAGAAAAATCCGTTCGGAGTGGTCGCAGGCGGCCAAGGCCGCGCGGATGGTCGCCGGGTGCACATGGATGCCGTCCGCAATGAGGCCTGCGCATATGTCATCGCGGACAAGGGTTGCACCGACCAGACCCGGTTCGCGGTTTCCCATCTGGCTCATTGCATTGAACAGATGCGTCACACAGCGCGCGCCTGCATCAAACGCGCCCATGCAGGTGGCAAAATCGGCGTCTGTGTGACCAAGCGATACAACGATCCCGGCGTCAGACAGGATTTTGATCTGGTCGCTGGTGGCGTTTTCCGGGGCAAGTGTGACCATCACATTGGGCAACCGATCTGCCGCGTCCTGCAGGATCGCGAGATCTTCATCCGTCATGGTTCGGATTAGATTTGGATCGTGGGCACCTTTGCGGGCAACGGACAGATGAGGTCCCTCAAGGTGAATGCCGACAATACCGCCGACGCCATCTGCGATGGCCTGTTCCACGGCGTCAATTGCCTTGCGGGTGCGCTCAATCGTGTCGGTGATCAAGGTGGGCAATATCGCGGCTGTGCCTGTCGCCTGATGAGCCTGTGCAATGGTGCGCAACGCGCGGACTGATTGATCATCATTGAACATCACCCCGCCGCCGCCATTGACCTGCAAATCCACAAAGCCGGGCATAATGATCCCGCCCTTCAGCACGTGTGTGGGGCATCCCTGCGGAAGGCTGCCCTTCGGTCGCACGCTCAGAAGATCCCCCTTGCCGACCACAAGCGCGTGATCGGCATAAAGATTGCGACCGTCATGGATTTTTGCGCCGACAAAGGCCTTGGTTATGCGGGTCATACCGTTTCGGTCACCTTTTTCAGATGGCGCGGTGTGTCTGGATTGATGCCGCGTGCCGCCGCAGTTTGTTCGACCATTGCATAGAAACTTGCGATCAGGGCAATGGGATCGGTCAGCGCGTGGCCGGTTCTGATAGCCGGCAAGGGGGTCGCCTTTTGCACCTTGTCGCTTGTGGCAAAAACAGTGGCACCCTTGGCTGCGATCTCATCCGTGACGGCGGCCAGCGCGGTTTCGGCCTCGTCTTTTGCACCCAGGGCAATCACGGGGAACCCGCCATCCACAATGGAAACCGGACCGTGCAGCACTTCGGCAGAGGAGTAGGATTCAGCGTGGATCTGGCAAGTTTCCTTGAATTTCAAAGCCGCCTCATTGGAGATGGCGTTGGTTGTTCCCCGCCCAAGGCAAAAGATGGAGCTGCGTCCGGCCAAGGCCTCTCGGACTTCGGGCCAGTCGTTTCTGACGGCCTTTTCCAATGCCGCGGGCAGGTTCCGAATGGCGGAGCGGAGTGCGTCATCCTCGGCCCATTCTGCCAGCAACCAAATGCCAGCGACGGCCGAGTTGACGAATGTTTTTGTGGCTGCGACGCTCAGCTCCGGCCCCGCGTGCAGATTCAACGTGTGATCCGACACCTGCGCCAATGGGCTGGCAGGGTCGTTGGTCATGGCGATGGACAAGGCCCCGCCTTCGCGTGCCATCTTGGCCATCTGCACGATGTCAGGGCTTTTGCCCGATTGCGACACGGACAGGCAAACAGAGCCATCAAGGGCCAGCTTGCGGTGATAGATCGAGGCGACCGATGGGCCGATAGAGGCGATGGGCGTGCCCATCAGCAACTCTGACGCATACTTGAGATAGGTTGCAACGTGGTCAGAAGACCCCCGCGCGACACTGACCATAAAGGCAGGCGCACAGGCGCGCATTGCATCCGCAGCGCGGGCAATATCAGCGCCGCCATTTTGCAACAAACGGTCCACAGCAACAGGAATTTCGAGCACTTCACGGCGCATTTGTGTTTGAGAGGCAGACATTGGACGTCCTATTCTTTTGCAAGTCGAAGCTCGGCCACAAAATTGTAGGCGTCTCCGCGATAGATGGATTGGGTGAATTCAACAGTGCGTCCGTCCGCAAGATACGACGTTCGCTCGATGCTCAGACCGGCCATACCCGGCTCAACCTCCAGAAGTCTGGCGTTGTCCTCTTCGAGGTTGATCGCTGAAATTTTCTGCAAGGCCCGAACCGGGCGCAGGCCCGTTTCCGCAAGCACTTCGTAAAGTGAGGTTTTGACCAAAAGCGGATTGGGCAGCATTTCGGTAGACAGTGACGCGCGTTCGATCGCCATGGGTTTGTTGTCAGCGGTTCTGAGCCGGGCAATGCGGGACACGGATGCATCCGGAGACAACGCAAGGGCAAGCACTTCGTCGGGGGATGGCATAAAGATGCCCCGCTCAAGCCAGATGCTGGAGGATTCCATGCCGCGCCGGGACATATCCTCACTAAAGGAAGTCAGCCGCGACAGGGATTGTTCGATTTGCGGGGTATCCGAGGCGACAAATGACCCCGAGCCCTGCTTTTGAACGATTATACCATCCTCGGCGAGGGCATGGATCGCCTTGCGAACCGTCACGCGGGATAATTCGGTGATTGTTGCAATTTCACGCTCCGGAGGCAGGGAGCTGCCCGCCTTGAGCAAGCCCTGATCCACACCATCGCTGAGGCGTTGACGCAGTTGCAAATACCGCGGCCCTCCGCCTGGCTCCAGCCAGTTATGCGGCGCGAGAAATTCAGTGATGCTCATCCGAAGCTCCTTCGCATTTCAGGGGCAGATGACTTGACCAGATGGAGGGCTGCGCCAGTTCGACGCGCGCACTCAACCCCGGCAAAATGACAAGCACAGGTGCCGCGCTGCAAGTCCGTTACATGCTTTGATGCAAGATCTACCATAAGATACCTTTATAATACCTATTTAGAAAAAGGAAAGACCTATATGGGCATATAAGCATGTATTTGGTATTATAATCCCGCAAACTTCCAATCAAGAATTAAATGGTAGACAAAAGGTATCTAAAAGGTATTAGATTAGGCAGGGAGATTCGAATGCCGCCACCAACCACTGAACAACTGCCCCAGATAGGCGCGATTGACATGCTTTCACCGCATGCTGCCACTCAGGCACTTCTGGATGGCCAGATGGCTGCGCTCGACGCGGTCAGGTCCGCATTGCCCACCCTGGCGGATGCGTCAGAAACGATGGCTGCGACCATTCGGACCGGCAACTCTCTTATCTACATCGCGGCTGGCAGCTCCGGCCTTATGGCCCTCGCCGATGGGTGTGAGCTGCCCGGAACCTTCGGTATCCCCCCATCATCGATCCAAATTCACATGGCAGGCGGCATCCCGACAGATGCCAGCATGCCCGGCAACACCGAAGACGACACGCAGGCCGCAGAGCTGGCCACCCAGAACATCCAGAAGGGCGATACCGCCATCGTAATAAGTGCCAGCGGATCAACCCCCTTTGCCGTGACTGCCGCGAAATCAGCCAAGGCAAAGGGTGCTACGGTGATCGCCATCGCCAACAACCCGGCATCACCGCTGCTGAAGATCGCGGATATGCAGATCTGCCTGCAAACGCCGCCCGAAGCCATTGCCGGGTCGACCCGCCTTGGGGCAGGCACGGCGCAAAAGGCCGCGTTAAACATGTTGTCTTCGATGATGGGCATCCGTTTGGGCCATGTTTATCAAGGGCAGATGGTTAACGTTGTCGCAGACAACGCCAAACTCGTGCAGCGCGCGACTGGCATCATTACCAACATCGCCGGCGTGCCATCCGAAATCGCCAAGGCCGCGTTGCATGACAGCAACGGCAACACCAAGCAGGCCATTTTGGTGGCGTCTGGCTGTTCTGCACAAGAGGCCAACGACCTTTTGCTCGCGCATGACGGTCAGCTCGGGCCTTGCCTGCAATCCATAACATCAAACAAAGACGCAATCGTCTAACCAGGGAGAAGACCATGAAAAAATCCAATCTGATCGGTGCCATGCTGGCCTCGACACTCATCGCAGGCGCAGCCTCGGCCGAGGATGTGACACTGACTATCGAAAGCTGGCGCAATGACGATCTTGCCATTTGGCAAGACAAGATCATTCCCGCGTTCGAGGCCGCACACCCCGGCATCAAGCTGAATTTCACCCCCTCCGCCCCCGCAGAATACAACGCGGTGCTGAATTCCAAACTCGATGCGGGCTCTGCCGGTGACATCATTACCTGCCGCCCTTTCGACGCCTCGCTTGCATTGTATGAAGCCGGCCACCTGGCCGACATCAGCGGACTTGAGGGCATGGCCAACTTTTCGCCTGTTGCCAAGTCTGGCTGGAGCACGGATGACGCTTCCGTTCAATTCTGCGTGCCGATGGCCTCGGTGATCCACGGCTTCATCTACAACAAAGAAGCTTTCGAAGAGGTCGGTGTCGAGGTTCCAACCACCGAAGCCGAATTCTTTGCGGTCCTCGACAAGATCAAGGAAGACGGCAACTACATCCCGATGGCAATGGGCACCAACGATCAGTGGGAAGCTGCGACCATGGGCTACAACAACATCGGTCCGAATTACTGGAAAGGTGAAGAGGGCCGTCTGGCGCTTCTTTCTGGCGATCAGAAGCTGACGGATGAGGCCTGGGTTGCACCATACCGCCAGCTGGCAAAATGGGGTGCCTATCTGGGTGATGGTTATGAGGCGCAAACATACCCGGACAGCCAGAACATCTTTACCCTTGGCCGCGCGGCGATCTATCCGACCGGTTCATGGGAAATCTCCGGCTTCAACGGGCTGGCAGATTTCGAGATGGGCGCCTTTTACCCACCAGTCCAGAATGCCGGTGATACCTGCTATATTTCGGATCACACGGACATCGGTATTGGCATGAACGCCGCAACACCCAACAAGGAAGCGGCGGAAACCTTCCTGAACTGGGTTGGCTCGTCCGAGTTCGCGACCATCTTTGCCAACGCCCTGCCCGGCTTCTTCCCATTGTCATCGGCCCCGGTCGAGCTGGAAGACCCGCTGGCGCAAGAGTTCATCTCATGGCGCGGCGAGTGTGAAAGCACCATCCGCTCAACCTACCAGGTTCTCTCGCGCGGAACGCCCAACCTTGAAAACGATACGTGGAATGCCTCTGTGGCCGTTATCAAAGGCGAAGAAACTCCGGAGGCCGCCGGTGCACGCCTGCAGGAGGGTCTGGCCAGCTGGTACGCGCCTCAGCAATAAAAGGCTAAGACAGCCCGCTTTGTCCCGGCGTCCTTCCAGCCGGGGCAAGCCCCCCTGTTCGACCCGGTCAATCCATTGAGGGTATCGCCGGGTTGAATTCGCCGCCGATCGGGCAATCACTTTCTGCCCCAATCGTTCCATTCGCAATACTGTGTCGCCGTCCACCGGATTGTCAGGAGATCACCATGTCAGACCAACCTTCGCGTCCAAAGTTTCGCTGGCACATTGTCGTTTTCCTAGCCCCTGCCGTGCTGGTCTATACGGCGGTGATGATTTACCCGCTGTTCAACACGCTGCGTTTGTCACTGTTCACCGAAATTGATCAGGAACGGGTGTTCATTGGCTTGCAGAACTTCCAGACGCTTTTTGGCGAAACCGTTTGGTCCAACCAGTTCTGGAATGCGCTTGGCAATAACTTCTGGTTCTTCATCATTCACATGCTGGTGCAAAACCCCATCGGCGTGGCGTTGGCCGCAATCCTGAGCCACCCCAAATTGCGTTTTGCCAGTTTCTATCGCTCTGCCATCTTCATCCCGACCATCCTCAGCTTTGTGATTGTCGGTTTCGCCTGGAAACTCATCCTGTCGCCCATATGGGGCATCGCGCCGGGCATGCTGGATGCGATCGGGCTGAAATCGCTTTATGCTCCTTGGCTGGGCAAGGAAGCCTATGCACTGACCACCCTATCGCTGGTCTCTGTCTGGCAGTTCGTCGGGATCCCGATGATGCTGATCTATGCCGCGCTTCTGTCGATCCCTGACGAGATCCTCGAAGCTGCCGAAGTCGAAGGCATCACGGGTCTCTCTGCATTCTGGAAGATCAAGCTCCCGCTGATCCTGCCATCCATCGGGATCATCTCGATCCTGACCTTCGTTGCCAACTTCAACGCTTTTGATCTGATCTATGCCGCGCAAGGGGCGCTGGCCGGGCCGGATTTCAGCACCGATATTCTTGGCACATTTATGTATCGCACCTTCTTTGGCTTCCAGCTGCAACTGGGCGATCCTCACATGGGGTCCACAATCGCATCAGCCATGTTCGCCATCATCCTTGTCGGTGTGTGCCTGTACCTCTTTGGTATCCAGTCACGCATGCGCCGCTATCAGTTCTGAGGAGACAGCCATGAACGCCGCCCGCCAGAACCGCCTGAACACCGTTGCCGCCCATGGCGCGTTGATCCTCTACACGTTGATTGCGCTCTTCCCTGTTTTTGTGATCGTCATCAACAGCTTCAAGACCCGCAAGGCGATCTTTCGCGAACCGCTGGCATTGCCCAGCGCCGACAGTTTCTCACTGATTGGTTATGAGACCGTGCTGAAACAGGGGGATTTCTTTCTCTACTTCCAGAACTCGATGATCGTCACCGTCGGATCACTGTTCTTTATTCTTCTGTTCGGGGCGATGGCGGCCTTTGCATTGGCCGAATACCGGTTCAAGGGGAACATGATTATGGGCTTATACCTGGCCCTTGGCATTATGATCCCGATCCGGATCGGTACGGTCGCCATTCTCGAAATGATGGTGCAAACCGGGTTGGTGAATACGCTCTGGGCGTTGATCCTTGTCTATACGGCGCAGGGTTTGCCGCTGGCCGTTTTCATCCTGTCTGAATTCATGCGCCAGGTGAGTGATGATCTCAAGAACGCGGGACGGATTGACGGGCTGAGCGAGTACCGCATTTTCTTTCGGCTGGTGCTACCGCTGGTGCGGCCAGCCATGGCGACTGTGGCTGTGTTCAACATGATCCCGATTTGGAACGATCTTTGGTTCCCGCTGATCCTCGCCCCCGCAGAAGAGGTCAAAACCCTAACTCTTGGCAGCCAGGTGTTCATCGGGCAATTTGTCACTGACTGGAATGCGGTGCTCTCCGCACTATCGCTCGCGATCCTGCCGGTCATGACTCTTTACGTTATCTTTTCACGCCAGCTTATCCGCGGCATTACATCTGGAGCTGTCAAATGAAAGTCGTCGTCGCCGGTCTCGGCAATATGGGGCAAAGTCATGCGCTGGCCTATCACGCACATCCGGACACCGAGATTGTTGGGTTGGTCAACCGTTCCGAAGTCGAGCTGCCCGACGTATTGAAGGGGTATCCACGCCTGAGCACCTTTGAAGAAGGTCTTGCCCAGGCACCTGATCTGGTCTGCATTGCGACCTATTCCGACAGCCACGCCAGCTATGCCATAGCGGCGATGGAGGCCGGGGCCGATGTGTTTATCGAAAAACCTTTGGCCACCACCATCGAAGACGCAGAGCGTGTCGTTGCCACGGCCAAAAGGCTGGGCCGCAAAGTGGTTGTTGGCTATATCCTGCGCCACCACCCCAGCTGGAAGCGCCTGATCACAGAGGCGCGGGCACTGGGCGGGCCTTACGTGTTCCGGATGAACCTCAATCAACAGTCGGACGGCCCCACTTGGGAAACCCACAAGGCGTTGATGCGCGACACCAGCCCCATCGTGGATTGCGGCGTGCATTATGTCGATGTGATGTGCCAGATCACCGATGCCGCGCCCGTGCGTGTAAGCGGCATGGGCCTACGGCTTTCGGATGAAATTGCGCCGGACATGTACAACTATGGCCAGTTGCAGGTTTGGTTCGCCGATGGCTCTGTCGGCTGGTACGAGGCCGGATGGGGCCCGATGATGTCCGAGACCGCCTTCTTCGTCAAAGATGTGGTGTCGCCCAAGGGCGCCGTGTCGATTGTCGACAGCAACAAGGGCGCATCGGATAATGTGGATGGTCACACAAAGGTCGGCGGTCTGCTGGTGCACCGCGCCGAAGGCGATACCCTTATCGAGTTGCCCGATGAGCCAGATCACCAACGTCTGTGCGACGCTGAACAAGCCTTCATGATCGATGCGATCACCAAGGACATCGACCTCACACGCCACATGAATGACGCGGTGAAATCCCTCGCAATCTGTCTGGCAGCGGACGAAAGCATCCGCACAGGCCGCCCCATAGAACTAGGAGACATCTGATGACCGCTCTTACCCTGACCAATGTCTGCAAGTCGTTTGGCAATGTCGAGGTTCTGAAGGACATCAACCTGACCGTTGAAGACGGTGAGTTCGTGGTGTTTGTCGGCCCGTCCGGTTGTGGAAAATCCACCCTGCTGCGGGTCATCGCGGGCCTGGAAGACGCGACCAGCGGAACGGTGGATATCGGCGGCACCGTGGTGAACCACATCCCTCCCGCCAAACGCGGCATCGCGATGGTGTTTCAGTCCTACGCGCTTTATCCGCATCTCACTGTGCGCGACAACATGGCGCTGGGTCTCAAACAGGAAAAGCAACCCAAGGCCGTGATTGATGAACGGGTGAGCAAGGCCGTCGATATGCTTGACCTTGGCGCCTATGTTGATCGCCGCCCGTCCGACCTGTCAGGCGGTCAACGGCAACGTGTGGCCATCGGACGCGCCATCGTGCGGGAGCCGAAATTGTTCCTGTTTGACGAACCGCTGTCCAATCTTGACGCCGCTTTGCGTATGAACACACGGATCGAGATTGCGGAGCTTCACCGCACCCTCAGCGCGTCGATGATCTATGTGACCCATGACCAGACCGAAGCGATGACATTGGCCGACAAGATTGTCGTGTTGCGCGACGGTCAGGTTGAGCAAGTTGGCTCTCCGATGGAGCTTTACAATAACCCCGCCAATCAATTCGTTGCAGGGTTTCTTGGCTCTCCCGCAATGAATTTCCTGCACAAAGCGCCACTGCCTATTCCCCAAAACGGTGCCTTGGGCATCCGCCCTGAGTATTTGCGTGTTCAGAAAGGCGGGCGGATCAAAGGCACTGTCACCCATGTTGAACGCCTTGGCGGAGATACCAATCTGCTTGTTTCCACGGCGCAGCAGGAGCCGCTGACCGTGAGGATCTTTGGACAGGACAACACACAGGTGGGCGAGAGCATTCAGTTGGATTTTGACGACCGACAATCCTTTGCCTTCGACGAAAACCGCCAACGCATTTCGGCGTGATCAGCTTCTACGAGAGCGAAAATTCGTCAAAACAAGGAAGCTACAGCGATCCGGATTTGCTGGAGTGAAACGGTTGGCTTTTTCCGGTTCCACCACGAAGACAGTAGACAAGCAGGTTAAAACTTTGAATGGTAGCGCAAACATTTGAGTGCAACGCCAATCACGGTGAGCCGGCCTGACGCCGGTTTTCATCGGGAAGAAAGTTCAAACCTATGAAGACGCTCGACCTGATCACCATCGGACGGTCATCCGTCGATCTTTATGGCGCACAGATCGGTGGCAAGCTGGAAGATGTACGCAGTTTCCGCAAATACATCGGCGGCTCTCCCACCAACACCGCCTGCGGGACCGCCAAGCTGGGGCTGAAATCCGCGGTGATCACCGGCGTGGGCGATGAACATATGGGCCGCTTTGTCACCGAAGAACTTGAGCGGCTTGGCGTTGATACCACGGGCGTTAAGGTTGATCCTGAGCGGCTGACAGGGCTGGTTCTCTTGGGCATTCGCGACAAGGAGCAGTTTCCCCTGATTTTCTACCGCGAGAATTGCGCCGATATGGGGCTGACGCCGGATGACATAGATCCCGATTTCATTCGCCAGGCGCGTGCGCTGGTCGCCTCGGGCACCCATCTGAGCCATCCACAAGTGGCGGCGTCCACCATCAAGGCACTGGAGATTGCGCGCGAAGATGGGATGCAAACTGCGCTGGACATTGATTACCGGCCCAACCTCTGGGGTGTTGCCGGTCATGGGGACGGCGAGAGCCGCTTTGTCGAAAGTGCCGAGGTAACAGCCAAGCTGCAAACGACGTTGCATCTGTTTGATCTGATCGTCGGTACCGAAGAAGAGTTTCATATCGCCGGGGGGTCAACAGACACCGTGGCGGCCCTGCGTGCAGTGCGGGACAAATCCGATGCCACGCTGGTGTGCAAGCTGGGGGCCAAGGGGGCTGTGGCCTTTACCGGCGACATTCCCGATCATGTTGAGGCCGGACCTGTTGTGCCAGGCTTTCCGATTGAGGTGTTCAATGTCCTGGGCGCAGGTGACGGTTTTATGGCCGGGTTGCTTAAAGGGTGGCTTGATGGCGAAGACTGGTCACAGGCGATCACTTACGCCAACGCTTGCGGCGCATTGGCGGTCTCGCGTCACGGCTGCACCCCCGCCTACCCTTCCTTGCAAGAGTTGCGCTTTTTCCTGTCGCGCGGCGTGACCCGTCCGGATTTGCGCAACGACGCCGCATTGAACCAGGTGCATTGGGCCACCAACCGAACCGGCGACTGGCCGGATCTGCGGGTCTTCGCCTTTGATCACCGCATGCAGTTGGAAGAACTGGACGGCGCAACCCCTGACAAGATCGGCCGGTTCAAAGAATTGTGCCTTGATGCGGCTCACCGCGTGGCCGGGCGGCAGGATGGATATGGATTTCTTTGTGATGACCGGCTGGGCGAGACCGCTTTGCACAAGGCGGCGGGCGGCAGCCTTTGGATTGGGCGTCCGGTGGAGTGGCCGGGATCGCGGCCCTTGACGCTAGAACCCTCACTCGGGCCCGATTTTGGTGGGCTTGATACATGGCCGGCCGGTCAGGTCGTCAAGGTCTTGTGCTTTTGCCATCCGGACGATCCGGCGGATATTCAGCGTGCGCAAGAGGACACAATCACCCGCCTGTTCACGGCTTGCCGGAGGCATGATCTGGAATTCCTCCTGGAGGTCATTCCATCCAAAGTTGGTGATGTCGCCGATGACACGACCGCCCGTTTGATCCGGCGGTTTTACGAGATTGGCGTCTTTCCTGATTGGTGGAAACTTGAACCGATGCAATCGGCAAAAGCCTGGGATCTGGCCAGCGCCGCGATCTTGGAAAATGATCCTCATTGCCGGGGGATCGTGGTACTGGGGCTTGGCAAAGACCAGGCGGCACTTGCCGCGAGCTTTGAAGTCGCCGCGAAACAGCCGCTTGTCAAAGGCTTTGCCGTGGGGCGAACCATCTTTGCAAAAAGCGCCGAAGCCTGGATGAAAGGCGCGGTATCAGATGCCGACGCAGTAGCGGAGATGGCCGCGAACTACCAACGTTTATGTGACATCTGGGACAAGGCAAGGGGTTGACCGCTTAGGCCAGCTCTAATGCGTCCTTGTCAAAAGGCACCTCACGGCGGCTGCCGTCTTCGCCACAAAGAACAAGCTGCCCGCCTGCCAACTCGACAGAGCGGATGGCCGAGCCCGATGGCCAGGCAACTGCGCCGATCACATGCGAGACCGACATCGCGCATTCATTATTAAGCTTGAAGTCTCCCGGTCCGGTTAAGGGCAGACCATGATCCTCGCCCAACATGTGCTGCGCCGCGCCCTCTTCGACACCCAGACACGCCCTATGCCGTCCTGACCACGGCTCGTAGTCGCGGCCGCCATTAGAATGCCACAGCATCGTCATCGGCAATTGATCCGTGCGGCGCAGCGACAAGAACACATCCCCTTCAGCGGGCCGCGTCACCGCCGTCCACCCCAAGCGGTGGCCCGGTGCCTCGACCGCCGAAACAAAATCCTCATGCCGATCAAACCATGGATATCGGGTCAGATCAGCCGTGCCAGCACCGGCAGGGAAGGCCGTTGGATCAGTAGAAGTTGCGGGATAGGTCAGCCCGGAGCGCCCTCTGCCTGCATCGGGTTCAAGCGGCGTAGGCGGCGTCACCCAAACCTGTTTCGGCGACGTTCGGATCAGCCCGCCATTGGGCAGCGAAACATTGGCATGGTTGGACACCGGCACCCGGCCGGAGCCGCCAACAAATGTGTGCCGCTGATAGACAAACGGCTGATCGGGGCACAACCACAATTCCTTGGTCACGATCGCCCCTTGAACCGTTTTTGACAGGCGTGCCGACAAGCGGTCCGGTGAGGCGTTTTGCAAGTGCCAGCGGGCATTCGCGGGCCAGCCGTGCGGCGGCGCCCCATCCTTCTCCGCGGCAAAAGGCGCACAGAAAAAATCGCCGCCCAAATGATAGAGATGTGGAGGCAATCCATCGGGCAAAACCTCGCCTGTTTCGTCCCAAGGCGCACGATGAAGCGGCGCGATTTCACGCGCGCCCTCTGTTACCACAAAGCGAACGATCTGGCCCAACGACGGATCGAACGCCAGGCGAATACCCCGAGAAGCAAGAACAATCATGTCAAAGCGCCAGTGCCGCTCAAGACCGTGTCTCAAGTTGGTTGCGGAAAGCGTCCAACTCATTCTCCGGCATCTTCACCAGATGCTCGTCCTGCGGAAAAGCACCGCTATCCACATCCGCGACAAACTCTTGGAAGGCCGCGATCCTCTCCTTTTGCAGGCGATCATATTCTGCCTGAAAGTCACGGTAGACCTTGGCGTGGCGCGGAACGCGGCCTTCGGTGTAGCCAAGGATGTCGTTGGAAAAGAGATATTGCGCATCGCAGCCCGCGCCGGCACCCATCGACCAAACGAGGATATTGACACGTTTGGAAATTTCGGTCGCCACTTCTTCTGGCACCACTTCCAACTCAATCGCAATGGCCCCGGCATTTTCATAAGCCTTTACTTCGTCAAACAGGCGCAAGGCGTCGGCGGCTGTTTTACCAACGGCACGATAGCCACCTGTCCATGTGGCGCGGGCCGGCACCAGACCGACATGGCCAACGACGGGAATATACTCACGCGCCAACATCTCGACCGTCTGCATCGAGCCGGAGCAATAAAGCGCATCCGCCCCGCGTTCGACCGCGTCATTGCACCAACGCAAGTAATCCAGCGGCGTGCCGCATTGCGTGTGGGTTTGGCCGGTCATCGAAAATATCGACGGCGCAACATCGCGGTAACGTGGATCGAACAAAATTTCAGGCGGCACCGAAGCGATATCGATGCCGGCGGCTTCCGCGGCGGCGGCCTCTTCGATCGTGAAATAGCGCAGCATGCTGAGCTGTCTTTTGCCCTTCAGGGCACGCAGATCAGCGACAGTGGGCAATCTACGGCTCACGGCACGTTCACGAATATCCGATCGCCCTCTTTCTTGGTTTCATATGTGCTCAGGTGTTCACAGGCCGGGGCCCGCAGGGCCTTGCCAGTGCGATAGTCAAAGATCCCGTTGTGGCGGGGGCATTCGATTTCGTTGTCCATCACCATCCCGTCAGACAGGTGAACATGCTCGTGCGTGCACAAACCGGCTGTGCAGTAAAATTCGTCGTCAGGGCTGCGGATGATCACATAGGTCTTGTCATCGTGGTCCCAGCGGATGACGTCTTCTTCTTCGACATCATCTGCGGCAATTGCGTCAATCCAGGGCATGTATAGCTCCGCTTGGTTGGGTGAGGGGATCAGCTCGCATCGCTGCGGTCCGGCACGTGTTTGTGCAAAAATTCGTTGTAGGGTTTCGCGGTGGGCGGCAGTGTTTTCCGCACCGCGTAACTGGGGTCGCTCCGTTGCTTCATCACCGCGCCCATCATCTCTTTATAGCCATCCCAGATCGAGGTGTTTGGCGCGGGCAGGTCATGTTTTACCTCCTCGTGCAGGGCAGGAAGCGAATAGTAGGGCACCATCGGGAACATGTGGTGTTCGATGTGATAATTCATGTTCCAATAGATCCACCGGCTGATCGGGTTCATGTAAAGCGTGCGGGAATTCAGGCGGTGGTCGGTCACATCCTCGGGCAGCCCGCCATGCTGCAACAACGCGGTCAACACCATGTGCCAGCAACCATAGACGCGCGGCCCGCCGACCAGCAGGACCGGGATTGCAGATTTCCACCCCATGCCATTTGCCAGCATCAGCAGAACAGCCAGCGCCGTAAGCGCAAAAAGCGCCAAATGCACCCGCGCCCAGAACGCCGCCTTGGGCCATTCGGTTTCAGGAATGTAATTTTTCTCATCCTCTGACAGAATACCAAGTGCATTGCGCGCCAGCGTCTTGAACGAGGTCCATGTATCTACAAACCCAACAAAAGCCAGCGCCTTCAGAAACAGGTTGATCGGATGCATCCACGCAATCTCGGGGTCGCGCCCGACAATGAGCGTGTCCGTATGGTGGCGGGCATGGCTCCAACGCCAATTCACCGGGTTTCGGATGAGTTGGAAGGACGCGATGTGATAGACCACATCGTTCATCCAGCGGGTGCGAAACGGTGTGCCATGGCCACATTCGTGCCAGCGACTGTCGCTTGCCGAGCCATACATCACCCCATAAGCCAGCCAGAACGGCACAGCGATCCATGAGCCCCAGAAATAAATGCCGCCAGCCGCGAAAATAACATGCAGCGCGATCCAGATAGCCGTGTCGCGCAAGGCCGGGCCGTCGCGCCGTTTCATCAACGCTTTCATGGTCTTGCGCGGAACCTCGCTGTGATACCATTCGGCCGCGGCAAGCCCGACCTCTTCGGCGTGGCGGCTTGATGCCCCCGTCAGCGAATAGTCTCGTGCTGCGGGTATCTCGGAATGTGGTTGGGCTGCGTCGCTCATCGGCTCTCATCTGGTTGTCGTTTCGTCTGCGGCCCAAAAAATGCGCGAACTGCTTTGCGTCTTGGCAATTAGCGCGACCTGTCTTCGGGTTCGGTCCAATGTCTTGAGTTCGCTTGTGTCCTGCAAGGCCGCAACACATCAGATCACATCAGACCGGCCCAAGATCTGAGGTTTCGAAGGCGGATTCTGTGAAACCTGTTTTGTTGACATGGCACTTGAACAGGCCGTTGTGAGGCATTTTGATGGAATTGATCGGGACTATTGTCCCCTGCCCCTCCACTATTGCAGTGGAATATTTGATTCGAGAGTAGGAGGCGCCCTGTGCCGCTGGGAACAATTTTGGTCAGGCCCAGGGCAGCGCCGATCGGGCAACGATCCGCAATGGGTTGAACCCGTGATCCAATGGGGCGACCGGACACGCAAACAGAACGGACCTTTCCATGACACAAGGCCTTGAAAATATGGTTCTCGTTATCACCGGCGCGGCCAGCGGCATCGGCAGGGCAGTCGCCATTGAGGCCGCGGCACAGGGCGTACGGCAAATATTGGCCACCGACCTCAACCCAGAGGGAATGGCCTCTTTGGCCGCCGAACTTTCAGGGCATGCAGAGGTTGCCTGCGTCGTGGCCAACCTTTCAGAAACAACGGCGGCACAGAAAATTGCCGATGGCGCGAGGGCAGCATTTGGACGGATCGACGGGCTTGTCAACGCCGCCGGCGTCACCACCCGCGCCAGCGTTGCCGACGGCAACGCCACAGATTTCGACATGATTTTCGCCATCAATACCCGTGCGCCATTCCTGCTTATGCAGGAGGCCGTCAGGGATATGCAGAACCGCAATGCTGGCGGTGTGATCGTCAACATCCAGTCGATGAATGCCCATTGTGGCCCGCCCGAGCTGGCCCTCTATTCCGCTTCAAAAGGGGCCCTCCAGACGCTGACCAAAAACGCCGCCAATGCGCATCTGCATGATGGCATTCGTGTTAACGGGATCAATTTGGGCTGGGTGCTGACCGAAGCCGAGCACAACATGCAAGCGAACGTTCTGGGCCATGGCGAAGACTGGATGAAAAAGGCCGGAGCCAATCTCCCGCTTGGTAGGCTGGTGTCACCTGAGGAAACGGCGTTGACCACGATGTTCTTGCTGTCACCGTCATCGGCGCCAATGACCGGTGTGAACCTGGATTTCGAACAATCCGTCACCGGCGCACCCAATGCAGGTATCGGCTGAGGACCGCGATCAGGTCCGTAGCGGCGCAGTGCTTTCGCGGACAATCAACTCAACCGGGATCGGCACTTCGGGTGTACGCTCAAGGTTTTTGTCTCTCAACCGGTCCAAAAGCACCCTTGCGGCGCGGCACCCCAACCGGTGGCGATCTTGCCGGATCGTGGTCAGCGCCGGAATGTAGTATTCTGACATTTCAATGTCGTCGAAGCCGACAACGGAAATGTCTTCCGGCACGCGCAATCCGCCGCTCTTCAACCCTGCCATCAAGCCAAACGCCACCATGTCCGCGGAACAAAAAACCGCGGTGGGCCGGTCCTCCATGCCGAGAATACGCGTCGCAGCCTCATGACCAGACTCCAGTGAAAAATCGCCCCTGATGATCCATTCCGGCTTCGCAGGCAATCCAAGGCGCGCCCGTTCGGACACCATTCCCTCACGCCGTGCCGTGGTCAGCACATTGCCGTCCGGCCCGGTGATATGAGCGATCTTGCGATGCCCAAGATCATGAAGGTGCCGAATGGCAAGCCGTGCCCCTTCGGCATTGTCACTGGAGATCACAGGGAATTTCTGGCCCTCGACCCATTCGCACAAAAAGACGATCCGATCTTCGACACCCAGATCGACACATTCGCGCAAGGCCGACGCACCCAAACCGCCGTCCAACGATATCGCGCCGTCAACACGGCCATCCAGAAAGTACCCCGCCAGTGCCGTATCTACATTCGGATCGCTATCTGTATCGGCGATCAATACCGCGTAGTCTGTGCCGGAAAACTCTTCGCTGATGCCTGCAAGAATGCCCGAATAAAACGGCTTTCCCAGGTTGGGCACCAAGACAAGGACCGCGTTTGCCCGCTGCAGCCGTAGATTTCGCGCTGCCTGATTGACCCTGTATTCCGTGCTCTTGATCGCATCAAGAACGGTTTCGCGGGTGGCGTCACTGACCAGACTGGGGTTGGTCAAAACCCGGCTAACCGTCGCAGCCGACACACCCGCCGCACGGGCCACATCCTGAATTGTCGCGGGTTTCTGAATCATCTGCGCCGGTCGCCATCTATAATTTTTCTGTTGACACGAATCTCTTGTCTTGCCGATTATGTAATCGATTTCATGATCTGAAAAGACTTAATTGTCCGAAATGAAATCGATTTCAGAACGCATTTTGTGCGTCATAGGGGGATGTCATGAAACCGGCCAAATCCGGCAAAACAACGACTATGTTGCTATGAGCGCAGCGGCGGAATTTGATTTCTCCGGCGCCCGCATCATCGTGATCGGCGCCAGCCGTGGCGGCATCGGGGCCGCGATTGCGCGCGCGTTTCAGGATGCGGGTGGTGACGTGGAAATCACCGGCGCCGAACCCGAATGCTTGCCCGAAGATGCGGCGCGCTTCGGCTATACGCAGCTGGATGTGACCGACACGGACGCCGTAGACAGCTTTGCCAAAAGCCGGGATGAAGTGGATGTTCTGGTCAATTGCGCCGCCATCACAAAACGCGGCGAAGAAATGGACGCAGAGTTCTTTCAACATGTGTTGAACGTCAATCTCGTTGGCTCCATGCGCTGCGCCAAGGCGTTGCATGGAGCGCTTGCAAAACGTCAGGGCCGCGTCATCAATATCGCGTCAATGTATGCCCGCTTCGGCTCCCCCCGGAACCCGGCATATGGCGCATCCAAGGCCGGGGTCGAGCAGATGACCAAGTCGCTGGCAATTGCCTGGGCTTCGGATGGCGTCCGCGTCAATGCCATTGCCCCCGGTTTCATCGTGACGGAACAATCTGCCCGCGCCAGACAAGATCAGGCGTTCACCGATGCCGTCGAGGCCCGCACGCCGCTTGGCCGCTGGGGCCAGCCGGATGACATCGCCGGTCTCGCGCTGTTTCTGGGATCGGACGCCTCGAAATTCATGACCGGGGTCTGTGTCCCCGTGGATGGAGGATATTCTGTTGTCTGAGGAGAAACACCTTGTCTGATGTTTCGCAAATCAATGCGGCGGTCATCGGGACCGGATTCATTGGCACCGTGCATGTGCAGGCGCTGCGCCGTCTTGGTGTGCGCATTGCGGGTGTTCTGGGATCATCGCCAGAACGTGGTGCTGCGCGTGCGGCTGAGATCGGTGTCGGGCATGCCTATGCCTCGCTTGACGATCTGTTGGCCGATGATGCTGTTGATGTGGTGCATGTCACATCGCCCAATCATGCGCATTACCCGCAAGTGAAGGCGATTATTGCCGCGGGAAAACATGTCGTTTGCGAAAAACCATTGGCAATGACAAGCGCCCAGTCGGCGGAAATGGCCGCGCTGGCCAAGGCCTCCGGCAAGATTTGCGCGGTGTGCTACAACATCAGGTTTTATCCCCTCAACCAACAGGCACAGGGCATGGTGAAAGCCGGAGAACTGGGTGACCTGCGCTTTGTCACCGGGCACTATCATCAGGACTGGCTGGCAAAGGCGACAGATTGGAACTGGCGTTTGCAGTCCGAAGTGGGCGGCGCCCTGCGTTCGGTGGGAGATATCGGAACGCATTGGGTGGATTTGACCAGCTTTATCATGGGGCTCAAAGCCAAATCGGTGTTTGCCGACCTCAGCACATTCCTGCCCGAGCGGCAGCGACCAACAGGGCCGGTTGAAACCTTCTCAAGCGCGGAAGGCAAAACAGAACCCGTTACGATCGACACCGATGACGCGGCAGCGATCATGATCCGATATGAGAACGGCGCCAAGGGTGTGATGACCACATCACAGATCAACATTGGCCGCAAAAATTCGCTGCAGTGGGACATCGCCGGCAGCGCGGCAAGTGCCTCTTGGGACAGTGAAACGCCCGATCATCTGTTCATCGGGCATCGCGATGCCCCGAACCAAACGCTTATGCGCGACTTCACATTGATGAACGAAACCGGCACCCGTGCGGCATCCCTGCCGCCCGGTCACGTCGAAGGATTTGCAGACAGCTTCTTTGCCTTTTTTGGCGCGGTTTACGCAGATGTTGCAGCAGGTGAACGCGGGGACCACAGCACTTGGGCCACATTTGACGACGGTCATTACGAGATGAAATTCTGCGACGCCGTCCTGAAATCCGCGCAAGAGGCGCGTTGGGTCAATCTGGACGAGATTTGAGGGGAACGAGATGAAACTTGGGATTCTGAGTGTGCCATTTGAAGACCAGGGCCTGATGGAGGTTGCCGATTGGGCAAGCACCAACGGGTTCTCGGCGATGGAAATCGCCTGTTGGCCAAAATCAAGCGGTGACAAGCGGCGCTATGCGGGGACCTGTCATATCAATGTGGATGGGCTCAGTGCAGCGCAGGGCAAGGACATCAAGGACGGGCTGGAGGCCAAGGGCATCGAGGTTTCCGGCCTTGGGTTCTATCCCAACCCGCTGCACGCGGAGGCGGCGCACCGTGAGGATGTGATTGCCCACCTGAAGAAGGTCATTACCGCGGCTGGTGTCATGGGGGTGCCGGTGGTCAATACGTTTGTGGGCGGGGATCGGACGTTGAACGTCGATGAAAACTGGGCCCGCGCGCAAGAGATCTTTGGCCCCGTTGTGGCGCATGCCAAAGATGCGGGCGTCAAGCTTTGCTTTGAGAATTGTCCAATGATCTTTTCCTATGACGAATGGCCCGGCGGGCATAACATTGCCTATTCGCCCAAGATCTGGCGCCGCATTTTTGAGGAATGGGGCACCGATGTGGGGATGAATTTCGACCCTTCGCATCTGATCTGGCAGTTCATCGACCAGACCAGATTCATCAAAGAGTTTGGCCCCCAGATCGGTCATGTGCACGCCAAAGACCTGATGATTGATCACGATGGTCTTTACGAAAACGGTATCATGTCAGCAGGCATGGGCTGGCAAGTGCCACGCCTTTGCGGGCTGGGGGATGTCAATTGGTCGGATTTCTTTTCCGGCCTTTACCGGGCTGGCTATGACGGCCCGGTCATTATCGAGCATGAAGACAGGCTGTTCGAAGGCACGGACGAAAAGGTCAAGCGCGGCTTTCTATTGGCGCGCGACGTGCTGCAACCGTTCATCAAGTAATTGGGCGTCAAAGCCCAGCAATCACCACACGAAATCTTCATTTGGGAGGAAATAACATGAAGAAACTACTCACAAGCGCGGCGGCTCTTGCGATCGCGGCCACCATGGCCCCGGCGGCATTCGCGGCGGATTATACCATCGGCATATCCAATACTGTGCAGGGCAATGGTTGGCGCGAGCAGATGATCTGCGCCATGCGTGCGCAGGCACTGGTCGAAGAGGATGTGTCCAATCTGATCGTGGCACACCGCAACACTGATTCCGCAGGTCAGTTGGAAGATCTCAACAACCTGATTGAGGCGGGCGTAGACGCGATTGTTCTCAACCCATCCAACCCCGACGCATTGAACTCTGCGCTGGAAATGGCGATGGAAAAAGGCATCGTTGTGGTCGCGGTTGACGCGGGTGTGTCGGCGGAAGGTGCCTACATCCTGTCCAACAACCAGGAAGAATATGCTTATCTCGGCGCCAAGTGGCTGTTTGAGCAGGTCGGCGGCAAGGGCGACATCGTCTATATGCGCGGCATTGCCGGTGTCTCGGCAGACAGTGACCGTGACAATGGTTTCAAGCGGGCCTTGGCAGAATACCCAGGTATCAACGTTGTCCATGAAGTGTTCACCGGCTGGCAGCAGGACCAGGGCAAGCAACAGATGTTTGACTATCTGGCAACGGGCATTCCGTTTGACGGCGTCTGGACCTCTGGCATCGACAACGTGATCGTGGATGCCTTTGTTGAATCCGGTGCACCGTTGGTGCCGATCGTCGGTGCTGACAACGCGGGCTTTGTTCAATACCTGAGCGAAGTGGACGGACTTACCGGCGCTGCCGTGACCAACCCCGGCTCGGTTGGCGGTGCGGGCGTTGCGCTTGCAGTCGACATTCTCAATGGCAAAGCGCCAAGCGAGAAAACCGTGCTGGTTGATCCGGTTCTTTGGGAAAATGCCTCTGACGAGGGCCGTGCCACGATCACCGCGGCGCAGAACCCGAACCTCGATCCTGAATGGCCCGTGTCCGTCACTGTGCCGGGCTGGACCGATTACACGATGGATCAGATCATCGCCTGTAAAGGCCCAGGCGACAGCTGATCAACACCCGGAACGCCCCCGCCCGACCTGTCGGGCGGGGGCACCCATTCGAGAAAAGAACACGCATTCCCATGAACGCAAATCAGATCCTAGATGCCAGCGGCATCGCCAAAAGCTTTGGCGCTGTCAAAGCGCTCGTTGATGCCAGCCTCAGTGTCTCGGAGGGCGAGATTGTCGCGCTGATGGGTGCCAACGGCGCAGGCAAATCGACATTTGTGAAAATTATAACCGGGGCGCTGAACCCGGACAGCGGCAAGGTGCTCATTCGCGGCAAGCAAGCCCGAGTTGGAAGCCCGGCCGAAGCCCGTCGTTCCGGCCTTGTGCCGGTATATCAAGAACCCTCGTTGATCCCCGATCTGGACGTTGCCGACAATCTGCGGCTGACCGATACACCCGTCGCCCCGTTTGAGCGTTGGGTCAAGGAATTGGGCATCGAGGGGCTGGCCCTGTCAGACATGGTGGGCGATCTGCCACTGGCCACTTTGCGCATTCTCGATCTGGCCCGCGCACTGGCAAGCGAGCCGGATGTGCTGTTGCTGGATGAAATGACTGCCGCATTGCCATCGGATCTGGTTGAGCGTGTGCTGAAAGTGACGCGGCAACAGGCGGACAAGGGCATGGGCGTCATCTATGTCTCGCACCGCTTTAACGAAATTTCCGAATTATGCGACCGCGCCACGGTGTTGCGCGACGGGCGAACCGTTGGCGATCTGGTCATTGAACCGGGCGTGGAGGACCGCGCCGTTGAATTGATGCTGGGTCAACGGCTCGACCTCGCAGCACGTGAAGTGGACAAAACGCGCGGCACCATCGGTGACACACCGCGGGTCCGTGTCAAGGGCGTGGCGATTGCCCCGAAGGTCAGTGATATCTCCTTTGACATGTATCCCGGCGAAGTCCTGGGTGTTGTCGCCTTGGAGGGTCAGGGACAGGACGAATTGTTTGAATGTATGGCCGGTTTTATGCCGCCCACGGCGGGCAGCATCGAAGTGAACGGCACCACCACGGCCTTTCGTCATCCGGCAGATGCGATTGCAGCGGGGGTCAAATTTGTGCCCGGCGACCGGGCTGATGCGTTGCTTGCGCAGCGGTCGGTGCGCGAGAATATCGCGCTGCCGTTTTCGGCACGGATGTCGTCTTGGGGGTGGCTCAACATGCGCCACGAACGCGAGCGGGTGGCCCATGCCATCGACCGCTTGCAGATCGATACAAGGGCGCAGGGCGAAGTGCAGCGTCTGTCCGGCGGCAACCAGCAAAAGGTCACTATCGGGCGTTGGCTGGCAACCGGCGTTGAGACGCTTTTGTTGTTTGACCCAACCCGCGGGATCGATGTGCGCACCAAGCGCCAGATCTACCCGCTGGTACGCGAATTGGCCGAACAAGGTTCATCGGTTCTGTTCTACACCTCGGAACTGGAAGAGATCCCCTTGGCCTGCGACCGCGCTGTGGTGATTTTTAACGGCCGCGTTGTTGATATCATCGACGCAGAGAATGCGGACGAGCAGACGCTGCTGAGGGCGGCCTATGGACTAACGGCACAAGAGGGCGCGGCGTGACCGATATTATCAAGAAAAATGCATGGGTTGCTGGCCTTTTCGCCCTGCTCATCGTGCTGTTGGTTCTGACCAAGGTCATCCAACCCTCTTTTGGCATGTCTGGCCTCGAAAGCGTGGCCCGCGCCGCCCTGCCCTTTGCCTTTGCCACCGCTGGCATGGCGGTGGTCGTCATCGTTGGCGGCATCGACCTTTCGGTTGCCTCCATGATGGCGGTCTGCGCGGTCACAGCGGCCGTATTGATGGAAAGGATGGCCGGCGTGCCTGCCATCCTGATCGTATTGGCCTTGGGGTTTGTCATGGGTCTGATCAACGGCGGGCTGATCGTACTGACGCGCGTGCCTGACATCGTCGTGACATTGGCAATGCTCTTTGTCTGGGAAGGTGTTGCCCTGCTCATCTTGGAATCGCCAGGTGGCGCAACAACCGAATGGCTCAAGCAAAGTATTCGCGGCAGCGTGATCCCCTTTGTGCCCAACGCGCTGGCGATCATTGCCGCATGCGTGGCGGTGGTCTGGATCCCGCTGCGCCGCTCGAAACTGGGCATCTCGATCTACGCCACCGGCTCGGACGATCTGGCCGCGTTCCGCTCTGGCGTGGCGGTTGGACGCACCAAGATCATGGCCTATGGCGTCTGCGGGATCTTCTGCGCCTTTGGTGGGCTCAGCCTCGCCTCGCTCACCGGGATCGGGGAGCCGGTGCCGGGGCCATATCTGATGGCATCGGTCGCGGCCGTGGTTCTGGGCGGTGTGGTTCTGGGCGGAGGTCGCGGCGGATTGCTTGGTCCGATCATCGCGGTCTTTATCTTGCGGATCGTGCGGACGATCCTGACACTTTTGGCTGTTGACCCAAATGTCACAACCATCATCGAAGGCACCATCATGGTGGGTGTTGTGATGTTGGGCACAGCCGCAACTTTGCGGGGAGCCAGAAAATGAACATGGCAACGACCGATTCATCGATGATCCGCTTCGGCCGCTTTCTGCGCGACAATCCGGTCATTCCGCTTTTGGCCTTTCTGGTCTTGATGATCGCGGTTCTCGAGGTGATCCGCCCCGGCATCGTGACGCCGTTTCGCGCGGGCCGGGATGGCCTGATCTCGACCTTCTGGGTCGGCAACCTGATCAAGTTCGCAATCCCGCTTGCGATGCTGGCGGCCTGTCAGGTCTTGACCATGCTGACCGCCGGCATTGACCTGTCGGCAGGTATTGTCGCGACCGTGGCTGCCTTTGTCTGTGCAACCCTATCGTCCATTTGGGGGCCGGTCCCCGCCGTGCTGGTTGCGATGTCGATGGGACTTGTGGTTGGTGTGGTTAATGGTATCGGCGTAGGCATCGTGCGGGTGCATCCGCTGATCATGACGCTGGGTACCGGCCTGATCGCGACCGGCTGTATGCAGGTCTATCAGCGCCTTGTGATCAATGCCGGATCTGACATCCCCGCCGCTCTGTCATGGCTTGGCACGGGTCGCACGCTGTCTATGCCGAATGGCTTGTTTTTGTTCGTGCCCTTCGCGCTCTTTATCTTTTGGCTCATGCGCTTTACCGGATTTGGCCGTTTGCTTTTTGCGCTTGGCTCTAACGAGAACGCGGCCAAGCTGTCCGGGGTGCGGTCATGGCAGGTCTATATTGCACTCTATGCCCTTTCAGGTCTGATCGCCGCACTGGCCGGCTTGCTTTATCTTGGCATGATCCGCCAAACCTCGCTGAGCCTCGCCACGCCGTTGTTGCTGCCATCCGTGGCTGCGGCGGTGATTGGCGGAACCTCGATCTTTGGCGGGCGTGGCAGCTTTGCCGGAGCGATTGTCGGCGCGTTGATCATCCGGGTTCTCGATACGATGCTGACCCTGATGCAAATGCCCGAAGGCGCCCGCACGATGTTGTTCGGGCTCATTATTCTTACCGTGACTGCCATCTATGTGCGCATCACGGGCAGTCGATAGGAGAAAAGCCACATGACCAAATTTCGCGTCGTTGGAATTAGCTTTGATCACATGCACATGGGCGATCTTTTGCGGATGGTGCATGCGCACCCCGAAGCGGAGATCGCAGGAATCTACGATCCCGACCGCGCCAAGATGCAGACGGCGATTGATGCGTTTGATCTGCCTGAAGATCGCGTCTTTACCGATTTCGACGCCTGCATGGCAGCCGGCCCTTATGACATGGCATTGCTTTGTGTGGCCACCGCCCAACACGCCGAGATGACCGAGCGGTTGGCGCCGCATGGATGTCATGTTCTTGTAGAAAAGCCCTTTGCGGCCTCGGCAGATGATGCCCGGCGGATGATTTCGGCGATGCAAGGCACCGGCAAACAAATGCTGATCAACTGGCCCCTGCGCTGGGTCGAAAGTCACGTGACCGCCAAGCGTCTGATTGACGAGGGGCTCATTGGCGAGCTGCGCGAGGTGCATTTTTATGACGGCAATCGCGGCCCGCTTTATCATCTGGCCGACAAGGTCGAGGTTAGCCCCGAAGAGGTCGAACGCCAGAAGCCGGACTCCTGGTGGTACAAGAAGGCGTCCGGTGGCGGCGCTTTGTTGGATTACATGGGATACGGCGCAACGCTAGGCACCTGGTACATGGACGGTGAAGCGCCATTGGAAGTAACCTGCACCGTGGATGAAGCCGCCGGGATCGAGGTGGATCAACACGCCATCGCCGTGTGCCGTTACGCCCGAGGTCTGTCCAAGATGGAAACCCGTTGGGGCACATTTACCGACCCATGGGCGATCCAGCCGCAACCGACCTGCGGCTTTGTGTTTGTTGGCTCCGATGGGACCATATCCTCGCCCGATTATGCCAGCCACGTCACCGTGCAAACGCGGGACCGCCCCGAACGACATGAGATTGCTGCCGATCCGCTGCCCGCAGGCGAGACCAATGTCATCGAATACGCCGTCAGCCGCCTCAATCGGGGCGACGCCATCGACGGCCCGCTGGCCCCTGATCTGTGCCTGACTGCGCAGCGCATCGTCGATACGGCCATGCAATCGGCCACAGAAAAACGGACATTGAGCTTGCTGCCATGAGTGACGATTCTGCCGATAGCGATACCTATGCACTGAAATCCGGCGCCCTGCCCGAAATCGCCGCGCCGGAGGTGAATTACCTGCCGCCCGCGCCCAAAACTTATCGCCCAAAGATCGGGATGATCGGCACAGGTGGCATTTCGAACAGCCACCTTGATGCCTATCGCAATGCAGGTTGGGAAGTTGCAGGCCTGTGGAACCGCAGCCGCGACAAGGCCGAGGCAAAAGCCGCCGAGTTTTGCCCAGATGCGCAGATCTTTGACGATGTGCAGTCCCTTCTGGAACGAGATGACATCGACGTTCTCGACATCACCTTGCCGACCGAGGTCCGCGCCCCGGTAATCGAAGCGGCCTTGAAGGCAGGCAAACATGTCCTCAGCCAAAAGCCGTTTGTGTCCGATCTTGATACCGGCGAGGCGCTGGTCAAGCTCGCGGAAGACCAAGGCGTGCAATTGGCGGTAAACCAAAACGGCCGCTGGTCGCCGCATATGGCGTGGATGCGCAACGCCTGCCGGGACGGTGTGGTTGGCGATGTCATATCCGTGCACGCCTCCCTGCATTGGAACCACGGCTGGACCGCCGGCACACCGTTTGACAAGATCGAAGACCTGATCCTTTACGATTTTGGCATCCATTGGTTCGATTTCCTGTCCTCCATCGTTGGGGATCGCGCCGAGAGTGTGACCGCCTCAGCCGCCCATGCCCGCGGTCAGGCCAACACCACGCAACTGCTCGCGCAGGCGTTGATCAAAATGGACGGCGGTCAAGCCAGCCTTGTTTTTGATGGCGGCACGCCGCATGGCCCCCGCGACACCACTTACATCGGTGGAACCGAGGGCAGTATCGTGGCCAATGGTCCCGACCTTGGCAGCCAGTCTGTGACCCTGACCACAGGCGAGGGTATCGCCCATCCCAAACTACAAGGCACATGGTTCAATGACGGGTTTCAAGGCGCGATGGGCGCTTTGCTTTGTGCCATCGAAGAGGGTCGCGCTCCGGTCAATTCGGCACGCGAAAACCTGACCTCACTGGCGCTGACCTTCGCCGCAATCGCCTCACGGAAAACTGGGCAGGAGGTTCGGATTGGCGACGTGCGCAGCCTGCCCTAGGTGTTTGCCACTGCGCTCGCGCCGCGGCGTTCTCATAGTGTCGCGGCACCGAATGTTCAGAGGCCAAGCCAAAGGCAGACCGATCGCCCACATCGAGGATCAAGGTCTCCCTCGAAGTCAGATCCGGCTAACGCTTTGTACCCTTTCCACGCCTGCCAGCTAACAACCAGGGCCAGACCGGCGAATACACATATAGAATAGAGCGTTGCAAATGAAGCTGCGTTTACAAAACGGTGCGCTCTCCCGCTGCCTGCAGCCAGACCACCATCACCCAGCAGGGGTGAAGTCTCTGGAGTGTCTCCGTCCGCTGCGCAGCAAGGCAGCTCTGGTCATTGTTCTGGTCGAACAATTCTTTGAGCTCGCCCAGTTGGGGCGGGCAGGTTTGGTATGCGCGTCGCGGCGGCATCATGATTTCAGGACCAACAACGCCTACCAAGCTGACTGCGCCTGAAACGGATTGGACCTGCCGCAACACATGAAAAAAGCGGCACCTCGAAAGGTGCCGCTCCTTGGACGCTACTGATCTTGGATCAGATGATGAATTCTTCCATTTCATCACCCGAAGTAGCATCCGTGTCTTCTTCGGTGCCTGCCCCGCTCATCAAGGACATGACATCTTCGAGAACGATATCGCTGTCGGCCTCACCGTCGCCATCCATAAAGTCAGGATGATCACTGCCCGAGACACCAAGAACTTCACCGCCGGTTCCGTCGCTGTCGACGATCACCCGCATTCCGTTCAGGTCAATATCGTCAACCGTCACCGGTCCGTCGTCTGACCACAGGGTAAAGCTGGCGTGATTAACACTGCCCTCTGAGCTGTCAGGCTCCGTGCCGAATTGCAGCCCAACATCAAAGTTTTGACCGACCCCGGCGCCATTTGGCAAGGCAGAGACACCGTTTGCATCGGCTTGGATATCCGTGACGTTATGACTGTTTTCTTCAGGGTAGAAGTTGAGCGAGCTCAATTTACTGTCATCGCTCAGATCAAAGAAGATCCCGTCGATATCCGAAGGCTGATCTGCGAAATCGGTTTGGCTCAAGTTGAAGTGCAACTGACCATGGGGGGTTTCAGTGACGGAGATATTGATCTCAGCCGGATCGCCCATCACGAAGTTCAAAACCGATTTGTCGTTTGCAGGTGGATCGACAGGTCCACCGCCGCCAGCGGTACCACCAGAGCCGGAGCCTCGCGTACCACCAGAGCCGGAGCCCTTCGTGCCGCCAGAGCCGGAACCTTTCGTACCGCCAGAGCCGGAACCTTTCGTACCGCCAGAGCCGGAACCTCTCGTACCGCCAGAGCCGGAACCCCGCGTGCCGCCAGAGCCGGAACCTTTCGTGCCGCCAGAGCCGGAACCTTTCGTACCGCCAGAGCCGGAACCTTTCGTACCGCCAGAGCCGGAACCTTTCGTACCGCCAGAGCCGGAACCTCTCGTACCGCCGGAGCCGGAGCCTTTCGTACCGCCAGAGCCGGAACCCCGCGTGCCGCCAGAGCCAGAGCCCTTCGTGCCGCCAGAGCCGGAACCTTTCGTACCGCCAGAACCGGAGCCCTTCGTGCCGCCAGAACCGGAACCCTTTGTGCCGCCAGAGCCAGAGCCCTTCGTGCCGCCAGAGCCGGAACCTTTCGTACCGCCAGAACCGGAGCCCTTCGTGCCGCCAGAGCCGGAACCTTTCGTACCGCCAGAACCGGAGCCCTTCGTGCCGCCAGAGCCGGAGCCCTTCGTACCGCCAGAGCCAGAGCCCTTCGTACCGCCAGAGCCGGAGCCTTTCGTACCGCCAGAACCGGAGCCCTTCGTGCCGCCAGAGCCGGAGCCCTTCGTACCGCCAGAGCCGGAGCCTTTCGTGCCGCCAGAACCGGAGCCCTTCGTGCCGCCAGAACCGGAGCCCTTCGTGCCGCCAGAACCGGAGCCTCTCGTGCCGCCAGAGCCGGAGCCTTTCGTACCGCCAGAGCCGGAGCCTTTCGTACCGCCAGAGCCGGAGCCCTTCGTGCCGCCAGAACCGGAGCCTCTCGTGCCGCCAGAGCCGGAGCCATTGGCTTCTCCGTCGTCATCCGCAAACTTGGCTGCAAGGTGCTGGTCATACCACTTGGAGAACCGTGATCCTTCTACACCACCATTGTGATAGGATTTCGTTCCGCTGGCACCGCTGCCATCAGAGTCTCTATCCTGTGACGACTTCCAATTGCGAAATCTGTAACCCATAGCGTCTTGCTCCAATTCTGTTGTCGGCGGCCAAGAAGGGAAATGCGGGCACGTCCAGCCTTGGCCAATCAATGAGCGAAGTTACGAGAAACGCTTACTTTTCAGCAAATAATTTGCACATTTCGGCCATATTTGCCCAATTTTGGGTTTTTTTCAGAAACAGTAATTATCGCCTCCAAGGGATTTGCGCAGGAACTGGATACAATCAATTCCCGGTCAAGAGGGAATCACCTTGACGTAAGGTCCGGTTAGCTACGTTTTGCCACGGCTCTGCCACAGTGATGCCCTCTTGTGCTGATTTATCTCAAAGGGAAACCACTATTGGGACAGTCTGATGAGCAAGAGCAACGAGCAAAGCACACAGGATAAGATCACTGAATGTGCTGAGGCGCATTTTGGCGCGCCAGTGAAAAAGATCACCGCGCCCGGCGGTGAAGGGCGGTCAAGTTTTCGGTTGTCCGTGGCCGGACAATCGGTCATCGCAACCTTGCGCCCAAACTTCCGGCGAACCCACCTTGAGGCGCATGTTCTGAATGAACTCAACGCGCATTGTGATGACCTGCCTCAATGCCTGGGCGTCGTCGGCGAGATCATGTTCCAATCCGATGTGGGGGACCGGCGGTTGAATGTCGAGATTGCCGAGGTTGCACCCGATGTGCGGCTGGATCTTGCACATGAAGCGGTGTCAGCAATCTTTCGCATTCAATCAGCCGCCCGGAAAACGCAGTTGAATGAAATGATGCCGCATCTGGGCAACAACGAAGACTGGATCCTGAACTTCGTCGATGCCATCGATTTCCTGCGTGATCTTGGCGGCGGCATTTCGGACAAATTTGATCGCGAAGCGGCCTATGAACGGGTTGCGGTTGCCGGCACCCAGTTTGTGAAATGGGACTGCCGTTCTGGCAATGCAGCCATCGACAGCACGGACAAACTGCGCTGGTTTGATTTTGAATATGCCGGTCTGCGGCATGGTGCCGAAGATATTGCATGGTTGATTGGTGACGAGGCTTGGCCCATTCGGCCGCAAGACATGGTCGATATCGTGATCGATACTTTTGACCCCGAATGCGGTTATGAAATGGATGATTACCTTGATTACCTATCGGTCTATTTGACGTTTCACTCGGTCCAGCGCCTCAAACTGATCAGCAAAGAAAGCCGCAAGCGCGGCTGGCTCAGCAAGGAAAAAATTCGCAAATACGATGACGCAGGCGTGCATCCTGAGTTTGCCGCGCAGATTTGCAGGGTCGGGGCGTATTTCTCGGCACAATCGCCGTTGACCGCGCCTTTGTCGCGCAATTTTCTGGCTGCTTTGCATGGCTTTATCCAGATCAGCAATCAGCAAGATCAGCGTAACCTGCGCCGGGCTTAGTCCAACAGCCTGGCGTGGTGTCTCCCTGCCAAAGCATGTCAGCGACAGGTGCAGCGTACCTTGACTCGCGTTGATCGCGGGACAATCCGCTCGGTCTTGCCAACAAATGTTATCTAAAGCCCTGGGCGCCCAAGTTGTGCGCCTGTGATCTTGCGGAGGCCATCCCATACTCCGCACGGGGCGAGAACGATCCAGCTTGATCCTGATTTGACTTTTGCAGTAGCTACATCAAATTGCATCAGATCACATCAAGGTAAGGCACCGATGAAAGCGACCATAAGTGACATCGCGGCAGCCGCCGACGTCTCCACAGCGACTGTAGACCGGGTATTGAACGGCAGGTCCGGTGTGAAAGCGGCCAATCGGTACAGAGTGCTGGATGCAGCGGCCAAGCTTGGTTATTTGCCCGAAACCGGTGATCTGTGGATGCCTGCCAAACCCGCCCGGTTGGAGTTCTTCCTGCCGGTTGGAGGCAATCGGTTCTTGGAAAACCTCGCCTTTCAAATTGAGGATTATTGCCTGCGTCTGCCGCTGGTTTCTGAGTGCAAAGTCACGCGGCTGCCGGATGCATCGCCGTCCACGTTGCTGGCGGCGCTGGATGATCTTGATCCAAAAACAGCCGGCCTTGGCGTTGTGGCAGTCGACGATCCCAAGACCAGAGCCGCAATCCAGCGTTTGGTTGAAGCCGGAGTGCGGGTTGTGACCATAGCATCTGATCTGCCCTCTTCGATGCGGGCCAATTATGTTGGTGTGGACAACCGGATCGCGGGGCGCACCGCCGCCAAGTTGATGGGATCAATGCTCAGCAAGCAGAATGCCAAGATCGCGCTGTTCCTGGGGTCAAGGCGTTACCGCGGCCACGATGAGCGGGAATCCGGTTTCCGTTCGGTATTGTCCGAAGAGTTTCCGCATCTGCAGGTGATTGATGCCGTTGAGATCAATGACGATGCACAACGTGGCTATCAGCGGGCGGCGTCTATCCTTGCCCGCCATCCTGATTTGGGTGGAATCTATGTCGCGGGCGGCGGTCGGTCAGGGGTGATCAAAGCGGTGGAGGACAGAGGGGATGTCGACGGACTGGTTTTGTTTTGCCATGATTTGACGGACCAGACCCGAAAATTCCTTCTGAACAATCGGGTCAGCGTCGTCATCGATCAAAACGCCAGGTTGATGGCTGAACAGGCCACCATCCAGCTGCTTGGCTCACTGGCCTCGACCGCGCCCTATTTGACCAAAAAGTTCATTGAACCACGGGTCATCACAAGGGAGAATATCCCCGCCATGTGATGCGCCCGTCAGGTCGCCCGTTCTGCGGCCAGCATCTCGACCATCTGATCCCGCATAACAAACTTCTGCGGCTTACCGGTGATCGTCATTGGCAGCTCTTCAACCACGCGGATGTGCCGCGGCACCTTGAAATGGGCGATCTGGCCCTGACAGAATTGGCGCAGTGCATCCGGCGTCAGATTTGCGCCATCTGCCGCGACCACCCATGCACAAACCTCTTCGCCCAGTCGGTCATCCGGTATACCAAAAACCTGCGCCTCGCGGACTTGCGGATGGGAATACAAGAACTCTTCAATCTCCCGGGGATAGATGTTTTCGCCGCCCCGAATGATCATATCCTTTACGCGCCCGGTGATGGTACAGAATCCGTTTTCGTCAAACACAGCCAGATCTCCGGTGTGCATCCAGCCATCGCGGATCGCCTCGGCGCTGCGACCCGGATCGTCCCAATAGCCCTTCATCACTGAATAGCCGCGCGTGCACAGCTCGCCCTGGGTTCCTGCGGGCACAATCTGCCCGTTCTCATCGACAATCTTGACCTCCAGATGCGGATGCACCCGCCCGACTGTTTCGCAGCGCTGGGTCACCGGATCATCGACAAAACTTTGGAAGGACACCGGCGCGGTTTCGGTCATGCCATAGCAAATTGTGACCTCATCCATATGCATCACGGAATTGACCGCTTTCATCACATCCACCGGGCATGGCGCCCCGGCCATGACCCCTGTGCGCATCGCCGAAAGATCGCGCGGCGTTGCTTCAAGGTCTTGCAACATGGCCACAAACATCGTCGGCACACCGTAAAGCGCGGTGCAGCGTTCCTTTGCCAATGCGTCCAAGGTTTGCGCCGCATCAAACCCCTCTCCGGGGAAGACCATGGCCGCGCCTTTGCTGACAGCCCCCAGAACGCCCATGACCATGCCAAAACAATGATAAAGCGGCACGGGAATCGCCAACCGGTCATTTTCGGTCAGTTTGATCCGGTCGGTGACAAACCGCGCGTTGTTAACCACGTTGTAGTGCGAAAGAGTGGCACCTTTGGGCTGTCCGGTTGTGCCAGAGGTGAACTGGATGTTGATCGCATCATCAGGCTCCAGCGTGGCGCCGATCTGCGGCAGGCGCAGTTGCTGGGCCGGGCCGCCGAGTTCGGACAGGGCATCAAATGGCCAGATCCCCTGGTCGGCGGGCGCCTCTCCCATCACGATGACATGCCGCAGATGCGGCAGTTTGGCGGCATGAAGCTTGCCCCGCTCCGCCGTAGCCAACTCTGGCGCAAGGGTCCGGATCATTCCCAGATAATCGGAACTCTTAAAGGCAGGGGCCAGTACAAGTGCTTTGCACCCCACTTTGTTGAGCGCATATTCGAGTTCGGACAATCTGTAAGCCGGATTGATGTTGACCAGGATCGCGCCGATCCGCGCGGTGGCGAACTGCGTCAGCACCCATTCCAAACGGTTGGGCGACCAGATGCCTACCCTGTCCCCTTTTTCGAGGCCCAGCGCCAAAAGGCCGGAGGCCAATGCATCCACAGCGCGGTCGAGATCATAATAGCTGAGTGTGCGATCGGGAAACACCAGCGCATCCCTTGGCCCGTACCGCGCCACGGCATCCTGCAACAACTGGGGGATGGTGGCGAAAGCCAGCGGCGGGTGTGTGGGGCCTTTCACATAGGATTTGCCATCTTGCGGCGACAGATCGGCCTGCTCCGCGCTGGTGTCATTCACCCCAAACTTCTGGATCTGGTCTGCAATGCTTTCGTTCAAAATGGTCATCTCGAAGCCTCCCCGTTTACATGTCGCGCCAGTCGCCTGATTGTTCAAACGCATGGGCAGCTTGGTAAATCTTCATTTCCCCATAATTCGGACCAACAAGTTGCATCCCGATTGGCAGCCCTTCGCTCAGCCCGCAAGGGACGCTCATCGCGGGCAAGCCGCCGTTGAAGGGGGCCGTGTTAGGCACCATCTCAAACGCCCGCTGAACATACAAGCTGAGCGAGCAATCGGCAGGTGGATGTTCCTGCGGTTTTATCGGCAGGGTGGGCATCAACAACAGGTCATATTGCTGAAGTGCGGCGAGATAGCGTTCGTTGACCTTGCGCATGATGTTTTGCGCCTTGCCATAGAACCGTCCGCGATACTGACGCTGAAAATGCTCGCCTACGAACATGCAGGCTTTCAGGGAATGACTCAATTCATCAGCCCTGCCCTTCCACTGCGCCATGTGATCGGTCATCGACGGCAAGAACAGTCCGCGATAGTTGGTGCCGCTGGAATTGCCCCACATCATCCCGTCCTGAAGCCCCTCCAGCGTGATTGCGGTCCAGGCGTCCATGGCGGTGTGATGCTCCGGCACCGAGATTGTCTCGACCCTTGCACCCAGTTCGCGGAACCTTTCGGCGGCAGCCATGACTTTTTGTTCCACGTCACTTTCAGAATTGGGATGACCAAACCCCTCAGACAGGATCCCGATCCGCATACCTTGGGCGCCGCGTCCCAGACTTTCGGTATAGCTGTAGGTCTTGGGTTTGTACTGCCGCGGATCAAGCCCGTCTTCGCCTGCCAAAACCTCCAACAAAAGGGCATTGTCGGCAACGTTGTTCGTCACCGGGCCAAGATGGTCGATGGTTTGTTCAATCGGCATGGCACCAGTGTAGGGCACCAACCCATGGGTGGGCTTCATGCCGTAGACGCCGCAATTGGACGATGGGATGCGAATGGATCCGCCCTGATCGCCCGCGATGGCCATGTCGACCTCGCCTACCGCAACCAAGGCCGCAGAGCCGCCTGAAGACCCGCCCGCCATATAGCCGCGTTTCCACGGGTTGTGGATCGGTCCCTTGGCATTGGTGTGTGAGCCACCGGAAAGACAGAAGTTTTCGCAATGCGCCTTGCCTGCGATCAGCGCCCCTTCATCCAACATGCGGGTCACGATGGTGGCATCGATCTCGGGTGTGTACCCCTCCATGATCGAGGAACCGTTCATCATCGGAACGCCAGCAAGACAGATCGTGTCTTTCAACGCGATGCGTTTGCCGCGCAGCTTGCCATCCGGCGCGCCGCGCACTTCGGTCTTGACGTACCATGCGTTGAGCGGATTCTCGGTCTTGTCGGGGAAATACCCCGGACTGCGCGGATATCTGACCTGGGGCAGGTTGTCGGGCAAGGCATCCAGCCGGTCATAGGCCTGCATATAGGGCTCGATGATCTCGGTGTATTCGGACAGATCTTCGTCAGACAGGCTCATCCCGAACCGGTCCGCCATGGCGCGCATTTGGGACAATGTGGGGCGTTTGATGGTCATGGCTGTCACCGTGGGGCTGTTGGGTTGCGAATGAAGCGGCGGCGATGGCTTCGCAGCGCTGTCTTTTGGGAAGGTTTGCGGGCGGCGGCCTGCGGGCGGCGCGGCAGGCGCGGTTGTGGGCGTTTCGGCTCGCGTGCCCGATTTTTGACGGGTGCCGCGCGCCGCACCGAACCCAAGGAATTGATCCACTTTGGCCTGATCCGACAAGTCTGCCCGCGTCAGCGTGCCGGTGATGCGGCCCCGCTCCAACACCAGAACCCGGTCAGACAGATCCGCGATGAAGTCAAAGTTTTGTTCGACCAGCAGGATTGAAAGCCCGCGTTTTTCGCGCAGGAGCAACAGGGTTTCGGCCATCTCTTCGATGATCGAAGGCTGAATGCCTTCGGTCGGTTCATCCAAAAGCAGGAAATCAGGGTCACCCATCAGGCAGCGGGCCAACGCCAGAAGCTGTTGTTCGCCGCCCGACAATGCGCCGCCTTCGCGATCCAGAAGGCGTTGCAGGCGCGGGAAGTCGGCAAGAACAGCGTCCATCACTTCGGTCTCGGACCCGCCGGCGTGATCGCGCCAGGCAAAGCGCAGATTGTCGCGCACGGAAAGCTGCGGAAAGATCCCCCGCCCCTGCGGTACATAGCCGATGCCCATCTGCCCGCGTACATTGGGCGGTGTTCGGGTGATATCGGTTTGGTCATATCGAACCTGCCCGGCGGTGGCAGGCAGGAACCCCATCAATGTCTTGAGCAAAGTTGTCTTGCCCATGCCGTTGTGCCCAAGCACACCGACAACTTCGTTCTCGGCCACGTCCAGATCAATGCCGTGCAGGATCGGCACGCGGCCATAGCCACCCGATATCCCCTTGGCGGACAACAATATCTCGCGGTCTTCGGTCATCTTATGCCTTCTTTCCAAGATAGACGGCGCGGACCGTCGGATCAGACATCACGCGGTCGACGTGGTCTTCCATCAACACGGCCCCTTGATGGAAAACTGTGACCGTCTCGGCGATGGAGCGGATGAACTGCATGTCATGTTCCACGATCACCACCGCGGCACTGCGGGTCAGCTCGTGAATAATTTCGGTCATCCGGTCCACGTCTTGCGCACTCATCCCGGCGGCGGGTTCGTCCAGCAGCACAAGCCATGGATCGGCCACTGCAACCAATCCCAGTTCCACCCGTTGGCGTTCACCATGGGCCAATTGTCCCAGTTCCGTGCGGGCAATCGCGCCCAGAGCCAACCTGTCGATGATGGTATCAGTGCGGGCCTTTGCCTCTGCCGCATCATGAAAGCGGCGAGCGGAGAGCCATATGTTTTCATGCACATTCAGCGCATCCATCACATTGGGCGTCTGTGTTTTGATCCCAACCCCGAGCGAGGCTATCTGATGGGGCTGCCAGCCCGTGACATCCTGACCGCGCATGAACACCTGCCCCTCGGTTGGGGTCAGAAGACCGGTCACGCATTTAAAGAACGTGGATTTGCCAGCACCATTGGGCCCGATCAAACAGCGCAATTCGCGTGCCTTGAGAGAGAAATTCACGTTGTCGCTGGCTGTGACGCCGCCAAAGCGCATGGTCAGCCCATGGGTTTCCAATACAGTTTCAGCCATGTCTTGCTTTCCGTCTTTGCCGCGCAAGTGGTCTGCGCCGGGCCCGGCCAAAGCTGGCCTTCCACAAGGCGGATACTGCGGGCACCAGACCTTTGGGCAGGAACAGCACGAACAGCACGAGGATCAGCCCGGTGATCAAGGTGTTGTCGATCAGGCTTTGCTGGCCCAGAACAAATTTCAGATAGGCCAGCCCCGCCGCGCCAAGGACCGGCCCAAGCCGCGTGCCCAAACCCCCGACAATGCACCAGATGATGATCTCGGCCGATTGGCCCAGCGAGAACAGCCCCGGCGTGACGATCTCACCCCAATTCGCAAAAAGTGCCCCGGCCAGCCCGGCGATGGCCGCGCCGGTGGCAAACAGCACAGTTTTGCGGGCGGCCACGTCATAGCCCATCAGCGCCATGCGGGTCTCGTTTTCGCGGATACCGATGGCAACCCGACCAAAGGACGAGCGCAGCAACCATGTGACCAGCAGGAAGACAATCACCAGCGCGACGGCGCAGAAATAGAAATAGGGGTCGCCCCAGATATAGGCATCCGGATTGCCCGGCACATTGAGGGTCTGGAACCCCGGAATACCGTTGTAACCGCCCAGTCGCGCGTTGCCGATCACGTATTGAGGGCCTGCGGTGGAGTTCACAAACTTGAAAAGGATCAGCGTCACAACAAGGGTGATCACCCCCAGATAGACATCCGTCAGCCGCCCGTAGAACATGAGTGCGCCCAGCACAGCCGCAAAGATCAGCGGCACCAGCACCGCCAAGAGCATTGGCACCGTGCTTTCCCCAAGATTGATCGCCGCGATGGCATAGGTGTAAGCGCCAAGGCCAAAGAACGCCGCCTGACCAAAACACAAGATTCCGCCGAAGCCCCAAATCAGACCAAGGCTCAGCCCCAGCATGCCGTAGATCACCAGCACCGTCAGCGTATAGGTTGCGATCACCATCGGCAGAAGCCAGATCAGCAGCGCCGATACGATCAATGTGGCGATGATCTCTTTCCCCAATGACCGCTCCATCACAGTTTACCTTTGAAAAAGCGGCCCGTGATCCCTTGCGGCATCAGCCGCAGCAAGACAACAGCCGCAACAAGAAGCGCCACCTCACCAATCACCGGCGAGATCGCGAAGGTGAACACTTGATTAACGACACCAAATGAGGTGGCAGAGCTGAGCAGACCTGCAATCAACGAGGGGCCGCCAGCGATCACCGTGATGAATGCCTTGGCGATATAGGCACCGCCCGATGTCGGCACCAAGCCAACCAGCGGCGCAAGGACGGCCCCGGCCAGCCCTGACAAGGCAGAGCCGCAGAAAAACGTCGCCATATAAATACGGTCCGGGCTGTAACCGAGGGCGGCGGCTATATCAGCGCGCTGCATCGTGCCGCGTGCAATCAGCCCCGCGCGGGTGCCACGCAGCACCGCCAGCATCGCGATTACCAGAACGGCAGCCACCACAATGATAAAGAAGTTATAGCCGCTGATCTGGTAGTCTCCCACGGCAAAGCCGGGGATCGGGGTGGAGATGCCTGTGGTGGTATTGCCAAAGATCATCGTGGCCAGACCAATGAACACAAGGCTGAGACCCCATGTGGCCAACATCGTATCAACCAGCCGCCCATAAAGGTGCCGGATCACCAATCGTTCCACAATCAGCCCGACCAGCCCCACGACCAGTGGAGCAATCACCAGCATCGCAACAAAGACATTCACGCCCAGCCCAACTGCTGTGATTGTTGTGTAGCCACCCAGCATCATGAACTCGCCATGCGCCAGATTGATGACCTTCATCATGCCAAACACCACGGCCAATCCGGCGCTGATCAAGACCAGCGAGGCAACCGCGTAAAGCACTTCAACCGCTATGACAAAACTGAGATCCATGGAGACCTGCTTGAAAGAATAAAAGGGGTGGCGGGGCGCCAGAGGCACCCCGCCTGGGAGATACACGCGGTTAGATTTGGATTTCGTACTGCGTGTTGTCATTCGGGTTTGCGCTCAGATCGCAAACCGCTTGCGTGTCGACCGGCTGCCGCTGTGGCAGGGTTTCAATCACTTTCATCTGCTGGTCCTGCATCTGCATCAAATGCACATCCAGAACCGCGTGATGGGTTTTGGGATCAACCGTCACTTTGCCGCCCGGCCCCATGATCGAGATGCCGGTTTCCAAGGCTTCGATGATCGCCATCCGGTCAAGTGACCCGGCTTGGCGCACCCCTTCGGCCCAGGTTTTGATGCCGTGGTAATGCGACACGGCAATCTCGTGCATCGACTGATCGCCATCGAACATCGCGGCCCATTTTTCCTTGAACTGGGCGTTCTCCGGCGTGTTCAGTTCCTGGCTGTAGTTGTAGGCGCACATGATGCCGTTGCCCTCTTCGGGGGTCAGAACCTTGTGTTCGTTGCCAACGCCCAGGGTGGTCGAGGCCAGTGCAATCTTGTCTTTCATGCCAGCGGCGGCCCACTGACGGAAGAAGGACAGATGCGCGCCGCCAACCAGCGGGGCAATCACCAGATCGGGGCTGGCGGTCTGGACCTTGGCGATGGTGGAGCCAAAGTCGCTTACATCCAACGGGAAGAAATCGGTGCCGACAACTTCGCCGCCGTTGTCCGCCACAAACTTTTGAATCCAACGCGCAGTGATCTGGCCATAGTTGTAATCAGCGGCAAGGATATAGACCTTCTTGCCGGAGTTTTTCATCGCGAAAGGCACCAATGCCTCAACCTGCTGGGCTGGGGTTACACCGTTGATAAAGATGTTCCGGTCGCATACGCCACCTTCATAGAGCACGTTGTAGAAATACAGCGTTTTGGTCTTGCGCATGGTTTGGCGGATCGCCTCGCGGGAGGCGGACAGGATGCCGCCGTGCACCACATCAACTTTGTCCTGGCGGGTCAGCTGCTGACCGTATTGCGAATAAAGCGCCATGTCCGATTGGGTGTCATAGGCGGTGACCTCAACCTGACGGCCCAGCAGACCGCCGGCCTCGTTGATCTCAGCCACGGCCATGCGCATGGCTTGATCCATCGGTTTGCCATAAGCGTCAAACGGGCCGGATGCGTCCAGAATGGAGCCAAGTTTGATGGTGCCATCCGCAAATACGGCTGTTGGCAGCATCGCGGTCGTGGTCAATGCGGCCGTGCGGCCAAGGAAATCTCTTCTGTTCAGAGACATGTGTAAGTCCTCCGTTCGGTTACTGTTGGATTTTTGGAAGGGTGATTTAGATCACTCTTTGTCTTTGGTTTTGTGGTCGTCTTTTGCCTTTATCCGGTTGGCATAATCCGCCGTTCGGCCTGCGATGTTTGGGTCGAAATCAAGGCCGATCTCATCGCCCATCTGTTTCATCGCGGGCAGGCGCACGGCCATGCCAAGGATCTGGTCCATCGCGGCACCAAAGGCCCCATCGACACCTTCGGTCTGGCCAGTTCCGCCGCTCCCCAGGCCGCCGATCTGGTTGATGCGGATAGAGTCGATCTTTTCAACCGGCTTCATCATCTGGGTCATGATTTCTGGCATCCGGTCCAGCTTGCGCTCTTCGAGGCGCATCCGGATTACCGCATCGCTCAGTGTGTTTTCTGCCGAGTTCAATGCGGCCTGCCCTGCGGCCTGAGCCTCCATCGCTTCTTTCTCGGCGCTGGCTGCGGCGGTTCTGGCAGCGGCATCGGCCTGCGCACGGGCCAGCAGGGTGCTGACATCACTTTGGACGCGTGCGTCTTCGAGTTCGATGTCACGCTCTTGCTTGAGCTTGGCAATCTCGCGCTCTCGCTGGGCAATTGCCCGTTCTTTCTGAGCCTGCACATTTTCGGCGGCCAGGATCACCTGAATGCGGGCTTCTTCCTCATCGGCCTTCGATTTGGCCTCTTTGGCGCGGGCCTGAGACAGCTTGATGTTGTTGGCGATCTTTGCCTCTTCCAGTTGCATGAGCGCGGTCATCTCGGCCTTGCGCAGGGCTTCGTCATTGGCAACCTGCGCAGATTTGGTCATACGTTCTTCGGCGATCCGCACGGCCTCTGATGCACGGTGCGCCTCTGCGCGGGTCTGGGCAGACCGGCTTTCGGCTTCGGCTTCGAGACGGGCGAGATGCTCTTGTTGGGCAATCTCGGCCTCGCGCTCGGCCTTTTTGAGTTCAATTTGCCGCTGGTGTTGTGACAGGCGGTGTTCGCGCACTACCACTTCGGTAGAGGTTTCAATGGCGATCCGCGCCTTGCGTTCCTCGGCCACCAATTCGGCCAAACGGCGCATGCCTGTGGCGTTGAAGGCATTGTTCTCGTCCCGGCCTGACAGATCGCTTTGATCCACCGAAATCAGGGAGGCAGACACCAGATCCAACCCAAGACGCTTGGCGTGGTCTGCAACCATATCTGCCACATCCTTGGTAAACTCAGCCCGATTGAGATGAATTTCGGTGAGCCCCCGCGCTGCGGCGGCACTGTGAACCGCGTTGATCAAGGCGCCGGACAAGACCTCCGCAATCGCGTCACCGCTGCGGGCAATCCGGTGTCCAAAAGCCTGCGCCGCTGTGGCGATACTGCCCGTGTCAGGGGCGATACGCAGTTCGAATTCCATTGCGAGATCGGCCCGCAACTGATCGGCAGTCAACACTGCATCGCGACCACTGCGGACGATTTCGATGGCGGCGGTCTGCATGGAGACCCGTTGCACCTGATGCAGGATCGGCAGGGCAATGCAGCCCCCGTCGGTCAACACACGTCGTCCTCCCATGCCGGTCCGAACCAAGGCCGTTTCTAGCGTCGCCTTGGCGTAGAAACGCTGAAGAAACCAGATGCCGACCAACAGCACGACGATAAAAATGACAACAGCTAGCGCCCAATACAAAGTAATTTCCCCCACCTGTCATGCAGCGCTCGAACGGCCTGCACGATTCTGTTGCTTTACGGTGGGCGAGATTAGTTTCCAGTTCAAGTATTTTATTTGAATTGGAAAGTTAATTTTGTTTTTCTTTTATTTACAAAAGCTTGAAGTCACAAAATTGAACACCATCGGCCCGCGCCATGTATACCGAGGGGCGTCTCAGACCGGGAGAATGTGTAAAATTGCGACCGCTGGCATAGCTGACGGGCAGTTGGTCACGGGTTGATCTGTGCTGCCAGACGTCGCCGAACTGGCCGATAAGACCGGCAAGATAGTGCAGACCTTCATAGGTCGATTGCCCCAGCGCATTCAGCGCCGGAGCCGTATCGCCGTGCATCCCGTAATATCGTTCCTTGAAGGCGGCATTTTCGTCATTGGATATGGAGCCAAAATACGAAGACACCGAGAAAAGACGCTCCAGATTGCCACGCCCGCAGGCCATGAGGCCGTTTTCTTCGAGCGCCGTGGACAGCCGGACAATGTTTTTGTGAAGCCCGCGCCGCCCGAAGGTGCGGTTGAACATCACCGCATCCTGGCCCACCAAAGACACCAGAACGGCATCCGCGCCAGAGGCCTCGAGCTTTGACACCAGACCGCTCATGTTCGATAGGCCAAATGGCACGTAGCATTCCATCGTCAGATCAACGTTCATCTGTTTGAGGCAGGACTTTGCATAGTCATGCGAACTGCGCGGCCAGACATAGTCATTGCCGATCAACGCCCATTTGCGCGGCTTGAACCGCTTTTGCATGAACATCATTGCGGGGCCAAGTTGCTCCTTGGGGGTTTCGCCAATGGCAAAAAGACCCGCAGTCGTTTCGCCGCCCTCGTAAAGCGGTGTGTAGATATAGGGTATACGCTGGCAAACCACCTTGGACAGCCTTTGCCGGATCGCGCTGAGGTGCATGCCGACAATCGCGTCGATTGCGCCCAGATCGATCAAATCGTTGACGATCTCTTCGATTGGCTCCGCCGCCTCAACCGCGGCATCGATCATGATCAGCTGCACCTTGCGCCCTTCGATCCCGTCCGCTTTGTTCAGCTCTGCCACGGCGACCTGCGCGCTTGAGATGCAGGACGGGGCCCAGATGCCCGCCGCCCCGCACAGAGGAATCAATAGCGCAACACGATAGACGCCACTTGCGTGAAACTGTCCATTCTCGCGAAAATCTGCGAGTTCAATTGGCATAGTCACGTCGTGTCGCAGCGTCCCTCCCCCTCTGCGATATGCGCTTGATGCAAGCTTGATGGCACATTGCAATTGAATTTGCTTTCCAAGTCAACTAAATTCAGGGCAGTGATTAACGGTGGTAGAGATGTCTGAGCAGCCCAGTTCGTTTGAAAACCATATTTCCTATGCCGTGGCCGCTGCGCATCGTTCGGTCAATCAGCGGATGACGACGCGCCTGAAAAAGCATGGCATCCAGATCGAAGCCTGGCGGGTAATGGAATGCCTTGATGCTGGCGGGCGGCTGACGATGGGCGCACTGGCGAGCAAGGCGCTGATCAATCCGCCTACATTAAGCAAATTGGTGGATCGCATGGTCTCTGACGGCTTGGTCCACCGGCAGATCTCGCAGAGCGATCAGCGTGAGATCAATCTGTTGCTGACCCATCTGGGGCGTATGCGCATGCTCGACATTCGTAAGGATGTCGAAGAACAGGACGGCGCACTGAACGGTTTGCTTGAGACAGAAGACGGGGCGTTGCTGCTCAAGCTATTGTCGAAGATCACGGTCTAGTCACGGCATTCACCCTGCGCCGGACAATCGGGATGGATCGGCATTTGGCCCTAGGTCAAAACGAAATCGCAACGCTCAGCGGCCATCCGGCAACAGCCGATTACCCTCGCATTGCCCCATAGGTCCGATCGGCAATATCAATGGCAGAGAGTTCTGCCGCGATGGCGGCAAGAAACACTGCGTCGGCCTCTGACTGCCGACGGGCAGGATTGCTGATCAGATAGATGTTAACCATCGGCAGGTCTTCATAGGGCGGCAATTGACGAATGTGACCGGCCACAACGTCTTGTTGCGCCACGTGCAGCGGCAAGGCGCCGATCCCGATGTTGGCCATGATCATACGGCGGATCTCATTGAGGCTGGATGACACCCCGCGCCATGTATTGGCCAGCCCCAAACGGGCGCGCAGATGGGCAATTGCCTCAAGCGGGCCACCCTCGGCCTCGGTCTGGAAGGCCACGAATGGCTCGCCCTCCAATTCTTTGGTCTCAATATCCGGTACATTGAACAGCGGATGGCGGGCACCGCAGTAAAGACCAAAGTATTCGCGATACAGGATCATCGTATCGAGGTTTTTCGGCGCTTTCGACAACAGGCAAATCCCGCAACTGGCCCGGTTTTGCGAGATTGCAGTTTCCACTTCATCGCTTTCGGACACGGTAAACGAATAGGTCACATTCGGATGCGCCTTGGAGAACCGGTTCAAGAAGTCGTCGAAATGATCCGAGATCACATAGCTGGTGATCGCAATCGACAAATGGCCACGCAGATCCGTGTTGTCGACATCCATCAGGGCTGGCAATTGTGAGATCGAGCCAAAGATCGTCGCGCATTCGGTATAAAGCACCTGCCCCGCACGGGTGATGGTAAACTCATTGGGCTTCCGGATGATGAGAGTGCGGCCCGTGGACAATTCCAGGCGTTTGAGCGCCGCTGAAACGGTCGGCTGTTTGAGCCCCAGAAAATCCGCCGCTTTTGAAATGCCGCGTTGCTCAACCACCACCATAAAGGTCCGCAGCAGGTTCCAGTCGAGGTTCCAGGGAAAACGCTGCTGGTGCGGGAGTCTCATAAATTTCATCTATATTGAAGATATCTATTATTTATTTGCACGATGTTAGGGGCCATGCAAGTGTTTTTGCAGAGCGGGGAATCCGCCAATATCGCCTGGGTCAAACCCCGGCGCAGTATAAACTGGGAGAAAAAAATGACTGTTCGCCGCACCATTCTGAAATCTGCAATTGCCGCAGCCTCGCTGGCGGTTCTTGGGCTGACCGCAGCAGCCGCAGAGGAATTGGACACACTGAAGGAAAAGGGCGTCATCCGCATCTCGATGTCCGGCGCTTATCCTCCGTTCAACTTCGTAAACGATGAAAACAAGGTCGTCGGTTTTGACCCCGCGATTGGTACCGAAATTGCCAAACGCATGGGTTTGGAGGCCGAGATCGTGACAACTGCCTGGGACGGGATCATCGGGGGGCTTCTCGCCAACAAATACGACGCCATCGTCGGGTCGATGACCATCACCGAAGAGCGGGACGAAGTGGTGGATTTTGTCGGGCCCTATTACTCCGACAAGCGCGCCATTTTTACCAAGCCGGGATCGGACATCACCAGCCTGGCGGATCTTGAAGGCAAGAAAGTCGGCCTGACTTTGGGTGAGACACATGAAGATTGGGCGCGCGCGCAGGGCTATTCCATCAATACCTACAAAGGCCTGCCTGAGCTGCTGTTGGAGCTGGAAAATGGCCGTGTGGACGCCATCGTGAACGATTCAATCGCGGCCATCCTCGCGATGACCGCCAAAGGTCAGGAATTTGCGATGTTTGACGATCCGGGCACCAAGCCCTTCGGCGCGGGTATCGCCATTCGTGAGGGCAACCCCGAACTGGCCGCAGCCATGCAAGCGGCACTGGATTCCATGATGGAAGACGGCACCTATCTGGCGCTGGCCGAAAAGTGGATCGGCGCTGACATCCGCTGACCTCCCTGCCCCTGCCGCGCCTTTTGCGGCGGGGGATTCTTGCAAGCGGTTTGACTGCCCTGCCATCCTGCCTGACGATGGGCAATAGGTCCGGGGCAGTCTTGGCGATCAAGGCCGTTCAATTCAAGCTGCCCTTCATGTTCTTCTGCACAGGATTTCATTTGATGACGCACAGGCAGTCTCCCCTCTTGGCACACAGCGTTTTTGGCGGAGGCCGGCATGGACTTTGAACTGATGCTGAAAGTCTATCCGTTCTTTCTTGAGGCGGCTTGGCTGACCATACTTCTTTCTGTGCTGACAGCCATTTTGGGCCTGACCTGCGGGGCGCTGGGGGCGGCGGCTCGGCTCTCGCGCTTTCGCACATTGCGGTTCATCGGTGCGGCATATGTCAGCGTCATCCGCGGCACGCCCGCACTGATCCAATTGTTCATTCTCTATTTTGGCGGGCCGCAGATCGGCATCCAACTGGACGCCTTCGAGGCCGGAGTGATTGGCCTTGGCATCAACGCGGGTGCCTATATGACCGAGACCATTCGGGGCGCAATCATCGCCATCGACAAAGGTCAGCGCGAGGCCGCGCGGACCCTGGGTCTGAGCCAGTGGCAGGCGATGTACAAAGTGATCCTGCCGCAATCGGCGCGCCTGATGATCCGCCCCCTGGGCGTCAACATCAATGCGCTGATCAAGGCAACAGCACTTGTTGCGGCGATCTCTGTGGTGGAGCTGACCTATACCGCCCAGCGTTACATCGGTTCGACCTACAAGCCGTTCGAAATGTTCCTGCTGGCCGGGATTCTTTACATGATCATCATCTACGTGGCTGGCCGGGGCATCACCTGGCTGGACCGTAAAGCACAGATCAACTGATCACGAAAGGACACGGTGATGGGTCTCGATTTTTCTATTATTCCCAAATACATGGATGTGATCCTTCTGGGCTGTGCCTGGACCATCGGGATCACGGTTGCCGCCGCTTTGCTGAGCTTTTTTGGCGGGATTGTTTTCGCGGTGATCGCGCTTTATGGACCATGGATTTTGCGCCAGCCTTTCCGGCTTTTTGCGTGGCTGTTCATGGGCACGCCGCTGCTGCTGCAACTGTTCTTGATCTACTTTGGCTTGGTCCAGATCGGCATTGACTTGCCGGCCTTTGTCGCCGGTATCATCGGCCTTGGTCTACACTTTGCGGTCTACAATTCAGAGCTGATCCAGACCGCGATCCTCGCGGTGGACAAGGGCCAGATGGAAGCCGCACGCACCCTGGGCCTCAGCCGGAGCGAGGCGCTGCGCAAGGTGGTGATCCCGCAGGCAGTACGGGACGTGCTGCCGCCGATTGGCAACAATATGATTGCCCTGCTGAAAGACAGCGCCCTGGTCTCAGTCATCGGGGTGAGCGAGCTGACCCTGTCGGCGCAGCGGGTCATCGGCAAGACCTACCGACCTTTCGAATTCTATCTGCTGGCTGCGGCCTGCTACTACGTCATCAATCTCGGAATGGAATGGGTGCAGCGCCGGATTGAGCGTCGCATCTCCATCTCTCGCTGATCTCAAGGGGCCAGACATGACCGACACATCCGATTTCGTCAGAATCGAACACGCACAAAAGTCCTTTGGCAATCTTGAGGTGCTCAAGGACATCAGCCTGACCGTGGAACGCGGCCAGATCGTTGCGATCATCGGCCCGTCGGGGTCAGGCAAATCAACCCTGTTGCGGGCGATCAATGATCTTGATGCGCTGACCGGCGGTGAGATCTGGCTGGACGGGGTGCAGGTCAACAAGACACTACCCCATCGCCAGTATGAAAAGCACATAAACGAGATGCGCCAGCAAATCGGCATGGTGTTCCAACATTTCAATCTCTTTCCGCATTTGACCGTACGCGAGAACGTCACGATGGCGCCGATGCTGCTCAAGGATCTGTCCAAGGCCGAGGCCAACAAATTGGCCGAAGAACAGCTAGACCATGTCGGGATGTTGGAACGCATTGATTATTACCCCTCGCAATTGTCCGGAGGCCAGAAACAGCGTGTTGCGATTGCCCGTGCCTTGGCGATGAAACCCAAGCTGATGCTGTTTGATGAGGCCACGTCCGCCCTTGATCCCGAACTGGTGGACGAGGTGAACCAGGTGATGAAGAAATTGGCCGAAGATCATATGACCATGATCATCGTCACTCACGAGATGGATTTTGCCGCAGCAGTCTGTGATCGGGTTTTATTCATGGATCAGGGCGTGGTGGTTGAAGAAGGCCCGCCCGAGGTTGTGTTCAAGAACCCTGTCAAAGACCGCACCCGCGAATTTCTGCGCAAACATATTGCAGGTGCCAAGTGACCGACGCGCCCTCTTACCTGTTTTACCAATCGCGCAACCCGCGGCCCTTTCTGGATCGGGGCGAAGGCATCTATCTGTTTGACGAGGATGGCAAACGTTACATTGATGGTTCATCCGGTGCGATGGTGTCCAACATTGGCCATTCCAACCCGCGCGTGCTGGCCAAGATCAAGGCCCAAATGGACAAAGCAACCTTCGGGTATCGTCTGCATTTCCGCACTCATCCGTCTGAGGATCTGGCGGCCAAGACGGTCGCCATGACGCCCGAGGGGCTGGACCGGGTGTTCTTTGTTTCTGGCGGGTCGGAGGCGGTTGAAAGCGCGCTTAAACTCGCCCGGCAATATGCACTGACACAGGGGCAAGGCAGCCGCAGCAAGGTCATCTCTCGGTTTCCATCTTATCACGGGTGTACGTTGGGGGCGCTTGATCTGACGGGCTATGACCCGCTGCGTGCACCCTTTGCGCCGATGATGAAGGGCATGCCAAGCATCCCGGCGCCCGCCACCTATCTGGACCGTGACAACCTGAGCGAAGAGGCACGCGGGCTGAAATACGCGGAAATGCTGCGCGACAAGATCATCGAGGAAGGCGCCGAAACCGTGCTGGCCTTTTTGATGGAGCCCGTTGGTGGAGCCTCCACCGGCGCTCTGGTCGCACCGGACAGTTACTATGGCCGCATCCGTGAAATTTGCGATGAATTTGGCGTTTTGCTGATCTATGACGAGGTCATGACCGGCGCGGGCCGCACCGGCAAATTCCTTGCAGCTGAACATTGGGGCATCACCCCTGACATCGTGGCCATGTCCAAGGGGTTTGGGGCGGGCTATGCGCCCTTGGGCGCGATTGTCGCCGGGGCGCGGCTGGTCGAACCGGTACTGGATGCGGGCGGGTTCTTGCATGGCTTCACCTACGCGGGCAATCCCCTGGCCTGTTCGGCGGGGCTGGCCGTGCTGGAAGAAATGGAAGACCAAGGTCTGATCGAAAACGCCGCAAAAATGGGCGAGGTGCTGATGGCACGGCTGCGCGGATTGATGGAGCGTTATCCGTTCATCGGGGACGTGCGCGGCAAGGGGCTTTTGACCGCGTTTGAATTTGTCAGCGACCGCGAAACCATGGAGCCTTTGCCGCCCAGCCTTGAGGCGCATGCGCGGCTGGTTGAACTGGCCTATGAGCGCGGTTTGATCATCTATTCGCGCCGCACACGTGGCGGCACGGCGGGCGATCACTTTCTGCTTGCCCCGCCGTTGATCATCACCGAAGCCCAGATTGACGAGATGATGACGATCCTTTGCGCGGCGCTGGATGCTTTTGCGGCTGAGGCCGGGCTGCCCGTCGAGGGCGCAAGATGAGGCTGCCCGACAAGCGATGTGACATCGCGGCGGCGGTGGGCCGGATCAAGGATGGCGACACCGTCATGATCGGCGGTTTTGGTGTACCCGGCACGCCCTTCACGCTGATCCACACACTTGTCCAGCATGGCGCGCGCAATCTGACTGTGATCAAAAATGATGCCAATGAACCTGACATGGGGGTTGATCATCTTTTGCGCAGCGGACAGGTGGCGCGGCTGATCACAACACATCTGGGGCTGAACAGCCGTGCCATCGAAATGATGAACTCCGGCGCGGTTGCAGTCGAATTCAACCCCCAAGGCATCTTGGCAGAACGTATTCGCGCTGGCGGCAGCGGACTTGGCGGGGTGCTGAGCGATATTGGCATCGGGACGGAACTGGCCAAGGGCAAACAGGTGGTGGAGATGCAGGGAAAAACCTATCTCGTTGAACCTGCATTGCGGGCCGATGTGGCCCTGATTCACGCGGATTGCGCCGACACCTTCGGCAACTTGACCTATGCCGCCACCGCGCAGAACTTCAGCCCGCTGATGGCCATGGCCGCTGCTTGTGTCATCGTCGAGGCCGAGACTGTGGTTCTTCCCGGCGAAATTGCAGCCAATGCGGTGCAAACCGCGGGCGTTTTTGTGGATCACGTGACCCAATTGGAAAACCTTACCGAGGAATATGCCGTTGTCCGACGCTAGAACCCGTATGATCGCCCGCGCGGCCCGCGAGATCGCGCCGGGGATGGTCGTCAATCTTGGGATTGGTATGCCCACCCAAGTGGTCAATCATCTGGCCTCTGGCATTCCTGTCTGTCTGCATACGGAAAACGGCATGACCGGGGTTGGCCCGACCTTGCCGCCCGAACAGGCTGATCGCAACCTTATTGATGCGGGAGGGGCCTATGTCTCGACCATGCCGGGATCGGCGTTTTTTGACAGCGCCACCAGCTTTGCCATGGTGCGATCCGGACGGCTGGACCTGACGATGCTGGGCGCGTTTGAGGTGGCAGCCAATGGCGATCTGGCCAACTGGAAAATACCGGGCAAATTCTCACCCGGCGTCGGCGGCGGTGTTGAACTGGCCCAGAAGGCGCGGCGGGTGGTGGTTCTGACAACCCATCTGGACCGTGCCGGCAAGTCGAAATTGAAGGTCAAATGTACCCTTCCGATCACCGCGCAGGCCTGCGTGGCGCGGATCTTTACCGATATGGCAGTGATTGATGTAACTGCGGATGGCTTTGCCCTGATCGAGACCGCCAAAGGGGTCAGCCCGGCAGAGGTTTGCGCCGCAACCGATGCGCCCCTGATCCTTTCGCACTCGCCGCTGCCCAGTTTCTAAGGAGCCAGATCATGCAATCAGATCTACAAGCCCGCCTGTTTGATGCCGTTGATGCAGCATTTGACCTGCAGGTGGCATTCCTGTCTGACCTGACCGCTTTTCCTTCGACCAGAGGAAAGGAACAGGCCGCGCAGGATTTCATGGCCCATGCCCTGACCGCGCGTGGCTATGAACTGGACCGCTGGCAAATCGACGTGGCAGACATCCAGCATCTGCCGGGGTTTTCGCCTGTGCTTGGCTCTTATGAGGATGCAGTCAACGTGGTCGGCTCGCACCGGTCAAAGACCAAAACCGGACGGTCCCTGATCCTGAACGGACATATCGATGTGGTGCCCGAAGGGCCACTGGATATGTGGGACAGCCCGCCCTATGAACCGCGCGTTGAAGCCGGGTGGCTTTACGGGCGCGGCGGCGGCGATATGAAGGCGGGTCTGGCGTCGAACCTCTTTGCGATGGATGCCTTGGCCGCCTGCGGCTTGGCCCCTGCCGCAGATGTGTTTTATCAATCCGTGGTTGAGGAGGAATGCACCGGAAACGGCGCCTTGGCCTGCCTTGCGCGGGGTTACAAGGCAGACGCCGCACTGATCCCTGAACCGTTCTCGGAAAAGCTGGTCACAGCGCAATTGGGCGTCTTGTGGTTTCAGGTGCATCTCAAGGGTCGCCCGACCCATGTGGCCTACGCGGGCAGCGGGGCCAACGCGATTGAGGCCGCCATTCCCTTGATCAAAGCCTTGCACGAGATGGAGCATCGCTGGAACGCAGTTGAGAACCGCCCTGATGATTACGCCCATATGGATCACGCGCTGAACTTGAATGTTGCCAAAATCCAAGGCGGCGACTGGACCAGTTCAGTGCCCGCATGGGCGGTGTTTGACGTGCGCATGGCGATCTTTCCCGGACAATCCATTGCGGCGGCCAAAACCGAGATCGAATCCGTCATTCTGGACGCGGCGCGAGAGAATGACTTTCTGCGCAATTCCCTGCCCGAGATCGTCTATCACGGCTTTGAGGCCGAGGGCTATGCGCTGTCTCAAGACAGCTCGGAACGCGCGCGGTCTGCCATCGACGCACTGGATGATGCCCATCAGGCAGCCACCGGCACGGACCTCAAGAAGGCGGCGATCACGGCGACCACAGACGCGCGGTTCTTCGGGCTATATGCCGATACACCTGCGCTGGTCTATGGGCCAAGAGCCGAAGCGATCCATGGGTTCAACGAACGGGTAGAGCTGGAAAGCATGCGCCGCGTGACCAAGGCTACCGCGTCATTCATCGTCCGCTGGTGCGGCACCGAAGAGATTTGAGGGCGGGCGCAATGGGCCATTTTCACGATGGAACATACTCTGCGTGGATCGGGCGCGGGTCACTTGGGCAGGTTGCAACGTGACCCACCGCCGCGATCTTCCGTGCAGCTCTTGGTGTGACATTTACCCAAGCCGCATTGCACGAAATCTGGCGCTGGCCTGCGACCTGTTGCCAGAGCGGTCGCAGTTCTGTGCGGTTCTCAAGGCGGATGCTTACGGGCATGGTATCAAACAGGTTGTGCCATTGGTGATGGCGCAGGGCATCCGCTGCATCGGGATTACGTCCAACACAGAGGCCCGCGCTGTACGGGAGGCAGGTTTCGCAGGCGGGATCATACGCCTGCGCGCCGCAACCTTGAGCGAGATGGAAACAGCCGTGGCTGACCGCGTGCAGGAGCAGATCGGATCGCTTGACGCAGCCCGCCAGTATCGGGGGCTTATGGACGATGGCCACAACCTTTCCAAAGTTCATCTGGCCCTTGATGCGGCGGGAATGTCACGGGACGGGCTGGAGCTGGCAACTCAGACAGGCAAAGCGGCTTGCCGAGAGATCCTTGGTCTACTTCGCAACCAGATCACCGGAATCTGCACCCATTTTGCGTCAAATGAACCAAATCACCTGCGCCAAAGTGCCACCCTGTTTCAGCAGCAAGTCGCGTGGGTTCTGGCCAACAGCACCCTGCGCCGTTCGGACCTGACAATACATGCAGGCAGTTCGCTCTCTCTGGTCTCGGGCATTGCGGTCGAAACCGACATGTACCGCTGTGGCGCCATCATCTATGGGATTTTGAAACCGGAGCTGGGCTTTGTCCCGACGATGGAGTTGAAGGCCCGTGTTGTTGGACTTGGGGCATACCCCGCAGGCGCCGCGGTTGGCTATGACCGGGCCAATCTTCTGGAGCGGGACAGCCGACTGGCCTGCATTTCCATCGGCTATGCCAACGGGTTTTATCGCAACGCCCACAATCGCAGCGCCGTAATCATCCGGGAAAAAGTCGTGCCTGTACTGGGCAAAATGTCCATGAATACAATTGTCGCCGATGTGACCGGAAACGATGATGTGCAAGTGGGCGACGAAGTGACCATCTATGGCCGCGGCGGCGAGCAGGTCATCAGCAACGTACAAGCCGAGGCGCAGTTCGGCACCATCATGGCCGACCTGTATTCAGACTGGGGGTTGCGCAATCACCGGATCTACCGCTGAGCTATTCGCCTGTTCATTCGTTCAGATCATGTAAAAGCCGGCTGTGTTTGCGGGTCTCTTCGATCAATTGGCCAAAGGTGCACACACCCCTGCCTTCCAAAAGCGGTAGCAGCTTGACCAGCGCCGCACCGGTCGCATGGGCATCACCGTAGGCAGTGTGGCGCAGCTCTGCCGGGATCGAAATGGCAAGCCGTTCGCATAGGGCGTCGAGTGAATGGTCCTCCGTGACCCCAAAGATCACGGCAGACAACAGCACCGTGTCCAGCACTGGATGGTTCCATTCCACCCCCATTTCCACCTCCGATTTGCGCAGCAGCCCGATGTCGAAAGGTGCATTATGGGCGACCAGAATGGCGTCACGGGCGAAATGGTGGAACGCGCGGCCCACCGTGGCGATATCGGGTGCATCCGCGACATCATCATCCGAGATCCCATGCACAAGAGTAGAGGCAGGCGGTATTTTACGGCCAGGATGCACAAAGCGATCGAATGTTTCGCCCGCGATCATCTGGCCGTTCAGGATCCGCACACCACCGATCTGAATGATTGCATCCTTCTCGACCGATAGGCCGGTGGTTTCAGTGTCAAACGGCACGTAACACAGATCGCGCAGTGGGCTGTCCCTGATCTCTTTGGTTTCGGCGACATTCATCAGACCAAAATCAAATACCAAAGGCCGCGCCTTGAGAAGCTGGCTGGCGATGGCCTGCACGTCGATCAGAACCATATGGCCGCCATCGCCGAGCGATTTCACCTGCGCGTCGAAGACCCGTACGGCGGTCTTATCGCCCAGTTTGAACGGCACCTCGGCGATGTCATCGGACAATTGGTCAATCGCATCGGTGAGCGTGGTGAGGTCAAAGTAATCGGACAAAGGTGCCTTGAGGCGCGGCGGTGCGATCTGTGACAGGACATCAGCGGCCTGACCGTCATAAAGAACAATCTCATGGGCCGGGTTCAACAGGATCGTTGCAATCGGAATTTCCGTCAGCAGCGCCGTCAGGCGCTCGCTTTCGTGTTTCAGGCGTTGTGTCTCATGCGCGACCTGCTTGGCTGTGTCCATCATCGACGCGTTCAGGGTGCGTGACAGCGCCCCTGCCGCCGGTGCCAGATCGCCCAAGTATCGCGCGGCGTCAGTGTCAACCGGCCCATCAATCCCCGAATGGGCCCGCAGCCGCAGATCGGCGGACAGCTTGTTGATCGGCTTGGCCACGTTTTCATCAAACAACAGCCAGACCGCTACGGCGAGGCCGGTGTTGAGAAAGGCAAACACGATGAAAGTGGTGATGAAGGGCGCGGCGGGCATGACCGTATCGGCCCGCGACCAGCCAAACCAAAGCGCCCCACCCGCCAGCGCCGCGCCTCCCGCCGCCAGAAGGCAGAAAAACAGGAAGATGCGCAAACGCAGGGACAGGCGGGTGAACATGTCAGCCCTCGCAGACCAGTTTCAGGATCGGATCATCGGCTGGCACCGTTTGCCAATCGGCATTGGCCACAGCACCGTCTGCACCAAAATCAGCCCCGTCGATCAACAAGGCCGAGCGCGGAGTGGCGCAATCAAACAGCATGGGCGCCTGACTGATCGGGGACCAGCGGCCAAAGAAATAGACATCGGCAAGCCGTTGATCCGGCAGATTTTCATTGCGGCGTGCCGTGCCAGTGTCGACTGCCGAAAACCGCTTGGTATAGGGCCAGATCTTGGTCCATGGGCGCATCCAGCCTTCTTCGTCGACCTTGAGCGCGATCTCGACACCTTCGGGCAGGCGCTCGGCGGTCCGGTCGAACCACGTATATTCGTTCGATATCGTCATGCCGATCATGCCCGCCCCTGCAGCGATGGGCATGATCCATTTGGGCAAGCGCCGACCTGTCGTGATATTCAACAGCATCACCACCCCGGCGCAGGCGATGCCGGCAAAAACCGTGGCAATCAATTCTACAAACATAATCCTATCCTATCGCACCTTTACCGGATCCCACGGCTGATTGCATTGTTTTGACCACCACAAAAGCATCGCGCAAATGGCTGCGCTCAAAATCAGACAGCCTCGATGGATCAAGGTAGTTGCCGGGCTTTTCTCCTGCCTTGATCTGCGCGGCCTGATGTTCAAGCCGTGTGACGGCGATCAGGTCGTAAGCGTCCAGCAGATCGGCACCGCCGGAACTGGACAACACGCCCGCAGCCATGGCCGCTTCTAACCGGGCGCGGGTGTTCACCGGGCTCAGACGGCCTTGCAGGGTGTAGATCCGGCCCAGATCCACCACCGGCACCACGCCTGCATGTTTGAGATCAAGCTGGTTGCGATGTTCACCGGATCGGATCGTCGCCAGCCCGCGCAACAGCCCCAAAGGAGGCTGATGCTTGAGAGAGTTCGAGATCATATGCGCCGTGAAGATCGAATTTTTGGACGCCTGTTTGAGGGTCTTTTTTTGCAATTCGGTAAACAGGCTTTGATCGCCGCCGATGGGCCGCAGGTCAAACATGACAGAGGCCAGCATCTGCGCTTCTGGGTCCGGCTTGGCGATCCAGCCTTTGAAATAGCCGCGCCAGACCTTCAATGGCTGGCACCAGCGCGGGTTGGTCGCCATCATATCGCCGGGGCAATAGAAATATCCGCAAGTATTCAGCCCATCGCTGACATATTTGGCGAGCGCGGCGAAATAGGGCATGTCAGCATTGGTCACATCATCCGACAGGATCAGACAATTGTCCTGATCCGAAACGCCGGTTTGTTCCTGCCGCCCTTGCGAGCCGCAAGCCAGCCACAGATACGGCACCGGCGGCACGCCAAGCTTGGCCTCAGCCAGTGCCAGCAACCTTCGGGTGGCAGTGTCGGCAATGTCGGTGATCAGGCGCGTGATGACCTCGTGACGGTTTCCGGCCTCTACCAGTTGCACCAACAGTTGCGGGATCTCGGCCGTGGCACGGGCCATCGCGGCGGCATCAGTGGCCTTGGCCACCCGGCCGACCAGATCCGCCGAGGACATGGCCTGGGCGCGGGTCAGATCGGTCTGGGTGACAATGCCCAGCAGGTCACTGCCCTCCACAATCGGAATATGACCAATGCCGCGTTCCACCATCAGATGCAGCACATCTGTGACCAGCGCCTTGGGGCCAAGGGTCAGCTGGGTCCGGGTCATCACGTCACTGATCGGGCCGTTGATATCGGCGCCCTGCGCAACAACACGGCCCGTCATGTCGCGTACTGTCACGATCCCCTCAAGCCCGTCCGGGCCGGTGACGCAGATGGATGAAATATGCGCCTCATGCATCATCGCGGCGGCGTCACGAATGGTGGTCTGCGGCGGACAAGTGACAAGATCGCGGGTCATCAATTGATCAACGGGCAAGGTGGTCAGGTCTTTGCGGTCCGCCCGCGCGGGGCGGCGGCGATCAAAGAACCGTGCGACAGCGGGCTGTCCCTTGATAAGTTCAAAAAGTGTTGCGGCGGGCATAACGATCATCCGCGATTGCGCGATGACTGTGGCGGTCCGGGAGGCGGTATCGCCGCGCAGCAAGGCGCGTTCGCCAAAGGAATTGCGCGGACCAAGGATCGACAATTGCACGCCGGTCTCGTCGGTAATCTCCACCTCGCCCTCGGCTATGATAAAAAGATCCGCAACAGTGTCACCCACGGCAAAGGCCAAATCCCCCGGCGCGAACTCTCGCGCCTCGCAGACAGAACCCAGGGCGTTCAGATCCCCTTCGGACAGGCTGTCGTAGGGATGAACCGAGGCAAGAAACTGGATCAGGTTGGCCGGAAGAGGCATATCGCAGGCCTTTGTAAATGAGGTGTCCCGCCCACAGTGACGCGGGCAGGACGGAATTGGAATGCGAGACACCGCCGCAGATTTGCAGCGGTGTCAGGCGTTTGTTTAGTGGTCTTCGACCGCACCGCCCGCACCGCGCGGGATGCGCACGCTTTGCACCAGATCCTTGATCTCTTGCGGGGTCTCTTTGGTCATGCCGGAGACCACATAGGCCACCGCAAAGTTGACCGCCGCGCCGATCGCACCAAAGGAGGTGGATTTGATCGGGCCAAGCAGAGGATCTGCATCGGTGAAGGCGTTGGTGTCAGGGATAAAGAACCACCCCTTGTGCAGGAAGATGTAGAGCAGCGTCACAACCAGACCGGCCAGCATGCCAGCAACCGCGCCCGTGTTGTTGATGCGGGTGGAGAAGATACCCATCATCAGCGCCGGGAAGATCGAAGCTGCAGCAAGACCAAAGGCAAGCGCCACGGTTTGCGCCGCAAAACCCGGCGGGTTAAGGCCCAGAAGAACCGCCACCACAATCGCCGCCGCCATCGAGATACGCGCCGCCAAGAGTTCTGATTTCTCAGACATGTTCGGGGTCAACTGACCCTTCAGCAGATCGTGAGACACCGCAGAAGAGATCGCCAAGAGCAGGCCCGCCGCTGTGGACAGAGCCGCCGCAATGCCACCCGCCGCCACAAGACCGATCACCCAGCCCGGTAGGCTTGCGATTTCAGGGTTGGCCAGCACAAGGATGTCGCGGTTGAAATTGGTCAACTCATTCCCGGTCCAGCCGTTGGCTTCGGCCTTGGCTTGCAGATCCGCGTTCTTGTCGTTGTAGTACTGGATCATGCCGTCGCCGTTTTTATCTTCCCAACCGAGAAGACCGGTTTTCTGCCATGTTTCCATCCAGGCGTACTGCGGATCGTTTTCGATCTGCTCAACGCTGACCGCTGCGCCGTCGGTGCCATTTGGCCACATCAGCTCAGAGATATTCAGACGCGCCATGGCACCAACAGCAGGGGCTGTGAGGTAGAGCAAGGCGATGAACACCAATGTCCAACCTGCGGACCAACGTGCGTCAGACACTTTGGGTACGGTGAAAAAGCGCATGATGACGTGCGGCAGACCTGCGGTACCGATCATCAGAGACAGGGTAAAGAGCACCATGTTGATGGTCGAGCCATGGGCGGCGGTGTATTCAGCAAAGCCAAGATCGCGCACGATCTGGTCCAGCTTGGCCAGCAGTGGCTCACCCGATGCCGTATGCTCGCCAAACAGGCCAAGCGCCGGGATCGGATTGCCTGTCAGTTGCAGCGAGATAAAAACAGCCGGGATCGTGTAGGCCGTGATCAACACGCAATATTGTGCAACCTGCGTGTAGGTCACACCTTTCATGCCGCCAAAAACCGCATAGGCAAAGACCACGCATGAGCCCAGAAGCAGGCCAAGCGTCGCGTCGATTTCCAGAAAGCGGCCAAAGGCAATGCCCACGCCCTGCATCTGGCCGATCACATAGGTGATGGAAGCCACCAGCAGACAGATCACTGCCACCATGCGTGCGGTCTTGGAATAGAAGCGGTCGCCGATGAACTCGGAAACTGTGAACTTGCCAAACTTGCGCAGGTAAGGAGCCAGCAACAGCGCAAGCAGCACGTAGCCACCGGTCCAACCCATCAAGAAGGAAGAGTTGTCATAGCCAGTAAAGGCAATCAGTCCCGCCATCGAGATGAAGGAGGCCGCAGACATCCAGTCCGCCGCCGTGGCCATACCGTTGGTGACAGGGTGAACACCCCGGCCAGCCGCATAAAATTCGGACGTGGACCCGGCACGGGCCCAGACCGCGATGCCGATGTAAAGCGCAAAGGACGCGCCAACAAACAGCAGGTTAAGTGTAAACTGATCCATTGTGATTATTCCTCGTCCACGCCGTGCTCACGGTCGAGCTTGTTCATCCGCCATGCGTAAAAGAAGATCAAAATCAGGAAGATGATGATCGACCCTTGCTGGGCGAACCAGAAACCAAGGTCGGTCCCGCCCACGGCGATGCCCGACAATGCCGGGCGCAGGATGATCCCGAACCCGAATGAGACCAGCGCCCAGATGGCGAGGCTGATCAGGATCAGACGCACATTGGCGCTCCAGTATGCGTTATTGCTTTCGTCTTGTTGGGACATGTGTTTGAGCCCTCCTTCGTTTGCTTTCTCAAGGCCCGGGTGGCGGGCCTAGGGTTCAAGCGTTATGCCGTGGCTTGCGACACAACGGCGTTGAGTTCGGCGGCAATATCGTCAATTGCGCCCATCGCAGGGACAGCACAAAGCGCCCCTTTGGTTTGGTAATAATCAATCAGTGGCGCGGTCTGCGCGTGATAGGCCTCAAGCCGTTGTGCCACGGTTGCCGCGTTGTCATCGGCGCGGCGCTTCATATCTGTTGAGCCGCAGTTGTCACAGGCGCCAGCCTTGGCGGTGGGTTTGAAATTGTCGTGATACCCTTCGCCGCATGCCCCGCAGGTGAACCGCCCCGAGATCCGTTCAACCATCGCCGCGTCCTCAACCTCAAGGCTGATGGCGGCGTTGATCCGCTGACCCGTGCCCGCAAGCAGGGCGTCCAATGCTTCGGCCTGAACCGTGGTGCGGGGAAAGCCGTCAAGGATCACGCCCTTGGCGCAATCAGGCTCGGCCAGACGGTCACGCAGGATCGCGATCACGATGTCATCGCTGACCAGATCGCCGGCTTCCATCACGGCCTTGGCCTGTTTTCCCGCGTCGGTGCCTGCCGCAACAGCGGCCCGCAGCAGATCACCCGTGGACAGTTGGATCAGCCCGTGAGTCTCTTCGAGCATCCGCGCCTGCGTGCCTTTGCCGGCGCCCGGAGGGCCAAGCAGAATAAGAACGGGTGCGGCGGTCGGTGTGCCTGCGCCATCCATCACGAGGCGCTCCGGTTCATGCGGTTGTTGATCAGATCATCCACAACGGATGGATCGGCCAAGGTCGAGGTATCGCCCAATGCACCAAAATCGTCTTCTGCAATCTTGCGCAGGATACGGCGCATGATCTTGCCTGACCGGGTCTTGGGCAGGCCGGGCGCCCATTGAATCAGATCCGGCTTGGCAATTGGGCCAATCTCGGTACGAACCCAAGTTTCCAGCTCTTTACGCAGGGCATCGGACGGCTCTTCACCGTTCATCAAGGTGACATAGGCGTAGATCCCCTGCCCCTTGACGTCATGCGGATAGCCGACCACGGCGCTTTCGGCGACTTTGGCGTGGGCGACCAAGGCGCTTTCGACTTCTGCCGTGCCCATGCGGTGACCGGAGACATTGATCACATCGTCAACGCGGCCCGTGATCCAATAGTCGCCGTCCTCGTCACGGCGACACCCGTCACCCGAGAAATAGTAACCTTTGTAATCGCCAAAATAGGTTTTCTCGAAACGCTCATGATCTTGCCAGACGGTGCGCATCTGGCCGGGCCAGCTGTCTTTGATGCACAGGACACCTTCGACACCATTGCCCTCGATCACCTCACCGCTGGTGGGTTCCAGCACGACCGGTTGCACACCAAAGAACGGCTGTTGCGCAGCGCCGGGTTTGAGCTGGGTTGCGCCGGGCAGCGGGGTCAACATGTGACCGCCCGTTTCGGTCTGCCAGAAGGTATCGACGATAGGGCAATTGCCCTTGCCGACAACCTCATTGTACCAGTTCCATGCTTCGGGGTTGATCGGCTCCCCCACAGATCCGAGCACCCGCAGATCGGACAGGTCGTGTTTTTCCACCCAGCTTTTGCCCGCGCCCATCAAGGCACGGATCGCGGTCGGAGCAGTATAGAATTGATTGACCTTATGCTTGGCGCAGACCTCCCAGAAGCGGCCCGCGTCGGGATAGGTCGGTACGCCCTCAAACATGATCGTGGTCGCGCCATTGGCCAGCGGTCCATAGACGATATAACTGTGGCCCGTGACCCAGCCCACATCTGCCGTGCACCAGAAGACATCGCCATCGTGATAGTCAAAGACGATTTCATGGGTCATGGAAGCATAGACCAGATAGCCGCCTGACGTATGCACCACGCCTTTGGGCTGACCGGTGGAGCCTGAGGTGTAGAGGATAAACAGCGGATCTTCGGCACCCATCTCGGCAGGGGCGCATTCGTCAGACGCCGCGGCCATCAAGGCGTTACAATCGTGATCGCGGTCGGTCCAAGTGGTCTGGCTTCCGGTGCGTTTGACAACCAGACATTTCACACTGTCCTTGCAATGCAAAAGCGCGGTGTCGGTGTTGGATTTGAGCGGCGTTTCTCGACCACCTCGGGGGGCGTAATCCGCGGTGATGACAACTTTCGCGTCACAACCGTTGATACGCGCCCCCAAAGCGTCCGGGGAGAACCCTGCAAAAACGATGGAATGAATGGCCCCGATCCGGGCGCAGGCCAACATCGCGTAGGCGGCCTCGGGGATCATGGGAAGATAGATAACAACGCGGTCGCCTTTTGCGACACCCAGATCCGTCAGGACATTGGCCATCTTGCAGACCGATGCGTGCAGATCCTTGTAGGTGATGTGCAGGGCCGCTTCCTTGTTTGGATCATCCGGTTCCCAGATGATCGCTGTTTGGTCGCCGCGGGTTTCGAGATGACGGTCGATACAATTGGCGCTGACGTTCAGCGTGCCGTCCTCAAACCAGCGGATGTCGATGTTGCCAGGCGCGAAGGAGGTGTTCTTGACGGTCTTGAACGGCTTGATCCAATCGATCCGCTTGCCTTCCTCTGCCCAAAAGGCGTCAGGGTCGGCTACCGATGCCGCATACATACGCGCGTAATCCTGTGCGGTTACATGGGGCGTGCGGGATGAATCTTTGGCTGATGGTTGGCTTGACGTGTTCAGCGGATCTGCGGTTGTCATGGTATCCTCCTCGTGCTGCGCGGCCTGTCTCGCAGTGAGAAACAGACAGCATCTTCTGAGGGAACATACTTAACTTTGTAAATAATCCGCGATTTCCGTTGGCTTTATTGCCACTTTCTGTAAATTTTTTTCGATTCTCCGAAAGCCTTTGTAAATAATTTCTCAAATCGCGAGAATCCGCAGAGTTTACTGACCTATAGTCAACTGCCGGGAAAATGGGGTCAGCGCTAACAGTATACAAACGTATACTGCGACACAGGTTCAAGCCGCGCCAACGCGCTGCGACAAATCGTCAACTGATGGTGAAATTGCGTACGAAAGAGGCGAATCGCACATTTTTTGAAGGAGGAAAGAAGCGAAGCGCGGAAATCTTGTGCCGCCGTCAAAACAGCAGGCCGCGCGAAACCGCTTGTACACCAAAGAATGATTTGGTGATCCGGGGCGCATTGGCTAGCGTGATCAAATGACAGATCCCCTTCCTCCGTTTTATGCCGCCGTCCCCGTTCAGGATGATTTTGCCGCCCTGTCGGACACCGAGAATTACACTTCATTGCCCGAGGATTGGTGGGTTGGCACATCGGACATCGTCGGATCAACGCAGGCCGCTGCCGCAGGCAAATACAAAACGGTCAACATGGTTGGGGCGGCTGTCATTTCTGCCCAGATCAACGCCCATGGCGGGGTCGCCTTTCCCTATATCTTTGGCGGTGACGGGGCAGGATTTGCTGTTCCGCCCGAATGGAAGGACCGCGCGACCGAAGCATTGGCCGCGGTTCAGGTTTGGGCCGCTGAGGAGTTTGATATGTCGCTGCGGATCGGCATGGTTCGGATCTCAGACGTGCGCGCGGCAGGTCATGATGTGCGGATTGCCCGGTTTGGCGCGGCGGCAGGCGTGGACTACGCCATGTTCGCAGGTGGCGGGCTGGCCTGGGCGGAGGCGCGTATGAAGGATGGCGCAAACGGCGTGCCGCCCGCACCGCCGGGGACACAGCCGGACCTCACCGGATTGTCCTGCCGTTGGAGTCATATGCCAAGCCGCTATGGCGCGATCCTATCCGTGGTGATCATGCCCGCCCGCACCGCAGAAGACCCCGCATTTGCAAAGCTGGCCGGCAAGGTTGTTGCTTTGGCGGGCGGTCTGGATCGGTCCGGTCATCCCGGCGACACCAGCGGCCCCGGCGTGGACTGGCCGCCTGCTGGCGCCCAGCTTGAAGCCCATGCTCAACACGGTGCAGGATCGCTCGGCGCTGCGCGACGCAAGGCGCTGTTTGAAAGCTTCGTCGCCTGGCTTCTGATCAAGACAGGGCTCAAGATCGGTGGATTTGACGCGCGCCGTTACCGCCGTGTGGTCGGCCAAAACGCCGATTTCCGCAAATTTGAGGACGGGCTGAAGATGACCGTTGATTGCGATCCTGGAACAGAGGCCAAATTACGAAGCCTTTTGGATCAAGCCGTGGCGGAGGGCGTTGTCAAATATGGCATTCATGCCCAGTCAGAGGCGATGATGACCTGCATCGTCCCATCCATCATGACAGACGATCACGTGCACTTCGTCGATGGTGCGTCTGGTGGGTATACCGTTGCCGCGCAGGCCATCAAAGGATGACCCGCGCAGCCGGCTGAGCTTTGGTGCGGGGCGATCAGCCCTCAAATACCTTGGCACCGTGCAGGCGGAACATGGCTGCACGTCGGTGCCCCTCCATTTCTTCGGTCGCTGCTTGACGGCCCGCAGGCAGCGCCACGGTCTCAACGCCCCGATCTTCAAGCCATTGGTGGGTGCAAATCTTGACAAATGAGCCGACCCAGAGCCCGCCCGTGTAGCGCCCTGCCCCCATCGTCGGCAGCGTGTGATTGGTGCCGCAGCATTTGTCGGAATACACAACCGAGGCATTCTCGCCGATAAACAACGACCCGTAGTGGCGCAGCTTCTTGCCCGTCGCTTTGGCGTCGCGGGTGTGGACCTGCAAGTGTTCGGCCGCGATGATGTCGGAATAGGCGATCATCGCCTCTTCGGTCTCGCACAGGACAATGGACCCGTAATCGCGCCAGGCAGGGGCGGCAACAGCAGCCGTGGAAAGATGGGTCAGCTGGGCCTCGACCTCTTTCAAGGTGGCCTCTGCCAGCGCCGCGTCGGTGGTGATCAAACCTACACGGGTGCGCACATCATGTTCGGCCTGCGCCAGCAGATCTGCGGCAACCATCACCGGGTTTGCTGTCTCATCCGCCACGATGAAAATCTCGCTTGGGCCTGCCAACTGGTCAATTCCGACCGGGCCAAACACCTGCCGCTTGGCCTCGTTCACGAACGCATTGCCGGGGCCGACAATCTTGTCCACCGAAGGCACGGTCTGGGTGCCAAAGGCCATCGCTGCGATGGCCTGCGCACCGCCAATGCGGAAAATCCGGTCTGCGCCAGAAAGGTGACAGCCGGCGATCATCGCGGGATGGGCGTTGGGCGGCAGACAGGCAATCACCTCATCGCAGCCCGCGACTTTGGCTGGAACAAGGCTCATGATCGGGGCAGACAACAACGGGAATCGGCCGCCGGGCACGTAGCACCCGACCCGCTCAATCGGAATGACCCGATGCCCCAAATGAATGCCCGGATGCAACTCGACCTCAAGTGGCAGGATCGTGTCCATTTGCGCCTGCGCAAACCGCCGGACATTATCGATGGCAAACTCGGTATCAGCGCGGGTTTGCGGATCCAGTTGCGCCAACGCCGCCTCGCGGTCCTGCGCTGTGACTTCAAATGCCTCAAGGTCAGAGTTGTCGAACTTGCGGGCATATTTTGCAACCGCCGCATCCCCATCGTTGCGGACATCGTCGAGGACCGTTTTGACCAGCCCTTCAATTTCTGCGGTGTCTTGCTCGGCGCTGCGCTCTGGCTGTTTCACAAAGGTCAGCTGCGCGTTCAGCGTGTCATCAATGTGCATCATGGTGGTCACTCTTTGCTGTGAAGGTCATTGGCCGCAATCATCCTCTCTAGCGGATCACCAATCAATTGACTTGAAGCGCTTGGTTAAGATAATGGACACCACAGGGAGTTCTCCATGGCCAAAGTCGGAAAACGTGTTGCCACATTGCGGCAAAGGCGGATGCTTACAGTGAGAGAGCTGGCAGCGCGATCGGGCATCGCGCATTCGACCATATCACTGATTGAAAGGGATAAAGTCAGCCCATCCGTCGATACACTGGCCGCCATTGTCGATGCACTGGGCGCGACCTTGACCGCATTTTTCGGCATTGAAGGTGTGCAAGAAGGCATACCCCCCTTCTATAGCGAGGCCGATTTGGTCGAAATAGGCTCCACCGAGCAAATCTCCTACCGCATGGTGGGAATGAACTTTGCCGAGCGGCAGATGCTCTTGATGATGGAAACCTATCAGCCCGGCGCGGTGTCGACCGAAGCGTTAAGCCACAAGGCCCAAGAAGGCGGGTTCGTGCTTCAAGGTGCAGTGCGGGTATCAGTGGGCGACGAGGTGCGCGTCCTAAAAGCAGGGGATGGATATTACTTCGACAGCCGCATACCCCATTCATTTGAGAACTTGTCAGATGGAGAAAGCAAGATCGTCAGCGCGGTCACGCCGCCAAATTACTGATCTTCGCTCGCGGCCAATTCAACCGCGCGAAAGTCGGGCTTTTGACAACTGTGATCGGTGGCGCGTTCGAACATCTGTGCCACCTGCAACACCTTCATATCATCATGCCGCGCCCCGACGATCTGGAGACCGAGCGGCATGCCATCCTGCATCCCCACCGGAACGGAAACCGCGGGTTGACCGCTCATGTTGAACGGGATGGTTCGCATCGGGGTCCATGTCGCCTTGCCATCTTCAAAGCTGTCGAACCGCTCTGCGGGGCGCAAGGTGGTTGGCAGGATCAACACGTCAAACTTTGCCATCGTCACTTCGACTTGCCGGGAAAAGTCCTGCACCACGGCTTGTCCTTGCGCGTAGGTCTGATCGTCCACACCACGACCGGCTTGCATCGTATCAAGCAGCATTCGGCCGACCTGATCAGAGGCCCGCGAAATCTCCGACCAGTGATTGCGCACTTGTTCATACAGCAATACGTCACAGGCCGCGGTCTCCAGCGGCGCATAGTCGGGCAAGTCCACGAGGGTCACTGACGCGCCTGCCAAGCTGAGATCGGAGGCGGCTTTGTCAAAATACTGAACGGTCTGGTCATCACACCAATTGCGAACAAAACCCACACGCAGCTTTTCCGATTGCCCGTCGGGCACTGGCATTCCGGCCATTGCCGTCATTGCAAATGACGCATCTTCCGCGGTCTGCGTGAGCAGCCCAATGTGATCCAAGGATTGCGACAGCGGCATGACGCCTTCCATCGGGAACCTGTCAAAGGTCGGCTTGAACCCAACGACGCCGCAAAAGGCCGCCGGGCTGCGAACAGACCCGCCCGTATCCGTGCCAAGCGCCAAGGGCACCATCCCGCCCGCCACTGCCGCTGCTGATCCCGAAGAGGATCCGCCGGTGATATGATCGGCATGCCACGGATTGCGCGGCTGGGCATAAAGACTGCTGGGGTCTGGCCCAACGGTGGCCATCTCATAGGTGGCGACCACCCCCACCAGCACTGCGCATTGCTCCCGTAGGATTTCAACGACCGGTGCATCCTGCGCCGCAATCCGATCCTCACAGAGAGACGAGCCCCAGCGTATCGGCCATCCCGCCACGTCGATCACGTCTTTGATGGCAACGGGAATGCCTTGCAGCGGACCATGGTCCAGATCTTCGGCAAAAGCGGCATCCGCCGCCGATGCGGCGGCAAGTGCCCCTTGCTGATCAACATGCACAAACGCACCGATCTGCGGATTGCGGTCCGTGATGCGGGTCAGAAATGCGCTGACAAGCTCAACCGAAGAAAGCCGCCCCGCCCGCAGCGCCGCCGCCATTTGCACCAGCGTCAGATCTGCGGGGTTGCCATCGGGGCCTTGGAGAATGGCCTGCATGTTGTGCATCTCACCCCTGCCAGGTCGCCCCTGCCGCATCATCGGTTGCGATGATGTGGTAAAGCGCGGCCTCGCCGGTCATTGAGGGCAAGGCGCGATGCATGACCCCTTCTGGCACAGACATCGTATCACCGGGCGCCAATGTGGCGGACCCGCCCTCGTAATCCACGCGCCAATGGCCTTTGACCGGCATCAGGACCGAAGGCCGGTCATGTTTGTGCATCTCTTCGGAGGCGCAGGCGCGGGTGATGAAATCAATCTCGAACCCTGGTTTATCCCGAATGATTCCCTTCTCGCCGATCACCTTAACCGGTGCCTCCTCTGCCAGCGCGACCATATCCAGATAGCGGCGCACATAGCCGCCGATCACCTGCATGGCGCTTGGGCAATCGACCTTGTCCAGCTCTGCTTGGGTCAGCAGCGGCATTGGGCCAACACCATCGGGCAGGTTTTCACCTTTCTTGCTGTCATAGAGCTTGCCGTTCTCACCAAGGATCAACCCGTGCGCCTTGGCGTCTTCGATCACATGGGGCGCCCAGATCACGCCGCCGCCTGCATCGTCGCCGCCCAGAACCGCCATGATCATCCCATAGTCGGTACCGATGTTTTCGAACCCGCGAAAGATGTTCGTGGGAATGTTGAAGATGTCGCCCTCTTCCAGGATGACCTCGCCTGCATCGCCATGCTCACCCCAGAAGAACCGCCAGCGACCGCTGAGGATGAAGAACACTTCTGCTGTGCGGTGGTTGTGCAGGGAATTGCGGCACTTGGGCGGCTGGCCTGCTGCGCCAATGTTGAACCCATGCGGAATACCGATATGCACATGCTGGTCCGGGCTTTCGCTGACACCGCCGCCGATAATCGTGAAGTTTTCCTTTTGATCGCTACCGGGGGTGTGGGCGTCGATAAATGCAGTGCGGCAAGGGCGTAAATCGCCATAGCGCACGATGCGGCTTTCCATGTCCTGTGGTGTCATCTGGTTATCCTTTGTTATTTCGCACGCCTTTGGCGCGGTTTGTTATCTCATGCGGCCTTGCTCAACCTTGTCTTTGGCTTGGCCCGCCCGTTGACCCACGCACGATCAGCTCCCCTTTGAGGCGCAGCTTTTGCGCAGGGCTATCAGCGTTGTCGATCTGGCCCAACAGAACTTCGACAGTCTGCGCCACCATCCGGTTGATGGGCTGGCGGTAACTGGTCAGATCATAGGCAGGCCAGGCGGCAATCGGCACGTCGTCAAACCCGGCGACCAGCAGGTCTTCGGGAATACGCAGGCCGATTTTGTGGCGCACCGCATCGACAAAGGCGAAGGCCATGTGATCGTTGCAGACAAAGACCGCATCAGGCCGGTTCCGCCCCGCGCAAAATTCCAGCGCGGCGGTACGGGCCAGCGGGTATTCAAAGCCGCCGACCTCGCGCATGGCAAGGGACAGCCCCGCCTCTTCCAATCCTTGCAAGAAGCCCTTCTCACGGTCGATCTGGGTCGAGGCTCCTTCAAAGCCGGCGACATAGCCAATGCGCTCCGCGCCGCGTTCGGCAAAATGCTGCGCAATGGCCCGTCCGCCTTCGATATTGTCGGTGGTGACCGCGCTCATCCGTGCGTCGTCTTGGTCGCGGTTGAACAGAACCACCGGAATACCGTGGTCCTCACATTTGCGGGCCAGGCTGGAGGACATGGAAACCGAGGCCAGCACGATCCCGTCGACTTGGTAATCAAGCAGCTGCCGCATCACATCGTCGGTGTCACCAATCGTGGGCGTCGCCATGAAGACCAGCGCGTGATAGCCCTGTTCCTGCAAGGCCACGGCCAGCCGTTCGATGGCTTCGGGATAGAACTGGTTGTCCAGATATGCCACGACCAGCCCGATGATCTGGCTGCGGCCTGTGGTCATGGCGCGGGCCAGAACGTTGGGGCTATAGCCAAGGCTTTCGGCGGCCCGCATTACTTTTTCGCGGGTCTTGTCCGACACGCTGCCGCCGGGGGTAAAGACCCGACTGACGGCGGACTGGCTGACCCCCGCCTTGTGGGCCACCTGCATGGACGTCACTCTGGATTTGTTCACTTTCCCCACCTTGCGCGGCCGCCTTGCAAGGGCAGATGTCGCCGCTGGCAACATGTCGCCCCGGATGCCTTGGCCGGCATCTATCGGTCCGTAGCTCCGTGATAGAACAAAACCACCACGGATAGGAGTGCCCTGTCCAAATTCTTCGCCCAACGTGATTACTCCGCCGCGTCCTGCCACTGCGCCGCCTCGCCGTATGGGACGTTCTGGCCACCGTAGCGGCGGACGCGCAAGTTGCATTGTTCGGCGTGGCCGACAAAGCCTTCGAGCAGGCACAGGCGTGAGCCATAGGCGCCGATCATCGCGGCGGCTTCGTCCGTGGTGACTTTCTGATAGCTATGGGTCTTGAGGTATTTGCCAACCCACAGACCGCCCGTGTAGCGACCGGCCTTCTTGGTGGGCAGCGTGTGGTTGGTGCCGATCACCTTGTCGCCATTGGCCACATTGGTGCGCGGACCAAGAAACAGCGCGCCATAGCTGTGCATGTTCTCCAGATACCAATCATCGCGGTCCGTCATCACCTGCACATGTTCATAGGCCATGTCATTGGCAACCTGCAGCATCTCGTCATGGCTGTCGCAGAGCACCACATCACCAAAGTCTTCCCAGCTCACCGACGCCGTGTTGGCGGTGGGCAGGATCTTCAGGATACGCTCGATCTCGCCCATCGTCGCCTCGGCCAGTTTGCGCGAGGTGGTGATCAGACAGGCGGGGCTGTTGTAGCCGTGTTCGGCCTGCCCCAGCAGATCGGTGGCGCACATCTCGGCATCCACCGTGTCATCGGCAATCACCATGGTCTCGGTCGGCCCGGCAAACAGATCAATGCCCACCCGGCCAAAGAGCTGGCGCTTGGCCTCGGCGACAAAGGCATTGCCCGGCCCGACCAGCAGATGCACCGGCGCGATGCTTTCGGTGCCGATGGCCATCGCGCCCACCGCCTGAATGCCGCCCAGAACATAGATCTCATCCGCGCCGCCGATGTGCATCGCGGCAATCACTGCCGGGTTCGGCTCTCCGTTGAAGGGCGGTGTGCAGGCGATGATGCGCGGCACCCCCGCCACCTTGGCCGTGGCCACCGACATATGCGCCGAGGCGACCATCGGGAATTTGCCGCCGGGCACATAGCAGCCCACCGATTGCACCGGGATGTTCTTGTGGCCGAGGATCACACCGGGCAGCGTTTCCACTTCAATATCGGTCATCGAGGCCCGCTGCGCCTTGGCGAAATTGACCACCTGTTCCTGGGCAAAGCGGATGTCGGCCATGTCACGCTCGGACACCTTGGCGATGATCGCCGCGATCTCGTCATCCGACAGGCGGTAGGACGGACGGTCATAGCCGTCAAACTTCACCGCCAGTTCGTGCACCGCAGCATCGCCGCGCGCCTCGATATCCGCCAAAGTGGAGGCCACAACATCCCGCACCTTCGCGTCATCTTCTGCTTTTTCTGTCTCGGGCTTGCTGCGTTTGAGAAATTCGATCGCCATTGCTCTTATCCTTGAAATTCTTGGTGTTGCTTAGTCCAGCGCAATGCGCGCACCTGTTTGCGGGTCGAACAGATGGCAAATCTCGGCTGGGATTGATCCTTCAACGATCTGGTCGATTTCGGCGCGGTAATCCTTGTTGGTTTTGATTGATACCAACGCGCCGCCCTGACGCCATGTGATCATGGTCGCATCGCCCAAGAGTTCCACCGAATAGACCGGGCCGGTGATCTGGCCGCCAGTGTCGCAGACATCGGCATCCTCAGCGCGAAAGCCCAAGGTTACGGGGCCATTGTGTTTGGTGTTCAGCCCCAGGATCTTCATCCCCTCAGCGGTAAAGGTGCCGCCCTCGATGTGCCCGTCGATCAGGTTCATTGCGGGTGAACCAATGAAGCTGGCCACAAAGGTATTGGCGGGTGTGTTGTAGATTTCCGTGGGCGTGCCGACCTGCTGGATCTCGCCTGCATTCATCACCACAACGCGGTCGGCCAATGTCATCGCTTCGATCTGATCGTGGGTCACATAGACCGTTGTCACCTTCAGCTTGCTTTGCAGGTTCTTGATCTGCGCACGGGTGGAGACCCGCAGCTTGGCGTCCAGATTGGACAGGGGTTCATCCATCAAAAAGACTGTGGGCTTGCGCACGATGGCACGGCCCAGTGCCACACGCTGCCTTTGTCCGCCCGACAATTCGGCAGGGCGGCGGTGCATGAAGTCTTCCAGTTCGACCATCCGCACGGCCCGCATCACCATCTCGTCGTGTTGTTCCTTGGGCACGCGGCGCACCCGCAACGGAAAGCGGATATTCTCATAGACTGACAGGTTTGGATAAAGACCATAGGATTGGAACACCATGGAGATATCGCGGTCTTTCGGGGGCAGATGGTTCACCACCTTATCGCCCAATAGGATCTCGCCCTCGCTGACCCCTTCAAGGCCCGCAATCATCCGCATGGTGGTGGATTTACCGCAGCCGGATGGGCCCAGCAGTACCAGAAATTCTTCATCCGCAATATCGAGGTTGAGGTCTTTCACGCCGACAAAGGCGCCCCATCGCTTGTTGATATTCTTGAGTTGAAGTCGGGCCATGACAGAGACCTATCCTTTGACTGCGCCAGCGGTCAGGCCGCTGACAATTTGGCGTTGGAAAAACATGATGAGCACAAAGAGCGGGATGATGGCCGAGACCACGGCGGCGACCGCATACATGACCTTGCCCTCTTCCTGAGTGGAGCCGAGGAAGCTGTTGATCTTGGGAATCATCGTGGCGTTCTCTTCGGTCAGCAGCATCGAGGTGGTGGTGAAATCGTTGTAGGCCAGCAGGAAGCTGAACAATCCGGTGGTGACAACGCCGGGCCACATCACCGGGATGATGGCCAGACGGAAGGCCTGAAACCTTGTGCATCCATCGACCATCGCGGCCTCATCCAGATCCTTGGGGATCGACAGGAAAAAGCTGTGCAGCATCCAGAGGGTGAAGGGTTGGTTGATCGCCACCAGAACGATGATGGTGGTCGGCAGATAGCCCCAGATATTCAACTGAAAGAACGGCAGCAGATAACCAGAGACCAGCGTGACATGTGGCATGGCGCGAAACACCAGCGCGGCGATGAGGATCCAAAAGGTGTAGCGGAAGCCTGAACGCGCCAAGGCATAGCCGCCCAGCGTGCCAAGTGTGAGGGAGATCAATGTGACGCAAAGCGTCACGATGCCGGTGTTCATCGCGGCACGCCAGAATTCCTTTTCGATCCATGCCCCGCGGTAACCATCGAGGGTAAAGGCACCGCCGGTTTGCGCCGTGGTCGCGGGACCGGTGATTGCGTTCATCCAATCAGCACGGGAGAAGAAATCGCCCTCCGCCTTGAACGATCCCCATGCCGTCCAGAGGAAGGGAAAGGCCGCGATAAACAGCCAGACCAGAACGAATGCCACGGAAAGGACTGCAAGAGCGGTGGATTTCTGGGCCGCGGGATTGTCGCTTGTTGTGTTGAAGAGGGCCATGGATCAAGCCTTTCGATTGAATTCGCGGGCGTTGCGGAACAGCACCGGCAGCAGCAGGATGATCACTCCGACGATCGTCAACATCGACGTTGCAGCAGCGGAGCCAAACAGCGGGGTCTCGGCCTCGCGCAGGTCGGTGTAGATCAGATAGCTCAGTGATGTGGCGCTGGCGGAAGCAGAGAAACCGATGATTGGCTCAAAAATCCGGAAGTTGTCCATCAGCTGCATCAGCGCCACAAAAGTCGCCAGCGGCAGCAGATAGGGCATCACCACAAAGCGGATCTGCTCCCACCGATTGGCGCCATCGACCATGGAGGATTCCAGCGTATCGGAGGGCACGGTTTGCAGTCCGGCGTAGAAGACAACAAAGGCAAAGGGCGCAGAGTGCCAGACGCCGTAAACAAACAACGTGACCCAGGTCAGCGTCGGGGAGGCCTTGAGCGATAGCGATGGATCGGCAAAGAGGTATTGCAGGAAAGCCCCCACAACACCGCGGCTGTCGATCATCCAAAAGAGAACCAGCGAGCCGACCAGCGGCGTGACGATCATCGGCAACAGAGAAAAGAAGATCACCGGTCCTTTGAGGACACTCGGGATCGAATTGACCACCACGGCGATGATAAACCCAAAAACAATCACCAGCGGCGTGACGATAAAGGTATAAGACAGCGTAAAGATCAGCGCTTTGTAGAACGGCAGGTTCATGATCCGGTCGCGGATTTCGCCAAAGTTCTCAGAGGTCGCTACAATCTCGGTGATCTCATCAGTCGCGAGGTGGCTGGAGTTTGTGTAGGTTTCCAACCCATTGAAGCGCCCGGCGGGAGCCTCCTCGCGTATTTTGCGCATCGCATCCTGATCAACCGCGACTTCAGGCGTACACCCAAACGGGCCGCAAGTTTCGGTTTCGATCATGATCTGCTCGTGTTCGACAAACATCGACTGATAGGCGACCGAGATAATCGGAATGGCGATGAACAAAGCCATCGCAAGAAGTGACGGCCAGATAAAGGCCATGAATTCTTTGTGGGTCATTGCGCCCTGCCCCCCTAATTGCCGGATGCGGATCGAATAAACGTAAGGGGGCTATGCCGCCCCCTTACAATGTCTGGCACAAAGCTTAGTTCAGGAAACCAGCTTCTTTTGCTGCGGTGTTGTATGCAGCGGTAATGTCATCCAATGCCTGCTCCGCGCTTTCGCTACCTTGCAGATATTCGATGACATTGTCCCCCAGAGCCGTGTGCAGGAGGCCCATGTAAGGGACCATCGGGTAGGGGCGCGCCTTGCCTTGCAGGTTGGCAACAACACCATCAGCAGCAGGTGTTGGCTCATAGCCATCCACCAGCCAGACAGCCAGCTCCTGGTTTTCCGCGATCACTTGGGGGGAGATTCCCTTCATCATTGCGCGGAAGGAAGCTTCGGCATCTTCGTCAGAGATATTCTTGGCGATGGTGAACCCATCCCACCACAGCGCCGCGGACGGCACGCCGCCATCCGTCAGTGCCGGCATCGCGGCAAGTGCTGTTGCTTTGGCGATCTCTGGTGCAGGGCTGTCGTCGCCGATATAGGCGCTGGCCCGTGATCCCCAGGATGTTGCAAAGGCAAGCTCATTTGCCTCCCAGATCGGTTTGACGCCGTTGGTGTCATAGGTCACGTAATCGGGGCTCATGTAGTCGGTCATCGCCTTGAGCGTTTCAAGCGTCTTGATGCCATTGGCATTGTCGATGTCCAGCTCTGCAGAACCCGCCTTGAAGAAATCGCCACCGGTGCCGAGGTAGGTGTTCACAAACTCTGCCGCGAGGTTCCAGCCGGGCTTGAAGTTCGCCGCCAGCGGATATTCCATCACGCCTTTGTCTTTCAGCATTTTGGAAGCTTCGATCAGTTCGGCATAGGTGCCAGGAACGGCGATGCCATGCTCATCAAGAATGTCCTTGCGATAGAACAGGTGCTGCGCGTTGGCCATAAAGGCAATCGCCATCACCTTGCCATCCACCTTGATCAGCTGTTGCGGCAGCAATTGCTGACCAAACTTTTCAACATAGGCATCCAGCGGGCGGATCAGATCTTCGTTCAGCAACGGCACGATGGAGTTGGTCGCAACAATCGGCACGGTATAGCTGGCCGGATTTGTGGTCAGCGCTGGCACCTGAATGTTCTTGTGCTCGGTCGTGGCGTTGCTGGTGACTTCGACACTGTCGCTTGCGCAAGTCTTGGCCGCATCCGCAATGACATGCAGCGCTTCAAAGTCGTTGGACAAGATCCGGACAGAGCCGCTTTCGATGCCGCAATCGGCCAACGCCGCTGTGGTCGACATCGCCAGACCACAGGCAACGAGTGCTGTTGTGAGTTTGAATTTCATTTGAAACCTCCCATTGGTTTTTTGTCTTCCCCTCTGGCGTCCGGATCCGCTCCCAACGCCACGCGAAACCCGATTCCGAGTCTCGTTGTGGTGACATTTGTGCATATTTTGAATACGCATTCAAGAACAGAATTCGCCACCCCTTCGCTGTTGTTTGCAACCATATCTCCATTTTTTCGCTATAAACTCGCCCTTGCGATCAAAATCGCCACTAAATGGCAACTGGTCAAACCACATCAAAAAGAAATATTTGCAAGCGTATTCACAACTAGATAGCCTTTCATCCAAACCCCCGATTCTGAAGGTGACCTATGAACAAACAACAGCCCACGAAACCAGCGCCGGCCGCAAAGACCCCAGACGTTCTTCAGGCAGAGCGCCTTGATTTTGTTGATCTGGTCCCCGAAGACCGTCCACGTGCGCAACCTATGCGCGGGTTTGATCCGATCTATACCGACATCGTCGACTATATCATTCGGTGTACCCACAAGATCTGGGATGAACGTGATGTAGGGCTCATCTATACCCATTATACACATGATTGCGTGGTCTATGGTGCGACCGGCACGATCTATACGCGCGAGCAGGTTGTGCAGGACACCATTCAACGGATGTTCATGCTGCCGGAACGGCGCGGGATGGCCACCCAGGTGATCTGGCGCGGCAATGAGGATGACGGATTTTACACCTCGCATCTGGTCACCGGCTCTGGCCGGCACACACAGCCCGGCGTTTACGGCAAACCGACAGGGCGCAGTTTTGTCGCGCGGACCATTGCCGATTGCATGGTGTTCGAGAACAAGATTTACCGCGAATGGCTTGTTGTCGACAGCATGGCGCAGATCAAGCAGATCGGCCTTGATCCGCAGGACTACGCCGAGAACCTCGCACAAGGGTATTTCGACAAAGGGTTGCTGTCCATCGACATCGGCGAAAACGGACGCCTGTCAGGGCAATACCCGCCTGAGGCCAAGCCTGACCTGGAGATCGCCCATAACGATCTTGAAGAGCAGGTGTTGATCTGGCTGAACGACATTCACAATCGCCGGATGTTCGGCAAAATCAATGAAGTGTACGCGCCGACCGTTCAGTACCACGGCCCGCTGATGAAGGAACTTTACGGTCAGGCCGCAGTGATCCATCAAACGGTTGGCTTTTACGCATCCATTCCTGATGGCCATTTCATGCCACAGCACATCTGCTCCGTGCCTTGCGATGAAGGCGGTCACAAGGTGGCGATCCGCTGGGTGGTGGAAGGGCATCACCTTGGCTGGGGCATTCTGGATGATCTTGGTGCACCGACTGGCAAACGGGTTCAGGTCATGGGCATGACCCATCTGCATATTCGCGATGGCCGGATTGTCGATGAATGGGTGAACTACGACGAAATGTCGATCCTGATGCAGGTAAAATTGGCACAGATGGCGGACCGGCCCAGCGCGGTCTTGCCTGAAGCCTGAGTTCAGGCGACCATCCCCCAAGGTTTTTGGCTTGGGGGATGGCGGCGTAACAGATGCAGGTCAGATGCTCTTGATCGACCCGCCGTCGATGCGGATTTTTGATCCTGTCACATAGCCCGCCCGCGCCGAAGCAAGGAATGTGACCACATCGGCAAACTCCTCCGGCTTTCCGTAGCGGCCCGCAGGGATCGTGGCGCGGGATTTTGCCGCGACCTCTGTCACATCAGTTTCGGTGCGTTTGGCGGCTGCGGCGTCCAGTTCATCGACCCGCTGAGTATGGATGCGGCCCGGCATCACAACATTGACGGTGATCCCGTCCCCTGCCACCTCATTGGCCAATGTCTTGGACCAACCCACAACCGCAGAACGGATACCATTGGACAGGGCAAGGTTCGGGATTGGCTGCTCTACTCCGGATGAGGTGATCGAAATAATCCGCCCCCATTCGCGCCTCTTCATGGCGGGCAGCAGACGGGTGTTGAGGTGGAACAAATTGGCGGCCATCGCCTCAAAATGGGTCAACCACTGACCGCGTTCTGCCGTTTGTGCCGTTCCCGGGGGTGGGCCGCCGCCGTTATTCACGATGATATCGACACCGCCGTCCTTGAGCAGATCATCGACGACAGAGTCCACTTGCCCAATATCCGCAAGATCCAACGCCAGCGGCGTCACATTCGACATGCCTTGCGCCCAATCTGCGATCTTGTCGCGGCTGCGTGCGGCGGCAAAGACCGTTGCACCTTCGGCAGCAAGCGATTTGGCAATGGCCATGCCAAGTCCGCGACTGGCACCCAGCACCAGCGCCCGTTTTCCGTTCAGTTCGAGATCCATTAGCCCAGTTCCTTCAATCTTCGTTCTTGCCGTTCGATCAATCGGTCCACTTCGGCGCGGCTGTCTGCCGAAAGCGCCGCACCCGGTTTGCGCAGCGCGTCATGGGCGATGATCCCGCGTTTGGCCAAGGTGTATTTGCGGATCGCCAGCCCCATGCCCGGCTGCTGTTCAAAACGGGCCAGCGGCAGATAGGCATCAAAGATATCGCGCCCGCGTTCGGCCTCTCCCTTGTTGTGGTGTTCCACCACGCTGACCATCATCTCCGGATAGGCAAAGCCGGTCATAGCCCCATCCGCCCCCCGCGCCATTTCTTCGGGCAGGAACAGACCACCATTGCCACAAAGGATCGAAAGCGGCCTGTTCAGCGCACCTGCCTTGCGTAGCGCTGTGATCTTCTCAAGCCCCGGCCAATCCTCATGCTTGAGGCAAACGCAGGTTGGCAGATCGTTAACTATTCTGGCGATCACCTTTGGCGCGATCTGCACCCCTGTGACCAGCGGAAAGTCCTGCAAGACAAATGGCACATCGCCAATCAGCTCGGCCACTTGGGTATAGTAAGTCACGATCTGGTCATCGGTACGCAGGTTGCCTGGCGGCGCCACCATCACGCCTGCCGCGCCAAGATCCATCACCATCTGCGTCAAGCCGCCGATCTGGGCAAAGCCGGGGGCGGATACACCTACAACCACCGGCACCCGGCCATCCACGCGGGCCAATATCCGTGCCACCACATCGCGGGATTCCTCGACGGTTAACTTGGGCGCTTCGCCCATCATGCCCAAGACTGTCAGCCCTGTCGCACCTGCGCCGAGGTAGAAATCCACCATCCTGTCACAGCTGTCCATGTCGATCCGTCCGTCCGGGTGAAAGGGCGTCACGGCAATCACAAAGACGCCAGCGGCTTGGGGAGTGAGTAAAGTCATTGTTGGTCCTATCGTGTCTTTTGAAGTGCCACCCGCCCGATCGCCATGGCAGTGGCGGCCTGACAAGGTTCGACCACCGGAATGCCAAGATGGGTTTCAAGATCGGTGCGAAAAGCGGTCATGCCTGCGCAGCCCAGAATAACAACGTCTGCCCGTGCTGTGTCGCGCAGGTGTTCGCCGACGGAAATGAGCCGCTCGAACGTGCGGGTTTCATCGGCCAATTCGGCCACGCCCAGCTCCAGCGGGTGATCCCCCGCCAGCCGGTCCATCACGCCCATGGCCCCGACATAGCGCATGTGACGCGGTATGCTGGTGGACAGGATGGAGATAATGCCGAACTGCTGGCCGAGGGTCATCGCGGTCAGGATGGAGGCCTCTGCAATGCCCAGCACAGGATGGTTTGATTGCTCGCGCAGCGCCGCCAATCCCGGATCGGAATAACAGGCCACGACGAAGGCGCTGGCGGTTTCTTCAAGAGCCGCGCAATGGGCCAGCATCGGGGCCACGACCCCATCCACATGCGCTTGCGTTTCAATGCCCGGCGGCCCTTCGGCCAGAGTCCGGGCTTCAATCGGAACCGGAGCGGCAGCGCGCATTGGGTCAACAGCGCGGCTAATGCCATCCGTGACGTGTTGGCTGCTGTTGGGGTTGATCACATAGATGGTCATGCGGGTGTTGCCTCTCTTCCCCAAAAGTCATCCGGCAGGGCCATATCCGCCTGACCGCCGCCGATACGTTCCAGCATCACGGCACATTGCCGCGCGGCATCGGCAAGGATCTCATCCTCGTGCACCTGCGTTGCGCGGCCATCCTCAAGCACCATGGCCCCGCCCACCATCACATTGCTAACATCATTGCCATTTGCAAAACAGACCAGCCGGTGCAGCGGCATGTTGGGCGGGAACAAATGCGCACGGCGCAGATCAACGGTGATCACATCCGCGCGTTTGCCAACCTCCAAAGACCCGATATCGGCCTCCATGCCCAAGGCCCGCGCCCCACCAATCGTACACATTTCCAACGTCTTGCCGATGGGCAGGACATCTGCATCCTGAAAATGCCTGCGGTGGTAATGCATCGCCTGCTGCATGTGGCGGAACATGTCTGCCGACCGGTCCGGCGCTGTGGCGTCTGATCCCAGGGCAACCGTCGCCCCCTGCGCCATCATCTCAATCGCGGGGCAGCGCCCCATGATAGAGGCATTGGCGGATGGATTATGCGCCACCTTGGTGTCTGTCTCGGCAATCAGCGCGATCTCGTCCTCGTGCAGATCAATGCAGTGGGACAGCAAGGATTGCGGCCCCAAAAGCCCCAGTTCATGTGCCCTGCGCACTGATCCGCGCCAGTGACCGTCCTGGGTGAAGACCGCGCTATTGTCTTTGGCAAACTGACGGACTGCCTGGCTTTGTGCACAGGCGGCGACGTAGTCTTCAGGCGCCATGTCGCGCTCATGCTCATCGCGTAAAACGGGATAGAGCATGGCGATGCGGATCGTGTCATCTGCCTTGCCGTGCCATGCCTCGAAGATATGTTGACAGGTCTCGAACTGCTGCTCAAAGCGCACCGGATAGGTTGTGCGGCTGCCGCCTTTGTAATGGGCATAATCAATTGGATGCGGGGCGCGGGTTGGCCCCACGGCAACAACCGAACGGGTGCCGACGGTCATGACCCCCTCGCAATGCGCCGTGGCATAGGCCGGATCATCTGTGCGCATGATTGTGTCACCGCCGCCCAGCAGGGATACCCCGGTGGTCACGCCAAACCGAAGCCGCTCCAACGCGGCAAGGCGGGCCTCGGCATACCAGAACGCCGTGTCCGAGGCTTGCGTGTAAACTTCGCCGCAGATCTCTTCCCACCTATTGCCGTTGTGCATGCCGATAGATTTGATCAGCCCGTGACCGGCGTGGGCATGCACATCCACAAGACCCGGCAGAATGATCTGGTCGGTGCAATCAATGACCTTTGCTGCACGCACCTGAACGGCCAGCGCCACAGCCTCCCCCACAGCCACGATCCGCCCGCCAGAAACGGCCACCGCGCCGCGATCCAGCACCTCGCGTTGATCGTTCATGGTCACAAGGCAACCACCAGTGAAAAGCGTATCAGCCTCTGTCATTCTGGTGCCTCCAGTTTTGGCAAACTTGCCACGTCAATCACGCCGTCCGCGGGCATCTTAAAACCCGGGTGCGCGCCCCAAAGACCAATCACCCGAACCGGATTGTAAAGTGTCAGCCAAGCCGGATCATCCTGCAACAGCCGGTAGGCCTCTTGCCAGATCTTCGCCCGCGCGGCGCGGTCCGTTGTGATGCGGCCCTTGTCGATCAAAGCCTCGATCTTGGGGTTTTCATAGCCTTGCCACCACGATCCTTTGATGCGCGCGTCGATCTTTTCATAAAGTACCCGGTAGGTGCTCATCGGGCTGGAATCAAAGACACAAAGATCTGCGATTTCCTTGCGGCGCACCATATGGGCATAGTCTTCACGTTCCGGATGGACGGTGACCGCCAATGCGATCCCAACCTCCGCCAATTGCACCGCCAAAGCCGCAGTGAGCCTTTCGGCCTCATCGGGGAGCCGTGTCGGGCAGTCCACGTTCAGGGTCAGACCGGAGCCATATCCCGCTTCGGCCAAGAGCCGTTTCGCGGTCTCTCGGTCCATTGTGATTGGCGCGGTGTGGCAGGAACCATAGTGATTTGGACTGACAAAACCGTGCAGCGGCCGGGCCGCGCCCTGCATCACGGTCTGCACAATCGCATCGCGGTCCACAGCAAGGCTGAGGGCACGGCGCACCCGCGCATCGGCCAGCGGCCCCTGCGCGGCATTCAGCAGATAAATAATTGCGACCGGGGACAGAAATTCATGACGCATCGCGCCAAGGGCGCGAGAAGCGTCAAAGTCCAATCCGTTGGCGACCGCAACCTCGCCGCGTTCCAGCAGCGCCAATCGGTCCGCCGGGTCTTGAACCAGCTTCCAGGTGATCCGGGCGTTGGCCGGTGTTCCGGCAAAATGATCCGCCACGCGGGTGGCGGTGATCTGCCCATCCGACACCGCTTGAAGGCGGTAAGGGCCGCTGCCGATCTGGACGGTGTAATTCTTTGTATCGAGGGCAGCAAAGGCGGATGGCGCCACGATGAAGCCTTGCTCCAGCACATCAAGCAGATCCGCCATCGGGGCGGCGAGCCGGACCGACAACCGAAGTGGGTTCAGAACCTCCAGCGCCGCGCCGCCAAGAAATTGCCGCCAAACGGCTGGGGCACCGAGGGTATAGCCTTTGTCCGCACGTGCCATACGCTCAAGGCTTGAGGCCACGGCTGCTGCGTCACAGGGAGAACCGTCATGAAATGTCACGCCCGGTTGCAAATCGAAAACCCAGTGCTGTGCATCCTCGCTGACCGTCCAGCTTTGTGCCAGATGTGGAACAAATTCGGTGCCCACCCGGCGCACCAATGTATCGTAGATCGCGTGCAGGATCGGCAGCTCATCGCTGGCATCGGTGCAATCATGGGGGTCGTGAATGCCTAAACGCGCCTGTGCGATTGTGGTCATGGGCGATCCCTTTCCGGCTCATCCGTCAGGTGGCACGCCACAGTTTGCCCTGCACCCACGTCCTGTAGTGCGGGTCGTTCGCGGGCGCAGCGGTCCCATGCAAAGGGGCAACGGGTCCGGAAACAGCAGCCCGTCGGAAGATCAAGCGCCGATGGCACCTCACCGCTGAGGACAATCTCTTCGCTGCTGCGCTTGGGTTTGATACTGGGTGCTGCAGAAAGAAGCGCACGTGTGTAGGGGTGCCGCGGGCGCGAGAAAAGAATATCGCGCGGCGCGTTCTCGACCATGAAACCCAGATACATCACGCCCACACGGTCCGCGATGTGATGCACAACGGAGAGGTCGTGGCTGATGAACAGATAGGCCAGCCCAAATTCGTCACGCAGATCTTTCATCAGGTTCAGGATCTGTGCCTGAATGGACACATCCAAAGCCGAGACCGGTTCATCCGCCACGATCAATCCCGGCGTCACCGACAGTGCACGGGCAATGCCGATCCGCTGCCGCTGCCCGCCGGAAAACTGGTGCGGATAACGCCCCGCATGTTCCGCGTTCAGCCCGACCCGCGCCAAGAGTTTCTCGATCTGCGCGGGCACGGCTTTGCGGTCTGCCGCGGATTTGGTCTGCTCCAACAATGGCTCTGCCACGATGTCGCGTACCTTCTGGCGGGGGTTCAGCGAAGCATAGGGATCTTGGAAGATCATCTGCATCTTGGCCCGCACCGGCAGCATCTCTGCAAACCCGTGACCGGCGATGTCTTCGCCATCGACATGGATTTCGCCCACGGTCGGTTTGTAGATACGGGCAATGGTTTTGGCGACCGTGGATTTGCCGCATCCGCTTTCGCCAACCAAAGCCATGATCTCGCCGCGGGCAATGGAAAAGCTCACGCCATTCACCGCCCGCACAACCGGGTTTTCCAACCGCAAGCCGCCCCTGTCCAGCTTGAGCCGGTCCAAAAGACCGCCGCCGATGGCAAAGTGCATCTCAAGATCACGCACATCCAACATGGGATCAGATATCGAAGTCATGCAAGCTCTCCCGGTTTGAGGGGGAAGTGGCAAGCCGCCCAAAGCGAGCCATGCTGCGCCGTGAGGGACGGCTCGCGCTCTGCGCAAAGCGCTTGCGCCCGTGGGCAGCGATCCTTGAAATTGCACCCTTTGGGCAGGTTTCGAATGTCCGGCACCGAGCCGGGGATCTGTTTCAACCGGTCATGGCGTTCTGCGGTGTCTGGGATGCTGTCAATCAGACCGCGGGTATAGGGATGGGTCGGCGTTTCAATCAGTTCTCTGGTTTTGCCGCGCTCAACCACGTTGCCGCAATACAGGACCGTGATGTGATCGGCCATTTCGGAGACCACCGCCAGATCATGGGTGATCAGGATCATCGACGCGCCCTTGTCCGCGATCTGCTGGCGCATCAGCTTGAGGATCTGGCTTTGGATGGTCACGTCTAGGGCAGTTGTCGGCTCATCCGCGATGATCAACCGGGGTCGGGCCAGCATGGCAATGGCGATCACGACCCGCTGTCTCATGCCGCCAGAGAACTGGTGCGGATAGGCCTTGAGACGTTCCTCAGCCCGGCTGATGCCGACGCTTTCCAGCATGTCGATACAGGCCTGCTTGCGGGCGCCTGCGTCCAGATCGGAGTGCAGGCACAAAACCTCATCCATCTGCCGACCCACAGTGTGCAACGGGTTGAGCGAGGTCATCGGATCTTGAAAGACCATCGATATCTCGCGGCCGCGCACCTGTCTCAGACGGTCCTCGCCAGCGGTTACAAGGTCTTGCCCGTCCAGCAGGATCTGCCCGCCCTCGATCTTTCCAGGGCTGTCGATCAGGCCGAGAATGGAAAAACCGACAACCGATTTGCCACCGCCGCTTTCACCGACAAGGCCCATCACCTCACCTGCGCCGATTTCGAAGCTGACACCGTTGACCGCTTTGACCGTTCCGGCAAAGGTGTGGAAATGGGTGTGCAGATCCTGCACCGCCAGCAACGGCTTTGACTTGGTTTGCGTGGTCATTTGAGCCTCGGATTAAGTTCGTCGCGCAGGAAATCGCCAAACAGGTTGATGCCAAAAACCAAGGTCATGATCGCCACACCGGGGAAAACCGAAGTCCACCACAGGCCGCTGAACAGCACGTCAAAACCGTTTTTGATCAGCAGGCCCAGCGACGGTTGGGTGATCGGCACACCCACCCCCAGAAAGCTCAGTGATGCTTCGATCAACACGAAGGTGCCGACCTGAATCGTGGCGATTACGATCAAGGGGGTCAGAACATTGGGCAGGACATGTTTGCGAATGATCTTGCGGTTGGACAATCCGGCCACCTTGGCCGCCTGCACGTATTCCTTTTCGATCTCCGACAGGGTCGAGCCCCGCACCGTTCTGGCATAGACGACCCAACCCACGGCGGTCAGCGCAATCAGAACCTTGTCGATGCCGGTGCCCACCGCGGACATCAGGAACAGGGCAATTAGAATGGACGGAAAGGACAGCTGAATGTCCGCAATGCGCATGATGATCGCATCGGCGATGCCACCATAAAACCCGGCAACCAGACCCAGCAGAGTGCCCAGCGTACAAGAAGCAATCATCGCCACCAGCCCGATAAACACCGAGATCCGTGCACCATAGAGAATCGACGCCCAGACATCCCGCCCCTGCCCGTCTGTGCCAAGCGGAAAGCGTGGATCGCCGCCCTCCAGCCACATGGGTGGTTTGTAGCTGTCCATCAGGTTCAGCGCGGCAATATCATAGGGATCCTGCGCCACCAGAAATGGGCCAGCCAGCACCGCAAAGGCAAAAAAGGCCATAAGCGCACTTCCAATGATAGCAGAGGTGCTGCGCTTGTAGTTGTGGAAAAACTCGGAACGGAAGAAGCCAGTCATCATATGCTCATTTCAGCGTGATGCGCGGGTCGATCATCGTGTAGACGATATCGACGATAAAGTTGATGACCACAAAGATCAGCGCCACCAGCATCAGGTAGACCACAATCACCGGGCGATCGGCGCGGTAGATGCTGTCGATCAAAAGCTTGCCCATGCCGGGCCAGGAAAAGATCGTTTCGGTGATTGTCGCAAAGGCAATCAGATCCCCCAATTGCAGACCAAAGATTGTCACCACCGGGATCAGCGCGTTTTTCAGCCCGTGTTTATACAGCACATCGCGCCGCGTCGCCCCTTTGGCGCGGGCAAATTTCATAAAGTCCTGACGCCCCACTTCCATCATGCCGGCACGGGTCATGCGCAGCAAAATGGCCATGGTTCCAAGGGACAGGGTGATCGCGGGCAACATGATGTGATGCCAGCCATCCCAAGTCAGCAAGCTGATCCGCAGACCAAAAAGCTCTGCCGTGTCGCCGCGGCCGGAAGAGGGAAAGACCCCCCAATGAACTGCGAAGAGGTAGATCAACACCATCCCGACCCAAAAACCCGGCAGGGAGATCCCCAAGAGAGACCCGGCCATGATAACCCGGCTGATCCGGCTGTTGGGGTTGGCCCCAGCATAGACGCCCAAGGGGATTGCCACGGCAATGGCGAGCGCCATCGCCACCAGAACCATTTCGACCGTGGCTGGCATCCGTTCAAGGATGAGGGTCATGGCAGGTTGGCGGAACACGTATGAATTGCCAAAATCACCCTGCACCAGACTGGTCAAAAACTTGCCGTATTGGACCAGCAACGACTGATCGAGCCCCAGCAAACGGCGGGCCTGCGCGATCTCGGCGTCGGTGGCGTCAATCGGGACAACCATGAACACTGGATCGCCAGTGAAACTCATCATCAGGAAGACAATCACCGAAACCACCCAAAGAACGAGGGTCATCTGGATCAATCGTTTGAGCAGGTATCCGAACATCAGCGCCGATCAGCCTTGTTTGATAGGAAAAAAATGACCCCAACGCGCATTGCGCGCTGGGGCCAGTTACGGGGTCAGTTAACGTCCATGTCGTAGGCCCACAGGAACTTGTCCACGCGCGGCTCAAGCATCACGCCATCACGGGCGGCATAGATGTCCTGCTCGTAATGCAGGGGGATCATCGGCACATCCGCCATCAGGATCTTGGTCGCTTCTTGCAGAAGGGCGTCACGTTCTTCGATCTTGGGGGTGGAATCGGCCTTATCAACCAGTGCGTCCATTTCAGCGTTGGAATAGGAACCACGGTTCACCTGACCATAGCCATCCTTCTTGCCCCGCGTGTAAAAAAGCGCACCATACATGGATCCGGCATCGCCCGACGGCACGTCCCAGCCACTCATGATAAAGCTGGAGTTCTCGGTCGGCACGCGGATGTAGCCCCAGAAGTTGGACTTGGGCATGATGTTCAGTTGCAGGTCAATGTTGATCTTGGCCAGCATCGACGCCAACGCCTGTGCAATCTGGGCATCGTTCACATATCGGTTGTTGGTGGCATCCAGCGTCATGGTGAAGCCATCAGCATAGCCTGCCTCGGCCATCAAAGCCTTGGCCCCCTCGATATCCAGCGGATACATCTCACGGAAGTTCAACCCGTCGACATGTCCAATGTGGGACGCTGGTACATATTGATCCGAAGGTGTCGCCAGCCCGTTCATCACGATCTTGTTGATCGCGTCCACGTCAATTGCCTGCGCAATTGCCGCACGCACACGCTGATCCGTCATTGGGTTCTTGCCCTCGATGGTCGGGGAGTTTTCGCGCATGTCCATGGCCAGAACGACATTCAAGAGACTTGGCCGGGTGATAACGCTGAACCCGCCCTCTTTCTTCACGCGGTCCACATCACGCACGGCAAGATCCTGGATCACGTCCACTTCGCCGGTCAGCAATGCCGCCGTGCGGGTGGCTGGATTGGTGATCGGGCGGAAGGTGACCTCTTTGATCTTTGGAGCCCCGGCCCAATAGCCATCAAAGGCTTTCAGAACCAGCTTTTCCTCTTTGATCCATTGATCCAGCATATAGGGCCCGGTGCCCATAGGCTTGAGGTCCATATCGGTGTCACCGGTGGCGGTGGTATATTCTTCATCAAGGATCAACAGCTCGGCCAGATCATTGGGCAAGACCGCATAGGGCTTGGGCGTTTTGATCTCGACCGTCGTGTCATCCACCGCGGTGATGGAGGCGATGTTTGCCACCAGATCAGGCCGAATGGATTCACGGGCCTTTTCAATGGTGAAAACAACATCCGACGCGGTAAATGCATTGCCGTTGTGGAAGGTCACACCATCGCGCAGCTTGAAGCGCCATGTGGTCTCATCCACGTTCTCCCAGCTTTCTGCAAGACCCGGCCCAAAGGACAGATCCCCCGCTCGCTTCACCAGCGGATCATAGAGGTGGTAATACATGATATTGGACGACAGCTCTTCGCCCGCGAGGGGGTAAAGGTGGCTTGGATCGGATGTCAGACCGATGGTCACCGACTTGCCATCGGCCTGGGCCATGCTGGCCGCCGCGGCTAGGACAGCCACTCCGACAGCTCCGGCGCGCAGGGCGGTTTGAGACAGATATTTCATGGAAACTCCTCTGGTTGGTCGCGTTTGCGAAAGGTAGAACCGGACGGTTTGCCGCCCTTGTTTTGGTTTGATTGAATTGGGTTTGCGCTGATCAGTGCCCCGGTTTCGCGGTCTGCACCTCGATCTGGTATCCCTCTGGATCGTTCATCACGAATGCCCGAATGCCTAGCTCCGCACTGTCGCGCGGCGCGGTTAATCCTTCGACGTTTTGGGACGCGGCCCATGCGTGCCACGCATCGACATCCGGCACCCGCAGACACAGTTGAACGGTTTTGTCCTCGGCCCAATTTTGCATACCGCGTGCTTCATCCACGAGGCCGACATGGGCCTGCCCGTCGATCCGGTAAATTTTTGACCAGCCCTGATCGATGGCCAGATCGAACCCCAGCACAGTCTCGTAAAAGGCCATCGCCGCGGGAAGGTCGCGATAATACTGAAAGGTGATGGCCAGCACGATCCCGTCATCCGGGCGTTTTACCTGTGTCGAAGTCATCTGGTTTCTCACTCTGGGTCAATTTGGTATCCGGACGGTATACCATTTGAACACCGAGTCAATAGCCCCTCTCAGAATCCTCTAAAGACCTGCAAGAGCCTGCGTTAGAACGGGTGGTAGATGTGTGAAATAATGGCTTCGCGCACGTTGCTCAGGTGCAGCTTCATCGCAGCCGAGGCCGCATCTGGCGCTTGCGCGGTGATGGCGTCAATGATCGCCAAATGCTCATGACAACCGGGCAGAAGCCGGTCGGGAATCGACCCCTGGTCGAACATCCGGGTCTTGTTCTTAAGCCCTTCTATCAACTCAACCAGTATTTTGGATCCGGCCAAACGCGCGATTTCAAGATGCAGGTCCCGGTCAAGCTTTGAGTGGGTGCGCGCATCTGGCCGCTCCCCTTCGATAAACCCTACAATCTGCGCCCTCAAAGCCAATAAGCCCTCGTATGAACCCTTTGAAAGAGCGGCCTTTTTAGCGGCTTCGCACTCGAGAAGGCTGCGGGCGTGCAGGATCTCCATGATATCGCTTAGGGACACACTGCTGACCATAGGGGTGCCGCCGGCAGACCGGGTCGCCAGGCCTTCGCTGATCAGCTGGCCAATCGCCTCTCGGACCGGGGTTCGTGACACACCAAGACGGTCGGCAAACTTCTTTTCGCGCAGCAAGGTGCCCGGCTCCAGCGTGCCATCGAGAATCATCGCCTTCATCCGCTCAAACGCAGAATTCCCCAAGGTTTGAACGGGATCGGCCATGGTTTCTCCTTCGTGGCTTGCTCGACTATGTCATATTTATATCCGAGGCATCTTTAAAGATGTGAGAAATGGTATACACTGAGTATTTCAATATGCAAAATTTGGCGTTGGACCGGGCATGAACAGCACTACTTTCGATCTCATCATTCGCGGCGGAACGGTGGTGACGCCCCAGGGGACACAGCGGTCTGACGTGGGCGTGGCAGGCGGGCGGATCACTGCCGTTGCACCAGACCTGCCCGGCGATGCCGGCGAGGTGATTGACGCCGGTGGCCATCTGGTTGTGCCCGGCGGTGTCGATACCCATTGCCATATCGAACAGATCTCGGGCGCAGGTCTGATGAATGCAGATACCTTTGAAACCGCCACCCGTTCAGCGGTCTTTGGCGGCACAACCTGCGTCGTGTCTTTTGCCGCACAGCATCCGGGCCAGAAGATCAAACAGGTCGTGGCGGATTACGCCGCGCTCGCCCAAAAGGGCGCGATGATTGATCACGCCTTCCACATGATCGTCGCCGATACGGGTAATGGCAACCTGACCGAAGATCTGCCCGACCTGATCGCGCAGAACCACAGGTCGATCAAGATTTTCACCACCTATGACAAGGTGCGACAAGACGACAAATCCATTCTCGACATTCTGGATCTCGCGGCCCGCGACGGTGCCTTGGTGTGTTTTCACGCCGAGAATGACGGCTTGATCCGCAACATGACCGACAAATTGCTGGCCGAGGGCAAAACAGCACCAAAATACCACGCGGCGTCACACCCACGAGAAGCAGAAATTGAAGCGATTGACCGCATGTGCCGCTTTGCCAAATTCACCGGGGCACGGATCATGATCTTTCACGTATCCACCCGCGAGGGGGCGGATATTGTGCGCAAGGCGCGCGCGAAAGGGGTGAATGTTCAGGCCGAGACCTGTCCGCATTACCTGTTCATGACGGTGGATATTCTGGAGCAGGACAATCCGGCGCGGTTCATGTGCTCTCCTCCGCAACGCACGCCCGAAGATCAGCAGGCGCTATGGGAGGCAATTGCCGATGGCACCTTGTCGTTGGTTACATCCGATCACGCCCCCTATCGGATGGATGCAAGCGGCAAGTTCGCCAACGGACGTGATGCCCCGTTCAACAAGATTGCCAACGGAATGCCGGGGCTTGAGACACGCCTGCCGCTGATGTTCAACGCAATGGTAAGCGAAGGGCGCGGCGGGCTGGATGCCTTTGCACGCGTCACCGCAACGGCCCCTGCACAGGCATTCGGCCTGATGAACAAGGGCGCAATCGCGCCGGGGTTCGATGCAGATATCGCCATTTGGAACCCTGAATTGAGCTACACCTATGGCGCCAACGATCTCAAAGACAATGTTGGCTACAACCCCTTTGAAGGAACCACCGTCACAGGCATGCCGGTGACCGTCCTTTCGCGGGGGCAAGTGATAGTCCGCGACCGCGCATTACACAGCCTGCCCGGTCACGGCGCATGGCAACCCATGACATGGCAGGGCAATCAGCGCCCTGCGTGAGGATTAGGAGCGGTGACGCGCCAGCGCAAGATGGGTGTTTCGCATAACAAATGAGGCGTCAAAGACCCGTCTGTTGATGTGTTGCTCTGCGGGCAGGCAAGCGGCAAGGCGGGCGGCCTCTTGCGCGAGTTCGTCCACCTGCATCGCAATCGTGGAAACGCCTCCGCCCAGCCAGGCGTAGTAGGACGGATCGCCATATCCGACAAATCCTATACCCTGCACCACCTCTTGGTCCGCCTCCAACAAAACGCTGAGCGCCCCGTTCGAGATTTCGAAACCGCCACAGACAATCGCCGTCACGTCGCCTGCCGCCAGCATTCGGGCCGCATTTTTCTGGCCAGTGATAAAATCCGGAGCGCCCAGCGCGATCCGACTGGCGTCAAGGGCAAGACCTGCAGACGCCAGACCGGCCTCGAACGCCGCGCGCCGTACCCGGCCCGAGGACAAACGTCCGTCCGCCCCGATATAGCCGATGGCTTGATGGCCCAACTCCGCCAAATGCTGCACGGCGGCGCCAATGGCGCTGTGATCTTCAACAAGAATGGACGACACAGGCTGGCCCACATCCTGCTCCCGGATCAGCTGGATCACATTTACTCCACCTAGGTGGGCGGCCACATCTTGCCCCGCGCCCGGAGCTGGAACATGGATCACCGACATCGCCTGCACTTCGTGCAGCCGCTCAAAGGCGCGCAATTCGGTGTCGGGGTCATCATTGGTCAAGTGGATGATCAAATGCAACGAATGGTCTTCGCAAGACTGCGCCAGCGTATTGGCAAAGCGGGCGTAAAATTCATTGACGATATTGGGGAGCAACAGACCAACAATCTTGGTCCCGTCGCCGCGCATTGCCTTGGCTGCGGCATTCCTGACGTAGCCAACTTTGCGGGCATGGTCTTGCACCGCCTTTCGGGTGTCGGGACGCACATTCGGATGGTCCGAAAGCGCCCGTGACACCGTCATATGGGAAATCCCCAGATCCCTGGCGATGGATTTGATGGTGACGCGATTGCTCAAGAAAGAATCCTACTTGTTTGGCCGGACGTTAGCATTTCTTGTTTGGATGTGTTGACAATTATGTTTGCGTTACAGCATATGTTCACGTGAACACGATGCGGAGAGGCTAAGCCCTTGGCGAGCGGAATTGAGAAAAGATGCGCAGATCTACTGGTCGAGCTTGGCTTGATCAAAGAGGGGCAAAGCTGCACCGCGACGCCTTTGACCGGCGGTGTGGCCTCCGACATCGCCATGGTGGAGTTTGAGGGCCGCAAAGTCTGTGCCAAGTTCGCCTTGGCCAAGCTGAAAGTTGCCGAAGACTGGTTCGCGCCGGTCCATCGCAACCGCGCCGAATATGAGTGGCTGCGCGTGGCGTCGGCCATTGCGCCGGACGGCGCGGTAAAGCTGTTTGGGCGGTCTGACACGCTGAATGGTTTTACCATGGAGTTTTTGGAGGGGTCGGACGTTTATCTTTGGAAAGATGCGCTGTTGGCGGGGCATGCTCCGCAGGGCGAAGCCACAGTGGTTGGTGATCTGATCGGACGCATTCATGCCGCATCGACCCAAGCGGGTTTCGATGCCGCGCCATTCCACAATGCTGACGATTTTCGCGCCCTGCGCATCGAACCCTATTTGACGTTTACCGCAGGGCGGCACCCCGATTGCCGCGACAACCTCCATGCGCTTGCGGATATGCTCTATTCGGCTGATCGCGTGCTGGTGCATGGCGATGTGAGCCCTAAAAACATTCTGTTGCGCGGCGGTCGCCCCGTGGTGCTGGATGCCGAATGTGCGACCCTTGGCGATGCCAGTTTTGACCCCTCTTTCTGTCTCAATCATCTGGTGCTGAAATCCATCCATCTTCCGAGAATGGCCAAGGCCTATCTGCAAGAGGCCGTTGCATTCTGGAACAGTTACCGCGCCCATGTCACCTGGGAAGACGATGCCGCGCTGGAACAGCGAATTTGCCGGTTGCTTCCTGCGCTGATGCTGGGGCGGATCGATGGAAAATCGCCGGTTGAATACTTGAACACCGCCTCACAAAGCCTGACACGCGATCTGGCACGATCGTTGATTATGGCGCCGCCAGCAACTTTGGCCGAGGTATTCACCACCATCCACAAAACAATAAGGGACGCCCAATCGTGAGTGAAATTGCATCCATCAACGGCATGCGGGTCTGGGACTCGCGTGGCAATCCGACAATCGAGGTCGAGGTCACCCTTGCAGATGGATCAACAGGTCGGGCGATTGCCCCGGCCGGGGCATCACGGGGCACACGCGAGGCGGTCGATCTGCGCGATGGCGGCACAGCCCTGCGCGGCATGGGGGTGCAGAAGGCGCTTGCCGGGATCGAACGACACATCGCGCCCCGGCTCCGCGGGATGGATGGGTTGGACCAGGCTGCGGTTGACGCTACACTTATCAACGCCGATGCCTCTACACTGAAGAAAAATCTTGGCGGCAATGCCATGGTCGCCACTTCGTTGGCCATGCTGCACGCCGCTGCCGATCATGCAGGCAAACCGCTTTGGCGTCATGTCGCGGACAGTTATGACCGCACCCCCAAGTTGCCCTTGCCAGAAATCCAGATCTTTGGCGGCGGCGCACACGCCGGCGGGCGCGTCGACATTCAGGATTTCATGATCATGGTGCCTGGCGCGACCAGTTTTGACGAAGTGATGGAAATTACCAACGAGGTCTACTTTGCCGCCGGCGATATCATGGCCCAGCGCGGCAAGCTGGCAGGTGTGGCAGACGAAGGCGGCTGGTGGCCGCAGTTTGACAGCAACGAAGAGGCGCTGGAAACCTTGGTCGCAGCCATCGAGAAGGCCGGCGAAAAGCCGGGGGACCGTGTTGTGATCTCACTCGACATCGCCGCGTCCGAGTTTGGCACGGCGGGACAATACCGGCTGTCCCTCGAAGACCGCGAGTTGGACAGCAGCGGCATGATCGACATGCTGGGGCGTTGGCTGGACACATACCCCATTGCTTCGATCGAAGATCCGCTGGGCGAAGACGATCCAGAAGGCATGGCCGAGTTCACGCGCCGGTTTGGGGGGCGTGTTCAAATCATTGGCGATGATTATCTGGTCACAAACGCCGATCTGGTGCGCGAGGCGATCTCGCAGGGGGCGTGCAATGCGGCACTGATCAAGGTGAACCAGGCCGGAACCGTGAGCGAATCCATTGCGTGTTTTGATGCCGCTGTGAAAGAAAGCTGGGGCGCGATTGTGTCTGCGCGGTCGGGCGAGACAGAAGATGTCTCGATCAGCCATCTGTCCACAGGTTTGGGATGCGGCCAGCTTAAGGTCGGCTCGTTTACCCGCTCCGAACGGATGGTAAAATGGAATGAGTGCCTGCGGATCCAGCGCGATCTGGGCAAAGACAGCTTTGTTCAGGGGGCGCCGCTGGCGCAGACCTGGTGGGGCAAACAAAGGAACTAAGGAACAGATTATGAAATTTCTTCGATTGGGTGATGCTGGGCAGGAAGTGCCATGCGTGTTGGATCAAAACGGGGTTGCCCGCGATATCCGCAGTGTTGCAGCCGACATTGGGCCGGATACGATTGAGGGCTTGCAGGCAAATCTCGCCAATACCGATCTTGCAGCCTTGCCAGAGGTCACGGCAGACGGGGCGCGGATCGGCAGCCCGATGGCCCAGCCGCGCAATATCTATTGCATTGGTTTGAACTACTCCGATCACGCAGCCGAGGCAGGTTTGCCTATTCCGGATGAGCCGATCCTGTTTACCAAATCCTCCGGCACGTTCTGCGCGCCCAATGATCCGATCCTGCACAGCCCCAAGATGACCAAACTGGATTGGGAAGTCGAGCTGGGCATTGTGATTGGCAAGTCGGCGCTGAACATCACCAAGGCAGAGGCCAAGGACCACATTCTGGGCTATACGCTGGTCAACGATGTGTCCGAACGGGCGTGGCAGCAGGAACGCTCTGGCCAATGGTCCAAGGGTAAATCCTTCCCCAACTTCTGTCCGACCGGCCCGATGATTGTGACAGGTGACGAGGTTGGCGATGCGGCCGCCCTGCCGATGTGGCTGGATGTGAACGGCCAGCGGATGCAGACCGGCAACACTGACACCATGATCTTTGATTGTGAAACCATCGTCAGCTACCTCAGCGAGTTTCTGCGCCTTGAACCGGGTGATCTGATCTGCACCGGCACCCCTCCGGGTGTGGGCGCGGGCATGAAACCGCAGGTCTGGCTCAACCCCGGTGATGTGGTTCGGCTGGGCATTGATGGTTTGGGTGAACAATCCCAGACAGTTGTTGCACTGTAGGGCAGCCATCCGATGAAAAAGCTACGGTCACAGCAGTGGTTCGACAATCCAGACAACCCGTCTATGACCGCGCTTTATTTGGGTCATTACCTCAACTACGGGCTCACACTCGAAGAACTGCAATCAGGCAAGCCGATCATCGGCATCGCCCAGACCGGCAGCGATCTGAGCCCGTGCAACCGCCATCATATTGAGCTGGCCAAGCGGGTGCGCGACGGGATTACGGCTGCGGGTGGTATCTGCCTTGAGTTCCCCGTGCATCCGATTCAGGAAACCGGCAAGCGCCCGACGGCGGCGCTTGACCGGAACCTTGCCTATCTGGGACTGGTTGAAAGCCTTTATGGTTATCCGCTGGACGGTGTGGTGCTGACTATTGGTTGCGACAAGACCACTCCGGCGCTGCTGATGGCGGCAGCCACGGTTGATATCCCCGCTGTCGCGCTTTCGGTTGGGCCCATGTTGAACGGCTGGCACGAAGGAAAACGATCGGGCACAGGGCAATCTATTTGGCTGGCTCGCAAGATGCTGGCGGCGGGCGAGATCGATGATGCCGAGTTCATGACAATGGCCACCGCATCCACCCCTTCCGTGGGGTTTTGCAACACCATGGGCACGGCCACTACGATGAACAGTCTGGCAGAGGCATTGGGCATGCAATTGCCCGGCGCGGCGGCCATTCCCGCGCCCTACCGCGAACGCGGGCAGATGGCCTATCACACCGGCCAGCGGATTGTGGACATGGTGCATGAAGACATCAAACCCTCTGACGTGATGACCCGCGCGGCCTTTGAAAATGCCATTGTGGTTAATTCCGCCCTTGGAGGCAGCACCAATGCCCCGATCCACCTGAATGCCGTCGCCGCCCAACTGGGTGTACCTCTCAGCAATGATGACTGGCACAGGTTGGGCCATCACATTCCGCTGCTGTGTAACGTGCAGCCTGCCGGTGACTATCTGGGAGAAGATTTCTATCGTGCCGGCGGAGTGCCCGCGGTTGTCAAAGAACTGCTGATCGCCGGGGTGTTGCCGCATCCGGACGCCATGACGATCACGGGCAAGTCAATTGCCGAGATCTATGCCGATGCAAAGGTGTCAGAGCGGGACGTGATCCGCACCGTGGCTGATCCGCTGAAAGAGGCAGCGGGTTTTCTGCATTTGTCGGGCAATCTGTTTGACAGTGCGATCATGAAAACATCCGTGATCTCGCCCGACTTTCGCAAGAGATACCTGTCTGACCCCGAAGACCCCGACGCCTTTGAGGGCCGCGCCATCGTGTTTGATGGGCCAGAGGATTATCACGACCGGATTGATGACCCCGCATTGCAGATCGACGCAGATTGCATTCTGGTGATCCGCGGCGCGGGGCCCATCGGATATCCCGGTGGGGCCGAGGTGGTGAACATGCAGCCGCCTGCCGCCCTGATCCGCGCCGGAATTTCAGAGCTGCCAACCCTTGGCGATGGCCGTCAATCGGGCACATCCGGAAGTCCGTCCATTCTCAATGCCAGCCCCGAAGCGGCGGCAGGTGGCGGATTGGCTCTGCTGCAGACAGGTGATCGCATCCGGGTCGATCTGGCGCTCCGGAAGGTGAATGTGCTGATCCCCGATGCCGAGTTGGCGCGGCGCAAGGAGGATTTGGCAAAAGCGGGCGGCTATCAATACCCCGCCCATCAAACCCCTTGGCAAGAGATCCAGCGCGGCATGGTCGATCAGCTCGATCGCGGCATGGTGTTGAAACCAGCGGTCAAGTACCGCGCCATTGCCCAGAAAAGACAGGTGCCCCGTGACAACCATTGATACCAGCATCGCATCACCCGGTCTTAGCTACGCGATTTACCCAAGCCTGTCAGGCAAACGCGCCTTTGTGACGGGCGGCGCCACCGGTATCGGCGCGGCGATGGTACGGGCCTATGCAGATCAAGGTGTGCATGTCGGCTTTATCGACATCGCTGAAACCGAGGGGCGTCAGCTTTGCCGATCAATTACCGATGCGGGGGGCGCGGCGTGGTTTCGCAAGGTGGACGTCACAGATATTGCCGCGATGCAGGCCGCGATTGCGGATTTTGCGAAGGCCGAAGGCCCGATTGATGTTCTGGTCAACAACGTGGCCAATGATAGCCGTCATGAGATGCAGGATGTGACCCCTGACGTCTGGAACCAATCGTTTGACGTGAACCTGCGCCCTGCGTTTTTCGCCATTCAAGCGGTGGCCGAACAGATGATCGCCCGCAAGCAGGGCAGCATCATCAACTTCGGCTCGATCTCCTGGAAGGCCAAAGTGGACAGCATGCCAGCCTACACCACGGCCAAAGCCGCCGTGCATGGGTTGACCAGATCCTTTGTCAAACCATTGGGCGCGGCCGGGGTGCGGATCAACACGTTATTGCCTGGATGGGTGATGACCGAGCGCCAGATAACACTGCATCTGGATGCAGAGGGCGAACAGTTCTTGCGGGCCAATCAACCGCTTGCGGGTCGGATAACCCCTGAAGACACCGCAGCGATGGCGCTTTTCCTATCAGCGGATGACAGCGCCTTGTGCACCGGTCAGGAATTTACCGTCGATGGTGGTTGGACGTGACCGAGGCGCGTGGTGGCACAGTAATTTCCGGCCTCTCCGATCCGTCGGTTGAGCTGTTTGACCAACGGATTTGCAGGCTGGGCGAAGGCGTGTTCTGGCATCCACTGCGCCAGCAGTTGTTCTGGTTCGACATTCTCGGGCGCAAGATGCACAGCAAGCGGAACGGCAAACCGATCACTTGGATGTTCGACGAACATGTTTCCGCCGCCGGATGGATCGACCATGATACGCTCCTGATCGCCAGCGAAAGCCGTTTATTCACCTTTGATCCGGATTCCGGTGCGCGGCGCGATGTCGTGCCGCTCGAAGCCGACAATCCGGTCACGCGGTCCAATGACGGGCGAGCGGACCCCTATGGTGGGTTCTGGATTGGCACAATGGGCAAAAAAGCCGAAAATGGCGCAGGCGCGATCTACCGGTATCACGATGGCACTCTGCGCCAGATCTTCGCGGATCTGACGATCCCGAATGCCATTTGCTTTTCGCCCGATGGCGCCTGGGCCTATTACACAGATACGCTGACACAGATCATCCATAAACAGGCATTGGACGATCACGGCTGGCCGCAAGGGCCGGTGCAGGTGTTTGCGGATCTGCGGGAAGACGGGTTGTTTCCGGATGGCGCAGTCGTCGATGCCGATGGCCATCTGTGGAACGCGCAATGGGGCGCATCAAGGGTTGCCCGCTATACCCCTGACGGCAGATTTCAAACTGCGGTTGTCTTTCCTGCGTCGCAAATCAGCTGCCCGGCTTTTGGCGGCTCAGGTTTGGACCGCTTGTTCGCGACTTCTGCGGCAGACGGGTTGCCTCAAGACGCATCGGCTCACGGCAAAACCTATGACGTCCAGACGGCTGTCAGGGGCCAAGAGGAACATCAGGTCCATCTTTGACAGGCGCCTTCATCGCCGCGTTGAGAACACAAACGACGTCCGCTGCCGATAGACCTCACCGGGCCGCAGTATCGGCGATGGCGCCTTTGGGTTGTTGATGGCATTGGGCCAGTTCTGCGGCTCAAGCGCGATACCGGCATAGCTGTTCCAGTTGCGCGTCCCTTCCCTCACCAGATCGGTCAGTTCGCCATCATAGACCTGCAATCCCGGTTCGGTGCTGTGTATGGCCATGCGAACCCCGCTGTCCGGCGCGGAAAGCTGCGCCAAAAGGGCCTGTCCCTGCTGATGCTCAAAACAAAAGTTGTGATCAATCCCGCCGTCCCGCAATGCCGCGCGCAATGGTTTGGCCACCCGAAAGTCGAGAGCCGTTCCCGCCAATGGCACCGGATCGTTTTCTGGAATCAGCGTATCGTCCGGGCGTTGATATGACCCCGCCGGGATATGCAACAGATGGTCTGTGACATCTTCGGTCAGGCCCAGGTTAAAATACCCATGATGGGCAAAGTTGCACAGGGTCGGTTTGTCCGCCTGCGCGGTGATCTCCAGGCTCAATGCGGGTCCGGCGGTGATGCTAAAGGTCAGCCTGACGTCCATCGCCCCCGGAAAGCCCATATGCCCATCCGCCAAATCCATCCCGAGCGTCACCCGATCAGGATGGTGATCCAAAACTTGCCAGTTCAGCCGCGAGGTGCCGCACGCGCCGCCGTGCAGCGTGTGTCGATTTAGAAAGTTCTGGTCTGTCTGATGGTCAGTTCCATCGATCGAAAAACGCCCTTCTGCGATCCGGTTGGCGCAGCGACCGACCGTCGCGCCCAGATAGATGGCTTGGTTCAGATAGCCCTCAAGATCATCCAGCCCTAGGACCAAGGATTTTGGATGACCAGCGATGTAGAGGCTCTGCAAGGTTGCGCCATAGCTTAGGACATTGGCGCGCAACCCCTGCCCCGCAATCGGGATTTGCCAGACAGTCTGGCCATCCGGCAGAACCCCTAATGAGCGTGGACGAGAATCTTCTGTCATTGGGTCAGTAGGTCGCACGGCCGCCGGACATGTCGAACACGGCAGCTGTGGAATAGGAACACGCCTCTGAGGACAGGAACATCACCATTTCGGCCACCTCATCCACAGTGCCCATACGGCCCATCGGTATCTTCGAAAGCATGTAGGAAATCTGTTCTTCAGTCACATCATCCAGCATCTCGGTCTTGATCACCGCTGGGGTGATCGCATTCACCCGGATGCCGGTTTGCGCCAGCTCCTTGCCCAAGGATTTGGTCAGGCTGATCACACCCGCCTTGGATGCCGAATAGGCCGAGGCGTTGGGATTGCCCTCTTTGCCCGCGACAGAGGCCACATTGATGATGCGGCCATAGTCCTGCTTTTTCATGAACGGCACCACTGCGCGGGCGCAATGAAACACCCCGTTCAGGTTCACCTGCATCACGCGGGCCCAGTCTTCGGGCGGAAAGACCTCGACCATGGCGTTTGGTCCTGCGATTCCTGCGGAGTTCACAAGGATATCCAGCCCGCCCATCTGATCATTTGCCTCTTGTGCGGCAGCGGCCACATCGGAATAGTCGCTGACATCTACAACCCGGTGCATGACAGGCCCAAGCGGGGCAAGTTCCTGCGCCTTCTGGGTCAGGACATCGGCGTTGGCATCCCAAAGACAGACCTTTGCGCCCCGCTCCAGCATGGCGCGGGCTGCTGCCGCCCCCATGCCACGTGCGCCACCCGTGATGATCGCCTTGCGCCCTGAAAAAATTTGCGCGTTCATAATATTATCCTTGTTATTCATTGTGGAACGGGTTGCGTTCACATCAACATTTTGATGATTGCGTCATGGCTCTCGCGGTCATCCGGCCCATTCAAATTGACCGTGCCGCGCCGCGTGCCAGAGCGCATGACGATGGCGCGCTCGGCCACTTCCATGACGTGTTCGATATTGTGCATGATGACGATCACCGACAGATTGTGCGACTTGAGCGTCCGTATCAGATCCAGCACTTTTCCGGTCTCGCGCACCCCAAGGGCCGCTGTCGGTTCATCCATGATCACCACTTTTCGGCCCCACATCACCGATTTGGCGATGGCCACACATTGCCGCTGACCACCTGAAAAGGCGCTGACCTCCTGGTCGATGCGGGGGATATTGATTGCCATTTGGCTGACCGCTTCGCGGGCCTCGTTGCGCATCGCTTTGCGGTCCACAAATCCCAGCATCTTGCGCCAGCCGCCGCCGACCTTTTCCTTGCCCGCAAAAACATTGGCGGCCACGTCCAAATTGTCAAAAAGCGCGAGATCCTGATAAATCGTTTCAATCCCGTGATCACGGGCTTCGTGCGGCGTGCCAAAGGATACCGGCTGCCCACCGATACGGATTTGCCCCGCGTCAGGTTGGTAGTAGCCCGACAAGGTCTTGATCAGCGTCGATTTGCCCGCACCGTTGTCGCCCAGCAGTGCAAGAACCTCGTTCTCATAGAGCTCGAAATCCACACCGCGCAACACTTCAACAGGGCCAAACCGTTTTTCGATACCGGTCATTTCGACCACTTTGTTTGGTGCGGTCATGACCGTTTCCCCCGGTTGATAATGGCGTCCGACAGAACAGCGAGGATCAGAACACAGCCCGATGCGACCCCCTGCCAATAGACAGACACAGCATTCAAAACGAGGATGTTATTGACCAGCGCCAGGAACAAAACACCAAGTGCCGCGCCCAGAACCGTGCCGCGTCCGCCATAGATCGAACAGCCGCCAACGATCACTGCGGTGATCACGCGCAGTTCCATCCCCGTCGCGGTGTTTGGAAATGCGGAGCCAAGCCGCGCCACAACAACAACACCCCCCAAGGCCGCAAGAACCGAACAGATTACATAGCCCATCAGCTTGAGACGCTTGACGTTGATCCCTGCGCGCAGGGCTGCCATTTCGGACCCGCCTAGAAAGGAGAATTTGCGGAACCAGACATTCTGCCACATCGCCATGTGAAAAAGCACAACCAGCACCACAACCAGTACCACCAGATTGGGCAGCCCAAAGACAACGTCGCCGTTGGCCAGAGCCTTGAAACTGCCGGGGATCGAAGACATCGCGTATCCACCGGACAGGATGTACACCGCGCTGCGGAAAATCGTCATGGTGCCAAGTGTCGTGATCAGCGGATTGAGCCCGACATAGGCGATCAGATATCCGTTCACCAAGCCCACAACGACACCGGCACAAAGACCCGCGGCGATGGCCACAGGAATGGACAGGCCGGCATTAAAGGCCAGCGCAATGACAACCGCGCTTAGCGCGACGACAGAGCCAACCGAAAGATCGATCCCACCGCTCAGCAGAACAATCGTCAGGCCGATGGCGACGATCATCTCGATTGACATACCAATCACCACATTCTTGATGTTGGCGGCCGTCAGGAAATAGGGCGACAGCATTGTCGCGGCGATGGCGGTGATCAGGATCATCACGCCGACGATAATCTCGCGGCTCAACAGCAGGCGTTTGACGTCAAACCCTCCTGCATCGCCTAGCCGATCAGTGTTTGTCTGGGGCAAGGTCATGGGACCTCTTCATGAGAAAGGACAGTAATGTCCGGCCAGCAATCTGCCAGCCGGACGCGAGGCTGCTTATGAACAGCTCCCGACGAGGAATGAATCGGCGTTCTCTTTGGTGATGAAGAACATGCCGGGATCAATTTTTGGTGGCAGAACAGAGACACCCACATCCGCACCGGGCGTGCCGTCGAGGTTGTTGTTGACATATTCATAGGCCAGCTTCAGCGCGAGAAACCCTTCGAGATAGGTGTTGACCGCCGAGGTTGTCTGAATCGCGCCATCCTTGATGCCGCAGACGATGGGATCAAAGACATCCGACGCCACAACCATCACTTCGCCTTTGCGGCCCAGTTCGGTCAGCGCTGTTGCCACGCCGGTGCCGGTTGCGTTGATCACTACCAGACCGTCGATATCGGGATTGCCAAGCAACATTGTCTTGGTACGTTCGGCGGTGATCTGATCATCGCCTTGGTTGTCTTCGATCGCGACAACCTCATATGCGGGTGCATTGGCAGACAGGTAGTCTTTCAGGCCTTGGATACGCACTTGCAGGTTGGTTTGGTTGATGGCTGTCAGCAGGCCGATCTGGCCCTCTTCTTTGCCTTGCCCTTGCAGCAACTCAACGATCTTTTTGCCGTACTGAAAGCCGACATTGTAGTGATCTGGCCCAACAAAGGTGATGCGCGGGCTGTCCGGTGCGTCGCTGTCGAACGTGGCCACGGGCACACCCATTTCCGTCACGCGCTTGATGGTTTCGGACATGGACGGGTCAAATGCGCCGGTGAGGAAGGCGGACGGTTGGGTCAGCGCGATCTGCTCCATCTGGTTTTGCGTTGCGATGTTGTCAAACTCCACGGGGCCGGTGAATTCGAACTGCACGCCCAGTTGATCAGCCGCATCTTGTGCACCCTGCCGGATCGGCACCCAGAACGGATGGCCCGAGATCGGAACAACCATAACATATTTCTGATCCGACACATCCGCCGCATAGGCGCCTGTCACAGCCGCCGCCGATAGCGCAATAGCCGCGAGGGTTGATTTGATAATTGACTTCATTTGGGTCCTCCCTGAACACCGTACGCCGTCCCGATTGTCGGACCGGCAGAAGCGCGAAAAATGGATCAAATCCACCTCATCGCAAATTGGTACATTGAATGGACCATATAACCAAAACAAGATCTGTCAACCGCCCCTCCCGTTTTCAACTTTTTGGCAGCTCCAACGCGCTGGTGGCCAAGTTATTGTAGATCCGGTCCATGTGGCGATGCATCATCCGGCGGGCCAGATCGGGATCGCCCGCCGTGATCGCAGCCAGAATTTTCCGGTGGTCTCGAACCGCATAGTCCCGCATTTCGGCGGTCGAAAAGTGATCTTCAAGGCGCTGGTAATACTTGCCGCGCTGCATGTTCCACAGATCGCGCACCATATCGCCCAGCACAGTATTCTGACTTGCACGGGCAATTTCGCGGTGGGACTGGCGGTCCGACGGGTGGCGCAGACCATAGCGCCGCTCGCCTTCTTCCAGCGCCTTTGCAGCGGCTTTGATCCGCTCAATATCCGCTTCAGTTCCCAGCTTGGCCGCTAGAAACGCGGTTTCTCCTTCGACTGCACGGCGGGCTTGAATAATATCCAGCGGCCGTCTGCCACTGACATCCAGTGACGGCAAGCGGTTGGCATTGGACAGCGCATTCTCCGCGACAAAGATCCCGCTGGAGGTGCGAATTTCCAGAACACCGCTGAGTTCAAGCACAACAAGAGCCTGCCGCAGCGATCCGCGACTGACCTTCAACTGATCCGCAAAGTCGCGCTCGGACGGCAACCGGTCTCCAGGGGAAAATCGCCCGCCAGGCTGAGTTCGATCAACAATTCCGCGATCTGGTCATGTAGTTTGTTCTGTTTCAGAGCCCGAACCGGCATGCGTCCTCTTTCGAGCGGCGAGGCAAATACCGAGCCGCAACTGTCACATGGCATTTGGTTCATCCTATAAACCGATTGGCAAACACACATTCACCGCACATGGCGGGATGTGCCTTGGCCAAACTTAGAATTTGGCGACCAGCTGGCGCAGTGATCCGACGTTCATGCGCTTATAGGCATTCTTCCGATGGGTGATGATGGTGGTTTCTGCCAGCCCCAATATCTCAGCCGTCTGCGCAGCAGTACGTCCCTTGATGGCCATGGCGGCAACTTCCCGTTCGCGGTGCGTGAGGCCTGGATAGCTGAGCGCGAGACGTGCTTGAATGTCCTGCTCCATCCAGACGGAGCCTTTCAGGGAAAAAGCCACGTGCCGCTCCACCGCAGCCAAGAGGAACGGCAATACTGCCGCCGCCCTTTTGTGGCTGGGAGGGTCAAAAACACCACTCTCTTCGGCGCTGTAAAGACTGACACAAAGGCCATAGGTGGATGCGCGCCGCACTAGGGAAATTCGCCCCGCGATGCCGGGCAGATCATAGCAATCCCGACGGTAAGTGAAGGATTTGATGTCAGCCGCGTTCTGGCTTGTCAGGAAATCCCCCTCTCCCTTGCGACCGGACAGCAGAACGGTGTTTGGGTCTTCATCCATGTGGCGGGTGTAGCCCTGCGCCGCCCGTTCGGCCCGTTGTTTGCCTTTGCGGCCGTCGGTGCCAACCAAAAGCGGCAGATCACGATCTCCCTGGCAGAAGACCGACACAAAATCGGCACCGCAAACCTCATGCGCAAGCTCAAGCAGTGCCGGCACACACCGGGTTGATCCGATGCATTCCACCAGCGCAGCACATTGGGTCGCTGTCAGGCTGAGTTCTGTGTCCTCTGGTGGATTTGACCGCTTCAAATCAATTTCCTTTGGCGAAATGGAGCGCATTCTGGCCCTAGGTTGTGCCCTAAAGTAGTCGCGGCGCCGCTCCTCATCAATGAGGAATGCCTTGGTTCATTTCACAGGCTACGACTTTGCTAAACCCGGCTGCTGCCACTGCTGTGCCGAAACGAACTGCCAAAGGAGATCCCTCATGTTTGCCCGCGAAAACATCACATTCGATCCGATTGCCCTGCCCGACCGCGCAGATATGACAGACGCCGAAATACTGGCACAGGCGCAATCTTTTCACGGTAAAATGCTCAAGCGGCACACGGTGCGCGATTTTAGCGACCGCCCCGTTGACCGAGCCGTGATCGAGGAATGCATCCGAACCGCCGGAACCGCGCCATCGGGTGCCAATCACCAGCCATGGCATTTTGTGGCCATCTCCGATCCTATGTTCAAAAAACGCATCCGCGATGCCTCGGAAGAAGAAGAACGCAGATTCTATGAGGGCGGCGCAGGCGATGAATGGCTCAAGGCGCTTGAGCCGATCGGGACCAATGACAACAAACCCCATCTTGAGGATGCGCCCTGGTTGATTGTGATTTTTGCCCAGCGATGGGGCCATTTTGACGACGGTACGCGCTACAAAAATTACTACGTTCCTGAAAGCGTTGGCATCGCCACAGGATTTTTGCTTGCGGCGCTGCACCATGCCGGGCTGACATCCTTGACACATACCCCCAACCCGATGAAGTTTCTCAACGATATGCTTGGCCGGCCACAATCGGAAAAGCCGGTGATGATCCTTGCGGTTGGCCATCCCGCGGCTGATGCCACGATCCCGCGTGTCGCCAAGATCAAGAAACCGCTAAGCGAGATCCTAACCGTTTCAGAATGATCGCCTGAAAGATCGCGCCCGGCTATTTTACCAAACAGATGAGAAAGCTTTGCCATGACCTATGTCGTGACCGATAATTGTATCGCCTGCAAATACACCGACTGCGTTGAGGTTTGCCCCGTTGATTGCTTCTACGAGGGGGAAAACATGCTGGTGATCCATCCCGACGAATGCATTGATTGCGGTGTTTGCGAGCCTGAATGCCCGGCGGACGCGATCCGAACAGATGCCGAGCCTGGCAGCGACCAATGGGTCGCACATGCGCGGCTATACGCAGAGATCTGGCCGGTCATTACGGCCCGCAAGCCGCCCCTTAAAACCGCCGCGCAGCGCGATGGCGAGACAGGCAAATTCGAACTATTCTTTGGTCAGGCGCAAGCTTAGGGGCAGATACCCTGCAGTCCTTATCAAAGTTCACCCGCCTTTCAGTGCGCCTTGCAGAAATGATCGGGCCGGATCGCGAGAATCAGCCCGAGATCGGGTTGACAATTCTCCCATCACCCACAAGGAAGGCGGCACTGAATGGTCCGTCCGAAACGCCCGTAAAAAGGGCGGCTTCACCCGGTTTGTCCAGTAAAGTTGTCGTTCAAAACAAGGTCAATTTCTGCGTTCCAGCGATGACTTAAATCAAATAAAATTCGGAGTACTATTATGCCTCGTATCGGTATGAAATTGCCTGATGTGACATTCCGCACCCGCGTGCGCGACGACAGCATCGATGGGCCAAACCCTTTCACCTGGAAAGACATGACAACGCAGGATTACTTCGGTGGCCGCCGTGCCATCCTGTTCTCACTGCCCGGTGCATTTACACCGACATGTTCTACCTATCAGCTGCCTGGCTTTGAAACCCTGGCGGGTGAATTTGCCGAACAAGGCGTGCAAGATATCTACTGCCTCTCGGTGAACGATTCCTTTGTGATGAACAAATGGGCTGCAGATCAGGGCATCAAGACCGTCAAGGTGATCCCCGATGGATCCGCAGAATTTACGCGTAAAATCGGGATGTTGGTTCAGAAGGACAACCTTGGGTTCGGCCTGCGCAGCTGGCGCTATGCGGCTGTTGTAGATGACGGCAAAATCGTCGCCTGGTTCGAAGAGCCGGGCATCGAGGACAATTGCGCGGATGATCCTTACGGCGAAAGCAGCCCTGAGAACATCCTCAAGCACATCAAAGCCAACAACCCATTTGCGGTTGCCTCCTGATCCGGCGCTATTGAGCTGAATGGCCTGAGCCACGTTATCCAGCCCCGCGGTTTCGCGGGGCTGTTCTTGTTTGGGCATCCTCACTTTCGGACAATCCTGAGATGGTCTTCTGGCCATTAAGCCAATGTTAGCGACCTAGGCTTACACCCCGCTCTGCAACCCGTGATCCGAATGCAGGAGCAAAATATGAACAAGCCGCTTATCACAGCATGCCTGATGTGTACCGCCACCGCCGTGGCAGCCGCCGATCTTCAGGAAATGGGCGATATGTCCAAAGAAATGGTGGCCCGCGCCGTCACCCATTATCAGAAAGTCGGACGTGAGCAGGCCGAAAAGGATTTCAACCACAAATCCGAAGACTGGTACGCCGAAAAGTATTTTCTACATATGTTTGCCATGAACGTAGATGGCACCGTCTGGGCCGATAACGTTTGGCCAGAATTTGTCGGGACAGATTTTACCGCCGCGGCAGACTTTGACGGGTTCGAGTTTGGCCATGACATCATTGCGAACACACCGCAAAGCGGCGAAGTCTATCAGGTGCAGCTGAAATTCATGAACCCGGAAAGCGGCGATCTCACGCCATCTGTCGGCTCCTGTGTGCGGGCTGATGCGCAAAATATCTTGTGCAGTTGGGCCAACGGCTGATCTCTGCCACGAATGAAAGGCGCAAGCCGTGTTCCCGACCTCTATCAAGCAGAAAATCATCTTTGTCGCCCTGCTGTCCTTTATCGGGGCGACGGTGGTGTCCATGTTTTCCTATCGCGGCTTGAATGATGCCACCGGCGCCATGCAATATTTGACTGATATTGCAGCGCCGCAGGAGAAAGCAAACAACGAGGCAAGCGCGGCGCTCGCGACATTGATCCAGAAGCTTTACCAGTACCTTCTCTGGCTTGAAATGAACGGCCCAGCCGAAGATGCCGCGAAAATGCGCGGTCAGATTGATCAGATGATCGTCGAGTTGGACCGTTTTGCTGAGGCGGGTCTTGTCCCCGTAGAAAGCTATACCGAGTTCAAGAAGAAACTGAACGGCCTTTTGGGCATGGCAGAACGAAACCCCAGGATCGCATTTGGCGGGTTGCGCGGAGCGCTTTCTGTCTATGGTGAGATATTTGGCGTCATTTCAGAGAACCTGACAAATTCGAAAACCGAGACCGAGAATGCCATCAAGCGGGCGCAAAGCTCGATCAGCAGATCCCTTTTTGTGATCCTCACCGTCGGCATTTCCACAATTGCGTTAAGCCTGCTCATTTCCATTGCGGTCAGCATCCGCCTGTCACGTGGCATTCATAAGATGGTCAATGCAATGACCGCGATTGCCGCCGATCAGGATGATGTCGAAATTCCCAATATCGGGCAAAAAGATGAATTGGGACAGATGGCGGGTGCCCTGGTCGTGTTCCGTGACGGCCAACAGGCCAAACGGGATTTGGCCATCGCACAGGCCCAACATCAAGACGCCGAAAAAGCCAAAGAGGCCGCCGCCCGAGAAGCGGAAGCGGCGCGTCTGCAAGCCTTGCAAGAACAGGCCGATCTGGAACGGCAACAAGCAGAAGACGCTTTGGAACGATCGCGCAAAACAGAAGCAATGCAAGCCGAACTCGCGAGGGTGATCGCATTGGCACAGGCGGGGGATTTCACCGGCAGAATGCAAAACGCCGCGTCAGAGGATGACGACGATGCCATCCGCGCCTCGGTAAATCAGCTTGTCGAGACGGTCGAGGTTGGTGTCAAAGAAACGTCCCGTGTTCTTGAGGCTTTGGCAAAATGCGATCTCACCCTCAAGATGGAAGGTGAGTTCCAAGGCGCATTTTCAAAACTCAAAATGAATGTGAACAAGGGGACCTCATCGCTTGGCGCTGCTCTTGGTCACATTTCGCAGAACGCGCAGATCGTTACCAACAGCTCTTCTGAGTTGTCCAATGCGGCCAAAGACCTGTCCCAGCGCACCGAAGGCGCTGCGAGCCGTCTCAGCACAGCCAATGACATGATGCGCGAAATCAACTCTGCTTCATTGTCCGCATCCGATCATGCCAACAAAGCCACCGAATTTGCTGTCAGCGCCCAGAGCGCTGCCGAACAAAGCGGACAGGTTGTCGATAAAACAGTCACAGCGATGGCGCAGATCGCGGAATATTCAAACAAGATCAGCGTCGCAACCGATGTAATCAATGAGATCGCCTTTCAGACCAATCTGCTCGCGTTGAACGCAGGCGTTGAGGCGGCCCGTGCGGGGGAAAGTGGCAAAGGGTTCTCAGTTGTCGCAACCGAAGTGCGCTCCCTTGCTCAAAGGTCGGCGGAATCGGCCCATGAAATCGGCCAACTGATCGCCAACAGCCAACGCGGCGTAGAACAGGGCAGCAAATTGATCACTGAACTTGGCAGTGCAATGGACGAGGTGGTCGCCCGCATTTCCAAAGCCGCCGAAGCGGTGCAAGCCATTGCTGTCTCCACTGGAGATCAGGCGCATCAGATCAAGCAGATGGAAGGGACTGTTGTTGAATTGGAACAATTGACCCAGACCAACGCCGCGATGAGCGAGGAATCTTCAGCTGCGACCGCAGTTTTGCTGGAATCTGCCCAGCAGATGAAAGCACTCATTGAGAATTTCAAGTTCGAAGGCGGGGTCAATTCTTCTCAGACCGATGCCATTGTGTCTTCTGAAGCCGCAGCGGATGATCTCTGGACGGCCTCAGAGAATGCCATGCGCGCCAGCTGATTGATTTGGGTTTCCACTTGGTGGCCAGGTGGATTTCCAGATCAATCCGAGCCAACGCAGATCTGGTGCAATGCTCCAAATCAATCTTTGAAATCGCTGCTGGCCGATAAACCCATCACAGACCTGACGCCAAAATTGCGTCAAAAACGGCGTTTTCCGCGAAAACATCACCGTGGAACATACCTGTTGCATTCTTTGATCAAAGATGCACAATCAAAGATAGGAACAGAGTCGAAGGGAGGAGACCTCAAATGACCCCGCATAAGATCAGCATGTTAGGCACAGGCCTGATATGTAATTTCTACACACAGGTGCTGCACGGGCAGCGAAATCCTGATCGTGTCATGAATGTTTATTCACGCACCGAGGAACGCGGTCAGGCGTTCTGTGAGCAATGGGGCATTCCGCGCCATGCCACATCCATGGAAGAAACGATCAACGATCCAGAAACGGATGTTGTCGTCGTTGGCCTGCCCAACTCAATGCATGAAGAGGCGATTCGCCTCTGCGCCGAAGCGGGCAAAGCGGTCTTGTGTACCAAACCACTGGCCCGGAATGCCGAAGAAGCCAAGCGGATGCTTGAGCTCGTCGAAAAGGCTGGTATCTTTGCTGGCTATCTCGAAGACCTTTGCTACACCCCCAAGACGCTCAAGGCGTTGGAGGCCGTTAAAAAGGGTGCGTTGGGTGACATCACCTGGGTCCGTTCCCGCGAGGCACACCCTGGCCCGCATTCCGCCTGGTTCTGGGATAAGAACCGCGCTGGCGGCGGCTGTACCATCGATATGGGCTGTCATTGCGTTGAAATCATTCGTAACTTTGTCGGTAAGGGCAACCGCCCCGTCGAAGTGATGGCATGGGCCGACACGCTGTATCACCCGATCCCGATCGAAGACAATTCCATCGGCCTTATCCGCTTTGAAAGTGGTGCTGTGGGGCAGATGGAATGTTCCTGGACATTCCGTGGCGGTATGGATCTGCGCGATGAGGTCAGCGGCACCCAAGGCATGGTGCGGTTGGATCACTTCCTGCGCACTGGCTTTGAGATGTACAGCTCAGGCGGCGCTGATGGATATGTTGCCGAAAAGGCAGAAACCGACAGCGGCTGGTTGTTCCCAGTAGGCGACGAAGCCGTGGCACTTGGATATGTCGACATGTTCACCGATCAGTTCGCCGCATTGGAAGAAGGCCGTGAGCCGCAGGAAACCTTCTATGACGGCTATGTCGTCGCCGCGGTTCTGGATGCGTTCTACAAGTCCCTGGAAACCCGTGCCTGGGCACCGGTTGAGCTGGATTGGAGATATGGCACAACGCCGCATCTGTCGCCCAACAAACAACAGCACGATGGCAAAGACATCCTCAAGACAGAACTGTTGCCAGATGGCCGCAAACGCCTGATCGTCCGCAACCCGGACACAGGTGAGACAGAAGACATCTTGATGGACGCCTGATGCGATCATCATAGAAACACAAAGCCCGGCTCTGAAAGGAGCCGGGCCTTTTTCATTAAGGGCTTCTGAACAAGCAGAGGCAGAGCAACGCGTCGCTCAGATGATCGGCATTTGCGCAGGAATATCAAACGGCGACAGCACCTCGTGCCCCGTTTCCGTGATCAAGAACATCTGCTCCAACCGCACGCCGCCTATATCTTCGCGATACACACCTGGTTCAACCATCAGCACCATACCGGGCTGGATCAAGGCCTGTTCCCCCGGAACAAGGCGCGGCCACTCATGAACTGAGGTGCCGATGCCATGCCCCATATGTACAGGATTGAAATACCCCGCGTCCTTGATGCGCTGGCGTATCGGCGCGTCAAATTCATGTGCCGTAATTCCCGGCCGCAGCGTATCGCGCACCATTTGGTAGCACTCATAAGCCAGGTCGTAAGCCTGCATCAGCGCGGGCGACGCCTCACCCAAGCAAGCAGTACGGCAGCTGTCGCCCCAGTAGCCCCGCGCACGTGGCGCCAGATCCGAGATGATTGGATCTCCGTGCGCCAGAGTACGGCCCGTCGCTGGGCCGCCGATTGCTGCGGTGCGCGCCACGCCACTGACGAAATCCCCCGCCACGGGCAGCCTTGTACCCTCGGCCTCTTCCATTGCAAACCGAATGTCGCGCCATGCAAACAGTTCGCTTTTCCCTTCCGTCACAGCGGCGGCAACGGCATCTTGCCCTGCGGCCGTCAGCTCTGCGCAATGGCGCAGCGCGGCAATCTCTTGGGGGGTTTTGATAGATCGGGCACGGCCCAATTCCACATCAAACCACCGGATGCGCGCGCGCCCGCCAATGGCAGCCATAACGGAAGCCGGACAGTTTGCCGCCTCGACCGCGATTGCGCCCTTAACGTTCGTCCGGTCCAGCATTTGACCCAGCCCTTCGGCATATTTTTGCGTCAGATGGCGCAGATCGGCAAAGCCAAGGCTTTCATAGGTGAACACATGATCTGCATCCGAAGATCGCGCCGCGGCGGCCTCTAACTCATTGCACAAAACACTGATCTCACCTTCAGGACTGATCAGTGCTGCCGTCGGACCACCGTCAAAAGGCGACGGTCCGGTTTCAACACCGGCCACGTGCCGGGCGGCATAGGCCACGCTGTCTGGCGCAGTCAGCAACGCCCATTGCGATCGTTCCGCGCCTGCAGCGGCGATCACCTTTTGTGTGCGTTCATCCATCAATCCGCCTCCGTTTTTTGTAGAAACGATGCCACAGCATCGCGGCCCGAATGGGCGGTGAACTCCATGTGGTAGTCGCGGCTTTCTCCGGCGCCCAACATTGGCAACCGGCCTTGCTCACGCAGCGCCTCACGGGGCGTGGTGTCTACACTTGATGGCTCAAGCCCCACAACATAGGTGCCTTCCCCAAACATCCGCCAAAGCAAGAGATAAGGTAGGGTGTCCGAACGGAACCGTTCGTGAAACAGCAAGTCTTCTTGCGCATTCACCACCGATGCTTCGGCCCAGCCATCGATGGATTTCGGGTAGATCTCCATCACCTCTTCGGAAAATCCAGCTTCGGGAGGCCCAAAAACCTGCCAGCCTTCCGGGTCAAACGTCCCGCGCGGCTCGGCTTTTTCATAGTCAACGATAACCCGCGCGCCCTCTTCGATCAGGGGAAAGCCAAGGTTTACATGATAAAGTGAAAGTTGCGGATTGGCAGTATGGGCGTGATTGGTCACACGGTCGTGCAAAGACATGGTGTTGCTGCCAACCGCCACCTCGATGCGGCGCGTCAGGCTGAGGTTTTCGCCAAAAAGGCAGGCTTGTCGCACCTCGCCTTCGGCCCATAGAATTGGCTGATCGCCGTCCCACCGCGTACCATAACCCGTCAGCTTTGCTGGAATATTGGTCAGCCGCCCATGTAGCGGATAAGTCTCCGTTGGTTTGGCCGGATAGTTCAGATGGCTGGCGTCATCCTCGGTAGGGAACATCGTGTGATCAAGCCCGCCTGTCGCCATCAAACCGCCGCCGAAGGACCGCAGCCAGCTTTCCAGCCACCGGGCTTCCCCATACCATGGCGCCTGCACACCAAGCGGCGCAGTAAAATTCAGCGGGCGCCCGTCGATCCGCGCCGCGCCCAGATCAAAGGCCCGGTCCACGATCACCTCAAACTCAAGCCCGCCGCCAGAACGGAACTCAAGCATCCGCACCCCGCGCCCGGCGCCATCAGACAATTCGACCAACCGCACTCCCGCGACCTGATCCAAACTGCCGACACGGCGCATCAGGTCTTTGCGGTTTAGCGTGTTGCCGAAAATCTGCATCAGATCATCGCTCCGCCGCCATCAACAATCAGAGTCTGGCCGGTGACAAATCCTGATCCTTCATCTGCAAAATAGGCCACCGCACGGGAGATGTCCCCAGGTGTTCCGCGCACTTTCATAGATTGGAAATCAAGGATTTTCTTGTTGAATTCATCTTGATCGGGATGATGTTCTTCGGCTTTGGTCGGGATAGCGCCGGGTGCAACCGCGTTGACGGTCACGCCTTCTTTGCCGATTTCTCGGGCCAATGTTCGGGTCAGACCGATGATACCGCCCTTGGAACTGACATAGCTCATCAACCCCTCCCAACCGATAAAGAGTGTGTTCGAAACAATGTTCACAACCCGGCCAGTGCCGCTTTTCTTAAGGTAGGGAAAACATGCCTTTGCGGTCAGGAAACAGCCACGCTGATTGACCGAAATGATATGGTCAAATTCTTCAGCGCTGATCTCAAGCCAGGGGCGCAGCTTGTAAGTCGCGGCGTTATTGACCAACACATCTATCCCGCCAAAGGCCTGCGCGACAGTCTCGGCCATGGCTTCGATCTGGGCCGGAATGGCAAGGTCACATTCCACTGCAATTGCATCATGTCCCGCATCTGTCAGCTCTTTGGCCAACGCATGGAGGCGCTCCGAGGAACGCCCGACGCAAGCCACCGCATGGCCGCTTTGGCAAAAGTGATGAGCCATGTCTGCGCCAAGGCCTCCGGCGGCCCCTGTGATGATGACGACACGTTTGCTCATGTACGGTCCTTTCCAAATTCGTATGTGCGTGTGGGAAGATCAGATGTTGGGCGCGGTGCGCCATAGGCGAGGTAACCACCGTCAACCGGCAGAACCTGACCGGTGATATAACGGCCTTCGCGGCTCGATAGAAAAAGCGCGGCATTGGCGATATCTTCGCAAGCGGCCAGTTCGCGCATCGGTATACGGTCGATCAATTGGGGCAGGTCCAGGAGGCCTTCGTCGATGGCCGATTGCACCATCGGGGTCAAAACGTAGCCCGGCTCTATCGCGTTGACACGCACGCCACGTGAGGCCCATTCCACCGCCATGGCACGGGTCATTCCGACGATCCCGGTCTTGGTCGCGCAATAGGGCGTGCGCCCCGGCATGCCGCGTTCGGCATTCACGCTGGCGAGGTTGACGATCGATCCGTAGCCTGCCGCAAACATGCCCGGCACCACGGCTTGGATGCAGTCAAACACGCCTGTTAAATTGACCGCGATACTTTCGTCCCAAAGAGCGCGGTCCAGGTCCTCTGTGGCGCCAATGCGTTGGATGCCTGCGTTGTTCACGAGAATCGTTGGCGCACCAAGATCTGCGGTGATTGCCGCGACTGTTTCAAACACTGCGCCGCGATCTGAGGTGTTCAGCTGCCATGATCCGGCCTCGGCTCCGATAGCATGCGCAACCTCGTCGGCCCCGTCCTTGACGATATCCGTCACGGCCACTTTTGCCCCATGTGCCGCCATCACTTCGGCGCAGGCACGGCCAATGCCTTGCGCAGCGCCAGTGATCAAGGCGACCTGTCCATCAAGCCTCATGCCGGCACCCCCTCTAGTTCAGTGATCTGCGCATCCAACTCATCGGCAGCGGCCTGCCAGATCTCTTCGGTGGTGCGCACATAGTGAACGCGGGCAAATTGATCGAAGGTTTTGATACCTTTGCCGGGTATCGTTTTGCAGATCAACGCAACCGGTCCAACGGCGGTTTCTGCGTCGCGAAAGGCGGTGCGGAGCGCGGTGAGATCATGGCCGTCCACGTCGATTGCTTTGATGCCAAACGCCTCAAATTTGGGCGCAAGCGGACCGATGTCCAAGACCTCAGCAGTGGCGCCATCGGCCTGTTCGCCATTGTCATTGATCACAAAAACCAAATTAGACAGGCCGCGGGCTGCCGCAAACATAAAGCCTTCCCAAGCGGCGCCTTCTTGCAGCTCACCATCAGAGACTTCGCAAATGACCCGCGCGTTGCTGCCTTGCATCCGAAGACCCAGCGCCAAACCAGCGGCCTGACTTGGCCCCTGCCCCAATGACCCGCCCGTCATCTCAAACCCCTTGAGATCATCCAATGGGCTTTCTTCAATTTCGGTCCCGTCAAAGCCGTAGGTCATCAGCTCTTCTTGTTCATATTCACCAACGGACCAAAGCGCGGCATAAAGCGCGATGGCGGCATGGCCTGTCGACAACAGAAAACGATCTTGTGGGCGCTTGATGTCGTGAAACACCACCGTCATGATATCGGCCAGCTCAAGCCCTTGTCCGGCATAGCCCTGTTTGGGTTGACGGCACATTTCGATCACCATCCGGCGGATCCGCGCGGCAGTCAGCGCAAGCTCTGCGGTTGAGGGCGCATTGGGTTTCATGATGCCTCCAGTTGTTTTTGCGCAAACGCGGCAGCTAGGTCTGTGCAGCCAAGGCCAAGCTTGCTACGAGAAAATTCGGGTGTCCCGTATTCGCCCCAACGGTCGTTGATCCCTTTGATCTGGACGGGCACACCAATACCGCGTGTCGCCAGGGCTGCACTGACGCTGGCACCAAGGCCACCATGTACCAGATGATTTTCCACCGTGATCACCCGTGCATTACGGGCGCAAAACGCAGCCACTTGCGCATCGGGAAAGGGTTTCAGCGTCGGCACATGCAAATGCGACACCCCGCCCTGATCGGCCAGCGTTTCAATCGCTTCCACGGCCCAGCGGGTCGCGGCGCCAGTGGTCACAACCGCCAGATCGCCGCTGCCCTCGCGCAATTCCCGTGCTGGCCCGATTTCAAATCCGGTGCCAGTGTCGAATAGCTGTTCGGCGCGGCCACGGCTGCAACGGATATAAATCACGCCCTCGTGTTCAGCGGCGGCAACAACTGCGGCCCGTAACTCGGTGGCATCGGCAGGGTCAATCACTGTCAAACCCGGCAAGGAGCGGATCAACGCCAGATCGTCGATAGCCTGATGCGTACCGCGGAAACGGCTGTCCAAACCGGGCAAAAATCCAGCGATGATCGCGTGGCACGGTTGGGTCGCAAGGCTCATCGCGATCTGGTCATAGGCGCGACGTGTTGCAAAAACGCCAAAGGTCACCGCGACAGGCAAAAGACCGGATTTGGCCAAACCAGCGGTCACACCCATGAGGTTTTGCTCGGCCATGCCGACCTGTACAAACCGATCGGGGTGCGCCTTGGCAAAAGGCAGAACGTCGGTCCATTTGGACAAATCCGCTGTCACCACAACCAGATCATCGCTGGTTTGCGCCAGATCTTCCAATGCGGCGGCAAAGGGGGCCTCGACCACGGCCTTGCCCAGGTTCTTGTCTTCTGGATCAAGCATTGTCGCCCGCCTTTTTGCCTTTGGGCGGGCCTGCCCAATAGGTGGACCGCATCGTGTGTTTGACGCCCGGAACATTGACCGCAAAGATGTCGAAACTTTCAGTTTTGTCTGCTGGTGTGCGATAAGTGTGCGGTGTGCCTGCGGGGATCCAGAAAATATCGTGCTTTTTGGCCTCGTATTCGACACCGTCAATAATCACGATACCTTCGCCGTTAATGATGAGATAAATCTCATCACCATAGCCGTGGGTATGTGGCGGAAATTCCCCGCCCGGCTCGCCGCGCAGCATGACAAAGTCCATCATCCGTTCTGGCCACAACATCAAGTTGATCGGCAGATTGCAGGGGTTTTGCGGGAAATCCGCAGAGACCCGCGGATCGTACAGATTGCCTTTCAGCGGCTCATCCTTGCGCATCTCTTCCAGGCGGTCCCAGAAATCATAGGCCTGCTGTGCGCCCGGCCCGGTCAAATTGTCAAACCCGTTACCATCGTAAAACCCGCGGTCTTTTCCGTCTTTGTCGTTGCTCATGAGTGATGTCTCCTATTCGCCGTCCAATGCGCCGTCTTCGGGCAGACCCACCGCCCGTCGTCCGTATTTGTGTTTGATTGAAAAATCGCGGCCCGCGTAATCCACCGCACCGCCTTGCGCGAGCCAAGCGATCGCCTTGGCAACCCATTGCGGCGGGATATGTGCCTCCCACGGGGTTTGGCTGACGGGATTGAGGCCCGATTGCGCGATGGATTTTTGCATGCCTGTCGCGACTGTGCCGGGGCTGAGTCCTACAGCTGTCACGCCCCTATCGCCCCATTCGGCCATCACACTGCGGGTCAGCGACAGCACCGCGGCTTTGGAAGCGCAGTAATGCGACCAACCTTCCAATGCTTTGACCGCCGCGATGGAGCTGATGTTGATCACTGTCCCGCCACCGCTTTGCCCCATCAGGGGCAGGCCTTCGCGCAGCATGTGGTAAACGCCCAGCACGTTCACATTCATGACTTGCGCCCATGCCTGTGGATCGCTGTCTTCGAGGCGGGCAATCGGGTCAATCAACCCGGCATTGTTCACCAGAATGTCCAAGCCGCCAAACCGGTCCTTGCAGGCCGCAATGGCATTGGCCACGTCGGTGGGATTGGCCACGTCGCAGGTCAATGCCTCTGCAGCGCCGCCGTGGTCTTTGATGTCATCTGCCAGCGCGCCGATCTCATCTCCGGATCGGGCCAGCAAGATCACATTTGCCCCCAAATCCGAGAGGTGCAGCGCGGTCTCGGCCCCGATCCCCCGCGATGCCCCGGTGATGATGGCAGTTTTACCCTCGAACTTCATTTTGTGTCTCCCATGCGCTCATTGTTGGCGTCAAAGCGCATCAATGCGCTTGGGGTGTATTCAATGGCTATTCCTGCGCCGACCTCAATCGTTGGCTGGCCGCGCAGCATCAACCGTATCGGTGTGCCACCTTCGGGCGGGTCCAGCGTCACGATTGTCGCCCCGCCCAAAGGCTCCACCATTGAGACCGTTGATCTTAGACCGCTGTCGACACCAATCAGCCGCCCGTCTTCAGGACGCAGGCCGACCCGCTCAACCCCGTCCAGATCTACTCCATTGAGATCAAGTGCCCCGTTTTTGGTAACACCGCTGATGGCATCCACATCGAACAGGTTGATCGCAGGCGCGCCGAGCATAGAAGCAACATAGGTATTAGCAGGCGCATCGTAGATTTCTATCGGAGTGCCAATTTGTTGCACCTGCCCATCGCGCAGGATCGCCATACGGTCGGCGATCGACATCGCCTCTTCCTGATCGTGCGTTACATAGATCAGGGTATGTCCGACCTCGCGTTGAATGCGTTTCAGCTCGATCCGGGTCTCTTCACGCAGACGTGCATCCAAGGCCGAGATCGGATCGTCCATCAGATAGGCCACTGGATCGCGAACCAGCGCACGGGCAATCGCGACCCGCTGTCGTTCGCCCCCCGACAATTGCGCCGGATGTTTGTGCAGGATGTGCGACATATGCAGTTTTTCCGCCACATCGCCCAGCTTGGCCTCGATCTCCGCAGGAGCGGTTTTGCGTTCGACCAGCGGGAAGATCACATTCTCCCGTGCAGTCATATGCGGAAACAAGGCGAGGTTCTGGAACACCATTGCGATGTTTCGTTCTGCCGGCCCGATGTGGGTTACCGGTTTGCCGTCGATCAACACCTCACCACTGTCCGGGGTGTCCAGGCCCAGAATAATCCGAAGGATGGTTGATTTGCCTGACAGAGGCGGCCCAAAGAAGCAGAAGAATTCGTTATCCTCAATATCAAAGGACACATCGTTCAACGCCATGGTGTCGCCAAAGCGTTTGGTTACATTGCGAAAGGAAATACTAGCCATTATGCCACCTGCAGGCTTTCGCCGCTTTGCGCTGCGAAAAGACGGATTGCATTGTCCTGGGGGGCAATGCGGGTTTGATCCCCGACGTTCACAGCAACCTTGTTATCAAAAACCGCCTTTACCGATGCGGCACCCTTGCCCATGTGGACAATTGTCCGCGCGCCGATCCGTTCGACAAAGGTCACAGAGAGGGAGACACCCGCATCATCAAACTGCACGGCCTCGGGGCGGAAGCCGCAGACCACATCGCGGCTTTTTGCGGCGCGACCGGCCTGTGCATCACTACCTTTGAGCGCGATGCTGCCGCCCAGCTCAAGATCGACAAACATATCACCGCCCCGATCTGCCAAGGCGCCCGGCAGCAAGTTCATCCCCGGCGAGCCCAAAAACTGCGCGACAAACAGATTGCGAGGGTTGTTGTAGACATCAATCGGCGTGCCAACTTGTTGCAGGACGCCGTGGTCCATAACCGCAATCCGGTCCGCCATTGTCATGGCCTCAAGCTGATCATGAGTTACGTAAACCATGGTCTGTTTGAATTTGCGCTGCAGCTGCTTGAGCTCTTGACGCATCACCGCGCGGAACGCGGCGTCGACGTTGGACAAGGGTTCATCCAACAAGAATATTGACGGCTCCAGAATAGCGGAACGACCGATGGCCAGACGCTGCAAGATGTTCACTGACAGTCCCGCAGACGGTCTATGCAGGATCGCGGTCAATTCCAGAAACTCCGCGATCTCCTGAACTTTGCGATCCAGTTCAGCCTTGGGGGTGCCGTTCATCCGCAGCCCATAAGCGAGGTTTTCATAGACCGACATATGGGTGAAGATCGCGTAGTTCTGGAATACAAATCCAACGCCGCGCTTTTGCATCGGCACATGGGTGATGTCCCGTTCGCCAAATTTGACCGTACCGTGGGTCGGGGTTTCCATCCCCGCGATGATATTCATCGTGGTGGATTTACCGCAACCCGATGGCCCGAGCAGCGCGAGAAACTCACCATCGCGCACTTCCAAGTTCATGGTTTGGATCGCGGTGAAATCTCCGAATTTCTTGACGATATTAGCAAGGTGGATGCTGGTCATTTGCCTGCCTCCTTGGATTTGGGAAGGAAATACATCGCAGCAACAGCGAGGATCGACAGGGCAATCAGGATCACCAGACCTGCAGCCGCAACATAGCTCCAGGCCAGTTCCAGCGTCATGATCTTATAAAAGAACACCGAAATCGTTTCCGTCGCTGTGCCCGGACCGCCAGCTGTCATGATGAACAGCGTGTCAAAGATCTTGAAAACCTCGATCACGCGGATCGCCAGCGCAATCACGATAATGACTTTGATCTTGGGCAACACAATGGTGCGGAACCGCTGCCACGGGGATGCGCCCAGAAGGGTCGCCGCCGTCAGTTGTTCGCGCGGCACGCCCAAAAGCCCTGCCAAAAGGATCAAGAACATCAGCGGCGTCCACTGCCAGATGTCTGCAATCATAACCGCAAAGATCGCAAGGTCAGGGTCTGTCAGCCAGCGGATACTCACATCAAGCCCGGTCAGCGCAGAGAGCAAACCATTGATTGGACCATCCGATTGGAACAGCAAAAAGAACATATATCCGGCAACCGCAGGTACGATCATCATCGGCACCAGCAGCGTGGAATAGAGCACCTTCTTGCCGCGGAAATCTTGCATGAACAGGGTGGCGAGACCCAGCCCCAACAAGAATTCAACCGGCACTGCGATACCGATCACGATCATTGTGCGCCACAGGGCACCCCAAAATCGCGGATCTGCAAAGAGGTCCGAGTAGTTCCAAAAACCGATCCACAATTCATGCGCCCGGGTCCAAGATCGTCCGGCCAGCGGAGTCCAGTCGGAGAAGCTGAGGTAGAGCTGCATCAGCAGCGGGAAAACCGCGACAAAGAGGATCAGAAGCTGTGCCGGCAGGGTCAACCAAAGTCCAAGCCGGGATTTCGGTGCGTCTTTCGCAGCGTTCGAGGTTTGGGGCGAGGAATGTGTCATTGCTTCAACGCTCCGAATGTCAGGCCACGCACGAGGTGTTTTTGAATCAAGATGCCCATAATCACAGGCGGCACAGCTGCAATCAGACCCAGCGCCGCCTTGGCACCGTAAAGTTGTCCGGTCATCGAAGATGAAAGTGACGCCATGTACACGGGGATCGTGACCCAATCGCGCGTCGTGAGCATCAATGCGATCAGGTAGTCGGACCAGTTCAGGATAAAGACCAGCAACGCGGATGAGGCCAGCGGGCCGCGCATCATTGGCAGGGTCACGCGGGTAAGGACACGAAAGCGCGAACACCCTTCGACCAATGCAGCCTCTTCGATCTCAATCGGCATATCGTCAAAATAGGTTTTCATGAGCCAGAAGGCGAAGGGCAGTGTGACGATGCCGTAGACCAGGCTCAGCCCGTACCACGTGTCGGTAAGTCCTAAGAACGTCCACATCACCATCACCGGGATCATGACCGCGAGGGGGGGGAACAGCCGGAGCTGAATCAATGCCAGCGGCAGGTTCTTACCTGACCCGTAACGCGATACGCCATAGGCCGCGCTCGATCCGACAACCATCGCGATCAAGGTGCCGATTGTCGCCGCCAGCAGGGAGGCCAAAATGGGGCGCCCCGCGGTGCGCTCCAATGTCGACAACAACTCGCTTGAGCTTGCGCCGAAGATATAGCGGAAGTTGTCCAGCGTCGGGTCTTTGGGCCACCATGTCAGGTTGTCGCCACTGGCAGACCATTCGGGAATAGGTTTGAACGCCATCGACATCATCCACAAAACCGGAATGAGCGTGAAGACCAATGCCAGCCCGATGGCAAAAAATCGAAATACGCGGAAGGACAGTGACAACTGCATGCAAAAAGCCCTTTGAGACAGGATCAAAGCACAGGCCAGCCCGCAAAGGCCGGCCTGTAGGATTGTGTTTGTGGATCAGGTAACCGGATCAGTGATCGTCGGCCAAGCCTCGTTGTTAAAGCGGATTGCTTCGAGCAACTTGTCTTCGCCCACGCGGCGGGTGATGCGTTTCCACTGGCGCTCGGTGTCCGCCATTGCCTGCTCGGCGGTTTTTTCACCGGTGAGGGCCGCAACGAGGTTTTCGTCCAGGGCGTTGTGGAAGGCTGTCGCGCCGGGATAGTTAATCGACGGCACTGCACGTTGAATCGATTTGCGGATCGTGTCCACATGGTAGTCGTGATAGGTCCGCTGCACCAACGGATCATCCAGATGCGCGTTCTGCCATGGGTCGAAGTAACCCGCAGGGTTTGCCACCATCCAAGATGAGATTTGCGGCCCGCCCAGCCACTGCAGGAACAGATAGCAGGCTTCGGGATTGTCCGCTTGATTGGATACGGATGCGGCCAGCGAGAACCACAAAAGGGAGCGGCTGATCAGGTCGCCATCGACTTCGCGGCCTGGCGGCGTCCAAGATCCCAGCTTCCCGACAACCTTGGACCCTTCATTTGCCGGATTGTCGAGGAACTTGGGCATATTCGACCATGCGCACGTCATTGCAGAGGTGCCGTTCGCCATAGACCCGTATTGCTCTGGCCAGCTCCAAGAGATCGCATCCGGGGCATGGTGGGCAAGGCTATCGACATATTCTTGCGTGGCCCGTGCGCCAGCTTCGGAGTTGATCAGCATGCTGCCATCGTCGGCAAACAGGAACTGGTTTGGATTGCCCATCGTGGTGTAGCGGCCGTACCAGTTGATATAGCCCCAACCCTGATTGCGCAGATCGGTGCAGCCGTGAATCTCACCATTTGTGTGTTTGGTGAAGAACAGCGCCGTTTCATCAAGTTCGGCATAGGTGGAAGGCAAGGTCAGCTCGCGGCCTGTCGCGGCCTTGTGGGCCTGACGCATCGCGTCATCCTCAAACAGATCTTTGCGATAGATCCATGTGAGGAAGTCACCATCGAGCGAGATACCATAGTAACTGCCCCTATATTTGTTGAGCAAGCTAACGCCTTGCTCACCGCCGACATAGCCGTTTTCAGCAGCCCATTCCGGCTGATGCTTTTCGACAAACTCGTCAAGATTTGCGACGCCGCCGGTTTCGACGATGTCGCCGAGACGGTTAAAGTCAGTGGTGTAGATGTCGTATTCACCAGCGTTGGTTGAGATATCTTGCACCGCCTTGGTAAATTCCTGCCCGGACGGAACCCCGATAATGTCCAGCGTGATACCGCTTTCAGCTTCGAACAGTTCTTTGATGGATGGTGCGCCCTCGGGGAAAGCCTGGGTCAATTGGCCAATGGATCCTTCTGACAGCGCCAGACGAATGCGGGTCGGTGCTGAGTTGGTGCCGGCCATTGCGCGCAACGCCTCCATTGCGCGGCCTTCAGGTGTGTCTGCCCCGTACTGATAGGCTTCGGCGCCCTCGAAGCCTGTTGGCCCACCGATCTTGCCGTTTGCCAAAGCCTCTTGAGCGATGCCCCGGCGCGGCATGATCAACGGCGATGCTAACGCAGCCGAAGTTCCGTAAAGCAGGCCCTTGGTGAACCGGCGGCGGGTCATTCCGTTCTTAAGTGTCATTCTGGTGTCCTCCCGTTTGATGACCTGTGCGCCGCGCATTCCTCCCGCGCACCGCTTGTCATGGAGCGACGCTAACCCACATAAACTGATCACGTCAATAAAATCTTTGATCAAAGATATATAATCGGATTAAATGGGCCTAGCATGACAGCCCAATCACGGCGGTCCGTAATAACAAGGAGTGTGAAAACAATGACAAAAGCTGAGCGAACGGGCACAGAATCACCTGCATCCCCCAAGATCGCAGGACAGGACAAGCGCCGCCCCGTGATCGTGACGGCCGCCCTCACCGGGGCGATTCACACCCCGTCGATGTCGCCGTATCTGCCCGTGACTCCGGAAGAGATTGTCGCTGAGGGTATCCGCGCCGCGCAGGCCGGAGCGGCAGTGCTTCATGTGCATGCCCGCGACCCAGAGACCGGAAAGCCGGATCAAAGCGTGGCCGCTTTTGCCGATATCCTACCAAAGCTGAAGGCACAGACCGATTGCGTGATCAACGTAACCACGGGCGGCTCGCCATTCATGCCTGTGGAAGAACGGGTGCAGCCGGTAGCGCATTATGGCCCGGAACTGGCTTCTCTCAATATGGGATCCATGAACTTTGGTCTGTTTGGGATGCTGGACCGTTACGACACATTCGAACATGCCTGGGAACGCGAGCATCTCGAAAATTCTCGGGATCTGGCTTTCCGTAACACTTTCAAGGAGATCGAATATATTCTCACAACTTGCGGTGCGCGCGGCACGCGGTTTGAATTTGAATGCTACGACATCAGCCATCTTTATACGCTCAAGCACTTCCTTGACCGTGGACTGGTGACGGGGCCGCTTTTTGTACAATCCGTCTTTGGCTTGCTTGGGGGCATCGGCAACCATGCAGAGGATGTGATGATGATGCGCCGCACAGCGGACCGCTTGTTTGGCGATCAATATGTCTGGTCGGTGCTTGGCGCGGGCGCAGCGCAACAAAGGATTGCAGCCAGTTCTGTTGCCATGGGCGGCAATCTGAGGGTTGGCCTCGAAGATTCTCTCTGGAAGGCACCGGGCAAGCTGGCGACAACCAGCGCCGAACAAATTGAATTGGCCAAAGGCACTTTGGCTGCGCAGGGTTGCCGCGTGGCGACTCCTGCGGAAGCTCGCGAAATGCTGGCCCTGAAAGGCAAAGATCAGGTTAATTTTTAATCAAGGCGAAGGAAATCTCAATTGCGGGCGGTTACAGGATGTTGCCGCCCTACCCCGCCTCCAGCTCGTCATTTCGCGCACAAATCGTCGCTGCGGCATCCAACAAATCAGAGCGCAGCGCATCTTTGGCACGTTGTGCATCGCGGGTGCGCAGTCCTTCGATCATTTCCATATGATCGTCATTGCCGCTCATCAAAGCATCCCGAGCAGATCCGCCGTTGAGCATGTTCAACATCGGGCCATACCGCAGCCATGCCAGCTCGATCACATCCATCAGTTGCGGATTGTCAGCAATCGCATAAATGCTGAAATGGAACTGCTGATTGAGACGCAGATAAGCCTTTAGGTTCAATGTCTCGCTCTGCAGCAATTGATCCATCTGGGCCCGAAACGCCGTCAGCGTGGCGATGTCTTCGGCTGTAACTTTCTCCACCGCACATTCGATGGCACGGCCCTCGACCGCCAAGCGCAAATCCATCAGGTCATCCAAACGCTGCGGTGAGAAAGCCACGATTGACGCGGACCGGCGGGGATGACTTTCCAATGCGCCGATGATTGTCAGCTGATTGATCGCCTCGCGCACGGGCATGTGGCTGGTCTTAAAGACCTGCGCAAACTCATCAATGCGGAATTTTTGCCCAGGGGCAAACTCCCCCATCATGATAGCGTCTTTGAGTTCTTGAAAAACGTGCTGCAGGCTGGATTTTGCCTCGAAACTTTTTAACTCTGGCAGTGTGGAGGACATGAAGCACCTTTGATCTTTGATCGCAAGAAAGCCTATTTCAATCGTGCACCCGTGTCACGCGCAAATTGGCAATCTCGGGTTGAACTATATGCTTGTGCCACGTTTCTTCTCATAACGACAGCCCAACATCTGAATGGTTGCGGCATGAATATCGCTCAATTGCAGTTTCACTTGATAGCCTGATCGGGATCGATCCGTTACCAATCAGTCCGCCTCTCAATTGACGACACCTCTTATCCTAGATAAAGAATATCTTGATTGATTCGTAAGGAGATGTCGATGAAACTGAGTGATGGCGTTGAATGGGCGGCCCATTGCGTTTTGCTTTTGGCGGCCTTGCCCGGAGAGGCCCGGCTGTCAGGAGGCGCTTTGGCCGAATTTCACGGTGTGCCCGAGAGCTATCTGCTCAAACACCTGAAGGCGCTTGCCAAGAACGGTATTCTGGCGTCCTTTCCCGGACCGGCTGGAGGATATGGCCTGGCGAAACCGCCACAAGATATTTCATTGCTGGACATTGTTCACGCCGTCGAAGGGACGACCCCCGCTTTTCGCTGCTCAGAAATTCGTCAGCGTGGGCCATGTGCCGTCGACGACCCCAAAGCCTATCCCAAGCCGTGTGGCATCAACCGTGCGATGCTCCGCGCCGAAATGGCCTATCGCGAAGCTCTCCAGACGGAAACCATCAGCGATCTCTTAACCGATTTCGCTGCTTCCGTTGACCCGCGCATTGCAGTCCTGGGCCAAGCCTGGGCCACCCAGAATATAAGGAATGTTGTATAATGAAGGTTTTTGTAACCGGCGGTACCGGCGTGCTTGGCCGTCCCGTCATCCGTGCGCTGGCCCGTTGTGGGCACACGATTATCGCAATGGCCCGCAACCCCGCAAAAATGGAGGCCTTGCGCGCGCTCGGGGCGGAGCCGATCGGTGCCAGCCTCTTTGATCCTTCAAGCCTGCGCGACGGCATGGCAGGCTGCGATGCCGTTCTGCATCTTGCAACGCGCATACCCAAAACATCAGACATGAAATCCGCGACGGCCTGGGCCGACAATGACCGTATCCGGGATGAAGGCACCCGCAACCTTGTGGATGTCGCGCTGGCCAGTGACAGTGTCAAAACCTTCATCTATCCGAGCGTGTTTTTCATGTATGCGGATGGCCGCGACACTTGGCTGAGTGCAAAATCGGCAAAACTCGATCCGCCAACGCCGCTGCGATCCACTTTAACGGCAGAGAACCACGTAGCCCGTTTTGCCGCACACGGCAGTCAAAACCGGGGAATCAATTTGCGGTTTGGCAGTTTCTACGGCCCCAGTTCCCGAGACAGCCAAGAAATGATCGCCATGGCGCGAAAAGGTGTCGTGATGCCCTTGGCCAGCGGCGGCACATACAAGTCAATGATCTGGATCGACGATGCAGCGTCAGCGGTGATCGCCGCACTCAATCATGGCCAATCCGGCACTTTCGATGTGGCCGAGACAGAACCCTTCACACAAGATCAGGCGATCAAAGCGCTGGCCACGGCCGTTGGCCGCCGCGGTTTGTTCAAGCTGCCACGTTTCCTGCTCCGGTTTGCGCTACATTCCGATATGCGCGGTCTTTTGGGCCGCAGCCAACGCATTACCTCGCAGGAATTTTCCGAGATGACGGGCTGGCAAGCTGAGGTGGCCAACCAAACTGAAGGATGGCAACGGATCGCCTAAGCCCCCGCGCCAAAACGCTTTCGTAGTCAAGGCGGGCAAAACTTGGCTTGTCTTCAAAAAATTTCTATCAGACCGGAACCGAACCTTTCATCCCGCGTTATTGTCTGAGACCCCGGCCCGGCACCTCGTTTCTGAATTGCCCAGTCTATTGCCGAGTTGGGGTCTCAAACCCAAAACGCCTGCCACGCCGCTGGCTCTGCTGCCTTAGGTCCGCCGCGCAGCGCCAAGATGAAAGCCCAAAATATGACCAGCACGCTGATGACCCGCCTCGCAATTCTGGGCATCGGGGTTGTGACGGCATTTGCGACTTTAGAATTTGCCCAGGATTTCTTTGCCCCCGTGCTGTCTGCGTTGATCCTTGGGATCGTGCTTTCGCCGCTTGTCCGGTTTTGGGAACGCATTGGCCTTCGTCCGTCATTGTCCGCGTTTGCCACGGTTGCGTTCACGATGATTGCCGTGGTGTGCCTCGTCCTTCTGCTGGAACCCTACGTGGCAGAGGCCATCGCGCGCGCGCCCGTCATATGGATTGAGTTGCGAACCACGATCGAAGGGATCAGGGCGATGATCCTCGGTTTGGATGAAATTGCAGAAGACGTCGTAGCGGCGGTTGACCCAAAAGGCGACAAGGCTCCGCCCCCGGCAGAAGGCATTGATGTGCCTTCAATCACGGATGCCTTGTTTTATGCGCCACAGTTCCTGGCTCAACTGATGATGTTTGTTGGTGTTTTATATTTCTTTTTGCTGACCCGAACAGAGATTTACAGATGGGTCGGTGCCTCTGTTCCTACATTAAACAGGGATGACTTTCTGCATGCAGAACGTCAGGTCTCCCGTTATTTCCTGACCATCACCGCGATCAACGGATCGTTTGGCGTGGCCATTGCTATCGTGATGCAGCTGATCGGCATGCCCGGCGCGGTGTTCTGGGGTGTTTCGGCGTTCTTTCTCAATTACATCCTCTACCTGGGTCCGTTGGCCTTGGGCGCCACGCTGCTGGTGGCGGGTTTGGTCGTGTTCAACGGCGCGGCCAGCTTTGCCCCCGCCGCGATCTATCTGTCTATGAATGCTGTAGAGGGCCAGTTTGTGACCCCAGCTATGGTCGGCAAACGCATGTCGGTGAACACGCTGTTGGTGTTTGTGTCGCTGGTGTTCTGGCTTTGGCTATGGGGGCCGATTGGGGGCGTGATCGCGATCCCGCTGTTGATCTGGATGATCACAATCACCGAACGCGCATTGGGTCAGCCGATCGTGGACGGTATCCCGAACCTGATCCGTACAGATCCCGATCAGAACAAACTCTGAGGGTCGCTCAGAACCATCGCATGTGGGTCGATCTTCGTCGCGATGGCCCCGGCACCTTAGGTTCAGGACCCATTCATCCTTTTTCTCTGGTTTGACAGATTTTGCCTGTGACAAGGCGCTGCTGCGCAGGGACTTTGGTTGAGTTTCAAGCAGCTGCAACGAAGCTCACGGGGAAAATCTGCCAAAACTGAAGGACGGCAAAACCTTTTATTTCAGTGGCGTGAGTCGTTTTTAATGAACCCGTTTGTTGCTACATGTCTCAAGCCACTGAACTTGCACGGTTTTGGCGCCAGAGACACAGGATGAATAGATCCTGAACCTAGAAGTCGCCCGGCTCCAACTCAAAGGTTGCCGCATCAAAACGCACCGTCATCTTATATTGGTCGTCATCGCGCGTAACGTCGATCTCTGCCCCCAATTGGATGGCGAAAGCGGTGATCAGCTTTGACCCCATGCCACTGCTTTTGGGGGCAGGTTTATCTCCGAGGCTGTTGGCAAGAACAAAACGGCATTTGTCATTCGCGTCGCGTGTGAAACTCACAGATATCTTGCTGCGCCCAGCGTCTTTAGCGCCCACATATTTCATCGCGTTGGTTGCCGCCTCCGAGGCCAGCAGGGACATCGGCACAGCCTGATCAGGATAGAGCATGACATCTTCGACCTGTAGCTCGACGTCGATGTCCTTGGCGGCGTCTGTCCCGATTTCAACCGACCTTTCGATGATTTCCCGAACCAGTTCGCCCACATTGACCAACCCGCCGCTGCTGGTCTGGTAAAGGTCGCGGTGAATGGTCGCGAGGCTCAGAACGCGATCCTGCATCCGGCGCAGAATGCGTTTTGTATCGTCATGCTGCGCTTCTCGGATTTGCATGTTCAGGATCGAGGAGATCAGTTGCAGGTTGTTCTTGACCCGATGATGCACCTCTTTAAGCAGGACGTTTTTCTGCCGCACAGAATCTTCCAGCTCCGCCTCGTCGCGCAGGATGGAATGGGCCATGGCGAGGAAGGAATTTTGTATGTTTTGCAGTTCGCTTGGCATCTCGCGGGTGCGTTCGTCCGTCAGCAAGGTACGGTTGTCGGCAAAGCGCATCATCTGTGCGCCAACGCTTCGAATGTGGCGAGACACCAACCGGTGCACCGCAAAAAGCGCCACGGCGAGGCTGATCATCCACATCAAGGCTGGGAACAGGCTGGTGGGGAGGATCTTGCTGATCTGACCGGAAACACCATTGTCTTTGTCCCAAACGCCCAAGGCAAATATTTTTCCTGCCTCGATGGGCACAACTGCATAGATGCGATCCTCACCATAGACACTCTGGCGGGAAAAGGTTTGCGCACTCACGGTGGAAAACTCTGCAAGGTTGATGCCCAAAGGCAAATTCGCAACGGCAGCCTCTGCGCCGTTGCGGGAACTCAGGATTTCGCCGTTTCCGTTAAAGGTCAGTAGATCCAGCAGCGCCTCATTGCCGCTGTCATCGCCCAGAGCGTCCAGGATGGAATGGGGAACGGACACAGTGACAAAACCAGTCAGATCATCCTCGTCAAACACCGGATGGGAAATGTTTATCACCGACCCTTCGCCGTTGGGCCCGTCTATACTGACCTCAATGCGCGGCCTCCCCGTTTCGATGGCTTCGGCAAAGCCGGGGGTGTTGGAATAGTCCAGCTCGACCCCGGATGAAGAACAGTTCATCCGTCCGGAAACCGGTACATAACCGATGAAATTGAAGATCCCGGCGTTTTCCAGAACCTTCGCCAGTCGTTTGGAACATGCTGCCGGATTTTCCAGCATTTGCGGAAGAAACGCACCGACACCAGAGGCGAGACCGAATGCCCGCTGGATGACGATGCGCTCTTCTGCTGCAGCCTGTTCGGTCAAACCCAGCAGGGCCAGTTCCGAATTCTGCTGCGCCTGTTCTGTCACGCTGCGCGTCTGGCTGACAGCAATCATGCCGATTGGCAGCATCGCCAATGACATCATCACCGCCATCCGAAACCGCAGGCTTTTGTACCAGCGCGGTGTTTGATCTTCACTCAGCTTCACTGCGGAACCGTACCTGCACCCGAAATAACTGCCATTGTGGCCGAATCTGTTAATTCCATCGGCCCTTCATCGTCCAGATGCAAAAGTTCCGTAAGCTTGGCGCGGCCACGGTTTGCGCGGCTTTTGACAGTGCCAACGGCCACGCCGCACATATCCGCAGCTTCCTCATAGGAAAACCCGGATGCCCCAACAAGGATCAGCGCCTCGCGCTGTTCGTCTGGCAGCAACTCAAACGCCTGCTTAAAGTCGCTCAACTGCATTCGCCCATCATGATCCGGCTTGACCGAGAGTGTCGCCGTGAACACGCCATCCACATCAGCGACCTCGCGGTTCAGTTTGCGGCGGCTGGAATAATAGGTGTTGCGCAGGATGGTGAACAACCAAGCCCGCATCTTGGTGCCGGGCTTGAACTTATCAATGTTGGTCCAAGCTTTGACAACGGTGTCTTGCACCATGTCATCGGCGGTCGCCCCGTTGCGTGTCAAACTCAGCGCAAAGGCACGCAGGGCCGGCAAATGCTCGACCAATTCATTTCTTGGATCTTCGGACATTAACTGTTGCCCTTCTGCTCAGCATCCTGCGCTTTGAGAACATCAAGAAGATCCTTGAACCGATCAGGGAGCTGCTCCTGCACAAGGTCGGAATAGACCATCTTGAGGTTCTGATCGATCAGGTCTGCTATGCGCTCATCGTCTTTTGATTTGTTATCTGTCATTGCTTCTCGGTCTCTTTTTTTCGAAAAAACTCATCACCCAACGGAACCGAACGCATGATCACCGCGTTTGGTTCCGAAACAAATTGAAAAAAAGGCAAAAAAGAATGTCGGATACACAAGACACTGTGGACCTTTCTGATCAGATCGCACGGGAACTTCCGTACCTCCGCCGCTATGCGCGGGCACTGACCGGGTCTCAGACCAGTGGGGACAATTACGCAATCGCCACGTTGGAGGCGATTCTGGAAGATCGTTCCATTATTCAAGGCGACATGACAACCAAGGTTGGCCTGTTCAAATGTTTTCACGCAATTTGGTCCAGTTCCGGCGCGCCGGTGGTCGAAGACAGTGCCGGTGCGCTTGGCAGGGCCCAAGCACATCTGGCGTCCCTTGCGCCAAACACACGCGAGGCATTGTTGCTGTCCACCGTTGAGGAATTCACCATAGGTCAAGTCGCCGCAATCATGTCTGTCAGCGAGGACGAGGCGCAGCATCTGATCTCGACCGCGCGTTCGGACATGGAAAACAGCGTCTCTGGCCGCATCCTGATCATTGAGGACGAACCGATCATCGCCGCCGATCTCAGTGCGATTGTCAGTGATCTTGGCCATACGGTCACTGGCGTGGGCCGGACCCGCGCAGATGCCGTTGCCAAGGGCAAAGGCGATAAGCCTGATCTCATCCTTGCTGATATTCAGCTGGCCGATAATTCGTCCGGCATTGATGCGGTCAATGATTTGCTGACGGAATTGGGGGACACTCCGGTGATCTTCATCACGGCCTTCCCAGAGCGGCTTCTGACAGGGGACCGCCCCGAACCTGCGTTCTTGATCGCCAAACCGTACAAGGAAGATCAGGTGCAATCTGCGGTGAGCCAGGCGATGTTCTTTGCCTCAACCGAAACACTCAAACGTTGATTTGAACGCGCATCCAAAAAGAAAACCCCGCCTGCACTTCAGGCGGGGTTTTTCGTTGGGTGGTGGCTGTCGCAGCAGGTGCCGGATTTATCCGGACCGTCCTTTGACAGCGCGCGCGATCAACGTGGCGGCAAAAAGTGCCAAAAAGATCAAGAAGAGGATCTGTGCGATACCTGCCGATGCAGTTGCGATACCGCCAAACCCAAAGATGGCCGCGATGATGGCGACCACAAAAAAGATAACTGCCCAAGAAAGCATGTCATGGTCCTTTCGTTAATGTTGGTGCGTCTCGATGTGACGCTGATCTGAGACAACAACGGACTACCCCTTGGACAAGTTCCAAAGAATCTTGGCCAATGTTTTATGGAACTTTTCGCGCAGCCATCTGTTGTGTGGACAGAGACACACGAACAAAAATCAAGGAGTGATATCATGGCACGTGCCAGCACCAACGGTTCCGCAAAAGACGTTTCTGTTGAAGACCTGACCAATCAGATCGAAATCCTGCGCAAGGATTTGAGCGATCTGACCAGCACAATGTCCGACATGGGCAAAGCCAAGAAAGCGCAGCTTGCCGACGCAGCCGCGCAACAAGTCGAAGCGGCCCGCCAAAAAGGCATTGAGACCGCAGATCTGCTGGGCAGCCACGCCCGCGACGTGCACGGTCAGGCCAATGATTTTGTGAAATCGCAACCTGCCACCGCACTTGGTATCGCGGCTGGCGTTGGATTTCTTGTCGGCTTGATGAGCACACGCCGCTAAGATGCTGAGCAAGGTCAAACATTCCGCGGCACGGGCCGCTCGCAAGGCCGGTATGGTCAGTGCGGGCGCCCTGTGCGTCCTTGTAGGCGCTGGTTTTCTGACCGGTGCCAGCTGGATTTTTCTGGCGACTGCCTATGGCACGTTGATTGCGGCGTCGGTCATCGGCGCGGCCTACGCGGGCATCGGGTTGCTCTTGATCGGATTGGCCGGATCGGATGAACCACATCAGGACACCGCGCCAGAGCCGGAGGCGACGCCAGCGCCAGCCTCGTCCGACGCGCCGCCGTTACTGCAGGCATTCTTATTTGGTCTGCAGGCAGGCGCCTCTAGTGATCGGCGCTGACCCGAGAAACTGCGTTCTTAACCATATCCGCTGAAAAAGGTCGCGGCAGGACCACGACATTGGCCGCGGCGTCATACACTGTTTCGGCTGAATCGCTCAGCAGAATACTGCGCTCCGCAAGGTCACATTGGACCAGGACGGCGCTGTTTTCCTCAGGCGTTTCTGACAAGGGTTGCCAAATGATCAAGGACGCCTTGTCCTGACCTTTCGCCGCCTCTTTTGCGTCCTCCGCAGACCGGTAGGTGACAATATGCGCCGCGGGGTCCAAATCCTGCAACGTTTGTGCAAGGTCCAACGCCACGACGACGTCATCCAAAACGATGACTACTTTTCTTCGCATGTGCGTTTCCCCAAAGTGAAACACCAATATAGCGCCACGGAAACACACCGCATTAAACTATGACATAGGAGCAGACATTAAATGGCCCAAAAATGCGAAAATTGCCCACTACGTCAAAAACCTCTATTTCAAGACCTCTCGGCAGAAGAAGTTCGCTTTATGCAGAAATTCAAGGTGGGCGAGCTCGTCGTAGATCCCGGCACGCCAATCTTGATGGAGGGGTCCAACAGTCCACAGCTTTTCACAGCTCTCAGCGGCATGGGACTTCGGTACAACACATTGCCAAATGGCCGCCGGCAAGTGCTGAGCTTTGTGTTTCCGGGTGATTTTATCGGGATGCAGGCGGGCATCATGGGCGAAATGGGTCATTCCGTTGAGGCGACAACGCAAATGACCCTTTGTGTGTTTGATCGATCAGGCATTTGGAACCTGTTTAAATCCCACCCCGAACGCGCGTTTGATCTGACATGGCTTGCGGCCAGCGAGGAACATTTCCTGGGCGAGGCGCTGTCTTCCGTCGGGCAGCGCAGCGCCATTCAAGCCATCGCTTGGGCAAAGGTGCGGGTGTTCCAACGGGGACAGGCATTGGGATTGGTACGCAACGGTGTGATGCCTTTGCCGTTCCGGCAACAGGATCTGGCCGATGCACTGGGGCTTTCGCTTGTGCACACCAATAAGACGCTGGCGGTCCTGCGTGACCGGCAATTGTCATCATGGTCAGACGGCGAGTTGCAGATCAACAACCTCGAAGAGCTGGCACGCATTGCCGAAACTGACACCGAAAAGCTGCCCGCGCGGCCGATTTTGTGACATTCCATGGAACCCCGAAGGCAAGTCGTGCGTTAATTCGCTCAGGCTGAGATATGAAAGACCCCATGATAGCGCCCGAATATATTCACCGTAGCGGCCTCACATGAGCAAACGCGCCCTTGTCGCCAAGCTGATCCAGGATGTCCGCGCCAGCTATTGGTTCTTGCCGGGCTCATTGGTTTGCCTTGCCGCCGTTCTGGCGCAAGGCACCCTGTACCTTGACCAGCATCCCGATCTGTTACCATTCGATTTGCCCAAAGGTTTGCGCGACACCCAAGTGGACGGTGCGCGGTCTTTGATGTCGATCATCTCGCAATCTGTGTTCGGGGTTGCCGGGGTGATGTTCTCCATGACGATTGTGGCTGTATCCTTTGCCTCAGGCAATTTCGGGCCACGGCTGATTGGCAATTTCATGCGCGATCGGGGCAACCAATGGAGCCTTGGCATTCTGGTTGCCACCTTCGTTTACGCCTTGCTTATCACCCGCGCGATCCAAAGCCCGACAGGCGCCGATGCAGATCTGTCCACCGCTCTTTTTGTCCCTTATCTGTCGATTCTCATCGCGCTTGGGCTGACCTTCGTGTCGGTCTTCACGGTTGTCTATTTTGTCCACCACATCCCTGAGACAATCAATGTGTCCAATATCACCGCCGGACTGGGCAAACGCCTGGTCAGGGATATCAAGGCGCTGATTGATGCCCAGTCAGATCGTGATCCCGCCGGGACCTCGCAGCAACCCACCGGTGATCCCGCCATAACCGTCACCCTGGGGCAATCCGGCTACATTCAAACCATGAACAAGGAACAACTGCGTGATCTGGCGCAGGATCATGACCTGTTCATCGATGTTCCCTTGCCCGTGGGCGAATTTGTCACGGAAGACACCGTGGTTCTGCGGATCTGGGGGCCAGACGTACCAGACGAAAGGAAGGAGGAACTGACCTCCTGTTTCGCGCTTGGCCATAGTCCGACGGAAAGTCAAAACCTGATGTTCATTGTTGATCAACTGGTCGAGATGATTGCCCGCGCCATGTCACCGGGGGTCAATGATCCGTTCACCGCTATCAATTGCCTCAACTGGTTGCATTCGGCCTGTGTGGTCGCGGCCAACCACGAGGGTGGCTTGCGCCCTGCGCAAGATGGTCCCGTGAAAACCAAAGCACTGGAATTTGGCGATCTTCTGGAGGCAAGTTTTGGAGTGCCGTGGAAATATATCCATGCCGACCCGCTTTGCGCCCGTCATATGCGGGTGATCTTTGCGCAATTGCCCAGCCAGCTGGAACATCCCGACCATCTGGACAGCTTCCGTGCCTTTATGGATCGGGTAGATCCGGCAATCTGATCTTAACGCAGCCGCGCCTCGGTTTTGGCGTCAAAGAAATATGCGGTGCCGGGCGCAAGGACCACTTCAACTGCAGTGCCTGACCGGATCAATTCATCGCCCTTGGTCTCGACCACGATCCGCTCTGAAGTTGGGGTGTTGAGATAGTCATAGGCCACCCCGCCCAATTGTTCTGAAATATCCACCGTGATCGGGGAACTCGCCGGCTTGATCGTCAAGTCCTGCGGGCGCAGGCCCACGGTGATGTCGCTGCCCTCTGCTGGCAAGGCCACCGATGCGGCGATCACGGCATCATTTAGCGCCGGAATGCGCACCTTGCCGCCCTCCACCACACCGGTCACAAAATTCATGCTGGGCGATCCGATGAACCCCGCGACAAATTTGTTGTCCGGGTTCTGATACAGCTCCATCGGGCTGCCGACCTGTTCGATGCGCCCGGCCCTGAGCACGACGATCTTGTCGGCAAGGGTCATGGCTTCGACCTGATCATGGGTGACATAAATCATCGTCGCGCCGATCTTGTTGTGCAGGCGACTGATCTCCACGCGCATATCAACGCGCAACTCGGCATCGAGATTGGACAGAGGTTCGTCGAACAAAAACACCTCCGGCCCGCGCACAATGGCGCGGCCGATGGCAACGCGCTGGCGTTGTCCACCGGACAGAGCCTTCGGCTTGCGGTCCAGGTAATCGTCCAGTTGCAAAATGCGGCTCGCCTCGGCGACTTTCTTTTCAATCTCGGCTTTGGGCACGTTGTTCATTTTGAGGCCAAAGCCCATATTCTCTTTCACCGTCATATGCGGGTAAAGCGCATAGGTCTGGAACACCATCGCGATGCCCCTGTCCGAGGGATCATCATGGGTCACGTCGCGCCCGCCGATATGGATCTGGCCGCCCGTAGTTTCCTCCAGCCCTGCGATCATCCGCAGCAAGGTGGATTTGCCGCAGCCCGAGGGGCCGACAAAGACGCAGAACTCGCCTTCGTTGATCTCAAGATCGACGCCATGGATCACCTGAACATCACCGTATTTTTTGACGGCCTTGGAAAGTGTAACACCGGACATTTCAGTATTCCTTCGCGGTTGTTAGGACGGGAATTGCCAGGACGTTGCCTCGGCCCCGATGTTTTCAGCAGCTTGCAAAAGTGGCGCACGGAATGCGTCCAACCCTTCAAGCGTATGACGTGTGGTGGATGTGGCAATCGACAGCGCCCCAATGACACGGCCATTCGTGGTCAATATCGGCGCCGCAATTGAGATGATGCCCTGTTCGTGTTCCTGTCGGTCAAAGGCAATGCCCGCCTCGCGGATCGCCTCAAGCTCGATCGCGAGGCTTTCGGCGGTGCAATGGGTGGCGGGGGTATATTGGAAATAGGCCTGTTGCTGCAGCGCCAGTTGCAACCTTTTTGGAGCCATAAAGGCAAGCATCGCCTTGCCCACACCCGTGCAATAGGCGGGCGCAACCTTACCCGCTTCGGCGAGGGTTTCGAAACGGTCTGTCGCCTCCAGCTTATCAACGAACAAAACCTGACCGTTGTCGATCTGCGCAAGGTGAACTGTTTCACCCGCCAGCGCCGCCAGCTCTTCGACAAAAGGCCGCGCGATGGGGGCAAGCGAGGCGTTCTTCCATGCCGTATGGGCCAGCCGCATCAGACGCAGGCCAAGTGAATATGTCCCGTCTTCGGGGTCATATGACAGCATGTGTTGATTCGTCAGCGTTTGCAGGAACCGATAGAGCGTCGCCTTGGGATGAACGCTTTGCGCCAGCAGTTCAGAGAACCGAACAGGGCGGCCAATCTCTGCCACCATATCCAGTATTTCCAAAGCTTTTCCGACTGTTCCGTCGTTTTGCACCGGCTTGTTCACGTAATAATCCCCTCCCGCTTCATAGGGCGCGACCTTATGAAACTGTTGACATGGATAGCTGATCAGCGCAGTGTTTTCAATAGTTGAGATTAAGGTTTCATTATTTGAAACCATCCGTCAACAGGGAAAAACCTGGGACCTTAGGGAGGAAACCATGTTCCATCGCACCAAAACTCTTGCCGCCGCTGTGGCAACTTCGACTTTGCTTGCCTCATCGCTTTTTGCCGGTGAGTTGGTGATCAACACCGATACATCGGACCCCGCGCCAAAGGCCGCTTTCGAGGCGTTGATCGCAGGTTTTGAAGCCGAAAATCCGGACATCAAAGTGACCTGGAACTTGTTTGATCACGAGGGCTACAAAACTTCGATCCGCAACTTCCTGACCGCCGACGCGCCCGATCTGGCGAACTGGTATGCGGGCAACCGGATGCTGCCATACGTCAACGCGGGTCTGTTTGAGCCTGTTGATGACGTTTGGGCCGAACACGGTTTGAACGAAAGCCTTGCCTCCGCCAAAGGGTCGATGACAATCGATGGCAAGATCTGGGGCGTGCCTTACACCTATTACCAGTGGGGCGTTTACTATCGCAAAGACCTGTTTGAGGCGAACAACATCGCCGTGCCCACCAACTGGGATGAATTCAAGGCGGCAGGCGCAACCCTGAACGCGGCGGGCATCACACCGATCACCATCGGCACCAAGTACCTTTGGACCGCTGGCGGCGTGTTCGACTATCTGAACCTGCGCACCAACGGCTATGACTTCCACATGGCACTGACCAAGGGTGAAGTGGCTTGGACCGATGACCGCGTCCGCGCCACAATGGCCAACTGGAAAGAGCTGATCGACGCTGACTTCTTCCTTGAAAACCACGCCGCCTATTCCTGGCAGGAAGCCTTGGCGCCAATGGTTCAGGGCGATGCCGCGATGTATATCATGGGTAACTTTGCCGTTGCGCCCCTGCGCGAAGCGGGCCTGACGGATGACCAAATCGGGTTCTTCCAGTTCCCCGTGATCAACCCCGATGTGCCGCTGGCCGAAGAGGCGCCAACCGACACGATCCACATCCCAGCCAATGCCAAGAACAAAGAGGACGCCAAGAAATTCCTCGCGTATCTGGCCCGCGCCGATGTGCAGACCCAGATCAACGACACGCTGGGCCAGCTGCCGATCAACGCGGACTCCTCTGTGGGCGACGACAAGTTCCTGCAGGCCGGTTACAAGATGCTCAGCTCTACCACGGGCGGCATCGCACAGTTCTTTGACCGCGACGCGCCAGCCGAGATGGCCAAAGCGGGCATGGAAGGCTTTCAGGAGTTCATGGTCAAGCCAGAGCGGCTGGACGCGATCCTTGAGCGTCTCGAAAAAGTTCGGGGCCGGGTCTACAAATAAGGCTGCCATCTAAACTACGTGCCGCCGCCTCAACGGGCGGCGGCACAGGTACCATTTGCGACCCTGGGGGAGGATGACATGAAAACCTACTGGAAAAAGAACCAGCAGCGTTTGGCACCCTGGCTGTTTCTCGCGCCGGGCATTGCGATGTTCGCGATTTACGTCATCATCCCGATTTTTCAGTCCATGAGCATCTCGCTTTATGCCTGGGACGGGCTGGGCGAGAAAGAATACGTCGGCCTCTCCAACTATGTAGAGCTGATGGACGACGACGCGTTCTATACCTCTCTCAAGAACAACGTGATCTGGCTGGTGCTTTACATGCTGGCGATCCCGGCGGGTCTGTTTGTGGCCTTGTTCCTGAACCAGACGGTCCGCGGCATCCGGATTTACAAGTCTTTGTTCTTTTTTCCATTCGTGATTTCGCAGGTTGTTGTTGGCCTTGTCTTCTCATGGTTTTACGACCCCAACTTTGGCCTATTGAACATCGCGCTTCAGGCGGTTGGGTTTGACCCCATCGCGGTGCTGGCAGATGAGGACTGGGTCACCTACGGCATTATCGCTGCCGGTCTCTGGCCGCAGACGGCCTATTGTATGATCCTGTATCTCACGGGCCTCAACGCTGTTGATCCCGAGCAGATCGAAGCTGCGCGTTTGGACAATGCAAAGGGGTTCAAGATGCTGTGGTATGTCGTCTTGCCGCAGCTGAAACCTGCGACCTTTATTGCCATGGTTGTCACCGTGATCGGGGCGCTACGATCCTTTGATCTGATCTCGATCATGACCGATGGCGGGCCGTGGGGATCGTCGCGGGTTCTGGCCTTTTACATGTATGAGCAAGCCTTCTCGGAATATGGGTTCCGCATGGGGTACGGCGCGGCGATTGCCGTGGTGCTATTCCTGATCATGATGGTTTATATCACCGCCTTCCTTGTCAAAATGTACCGCGACGAAAGGGGGCTTTGAGATGTTTCCGACACCCATTGAAAAGACCTCAACCGCCAGTCAGACACTGTACAAGATCGCCTTGCCGATTGCCCTGATCGTTTGGCTGCTGCCGCTTCTGGCGGTGGCGCTGACCTCGATCCGATCCGCTGGGGACATCACGGCGGGTAATTACTGGGGCTGGCCGACCTCCTTTAACCTGCTTGAGAATTACACGGCGATCTTTGAAAACACGCCGATTGGCAAATACATCCTGAACAGTTTCAAGGTGACAATCCCGACCGTGATCGGCGCGGTGGCCCTGTCGTGCATGACCGGTTTTGCCCTTGGCGTGTACCGGTTCAAATCCAACCTGCCCTTGTTTTTCATGTTTGTCGCAGGCAATTTTGTACCCTTTCAAATCCTGATGGTGCCGGTGCGCGATTTGTCGCTGAACCTTGGGATCTACAACACAACGATGGGGCTGGCACTGTTTCATATCGCCTTTCAAACCGGGTTTTGCACATTGTTCATGCGCAACTTCATCAAGGCGATGCCTTTTGCACTGATTGAGGCCGCGCGGGTTGAAGGCGTGAGCGAGATCAAGATTTTCTGGTATGTTGTCATGCCCCTGATGAAGCCCGCGATTGCCGCGCTTTCAGTGCTGATCTTTACGTTCATCTGGAATGATTATTTCTGGGCAACCGTTCTGACCCAAGGGGCGGACACACAACCGATCACCGCGGGTCTATATTCGCTCAACGGGCAATGGGTTGCGGCATGGCATCTGGTGTCTGCGGGATCTATCGTGGCGGCAATGCCACCTGTCTTGATGTTCTTCCTAATGCAAAAACACTTTATCGCCGGTCTGACCCTTGGGGCCGTGAAATGATCCAAAGCTGGCGATTGGACGATGGACGGCAGTCCCTTGTTCTGGGCTGCGCCGATGGGCGTTTGGCCGAAGTGATCTATTGGGGTTCGCCCCTGCCCGAGGGTGAGAACCTCGAAACACTTTTTGCAGCGGGAAGGCAGGATGTGACTGGCGGTATGCTGGATCAGGCGCCCGCCCTGTCGATCTGTCCCGACGCCGGACGCAGCTTTCCCGGACAGGCCGGTCTGTCGCTGCGCCGTGCCGATGGGGCGGCGATCCATCCCGACTTGAGGCTTGAGGATGCGCAGCAAACTGCGGATGCGCTGACCTTGGTGTACAAAGATATCACGCTGGGGCTCACCTATACTGCGCGCTTCACGATCAACGCCGACACGCACATGATCACGGCCCAGGCAGCGCTGACCTCTGATCAGCCCGTCCGCCTTGAATGGTTAGCGGCACCTGTGCTGCCCGCGCCGCAATTGGCCGATGAGATGATTGATTTCGCGGGTCGCTGGTGCGGTGAATTTCAGATGGTGCACAGCCCGTGGTCCGCTGGCATCCGCATGCGCGAAAGCCGCACGGGCCGCAGCGGGCATGAACATTTTCCCGGTTTGATCCTACCCTGCCTTGGCGCGACCAATACCCAAGGCCAAGCATACGCTCTGCATTACGGCTGGTCCGGCGGGCACCGGATGGTGGCCGAAGAATTGCCCGATGGCCGCAGACTGGTGCAGTTCGGCAATGCCTCAGCCACCGAATTGGAACCCGCAACAGAATTTGCCACTGCCCCGCTATATGCAACGTTCTCGGCCCAAGGGATCAATGGCTGCGCGACCGCCTTTCAACGTCATCTGCGTGACGCGATTGTGCGCTTTCCCGATCCGGCCCGCCCCCGCCCTGTGCATTACAACTGCTGGGAGGCGATCTATTTCGACCACAAATTGTCGGACCTCAAAGACATCGCCGCCCGTGCGGCAGATCTGGGCGCAGAGCGGTTTGTGCTGGATGACGGGTGGTTCGGCAAACGCGATGACGACACCACATCGCTTGGCGATTGGACGGTGGACGCCCGCAAATACCCCGATGGATTGGGCCCGCTGATCGACCATGTGCAGGGTCTGGGCATGACATTCGGCCTTTGGTTTGAGCCTGAAATGATCAACACCGACAGCGAAACCTATCGCGCCCATCCCGATTGGGTGCTCGGCCCCGAAGATCAGATCACCGGCCGGCAGCAACTGGTACTTGATATGGCGCAAGACGCGGTGCGCGACTTTCTGTTTGACCGGATTTCTGCCCTGCTGTCCGCCCATCCCATCGATTATATAAAATGGGATCACAACCGGGTTTTGCCCGCCCCCGACGCGGCGCAGACCCGTGGCACCTATGCCCTGCTGGACCGGCTGGGCGCGGCCCACCCCGAGGTCGAGATTGAAAGCTGCGCCTCGGGCGGCGGGAGGATTGATTTTGGCATTCTGGAGCGCACGCAACGGGTCTGGCTGTCCGACAGCAATGATGCCCATGAACGCCTCAAGATCCAGCACAACGCAGCGCTGTTCCTGCCGATGGTCGTCACCGGCAGCCATGTCGGCCCGCTTCTTTGCCACACATCGGGGCGCAAACATGACATAAGGTTCCGCGCTTGGGTCGCGGCGCAGCGGCACATGGGGTTCGAAATGGACCCGCGCGAATTGACCGATAGTGAGGCCGATGTCCTGCGCGATGTCACGGGCTGGTGGAAGGCCAATCGCGATTGGATGGCGCGGGCAGATATCCTGCGCCTTGATACAGGCGATGCGGCAATGATCGCAGAGCAGCAGATGGCCGAGGATGGCAGCCGTTTCGTGGCATTTGCCGGACTTGCGGCCGCGCCCAGCCAGATTGTGCCGCGCCCCCTGCGCCTGACCGGATTGGACGCAAACGCCGCATACGAGATCAATCTGCGCAACCGCGATGATCGCGAGCGGCTGTCGCGCGGGGCACCGGCGCTGCGCAACGGGCCGGTCACGCTTTCAGGTGCCTATTTGATGAACAACGGTCTTACCCTGCCGTGGTCTTTTCCGGACCGGATGTGGGTGATCGAAGGAAAACGGCTATGACAGATAACAAACGCAGAAACCGGGCGTGGTATGGCAAGGCCGATCGGGACGGGTTTATTCACCGCAGCTGGATGAAAAATCAGGGGTTTCCGGATCACGTCTTTGATGGTCGTCCGGTCATTGGCATTTGCAACACATGGTCCGAACTCACGCCTTGCAATTCCGGCCTGCGTGATTTGGCCGAAGGGGTAAAACGCGGCGTCTGGGAGGCGGGCGGCTTTCCCGTTGAGTTCCCGGTGATGTCGCTGGGCGAGACCCAGATGAAACCCACCGCAATGCTGTTTCGCAATTTGCTGGCGATGGATGTCGAGGAGTCCATCCGGGCCTATGGGATTGACGGTGTTGTTCTGCTTGGCGGGTGTGACAAGACCACGCCGGGGCAGTTGATGGGCGCCGCGTCGGTCGATTTGCCGACGATCGTGGTCAGCTCCGGCCCGATGCTGAACGGCAAGTGGCAGGGCAAGGACATCGGCTCTGGCACGGATGTCTGGAAATTCTCCGAAGCGGTGCGCGCGGGCGAGATGACATTGCAGGATTTCATGGCCGCAGAAAGCGGGATGAGCCGGTCCAAGGGGGTCTGCATGACCATGGGGACCGCCTCTACCATGGCGTCCGTGGTTGAGGCGATGGGCCTGTCACTGCCGACCAATGCCGCGCTGCCGGCCGTCGACAGCCGCCGGATGGCGCTGGCGCATATGACCGGAAAACGCATCGTCGAGATGGTCGAAGAGGAACTGAAGCTCTCTGATGTGGTCAGCCGCGAAAGCTTTGAAAATGCGATCCTTGCTAATGCTGCCGTGGGCGGATCGACCAATGCCGTGGTGCATCTTCTGGCGATTGCGGGACGGGTCGGCATCGACTTGAGTTTGAATGATTTTGAACTGGGCAGTGATGTGCCCCTGCTCGTCAATTGTATGCCATCGGGGCAGTACCTGATGGAGGATTTCTGCTATGCGGGCGGGATGCCCGTTGTGCTCAAGGAATTGGGCGAGATGCTGCGACCGGCCCGGACGGTCCTTGGCGGCGATATCGGGGTCTATGCGGATGGTGCGGAATGCTGGAACGAGGATGTGATCCGCCCGATGTCCAACCCGCTCAAACCAGCCGCAGGTCTGCGGGTGCTGCGCGGCAATCTGGCGCCGCAGGGGGCGATCATCAAACCCTCCGCCGCGACCGAAAGCTTGCTGGAACATGAGGCCGAAGCTTACGTTTTCGAGAGCATCGAGGACTTCAAAGCCAACATCGACCGCGAAGATTTGCCCGTGACCAAGGACACGATCCTTGTGCTCAAAGGCTGCGGGCCAAAGGGATATCCGGGCATGCCGGAAGTGGGCAATATGCCGATCCCGGCCCGTCTGGTCAAAGAGGGCGTGCGCGACATGGTCCGACTGTCGGACGCCCGCATGTCCGGCACCGCCTATGGCACCGTGGTTTTGCACATCTCGCCCGAGGCGCAGGCGGGTGGCACATTGGCTCTGGTCAAAACCGGTGACCGCATCCGCCTGTCTGCCAGCGAAGGATCACTTGAGCTGTTGGTCGATGAGACCGAACTGGAGACACGCCGCGCCGCATGGGCCCCCGATCCTGCGCATTATACGCGCGGATATGCAAAAATGTATGTTGATCATGTCCTGCAGGCCGATCAGGGCGCAGACCTTGATTTCCTCGTCGGCAAAGACACCCGTCCCGTCACAAGAGAGAGCCATTGATGCCCACAGCCACGTTTCACGATCTCAAAGATACTTCCGTTTTTATCACCGGCGGCGGCGCGGGCATTGGTGCCGCGATCACCGAAGGGTTTATCGAACAGGGCGCCAAGGTCGCCTTTGTCCAGCGTTCGGATGCCAGCGGGTTTTGCGATGACATGCAGGACAAACACGGGGTGCGGCCGCTTTTCATCCCTTGCGACATCACCGATGTCAGCGCCCTGCAATCGGCCATTTCAACCGCCGCCGAAGCCCACGGCGCGGTGACGGTTTTGGTGAACAACGCCGCCAATGACAAACGCCACGACACCGAGGACGTCACCGAAGAGTTTTGGGACTGGTCGCAGGCGATCAACCTGAAGGCCTATTTTTTTGCCTGTCAGGCAGTGATCGCAGGCATGCGGGCGGCGGGCGGCGGTGCCATCGTCAACTTTTCCTCAATCAGTTACATGATGGGCAACGCGGGTTACCCGTCCTACACAACGGCAAACGCAGGCATCAACGGCATGAGCCGCAGCCTTGCCCGCGAATTTGGCCCCGACAAGATTCGCGTCAACGCCTTGGCCCCCGGCTGGGTCATGACCGACAAACAACGCGATCTTTGGGTCACGCCAGAGGCGCTGGCTGCGCATCTTGAGCGGCAATGCCTCAAGGAAGAGTTGCTCCCGCAGGACATCGTTGACGCGGTGTTGTTTTTGTCTTCCAAAACCTCGCGGATGATGACCGGACAGATGATGGTTGTTGACGGCGGAACAGTGGTGACAGGATAACAAAATGAACGCGGTTGAATGGATTGCCGTCGATTGGGGCACTTCTGCTCTGCGGGTCTGGCTGATGGGAGCGGATGCGCCCCGGCTTTTGCGATCTGACAAGGGCATGGGCGGGCTGGCACCCGATCAATTTGAAGCGGCCCTGCTGGATCTGGTTGGCCCTTACCTTGAAGGGCCTGTGCCGGTGATCGCTTGCGGCATGGTCGGTGCGCGTCAGGGCTGGGCCGAGGCGCCCTATGCCAAGGTGCCATGTGCGCCGCCGGGGATCGGCAATGCCACCCGGCCAACGGTGGCTGATGCGCGGCTCGATATGCATATTCTGCCCGGTGTGTCTCAGGACAGGCCTGCCGATGTGATGCGCGGCGAAGAAACCCAGATCGCCGGCTTTCTGGCGCAGACACCGGACTATGACGGCGTGCTGTGCCTGCCCGGCACCCACACCAAATGGGCACACATCAGCGCCGGCGAGATCGTCAGCTTTCAAACCGCCATGACCGGAGAGTTGTTTGCGCTGTTGTCTGGGCAATCTGTTCTGCGCCATTCCATCGGCACAGGTTGGGATGATGCCGCCTTTGCCGAAGCGCTTTCAGATGCGATGTCGCGGCCGCAGGCCATCGCGGCCAAGCTGTTTCAGATCCGTGCAGAAAGTTTGCTGCACCCGCCCGCACCAGACAGCGCCCGCGCCCGACTTTCTGGCTTATTGATCGGGCTCGAACTGGCGGCGACAAAGCCCTATTGGCTGGGCCAGAGGATTGCCCTGATCGGTGATTCCGCCCTTTGCGCCCGATATGCCGAAGCGCTGGCCGCGCAAGGCTTGCAACCTGAACACACCAACGCGGACGAAATGACCCTTGCCGGGCTGTCTGCCGCGTATCAATCCCTCAAGGAGACCTCGTCATGAGCCGCCCCATCATTGCCATCCTGCGCGGTGTCACCCCGGATGAGGCTGTGCCCATCGGCACGGCGCTGATCGATGCGGGCATCGACCGGATCGAAGTGCCCTTGAACTCACCCGATCCCCTGCGCAGCATCGAAGCCTTGGCAAAGGCGTTTGGCGATCACGCGCTGATCGGAGCGGGCACAGTGCTGACCCCCAAGAACGTGACCGATGTTGCGGATTGTGGTGGCAAATTGATCGTATCTCCCGATTGCAACAGCGACGTCATCAAGGCCACCAAGGCCGCAGGCATGTTGTCCTTTCCCGGCGTGATGAGCCCGAGCGAGTGCTTTGCCGCCCTGCGTCACGGGGCTGACGGGTTGAAATTCTTTCCGTCCTTTCTGGTTGGCACTGCGGGTCTCAAGGCGATCTCAGCGGTGCTGCCCAAAGGCACGCAGACTTTTGCGGTCGGCGGTGTGGGGCCGGACAACTTTGCCGAGTGGCGGGCGGCAGGGGTTACAGGTTTTGGCATCGGGACCGGCGTTTTCACCCCAGGCCTGACCGCAGCAGAGGTCGGCGCAAAGGCGCAGGCCATCACCGCAGCTTTTGATGAGGCATGGACATGACCGCTCCTGAGGTTTTTGATGATCGCATATGTGTTCTTGGTGAAGGGCCGCTTTGGCATCCGCTGCGCGGTCAGTTCTTTTGGTTCGATATCCTGCGCAAACGGTTGATGAGCCGGATTGGTGAGGAAACTCTCGAATGGCAATTTGACGAACATGTCTCTGCTGCCGGTTGGGTCGATGAAAACCGCCTGCTCGTCGCATCGGAGACAAGCCTGTCAACCTTTGACCTGAACACCGGCGAAAGCGAATGGGTGATCGGGCTGGAGGTGGACAACACGGTCACACGGTCCAACGATGGCCGTGCCGACCCTTTCGGCGGCTTCTGGATCGGGACAATGGGCAAATCCGCCGAGAAAGGCGCGGGTTCGATCTATCGTTTCTACAAGGGTGAGCTGCGCAAGCTTTACGGCGATATTTCCGTGTCCAACGCCATTTGTTTCGCCCCGGACGGAACCTGCGCCTATTTCACCGACACCCATAGCCGGCAGGTCATGCGCCAACCCCTTGGGCCGGATGGTTGGCCCGAAAGCGATCCAGTGGTGTTTATCGATTTGCGCGAAGAGGGTTTGAATCCTGATGGCGCGGTGGTGGACAGTAAGGGGTGCATCTGGGTCGCGCTCTGGGGTGCCGGTCAAATTGCCCGCTATGATCCGCAGGGGCGGTCCCTATCGGCCATTGATTATCCTGCATCCCAGATGACCTGCCCCTCCTTTGGCGGGCCGGATCTGACCACGCTTTATGCAACGTCGGCGGCGGTGCATCTGGATGAGACACAGGGCGGACAGACTTTCGTGCTCCAGACTGATGTGACCGGACAGCGCGAACATCAGGTTATTCTATGACCGATCTGAAACGCAGCCTCGGCACCTGCTATTACCCCGAACACTGGCCCGAAGAGATCTGGACCGAGGATGCCCGCCGGATGGCCGAGGCCGGGCTGACCTGGGTGCGCATCGGTGAATTTGCATGGTCTCGGCTGGAGGCGGCGCCGGGTGAATACACCTTTGGCTGGCTTGATCGCGCGATTGAGATTTTGGGCGCGGCAGGCCTCAAGGTCGTGCTGGGCACGCCCACCGCGACACCGCCGCGTTGGCTTGTGGACAAACATCCCGATATGCTGGCCCGCGATGCCGAAGGTCGCCCGCGCGGATTTGGATCGCGGCGGCACTATTGCTTTTCCCATGTGGGTTATCTTGCCGAATGCAGCCGCATCGTCACCGCATTGGCCGAACGCTATGGCCGGAACCCGCATGTGGCGGCATGGCAGACCGATAATGAATATGGCTGCCACGACACCACCATCTCCTACAGCGTTGCGGCCCGCGACGCCTTTCGCGGATGGTTGCGCGCCCGCTATCCCGGCGCTGGAAATGACGGGGATATTGCGGCGTTAAATGCCGCGTGGGGCAATGTGTTCTGGTCGATGGAATACGATGATTTTGACCAGATCGAGCTGCCCAACCTTACGGTGACGGAACCGAACCCCGCCCATGCGCTGGCCTTCCGCCGTTTTGCCTCGGATCAGGTTGTGGCATTCAACCGCGCGCAGGTTGAGAACATTCGGGCCCATTCGGATGCACCTATCACCCATAACTACATGGGCCGGATCACCGATTTTGACCATTTCCAGGTTGGCGAAGATCTGGATTTTGCCAGTTGGGACAGTTACCCGCTGGGCTTTCTCGAAGACCGCGTTGGCGCGGATGCGGACCATCAACGCCGCTTTGCCCGGCAGGGTGATCCGGATTTTCAGGCCTTTCACCACGATCTTTATCGTGCCGTTGGCAAGGGCCGCTGGTGGGTGATGGAACAACAACCCGGTCCGGTGAACTGGGCCCCGTCCAACCCCGCGCCCGCACCCGGCATGGTCCGGCTTTGGTCATGGGAAGCCTTTGCCCACGGGGCCGAGGCGGTGTGTTACTTCCGTTGGCGGCAGGCACCCTTTGCGCAGGAACAGATGCACAGCGGTCTGCTCAGGATCGACAGCGCCGATGCGCCGGGCCTGGATGAGGCCCGCAAGGTCGCTGCCGAGATTGCCGATGCGCCGGATGTTTCCGCCGCGCAGGCTCCGGTTGCCCTGATCTTTGACTATGACGCCGATGCCGCTTGGTCGGTGCAACCCCATGGCGCGGGGCTCAGTTATTTTGGGCTTGTGTTTGACACCTACAAGGCGCTGCGGCGGTTGGGGCTTTCGGTGGACATTCTGCCGCCCAACACACCCGATTTCACGGTTTACAAGCTCATTGTTGCACCCGGGCTCATGCATATGCCAGAGCCGCTGAAGGTGGCGCTGACAAAGACGCAGGCGCAGGTTGTTTTGGGGCCGCGCAGCGGGGCGCGGGATGCGGATATGTGCATTCCCCTGCCGATGCCGCCTGCAATTGCGGGGTTGGATGTCACCGTCGCGCGGGTGGAAAGCCTTCGCGCGGACATGCCCAGACCATTGGAAGGGGGCGGCGCGATCATCGGGTATTGCGAAGAATTGGAAGGCCGTGCAGAGGTGCTGGAGCGCAGTGAGGATGGCAGTGCCGTGGTCTGCGCCTCCGGGCATCTGCGCTATGTCGGTGCGTGGCTGGATCAGACAGCATTGAAACGGGTTCTGGCTGCCGCCTGTGCCAATTCGGGACTGGAGACATTGGACCTGCCAGATGCGGTGCGCATACGCGACACAGGAAAGGAACGGTTCTGGTTCAACTACGACCTGCACGCCGCAGACGTTCAAGGGCGGCACCTGCCGCCCCTTTCGGTCTTGCGAGAGAACTTGCCGGACTAAAGCCCGTTCACCGGCACCTTTAACATTGGATTGCCGTCTTTGTCGGTGGGCACCTCGCCTGCGCGCATATTTACCTGCAAGGACGGGATAATCAGCTTGGGCACGTCGAGCTGTTTGTCACGCTCTGTGCGGAACTTGATGAACTCTTCACGGGTCTTGCCGCCGCCAACATGAATGTTGTCGGCCTTCTGTTCGGCCACGGTTGTTTCCCACATGATCGCGCGGCCGTTGGGGCCGTAGTCGTGACACATGAACAGCCGCATCTCGTCGGGCAACGACAACACCTTTTGAATGCTGTCATAAAGCTGCCCTGCATCACCGCCGGGGAAATCGGCGCGGGCCGAACCGCCGTCGGGCATAAACAACGTATCCCCGGCAAAGGCCGCATTGCCCATCACATGTACCATGCAGGCGGGCGTATGGCCCGGCGTGTACATGGCAAAGCCTTGCATGTTGCCAACGGTATAGGTGTCGCCGTCCTTGAATAACGCGTCAAATTGCGATCCATCGCGCTGAAACTCGGTGCCTTCGTTAAAGATCTTGCCAAAGGTGTCCTGCACCACAAGAATCTTTTCCCCCACACCGATCCTGCCGCCCAGTTTTTCCTGCAGATAGGGCGCGGCGCTCAGATGGTCGGCGTGTACATGGGTCTCGATGATCCAATCCAGCGTCAGCCCGCGATCCGTGATCTCCTTGATCAGCGCATCAGCGTGGTCGTATGTGATCCGCCCTGCGGCGTAGTTAATATCCATTACACTGTCGATGATCGCGCAGTGATTGCTGCTGGGGTCTTTGACGATATAGGTGATCGTATTTGTAGCCTCATCGAAATGGGCTGAGACATCCGGCTTTACCGACAGATCAACGGGATAGGTCATGGGGTAATCCTTGGTTTCTCGAGGTGAAAAGCATACGTGCCGCGTTCAGAGTAAACGCAGCACGACAAAGCGCTCAAGGGGTTTGCCGAAAGCGAGGCAAATCAGATTTTGCAGGTCCGGATGCCGAAGATCCGGTAAAGTGGGCAAAACCGCATCGCAGATGTAGCGATCAGCACCAGCCCAACCACCACGGCGATTACGGTCGCGGTGCCACTGGCAAACAGGGCCATATTCGACACAAACGGCAGGGCAATCAAAATCAGTCCCAAAACAACACGAAGTACACGGTCGATTGAACCTACATTGGCAGTCATCTCATCTCTCCTTTTACAAGCGTTGGCACATCTTACCAGATCGCCCCGCCTGCAACGGTGACAATGTCACCAACTTTGCAAGAGATTAACCCACGTGCCCGGCCAGTTGTTCCAGTGCGGCGCGGTTGGTCATGGTGATGCTGCCTCGCCCCTGTGCGATCCAGCCGCGGCGCTGGTATTCTTGCAATTGCCGCGAAATCACTTCGCGGGCTGTGCCCAACTCGACCGAGAGCTTCTGGTGGGTCGTCGATATCGTGTCAGCGCCTTCGGACAGATCAATCAACCGGTCAGCCAACCGCACATCCAGCCGTTGAAAGGCGACCTCGTCAATCATGCGAAACAGATCGGTGATCCGCTTGGAAAAAGCCGCAAAGACAAAATCGCGAAACGACTTGGATCCGGCGACCAGATCATCAAAAACATCGCGGGGCACGGCGGCTGCCTTCACGGCGGTTTCTGAGATGCCTTCAGCCGCGTAATCCTCATAGGCCAGTAAGCAGGCGGTGGTCAGCACGCAGCTTTCCCCGGCGTGAATGCGATACAGCACAATCTCATGGCCGGTTTCGGACACTTGTTGCACCCTCACCGTGCCGTCCAGAAGAAACAGCATGTTCTCCGGTGACCTGTCCGGGCCAAAAATCATCGTATCCTTGGGCACGTCAACGATCGCACTGCGGGTCAGGAGGATCTGTTTGATCTCCGGTTCCAGCCGCGCCAGTCCGGCAAAGCGTTCGACCCAATCGATGGTCAGATCTGTTTGCGCCATTGATCCTGCTTTCCTTGCTTTGCTCTGCCCTATCTTGCCACCGCCGACCGCGCCGCGCCATGGGGCAACTTGCCCATGCAAGTCAGGTAAATTTGCGGAACAATCTGGTTTGGTCGAATATTTCTTCCAACTCTTCCATGCGTTCTTTGGTATCGCCCCAACTGAGGTTCTGAACTGCGGAGATCATCGTTTCGGTCAAAAGCATCGTCGTTACCGCACTGTCCCAAGCAGACGGCACGACAATCCGGCTGGACAGGCTGATCTGGGCCAGTTGATGCACGGGTGAACGCCATTGATCGGTAAAGAGGATGATTTTGGCACCCTGCGCATGGGCCATTTCCGCCAGCTTCAGCGTGTTGTTTTCATATCGGCGCACGTCGTAGATTACAAAAACATCGCCCTCTTTTACATCCAGAAGGTAGTGCGGCCATGTGTTTGAGGTCGATTGAATATGGGTGATCTTGGGGCGGATCACCTGCATGTGCAAAAACAGATATTCCGCCAGCGTATGGGTGATACGCCCGCCGACGATATAGAGGTGCCGCTGGTCATCAGCGACCAGTTTGCAGGCCTCATCAAAACCTTTGGGATCAATCTGGCCAAGGGTGTGGCGAATGTTGTCGATCACCGCCTCGGTAAACCGGTTGAGCATATGTCCGGACGGGGCGTTTTCGGCCCATGTGTCGTGTTTCTCAATCGGGTCTTTGGCTTTGGCCTTGAGTTCCTCGCGCAGTTCGGACTGAAAATCGGGATACCCTTTGAACCCCAGCTTTTGCACCATCCGCGCCACTGTGGGCACCGATACATTGGCATCCTTGGCCAGCGCCGTCAGCGGGCCAAGGCCGGAAGCAGGGTAGTTTTCGAGGATGGAATGGGCCAACTGCCGCTCGGCGCGGGTCAGATCATCCAGCTTTTCCTGAATGCGATCTGAAATTGTCAGTGGTGCCTCAGACATGGTGGCCCTCCCCTTTTGATTGATAATATAACAAATGAAACTTTGTTGTGATATATTTTTCAAAATTTTGTTGACAGACCGCCCCGTCGCCGCTCAGGTTGGCCGCTATGGAGGCGTGATGACAGACACACAGAATCAAGAACAGACAGAAGTTGTGCAAGTGGTTAACCCCGCAGCTGGCTCTTCTGTTGTGTTGGTCTGCGAACATGCCTCGCATTATATTCCTGATCATTTTCAGAATCTTGGCCTTTCTGGAGACGCTTTGACCAGTCACGCGGCCTGGGATCCCGGCGCGATGCCGGTGGCACGGCGGTTGGCCGAACGGCTGGACGCGGTGCTGGTGGCCAGCTGTGTGACGCGCCTTGTCTATGACTGCAACCGCCCGCCCGAAGCGCCGGATGCGATGCCGCCCAAAAGCGAGATTTTCGACATTCCGGGCAACCAAAACCTGTCGCAGTCCCAGCGCGATGCGCGGACAGCCGCCTATTACCTGCCCTTCCGCGATGCCGTGGCCAAGACCGCGGCACAAGTGGCCGAGCCCGTGATCGTCACCATTCACAGTTTCACTCCGGTCTATCACGGCAAGACCCGCGCGGTAGAAATTGGCGTGCTGCATGACAGCGACACGCGGCTTGCCGATGCGATGCTGCAAAATGCAGCGGATCACACGGATGCGGTGGTGCAGCGCAATGCGCCCTACGGCCCCGAGCATGGCGTGACCCATACTTTGAAAGAGCACGGTATCGCCAACGGGCATATGAACGTGATGCTGGAAATCCGCAATGATCTGATCGACACGCCAGAGCGCCAGATAGCCATGGCCGATATGATCGCCGGATGGCTCTCAAGCGCCTATAAACTGACCCAGGCAAAAGGGGCCGTGACATGCGTGGCGTGATGCGTGGCTATATCACTGCGGTGGACGCGGTGAATTATCGCATTGGCCGGATTGCCATGTACGGCATCTTTGTCTTGATGGGCATCCTGCTCTGGTCCTCGGTCAGCAAGACATTCTTTCTGCCCTCGCTTTGGACGCTGGAAATGGCGCAATTCGTGATGGTTGGCTACTACATCCTTGGCGGTCCCTATTCGTTGCAACTGGGATCGAATGTGCGGATGGATCTGCTTTATGGTGGCTGGTCTACGCGCCGCAAAGCGTGGGTGGATCTGTTCACCGTGTTGCTGTTGATCTTCTACCTTCTGGTGCTGCTCTACGGCGCCATCAGTTCCACTGCCTATTCACTGGGCTATTGGAAGACAGAGCCGATTTCCTACCTGTTTGGTGTGATCACCGGCAGCGAAGAGGTCGGCCGCCTTGAGCGGTCTTCCTCTGTCTGGCGGCCGTATATGTGGCCCATCAAACTGGTGATGATCATCGGGTTCACACTGATGATTCTGCAATGCCTTTCCGAATTCTGCAAAGACGTGCTGCGCCTGAAAGGTGAAGAAGTATAATGCCTTACGAGTTGATCGCCACGTTGATGTTCTCAACCATGATGCTGATGCTGTTGACCGGTCAGAGGGTGTTCGGTGCCATCGGGTTTATCGCTGTTGTCGCAGCGCTGCTGCTTTGGGGGGACAAGGGCGGTTATGACATCGGCTTTGCCGCCGCGATGAAGCTGATGAAATGGTATCCGCTTTTGACCCTGCCGATGTTCATTTTCATGGGCTATGTCCTGTCGGAATCAAAGATCGCCGATGACCTCTACAAGATGTTTCATGTCTGGATGGGCGGCCTTCGTGGTGGGCTGGCGATTGGCACAATCGGATTGATGGTTCTGATCTCTGCGATGAACGGGCTGAGCGTGGCGGGTATGGCCATCGGAGCCACCATCGCCCTGCCAGAACTCTTGAAGCGAGGTTATGACAAGCGCATGGTGACGGGGGTCATTCAGGCCGGATCGTCCCTTGGTATTCTGGTGCCGCCTTCAGTTGTGCTGGTGCTGTATGCAATGATTGCGCGGCAACCTGTGGGGCAGTTGTGGCTGGCCGGTGTGGTGCCGGGGCTGATGATGGCTTCGATGTTTATCGCCTATATCGCCATCCGCTGCCGGATGAATCCTTCTCTCGGTCCGGTTCTGTCCGCAGAAGACCGCGACATGCCCCGCGATGAGAAACTGCGCCTTCTGCGCGCCGGTCTGTTGCCGATCATCATCTTTGCGGTGATGATGGTGCCTTTCGTGAATGGCTGGACCTCGCTGGTGGAAAGCTCTGCCATTGGCGCACTGGCGGCCTTTTTTGCCGCGGTGATCAAGGGCCGCATGACGCGCGAGGTCTTTGAGAACTCCGTGCGCAACACGCTGGGCATCACCTGTATGTTCATGTGGATCATCCTTGCTGCGCTGGCCTTTGGCGCGGTGTTTGACGGCCTCGGCGCAGTCAAAGCGATTGAGAGCCTCTTTACCGAACAGCTCAACCTCAGCCCGTGGATGATCCTGATCCTGATGCAACTCAGCTTTATCCTGATGGGCACATTTCTGGATGACACGGCGATGCTGGTGATCGTTGCGCCGCTTTATGTGCCGCTGGTGGGGGCGCTTGGGTTTGATCTGATCTGGTACGGCATCCTGTATACGATCACCACTCAGATCGCCTATATGACGCCGCCCTTTGGCTATAACCTGTTTTTGATGCGCGCCATGGCACCGCCCGAAATTTCGCTGCGCGATATCTACGGGTCCATCACTCCCTTTGTGCTGGTGATGGTGCTGGCCCTGACCCTCGTGATGATCTTCCCCGGATTGGCCACATGGCTGCCGGAGGTTGTCTACGGAAACTGACAATAAAGAAGCCGGGCCAACCGGTGTAACCTTCAACAAGGAGAACGACCATGACCACAAGACGTAAGTTTATCCAAGGGGCCGCCATTGCGGGCCCGGCCGCGCTGGCCACACCTGCGCTGGCACAAAGCACCATCAAATGGCGCATGCAGACCTATGCCGGCGCTGCTTTGGCCGCCGAAGTCATCGATCCTGCGATCAAGATGTTCAACCAGATCGCTGGCGACCGGATGCAGATCGAGCTGTTCTATGCCGATCAGCTGGTTCCAACGGGCGAATTGTTCCAAGCGATGCAGCGCGGCACAATCGACGCCGTGCAATCCGATGATGACAGCATGGCATCGCCCACCGAAGTGACGGTATTTGGCGGTTATTTCCCGTTTGGCTCGCGCTACAGTCTCGATGTGCCGGTGCTGTTTAACCAGTACGGCCTGAACGAAATTTGGGATGAAGAATATTCCAAAGTTGGCGTCAAACACATCTCCGCCGGGGCTTGGGATCCTTGCCACTTTGCCACAAAAGATCCGATCAACAGCCTTGCCGACCTGAATGGCAAGCGCATCTTTACCTTCCCAACCGCGGGCCGGTTCCTCAGCCAGTTTGGCGTGGTTCCTGTGAACCTGCCGTGGGAAGACATCGAAGTGGCCGTGCAAACCGGCGAGCTGGATGGGATCGCGTGGTCGGGCATCACCGAAGACTACACCGTTGGCTGGGCCGATGTGACCAACTACTTCCTCACCAACAACATCTCTGGCGCTTGGGCGGGTTCATTCTTTGCCAATATGGATCGCTGGAACGAGTTGCCTGAAGATCTGCAAACCCTGTTCCGGGTCTGCTGTGACCAGTCGCATTACTATCGCCAATGGTGGTACTGGGGCGGCGAAGCCAACCTGCGCGTCAACGGCGACAAGCTGAAGCTGACAACCATCCCGGACGAAGAATGGGCCACGGTCGAGAACGCCGCCCAGGAGTTCTGGGAAGAGATCGCAGCAGAAAGCGACGTCAAACGCCGTGTTGTTGATATCTTCAAAAAGTACAACGCAGACATGGTCAAAGCTGGCCGTCCGTACCGTTACGGCTAAAACTCAACGTAGGGTGGGGATAGTCTCCACCCTACGCCTCTATCTGAAAGGGATCACATGAACTTCGACGATCTGAAAGCCCGCGTCTCGGATGGCAGCATCGACACCGTGCTGGCATGCTTTGTGGATATGCAGGGCCGCCTGATGGGCAAACGCTTTCACGCGGTGAATTTCGTTGAGACCTCTTACGCAGAGACCCATTGCTGCAACTATCTGCTGGCCACCGACCTCGAGATGGCCACGCCTGATGGCTATGCCTCGACCTCCTGGGAAAGCGGCTATGGCGATTATGTCATGCAGCCAGACCTGAACACGATCCGCCCGGTGCCTTGGCTTGAAGGTACGGCAATGGTGCTTTGTGATGTGCTGGATCACCACACCCATGAACCTGTCCCTCATTCGCCCCGCGCGATCCTGAAAAAGCAGATTGCCCGGCTTGAGGCGCTTGGCTTTGACGCGATGATGGCAACCGAGCTTGAGTTCTTTTTGTTTGAGCAAAGCTATGACGAAATTCGCAAAAACGGGTTCCGCGATCTGACCCCGATCAGCGGATACAACGAAGATTACCACATTTTCCAGACCACCAAGGAAGAGGGCGTGATGCGGCCGATCCGCAACCATCTGTTCAACGCTGGTCTGCCAATTGAAAACTCCAAAGGGGAGGCCGAGGCCGGTCAGGAAGAGCTGAACATCCGCTATTCCGCCGCGCTCGATTGTGCCGATTACCATTCGATTGCCAAACACGCGATCAAGGAAATCTCCTGGCAACATGGCCATGCCGCGTCCTTCTTGCCCAAGTGGCATCATACCAAGGTGGGCAGTTCATCCCACGTGCATCAATCTCTTTGGGTCGATGGCAAGCCCGCGTTCTTTGATCCCGAGGCCAAGCTGGGCATGTCCGAATTGATGAGCCACTACATGGCCGGGCTGATTGCCTATTCGCCGGACTACACCTTCTTTCTTGCGCCCTATGTGAACAGCTACAAACGGTTCTCAAAAGGCACCTTTGCGCCGACCAAAACCGTCTGGTCCGTGGACAACCGCACCGCCGGTTTCCGTCTATGCGGTGAGGGCACCAAGGGCGTGCGCGTTGAATGCCGGATCGGTGGATCCGATCTGAACCCCTATCTGGCGCAAGCGGCCATGTTGGCTGCCGGGATCAAGGGCATCGAAGACAAGATGACCCTGCCCGCCCCAACCACCGGCGATGTCTATGAAGACGCTAAAGCGGCAGACATCCCGCAAACCTTGCGCGCCGCGACAGAGACCCTGCGCAATTCGAAATTCCTGCGCGAAGCCATGGGCGATGACGTGATCGATCACTACACCCGCTGCGCCGAATGGGAACAAGAAGAGTTCGACCGCGTGGTGACGGATTGGGAAATCGCCCGCGGGTTCGAGCGGGCCTGATCGCGCGGCTTGCACGGGCCCCGCGCCAACGTTATCGGGCGGCAGTGCTGCCTTCTTTACCTGTGAAACATCCTCTTCGGCGCTGCCGAGATTCGGAGACAAGACATGAGTACAATCACCTGTATTTCGCCCATTGACGGGTCGGTTTATGCCGAGCGCCCTGCCCTGACCGCCGAGGCTGCCAAGGCTGCCGTGGACCGCGCCACAGCAGCGGGGGCTGCATGGGCTGCGCGGCCGCTCAAGGAACGGATTGATCTGGTCATGGCCGGTGTGGCCAAGGTCGGCGAGATGAACGAAGAGATCGTGCCGGAGATCGCCCACCAGATGGGCCGGCCCATCCGTTATGGCGGTGAATTCGGTGGTTTCAATGAACGGGCCAGCTATATGGCCGAGATCGCCGAAGAGGCGCTTGCCGATATCGAGCTGGAAGACAGCGGAGCGTTTCGCCGCCTGATCAAGCGGGTGCCCCATGGCGTTGTTCTGGTGATCGCGCCATGGAACTATCCGTTCATGACGGCCATCAACACGGTCGCCCCGGCCCTGATCGCGGGCAATACCGTGATGCTGAAACATGCCTCCCAAACGCCGCTTGTCGGTGAACGGATGGCGCAAGCCTTTCATGCCGCTGGTGTGCCTGAGGACGTGTTCCAAAATGTCTTTCTTGACCACCAGACCACATCAGACCTGATTGCCGCCAAAAGCTTTGGATTTGTGAATTTCACCGGATCTGTCGGGGGCGGCAAAGCGATTGAAACGGCAGCGGCTGGCACCTTCACCGGTATCGGGCTTGAGCTGGGCGGCAAGGATCCCGGTTATGTGTGCGACGATGCGGACATCGACGCGGCGGTGGATACCCTGATTGACGGGGCCATGTTCAACGCAGGGCAGTGCTGCTGCGGGATCGAACGGATTTATGTGGCAGAGCAGCATTTCGACAGCTTTGTCGAAAAGGCCGTGGCGATTGTGAAAGGGTACAAGCTGGGCAATCCACTGGATCCGGAGACAACGCTTGGCCCGATGGCTCAGGCTCGGTTTGCCGATGAGGTCCGTGCCCAAACCGCCGAGGCGATTGCTGCCGGCGCCAAAGCGCATATTGATCCGGCGGATTTTCCGCAAGATGGCGGTGCCTATCTGATGCCACAGATCCTGACGGGCGTGACCCATGACATGCGGGTGATGCGCGAGGAAAGCTTTGGCCCGGTTGTGGGCATCATGCCGGTCAAGGATGACGCCGAAGCCATTGCACTGATGAATGACAGCGACTTTGGTCTGACGGCCTCTGTCTGGACGGCGGACACCGCCCGCGCCATGGCCATTGGCGATCAGATCGAAACCGGCACCGTGTTCCAGAACCGCGCTGATTACCTTGATCCCGGTCTGTGCTGGACCGGCTGCAAAGACACCGGTCGTGGCGGGGGATTGTCGATCATCGGCTATCACAACCTGACACGGCCCAAATCATATCACCTAAAGAAAGCCTGATCCGATGACGCTCACTGCAAATTGGTCTTATCCCACCGCCGTCCGCTTTGGTGCGGGGCGCATTTCTGAAATTGCCGATGCTTGTAAGGCCGCTGGCATTTCCAAGCCGCTGCTGATCACGGATCGCGGTCTGGCAAACATGGAGATCACCACCCGCACGCTGGATCTGCTTGAGGCGGCGGGCATGGGGCGGGCAATTTTTGCCGATGTTGATCCAAACCCGAATGAGAAAAACGCCGAAGCGGGTGTGAAAGCCTTTAACGAGGGCGGCCATGATGGCGTGGTGGCTTTCGGCGGAGGCTCTGGCCTTGATCTGGGCAAGCTGGTGGCCTTTCTTGCCGGTCAAACGCGCCCTTTGTGGGATTTTGAGGATATTGGCGATTGGTGGACCCGCGCCGATGCCGATGCCATCGCGCCGATCGTGGCGGTGCCGACCACGGCAGGCACCGGCTCCGAAGTGGGCCGCGCCTCTGTGATCACCAATTCGGAGACCGAAGAGAAGAAGATCATTTTCCATCCCAAATTCCTGCCCAGCGTGGTGATTTGTGACCCGGAGCTGACTGTGGGCATGCCGCAGTTTATCACGGCAGGCACCGGCCTTGATGCCTTTGCCCATTGTGTTGAGGCATTTTCATCACCGCATTATCACCCGATGTCCCAGGGCATGGCGCTGGAAGGTATGCGCCTGGTCAAGGAATACCTGCCCCGCGCCTATGCGGACGGCGCTGACCTTGAAGCGCGGGCGCATATGATGTCCGCCGCGGCGATGGGCGCGACCGCGTTTCAAAAGGGTTTGGGCGCAATCCACGCCCTGTCGCACCCGATTGGCGCAATGTACCACACGCACCATGGCACCACGAATGCGGTCTGCATGCCGGCGGTCCTGAAGTTCAACGCGCCCGCCATCCGCGGCGTTTTTGATAAGGCGGCGCGTTATCTGGATATCGACGGGGGCTTTGACGGGTTCTGCGCGTTTGTCGATGATTTCAACGCGCTGTTCCAAGTGCCGCGAAATCTGGGCGAGCTGGGGATCGCAAACCCCGACATCGACCGGATCGTCGCGGGTGCCTTGAAAGACCCCAGCACCGGTGGCAACCCTGTTGAGATGACCGAGGAAAACACCCGCAAATTGCTCTTGCAGATCGTTTGAACCACGGTCCAGAGAACAGAACGGTCAGGTGCCACTGCGCCTGACCGTTTTTTGCTGGCCTATCGGAACACGCGGCATCCTGTTTCGGTGATCGCGCCTTTCTCGACCGGATAGTTGCGTTTGGGGTTGATGATGGCCCGCTGAATGCCCGTCAGCCGGCGCATACATTGATTGGCAGCCGCATTGCCCGCACGTCGCCCATCCACATAGATATCAAGCCAGACGTACCCTTTGTATCCACTGTGGCAGGGGCCGTTCTGGGGCGCGTTTCCATCGCCACAAAGATCTTCGACAATGGCGTATTTGCGCAGGCGCGGAAAATAGAACCGCGTGCCAGCCGGGAAATCCATGATACTGCGGCCGCCACGTTTGACGTGCCCGACCGCCAGCGTCACCGGATCCGCATAGGTGCCGGTGCCCCCTGCCCCCCTGTGCAATACCGGCCGCGCAATCGCGGTTGAGCCGCGCGGCGTGTTGTCCCAATAGCTGTAACCGGTCAAAAATGCGCTGAATTGCTGTTCGGCTTGCGCAGCCCCTGCACCCAGCATCAGGCCGAGCGCCATCGTGACCTGCAAACAGGTTTTCTTGATCTGCATCTGGTTGATCCTCTTTGGTTTTTCGGGACCGACGGCGCGTTTAGATTGGCCGCCGGACGCCTTCGAAACCTCAGCCAGATTTTCTAACATGCTGTTAATCGCCGCCGCAGGTCGAGGGGCGACAGCCTGTATTTGACCCGGCCAGAACGCCCCAATACCAGAGGCCGCACCCTGCGGTCACAAATGGTTAACCATGTAGATGATTGCTTTTGCGGGCAAACGGGCCAGAAAACCCTACCCGGCCATTTTTACAGAATCACATGACAAATTCGCGGAACTTTCAGCCAAAGGCTGTTTCAAATTGGCCAGAATCAACTTTAGCGGTTTTCCCAATTCAATAATCTTGGCCGATTGCGCGGATAAATCACGCCTCAGAAACAATGGTGCCACATTACCCAGTAAATTAGGCCGAAAATGTGCCGTTTGATGACTCGCCCAATTTTAGACATATACTAAGCTCATTCTCTTCAACATTGGCGGATTTCCCGCGAATTGAGATCAGAATTCTAGTGGGTCTTTCTGGAGGGTGGCCAGACCGACCTAGCGCGCACTGCCAGCGCGGAACTGCCGATAAGGCAGGACCTGGGGGTATTGCAACCAACTAGACCAAATGGACCGGGCTACAGATTTTGGACGGCGCTTTGCTGGCGCGGCTCAGGGTTTGTCCGGTCTTTGACATGTAGACCAAAGGCTGCCGCCCGATGACGACAACAGTTTGCAATACCAAAGGATCCCGTGGATGAGCCGCCTTGCGCGTTCATATACCGAGACCCGCGTTGCACGTGGCAAGTCGGACAGGGTGTTTCTGGACCCCAGCAACCGGCGCCGGTCGCGGGTATTGCTGTCGGCGATGACATTGTTCGCCGCCGTGTTGATCTGGCTGGTGGTGTTTTCCATTTCACTGGTCTCGACACGCGGGATCAAGGCGGCGCTGCCGGACGAGATTATCACGCTCAAAGGTGAATTTCATCAAACTGGCACCCATGATCACGCCAGCCACGCGCACGGTTCAGGCGGCATTCTGCCTGCGATTGAACGCTATGCGCTTCAGGAGACCTCAAAGTATCGCTGTATCGCGGAGGAAAAACCTGCCTCAGAAAACGCCCAGCGCGTTTATGCGGTTGTGCCCAGCCATCTGGTTGAATCTCCAGCGTCTCTGAACGAAAGCTGCGATGTTGTGGATGTGGTCATGCCGATGTGGTTCGACCTGCGTGTCGAACAAGACGCCCTGCGCGTCGGCGGTCTGGCCGATGACGCACGCGAAGCCGTGCGCGGTTACGTGGCGCAGCAAAAAGGCCGGGTGAAGGTGTTGCCGATCCTGCGCTTTGATCCATCAAGCTATTCCTATTTCGAAACCGCGAGGGGGCTCCGCGCGGTGGCGGCGGCACTGTCTGGTTTTGCTGACGACCTGGCCAAGAGCGACGAGGCGGTGGGCCTTTGCATTGATGCCAGTCTGATTGCAGCAAAAGGCAGTGCCGCCTTGGCAGAGGTGTTTGGCCCCTTCGCCAGCCGGATGTCCGATTTGGGCCTCCAGTCCTGCGCCGTGATTTCCGGCACCACTGAAGACGCCAACCTGGTGGTCACAGATCATTTTCTCGATCTGGTTGTTGTTAAGGGCTTTGAAGAGCCCTGGGTCGGCTCCGCCCCGCGGCCGGTTGCTGCACGTGACTGGTTTGAAAAGCGTGTGACCGCGGTGCAAGACATCGTTGCCGAAGACAAGCTGGTACTGGCACTTGGCACCTTTTCGGTGGATTGGGTTTCGGGCCGGGCCAAGCCCAACACGATGCCCTATGCGCAAATGGCATCAGCGCTGGCCGAGGCCGACGCCAAGCCGACCTTCATCCCTGCGGCCGGTGCGTCACAGGCGATCTATGTGGATGACAAGGGCCGCCAGCACCGCAGCTGGATTCTTGATGCAGCCTCTGCCCACAATCAGATGAAGTGGCTGAAAAAGCGCGGCGTTCGCGGCGTTGGTGTATGGAATCTTGGTTATGAAGACCCCGGTCTCTGGGCTGTTCTGGATCAGGCGCAGCATGACACCCCGCTGGATGGCGATACGCTGAGCAACGTTGTGTTTACCAACTACGTAAACCGCATTGGTGCGGGGCCGTTTGTTGCGCCCCTGTCCATGCCGGTGATTGGGCAGCGTGAGGTCGTGTTGGACCCCCAGACAAATCAGGTTCTGGATGTGCAACATGACAGCATGGCCCGCCCGGCCAGCGTACGCCTCTATGGGCGCGGCGCCCCCAACAAGGTGGTTTTGACCTTTGATGACGGACCGGTGCGCAACTACACCACCGAGACGCTGGATATCCTCAAAGAGACCAAAACGCCTGCGTCGTTCTTTGTGCTGGGTCACAATGCGCTGCAGAACCCTGATCTGATTGACCGGATCATCGAAGACGGTCACGAGCTGGGTTCGCACACCTATTGGCACCCGCATATGAATGACATTTCTGCCTCCCGTGCGACGGTTGAGGTGAATTCGGTGCAATTGCTGGTCAACGGCATCACCGGGCGCAGCATGCGCCTGTATCGTGAGCCCTATATGCGCAGCGGCGGGCCGATCACCTCCAAGGAAGTGGCATCCCTGCTGCCGCTGGAAGAGGCGGGATATATCATCACTGGCATGGATATTGTGCCGCGCGACTGGCTGACCACCTCTGCCGAGGAACTGGCGGCCGAAGTGGTTCGCCAGGTCGAAGAGAATGCCGGCGGTATTGTTCTGTTGCATGATGGTGGTGGCGATCAAAGCCAGACCGTTGCGGCCCTGCCAATCCTGATCGCGGATCTGCGGGCCAAGGGGTATGAGTTCACTTCTATCGCGGATTTCCTCGACACCAACCCGGAAATACTCATGCCGCATGTGGACGGGATCAGCACCGCGTTCAGCAGCGTGTCCTTTAAGGCGGTTGGCAACAGCTGGTCGGTGTTGGAGATCACGTTCTGGTCGGTCTTTGGCCTTGGCCTGTTCCGGGGGCTGCTTTTGTTGTTCCTGACGTCCCGCCGCAAACGCCATGTGGCCAGCTATGCCGCAGATGTGCCCAGCGTGACCGTGGTGATCCCGGCCTATAACGAAGCGCATGTGATCACCCAGTGTATTGAACGGGTGTTGCAGTCTCAGTACCCCTATTTCGATATTATAGTGGTGGATGACGGATCAACCGATGACACATACGCCAAGGCGCTGCCTTACGACACTCTTCCCAATGTGACGGTGTTGACCCAAAAGAACGGCGGCAAATCCGCAGCGATGAACCGGGCCCTGTTTGAGACCGAAAGCGACGTGTTGATCTGCATCGATGCGGATTCGCAGATTGCGCCGGATGCGGTGGGGCTGCTGGCCGGTCACTTTAGCGATCCCGATATCGGCGCGGTGGCGGGCCGTGTTGTCGTGGGCAACCGCAACAACCTGCTGACCCGTCTGCAGGCGCTGGAGTATATCACCGCGCAAAGCGTGGAACGCCGCGCCAAGGAATACCTCAACGCGATTACCGTTGTGCCCGGTGCCATCGGCGCATGGCGGACCACCGCCTTGATGGAGGCGGGGATCTTCTCGACTGAGACCCTGACCGAAGACGCCGACATGACCATGGCCGTAATCCGGTCCAACTATCGCGTGATCTACGAAGACCGCGCCGTGGCCAAAACCGAAACGCCTGCCACCGTGTCCGGTTTGCTGACCCAACGTCTGCGCTGGTCGCTGGGTATGATGCAAGCTGGATGGAAACACCTGGGTGCTGTGGTCGAGGGGCGCAAGCTGGGCCTGATTTCCCTGCCCGATCTGGCGATCTTTGGCTATCTGATGCCGCTGCTGGCGCCCTTGGCGGATCTGTTCCTGCTGATCCTTGCGGGCGGCTATATCATGGGCTGGATCAACGGTACAGAACCTGCGGTGACAACGGCCGTCCCGCCAAGCCTGTTGCTGGCCTATCTGATCTTGCCGCTGCTTGAGCTGTTCACCGTTCTGCTGGCGTTCAAGCTGGACCCGAAAGAAGATCGCGGTCTATTGTGGCTTATCCCGATGCAGCGCCTGTTTTATCGCCAGTTGCTGTACATTTCGGTGATCCGCGCCCTTTGGCGTGCCACCACGGGATCACTTGCCAAATGGGGCCATGCGCAACGCGCCGGTTTCCAGTTCGACCAGACGAGAAAGTCATGATGAACCGCCGCAGTTTTCTAAAAGCAAGCAGCGCCCTGCCGCTGGCCTTGGTTCTGCCCGGCACCATGGCGCAGGCGCTCAGCAAATCGCGCAATACGATTGTTGTGATTGACGGTCTCTCGGCGGCCAGTGACGCAGACAGGCTTTCGGCGACGATGGACGGGTTGATCCGTCTGGGTGTGCCAATCAGCTGCATTGTTGAAACGGCACATCCTGAGGCAGGTCCGCTGCGTGTGGATCATCCGGTGGCGGCCCTGCTGCGTGATATGCGGGGACGGTTGCCCGGATTGATCGACCTCTTGCCTGTGCTCCCCGATCTGGCCAACCGGACCGCGCATTTCCAATCCCGCGACGCCTATGACGCGCAGCACCGCCTGTTTGATGCCCTTTGGGGCGATCGCGACGGCCAGTCCGCAGGGTTCCGCCCTCGTGCTGTGGCCTGCGACATGGCCGAAAACGCGCTGCCCCCCACCGGCGTCCGAACCAGCGGTATCCGCAATGTCCTGATGCGCCCGGCTGCAAACGCCAGCGCTGCGGTGCAATCTCAGGCATGGGACAACGGGGTGGTGCGTCTGATCGGGGGCAAGCGGGTACAACTGACCGACACTGCGGCCCAATTGCAGAACGATCCGGCCAACCCTGGTGAACGGGTCTTGTACCTGTCAGCTGAAAATCTGGCCGCCCTCCCTGCCGCTGATCTGCCCGACCTTGCCGCCCAATTTGCCACGGCTGTGATGCAGCCTGATGGCGACACATGGGTCAGCCCGATCTTGGCCTCTGACGTGCAGTTCCGCGATGCCTATAGCTACAACCGCAAGATGGCGTTGCACTTTATGGCCTCCCCCGGATCAACGGCGGTGGAACGGGCCATTCTCACTGATTTCCGGCTTGATCTGCTCAACGCTGGACTGCCCTCCAGCTTTGGCGAGGCGGTCGAGACTGGCCAGACGGATCGTGACGGCACCGGCTATTGGATTGACATTCAGCGCACCAAAGCGGTGCTGCCCATCCTGCCCGTGCAACACTACCTTGCCGGATCCGCCAAATTGGACCCTGCCGCGCTGAACGCGGATCGTAACAGCTTTGGCATGGGCGTCGAGTTTCGCCCACGCAGCACGGCCCGTGCCGCCGGGATCACCGAAGACAACACCATGGTTGTCCCCGCAGAGATCATCAACGCGCCCGCCCAATTGGCCGAATTGGACCGCGCCGATTATGGCACCGAGGATTTCACTGTCCTGATTTCGGATCAGGTGCTGCAAAACGCGCCGCAGCGGAAAATCCTGAAGCAGGCTCTGCTGCAATTGGCCGATGACGGGATCACCCGCCCTGTGACCTTGCCCGAATATGTGCGCGGGATTACCCCAACCGATGCCTACCTGAACCACTTTCGCCGGACAGCTGCCTATGCGGGTCGCGCCCGTGGATCTGATCGGGCGCAGGGCCGTCAAAGTCACGCGCAACTGATGGAAGACGCCAAGACCGCCTGGCGCTATTTTGAGAAATGGACCAACCGGCGGACCGGCCTATGCCCGGCAACGGTCAATTTCTCCGGCAGCGGCTCCACCCTGCACGAAGCGGTCACGATGTGGGACGTAGGCAGCCAGATCAACGCATTGGTCGCCGCCAACGAGCTGTCGCTGATCACCGACAAGGCGTTTCAAACCGCTATCCGCAAAATCCTGCCCAACATCGCGGGCCGTAAATCGCAGGGACGATTGCTGCCGCAGGGGTGGATCGCCACGGACAGGATCAAATGGGGCGTTAAGGATTTTGATGGCTGCGATGCCGGACGGCTCATGGCCGCGCTTTACAATCTGGACACCCACAGCGCCACCAAGGATCGGGCTGAGCCAACCGTGCGATCCTGGGATCTGGACAAGGTGATCAAGGATGGCGTGATTTACAACGTGACCGATGGGGTCGAGACCACGACTTACCGCTCGCATTGTGCCCATTACGCGGCTTGGGCCTTTCGCACCTGGGGGCTTGAGGTCCGCTCGCCCTATGAGGTGCTTGACGGCAAAAGTGAAACGGATGGCCGGATTGCCCTGTTGGAAGTGGGCGGTCACATCGGGCCGATGGGGGCAGAACCGCTGCTGCTCGAAGCGATTGAACTGGGGATGTCACCGGAATCGGAATACCTTGCGGATGTGCTTTTTGCCGCGCAACTAGAGGAATATGACGAAACCGGCAACCTGACCTGTGTGTCAGAGGGGCCTATCGACCGCGCACCTTGGTTTACCTATCAAGGAATCCAGTTTGACGCGCCTGGGCGGATCTGGGCCACCGACACAGTCGCCAGCCTGCCCGAACACCGCTCCCCCGAGTTCCGCAAGAAAAACCATGTGGTCAGTTCCAAGGCCGCTTACCTTTGGGCGGCTTACAAGAACCACGATTATTGCGATCTGTTGGTGGACTATGTGCGCGAACGGGCAAGAACCGACAACGGCTTTGCCTCCAGCATCTATCGCGAGACAGGCAAGGCGACGGCAACCTATGCCGACATCAATACCAATGCGATCATCCTGCAATCCATCGCCCAGATCATGCGCAACGCCAAAAGCCAGTAACGCCACCCATCGACTTCACTATTGCAGTGATATTACAGATATGTAATTCTTCCCTCCAAACCGGAAGGGATCTGATTTGGCACAACTGGACAATTCACCTGTAGATGACACCGATCTTTGCATTGGCACACGGCTGCGCGAATTTCGTATGGCTCAAGGGTATTCGCTCGCAAAACTTGCCAACATCACCGGCATCTCAGACGCGACCCTGTCGCGGGTGGAAAACGCGCAAACGCTGGTTTCTGCCCATAACCTTTATATCCTCAGCCAAGCACTGAACGTCGATATCACTGCATTCTATGAGCCTGCTGCCCATCCGATCCGCAGCGGCATCCGGTCGGTGTCCCGCGCCGGGGATGGCCGGCAGATTGATACGGCGCGGTTCACCTCTACCGTTCTGGCCGCCGATCTGTCGAACAAGAAAATGCACCCAGCCATGGACGTTGTAACCGCCACCACATTGGATCAGGTCGGCGGCATGGCCAGTCACAGCGGCGAAGAATTCCTGCTCGTCATGGACGGCGTGTTGATCCTGCATTCAGAGCATTACGCCCCCCTGCGCCTGAACGCCGGAGATTCCATCTATTTCGACGCAGGCATGGCGCATGCCTATCTCACGCCTGATGGCACGCCCGCCCGCATTCTGGTGGTCAATTCCGCCGAACCCGATCTGGGCGTTGATACGCCTGTCTCCTCCTCCCCCTCCTGAAAGGCCAGCTAAATGAACGCCGAAACAAAGCTCACCCCCGAGGCGATCCGCAGCGCCGAACTGGTCCTGCCTGTGCAAGATCTGAAAACAGAGATGCCGTTTTTCCTTGGCCAGTTGGGCTTCCGGCTGGATACAATCTATCCCGCCGATGATCCGGCTGTGGCGGTGGTGTCCGGTCATGGTCTGCGGTTGCGGCTTGAACGCGGGGCAGAGGTCGCGCCGGGCAAGGTCATACTCTACTGCGATGCCCCGGATGATCTGGGCGGTGTGGGCACTATCGTCACCTCGCCCAACGGCAATCAGGTCGAGATACAGGATGCCAATCCGCCGCTGGTGATCCCGGAAACGCGGCATTCATTTATGGTGCGCCGTTTGGCCGACAGCGACAGTTGGATCATCGGCCGTGCAGGCATGCGCTATCGCGATCTGATCACCGACCGTCTGGGCGGGTCGATCATCGCCAGCCATATCCGCATTCCCGATGGCGGGCCGGTGCCGGATATGGTGCATTATCACACCGTCGGATTTCAGTTGATCTTTTGTTATCGCGGCTGGGTGCGGCTGGTTTATGAGGACTACGGTGATCCATTTATCCTTGAGGCCGGCAATTGCGTGATCCAGCCACCGCAGATCCGCCACCGGGTGCTTGAAGCATCTGACAACGTCGAGGTGTTGGAGATCGGCGTGCCTGCGGAACATATCACCACCATTGACCACGAGATGGAGCTGCCCAACGGCCCCGCGAACCCTGACCGCGAGTGGGACGGCACCAAATTTGTACACCACCGCGAGGATCAGGCGACATGGACCCCCTGGCGTGTACCAGGATGGGAAGCGCGGGACACGGGCATTGGTGGGGCCACCCAAGGTATCGCGGGTGTACAGGTCAGCCGCCCCAGTGCAGATGCGCAGGACGCGTGGACAAGCCATGATACCGATATCCTGTTCACCTTTGTCAAAGAGGGCAGCCTGACCCTTGAGGCCGACAGCGAGGGGCGCAAAACACATGATCTGGTTGCGGGGGATGCCTTTGTCCTGCCGCCGTTCCTGAAGACCCGCTATATCAACCCATCCGCCGATTGCGAGCTGATCGAGGTAACTCTACCGTCATCCTTTGGAACAACGGTCCACGAGACCTAAGAAAGAGGGCCGCCCCGTGAGGCGGCCCTTTCATTCAGCCGACCCGATCTGATCAGGTTTCTTTTTTGTCGTTCACGATATTCATCGAGGCCACGCCGCTGTTGCCCAGCTCGACCGAGGCAAATGGGCCGCCGTGGCACATGTTGCCGGGGTCTTGGTTGTCCATCGGCGGTGTGTCCGCCAGCACCTGTTCGGCAAATTGTTCGGCGTTGTCTTTGGGCCGGTAGCCGAGGAAGGACGCCTTCGAATTGTCCACTGGAACGCGGTCATTGTTGGACACGCCATAAACCACGCTAAAGCCCGTCACCGGCGTGTCGATCGACCGCTGCACCAGTTGGATCAGATCATCATAAGACAGCCATGATCCCAGTGCCCGTGCGTTGTTCACCTGTGCACAGGACAAAATGCGCATATGTACGCTTTCCAGCCCGCGTTTGTCCCAGTACATGCTGCCCAGATCTTCAGCAAAGCATTTGGCCAGACCATAGAATGTATCCGGGCGGTGCGGCGCGTCGGTGCCGATAAAATCGGTCTTGGGGTGCATGCCAACCGCATGGATAGAGCTGCCGTAAACCACGCGGCGCAAACCTTGGCGGTATGCGGCCTCCCAGATGTTATAGGCCCCGATGAAATTGGGACCGAGCAGTTCTTCAAACGGGCCTTCGTCCGCGTAGGCGCCCATATGCACAACCATATCCGCGCCTTCGAGAACACGCAGCATGTCATCAAGGCTGGCCAGATCACCCTTCATGTAGGTCTCACCGGGGTAGAGTTTACCGATATCTTCCACGATGTCGGTCGAGACCAGTTCATCACACATCTGGGTCAGCGGTTCACGGAGGTAGGAACCAAGGCGGCCAGCGGCGCCTGTCAAAACGAGTTTTTTCATGCGTCAGTCTTTCTTGAGTTTTGATGTGGCCTCGGCAAGGCGGGTCATCGCCTTGTCCAAAACCTCGGCAGAGGTGGCCGTCGATAAGCGGAAATAGGGCGACATCTCATAGGCGCTGCCGGGCACGGCGGCGATACCTGCGGCGTCCAGCAGATAGGCGGCAAAGTCGATGTCGCCCGCAATCACTTTGCCTTCCGGAGTTTGGCCCCCAATGAACGCGGCGCAGCCAATATAGGCATAGAAAGCGCCGCCCGGTGCGTCGAGTGTCAGACCCTCAATCTGCGCGATCCGGTCCACCACCAGATTGCGGCGGGCCTCGAACGCGGCGTTGAACCGGCGCACGTCGTCTTGGGGGCCGTTCAAGGCGGCGACTGCGGCGGCCTGCGCAATGGTGCAGGGTCCAGAGCTGATCTGCGACTGCACCTTGGTCATTGCGGCAATCAAGGGCGCAGGTCCGCCCGCGTAGCCGATCCGCCAACCGGTCATGGCATAGGCTTTGGAAACGCCGTTGACAGTCAGCGTGCGATCCCTGAGATCCGGACATGCGGCGGCAAAGGACAGGAAATTGCGCCCGTCAAACAGGATGTGTTCATAGATCTCATCAGACAGGATCAAAACCCGAGGATGATCGCGCAGCACTGCGGCCAAGGCGCGTAAGGCATCATCATCATAGGTTGCGCCCGCCGGATTGGATGGGCTGTTGAGAATGATCCAGCGGGTCTTGGGCGTGATCGCATCCTCCAGCGCCTTAGGCGTCAGGCAGAATCCCTCCTCGGCCCTGGTTTTGACCGTGACCGGCACGCCGCCCAGGATCAGCACCATATCCTTGTATTGACCAAAATAGGGCGCACAAAGCACCACCTCGTCACCCGGCTCCAACGTTGCCATCAGTGCATCGAAAATGACCTGTTTTGCGCCATTGCTGACAATCACATCAGTCTCTGCCGCATAATCCAGACCGTTTTCGCGGGCAAACTTGGCCGAGACCGCCTGCCGCGCCGCCAATGTACCTTGGGTGGGCGGATAACGGGTGTCTCCGGCAAGAGCAGCCTGATGGGCGGCCTCAATGATATGGGCAGGCGTGTCAAAATCCGGCTCGCCCAAACCCAGATCAATCACATCGCGTCCTGCGGCCTTGGCGGCTTTCGCAGCTTGACTGACGGCGGCGGATGCCGACGGTTTCACTGTGGCAAGACGGGCGGCGGCATAGGTCATTTGAGCTGGCCTTTCACCTCTGCCAACAAGGCATCGCTGGCCTTGGCCAACAGGCCGGTGTCACTGCCGCAGGCGACAAAAGTGAACCCGTCATTGAGCAATTTGGCGGCAAAAGCCGGATCGGAAACCAAAGTGCCAACAGGCATGCCCTTGTCTATCAACCGCTGCGCAACGGGCATGATTTTCGACCAAACCGCATCATCCATCGGTTTGCCCAGCAGGCCCATGTCGGCGGCAATATCGGCAGGCCCAAAGAAGATCCCGCTGACACCGTCCACGGCGGCGATGTCTTCGGCCTGTTCAAGCGCGGAGGCGGTTTCGATCTGCAACAGAACCGTGGTTTCATCCGCAACCTTGGCGAAATAATCTCCCACACGGCCAAATTTGTTGGCCCGCGTGTTGCCCGACACACCGCGCATCCCCAGTGGTGGATAGCGGGTCGCGGCGACTGCTCGTTGCGCTTCCTCGACCGTTTGGATCATCGGAAACAACAGCCCCTGCACACCCATATCGAGGAGGCGCTTGACGATCACGGGATCATTCCATTCGGGCCGCACAATGGCAGTCGTTTGGCAGGAAGCAAAAACCTGCAATTGGCCCAGAACGCTAAAGTAGTCGTTGGGCGAATGTTCCATATCAATCAGTGCCCAGTCATAGCCGCTTGGCGCAGTGACCTCGGCGGCAAAGGCGCTGGCGAAACTGATCCAGAGGCCAAGCTGCTTTTGCCCAGCGGCAATGGCGTGGGTAAAGGGGTTTTGTTCAAGCTCCATCAGATCACTGCCTTTTCGCTGACCGGGCGATTTTGCCCGATACGTTCAAAATGAAATTCGCTGAGGTCGAGGGTCTTGTATGTACCATGCAACATGATCTCGGCCGTGCCGCGCCCCATGGCCGGGGATTGCTGCAATCCATGGCCCGAAAAGCCATTGATGAAAAAGAAATTGGACACCTCGTCATGCGGACCCAAGATCGCATTCTGATCAAAGGTGTTATAGGCGTAGTGGCCCACCCATTCGCTTTGCACCTTGATCGCTTCAAATTGCGGGATACGGGTGGCGATGGTCGGCCAGATGTGGTTTTCCCAGATCGAGAAATCCATGGCGAAGTCATCGTAATCCACCCCCGGATCGACGTCTGCGTGACCGCCCGCCATATAGGTGCCGCCGCCAACCTCGCGGAAATGCACGCCAGAGGGATCAATTGTAAGGGGCAATTCGCGATCCAGCGGTTTCTCCGCCGCGAAAATCCAGGTGAAGCGTTTGCGCGGCTCGACCGGTATTTCGATACCGGCCATGCGGCTGGTGCGCACCGCACGCGGGCCGGAGGCATTCAACAGCTTGCCACAGGCCACAACCTCGCCCGACGCCAGCGTGACGGATTCCACAACGGTGCCTGCCGCGTTCTTGGTGATTGAGACAACCTCATTCTGGAGATATTCCACACCGTTTCTCTTTGCGCCACGGCGCAGACAATCGAAAACGGCGGTGCCATCCCAATAGCCCTCGTCAACGGTGTTGATCGACCCCAGCACCACGTCGTCGAGATTATAAAACGGGTAGGCCTCGGCAATCTCATCACGGCCGAGCAACCGAGTGGCAGCGCCGGCGGCAAGCTGAATTTTCTGGTTTTGACGCAGGGTTTTGGCAAAGCTTTCAGTGTCGGCCAAATAGAGATAACCAAAACTTTGGATCGTCAATTTCGGCACATTGTCATCACCGCCCATGTGATCGCGCAGGTTCTTGATAAAGTCTGCGCCAAACTGGGACACCTTCACGTTGAGGCTGGTTGAAAACTGCTGCCGGATGCAGGAATTCGTATGCATGGTAGAGGCGTTTTGATAGGTGGGGTCGCGTTCCACCACCAGAATGCGCCCGTCAAAGCTGGCGTCATTGGACAGAAACCAAGCAGCCGATGATCCCATAATGGCACCGCCGACAATCACTACGTCATAGTTCTGATGAGCAGGGGCTTGCAGTTTGCTCATGCCAGATTCTTTCCCTTGCTGATGGCCGCTTGGACGGCGGCGATGTCTTCGGCGCTGAGTCCATAGTCTTTTGCGGCGGTTTCGGCAGAGATATAGCCGCGTGCCAGATCGCGTTTGACCAGCGCCGGATCACGCTCGGACGGATCGCCGTAGCCAGCACCCCCGGGGAAGGCCATCATTACCTTGCGCCCATGGGGCACAAATTGTTTGCCCTTGCCGTTCATCGCGGTGCCGTCATCCTGCGCGATGGTGGTTGGTGCGCCGGATGCACCGCCCCGGCGGCCACGGGCCGGATGATCGACCCTGTCAAACATCGCCTGAATGTCAAATTCATAGCCTTCCTGCGCGCCCACTTCCATGTACTGGCCCAGACCGCCGCGCTGTTTACCCGCGCCGCCGCTGTCCGGGCGCAGTTCCTTGCGCCAGATGATCACGGGACCGACATGTTCCGTGGCCTCCACTGGCATGGTCATCACGCCCGAGGGGAAGGCCGTGGCGTTCAGCCCGTCATGCTCAGGACGCGCGCCCGATCCGCCGGAGTTGAAGGTCAGCACCTCGGACCGTCTGGCCCCCTTGGGCGCGGGGCCATCGCTGCGCGGGCGCAGGGAGACCTGGAAGTTGCACAGGCACCCGGCCCCTTCGGCAGGCACCAGATCCGGCAGGATCTTGTCGAGCGCGTCGTAAACCGTATCGGGCACAAAATGCCCCACGATGTGGCGCAGCGCCACTGGCGCGGGGTGCACGGCATTTACGATGGTGTCTTCGGGCGCGGTGATCTCAAACGGGGCCAACGAGGCCGCGTTGTTCGGGATCTCCGGCGCAATGGCGCATTTTAGCGCATAGCAGGCATAGGCCTTGGTATAGACCAGAGGGCAGTTGATACCTTTCTTGTCCACCCCGGAGGTGCCGGTGAAATCCGACAGGATCCGGTCCTCTTCGATGCTGACCTTGACCTTGAGCGTAATCGGCGTGGCAAAGCCATCCACCGTCATTTCACCAGAGGCGGATTTGCGCGGCAGGGCATTGATCCGCTCCAGCGTGGCACGGCGGGAGTTTTCGAGGATGAAGCTGCCGATGCCATCCAGATCATCGAGGTCGAATTCCTCCATCATCTCAACCAACCGGCGATGGCCGATCTCGTTGCAGGTGGTCAGGGCAAAGATGTCACCAACCAATTGATCCGGCTCGCGCACATTGCCGCGGATGATCCGCACCAGCGTTTCATCCACCTCACCGCCAGCGGCGAATTTCATGATCGGGATGTACAGCCCCTCTTCATAGACACTGGCCGCATCCGCCCCAAAGCCGCGCCCGCCGATGTCCACGATATGCGCGGTGCAGGCAAAGAACCCCACAAGAACGCCCTTATAAAACGAGGGCGTGACCATGGTGATGTCATGCAAATGGCCGGTGCCCTCCCAAGGATCGTTGGTGATGTAAACATCCCCTTCGATGATGTTCTGGCGCCCGATGCGGCGGATGAAATGCGCGACCGCGTCGGCCATCGCGTTGACGTGCCCCGGCGTGCCGGTGACCGCCTGGGCCAGCATTTTGCCATGGGTGTCATAGACCCCTGCCGACAGATCGCCCGCCTCGCGTACGGAGGTGGAGAACGCCGTCCGAACCAAGGCCTGCGCCTGTTCTTCAACGACGGAAATCAGGCGGTTCCACATGACCTGATAGGCGACGTTTGAATGTTGCTTTGCCATGGGATTACCCTTTCACACTGACGTCGATGCAGCCGTCGGGCTGGCGGATAGCCTTGCGGCTGGAGGGGATGATGATGGTGGTTTCATCCTCTGTCACGGCGGCAGGGCCAGCGATCTCTGCCCCCTCGGACATTTGATCGCGCAAGACCACGGCGGCATCCTGATAAGCAGACTTGGCCGGGTCAAACATCTGGCGGCGTCCGGCAATCGGCGCAGCGCCCGCCGGGGTGGCCATCGCGATTTGCGCCACCTGTTCGGGCGGCGTTGTGGCATTGACGGACCAAACCGTGATCTCGATATCAAGTCCGGTCACCTTACGGCCGAACAGTTTGACATAATCCTCTTCGAACCGTGCCTCAAAGGTGCCGGCGTCGGGATTCATCGCTTGATCTTCGGTCAGAACAATCGGGATCTCCCAGCCCTGCCCGGCATAGCGCATGTAAACCTTGAACTCGGACAGGATCGGCGCATCTGCGTCGCAATTGCGAACAAATCCGGTGGCCTCGGCCTTGAGCTCCGACAACAGCCTTTGGATCTTGGGACCGTCAAAATCCGACAGCTTCATATAGACAGAGCGGTTCGCCTCAAAGCTGAAAGGCGCACGCAAGAACCCGATGGCAGACCCAACACCGGCCCCCGGCGGCACCAGCAGGCGGTCTACGCCCAGTTTCTCGCAAAGCCGACCGGCATGCAGCGGAGCCGCGCCGCCAAAGGCGATCATCGTATATTCGCTGAGGTCTTCGCCATTCTCAACCGCGTGCACACGGGCGGCATTGGCCATGTTTTCATCTACCACTTCGGCCAGACCAAAAGCGGCGGTGGCGGCGTCCATATCCAGAACCTCGCCCAGAACGCTGGACAGCGCCCCTTCTGAATTGGCGGTTTCGAGCTTGATCGACCCACCGGCAAAATTGTCCGGGTCGAGCTTGCCCAGCACCAGATCGGCGTCCGTCACGGCAGGTTTGTCGCCGCCCCGCCCATAGCAAGCCGGTCCCGGTTCGGAACCTGCGCTTTCGGGACCAACGCGGATCTGGCGCATGCTGTCCACATGGGCCAGGCTGCCACCGCCTGCGCCGATCTCGACCATGTCGATCACCGGGATGGATATCGGCATCCCCGACCCTTTCTTGAAACGGTAGGTCCGCGCCACTTCGAACACCCGACTGGTTTTTGGGGTCTGGTTCTTGATCAGGCAGATCTTGGCCGTTGTGCCGCCCATGTCGAATGACAATACCTTGTCCAACCCATACCGCGCCGCGATATGGGCCGCAAAAACCGCGCCACCTGCGGGGCCGGATTCAACCAGACGCACAGGGAACTCAGCCGCGTTTTCGATCGAGATGATCCCGCCGCCCGAATGCATCAGGAAGATGTTGCAGCTCACCCCCTCATCGCGCAGACGCCCTTCAAGACGGCCCAGATAGGACTTCATCAAGGGTTTGATATAGGCGTTGGCGACCACGGTGTTGAACCGCTCATATTCGCGCATCTGAGGGGAGACTTCACAAGACAATGAAATCATCGCGTCTGGCATTTTCTCGGCCACGACCTCAGCCACCATGCGTTCGTGATCGCCGTTGAGATAGGAATGCATCAGGCCGATGGCGACACTGTCATAGCCCGCCGCGGCAATCTGATCGACCACATCTTCAACCGCCGCACGGTCCAACGCGATCAGCACATGACCACGCGCATCGACCCGTTCCGGCACCGTAAAGCGCGACTGACGCGGCAAAAGCGGTTCCGGCAGGTTGAGGTTGAGATCATATTGCTCGAACCGGCTTTCGGTGCGCATCTCGATCACATCACGGAAGCCTTGGGTGGTGATCAGCGCCGTCTTGGCCCCGCGCCGTTCGATCAGCGCATTCGTGGCCAGGGTTGTGCCATGGATGATCTGGCCAATGTCCGCCGGGATGATCCCGGCCTTGGCGCAAACCTGATGCATGCCGTCAATGATAGCATTTTCCGGAGCCGCGTAGGTGGTCAGCACCTTGGTGGAAAAGGGGCTGCCGTTCACTTCAAGCACCACATCGGTAAAGGTGCCGCCAATGTCTACGCCCAGTCGAATCGAATTCTCTGTCATCTGTCCAACCTGAATGATTTGCCGCAGGGTAGCGGCGCGGAGCAGATCACATCAAATTCTTATTTCCGATATGAGTGATAGATTTTTGTGATCCACTAGCGATCACAAGATCACCGCCTCCGCCTCGCGGGCGATGTAATCCTTTGAGATTTGCCCGGCGATGGCGGCGGCGACTTCGACATAACGCGCCACTTTGCCCGCCTGATAACGGGCAGCAAAGCGCAACGGTGCCGGGGTCCAGTCGACCCGCAATTGGCGCAGTGGTGCGCCGCCTGCCTCCGCCGTGACCAAAGCCCTGGGGAGGACCGCAACGCCAAGACCATCGCGGGCCATTTTCACACAGGACGACAGGCTGTTTGACGGCACAATCCGCCCTTTTGGAAGCCCTTGCCGGTCGGCGTATTCATTCAGCGCTATGGAAGCTTGGGTGTCTCGGGCCGGGGTCAGGATGCCTGCCTCTAGCAGATCACCAATGCCGTATTGCTGCCCCTCGTCAAAGGTCAATGATGCGCCGCACACCCAGATATAGGGATATTGCCCCAATTCAGTGATCCCCGTGGCGCTGGATGAGAAAGGCGCGGTCTGGATCGCCAGATCCACCGCGTTCTTGGTCAGGGCAATATCGAGATTTCGAGATAGATCCACAGTCAACTCAACGCTCACGCTGGGATAAGCGTCCTTGAGACTAAGCAGGAAACTGTGCAGCCAAGTGCAGGCCACCAGTTCGGTCACGCCAAGGCGCAGTCGGTCCTGAATGAGGTCGGGCCGCTTTGCCACCGTGATCAGCCCCTCGGCCTCATGCAGCACCCGGCGGGCCGCTTGCACGATCTCGGTGCCTTTGTCAGTCAGTTGCACCGATCCTGCATTGCGCAGCATCAACGTGACGCCCAAGGTCGCTTCGATACCAGCAATCCGCGCCGATATATTCGGCTGTGTGGTGTTGAGATGTGCCGCAGCTTTGCGGAAACTGCCCAAATCGGCCACCCAGATCAGGGCTTCAAGTTGTTTGAGGGTAAAGGTGTTACCGATCATCGCGGAGCCTTGCATTCGAGGGGCGGCGGATGCCTTTGCCCAGACAAGCCTTTGGTGGCAGGCAAAGTCAACTGCGCCTGCGCTATCGCTTGATTAATCCTGAACAACCCATCATATTCATACTATCGAATTTTTGCGGAGGTATCAGATGGCGCTTTCTCGACGCGGTTTTGTGGCAGGTGGGGCGGGCCTGATGGCAGGCGCGGCATTTGGCCTCCGCCCCGCCCCTGCTTTTGCACAGATTGATCTGGGGCCCATCCATCTGGACGTGGTCAGCGATGGGTCTTTGACCCTGCCGGGCGGTTTCATTTTTGATCCGATGCCGCAGGATGAACTGGCCCCGATCATCGAACGTTTCAATCTGTCTGCGGATGTTCTCACGCCGCCGTGCAATGTCACATTGATGCGCAACGGGGACCGCGTGGTCCTGTTCGATGTTGGGTCCGGCCCGGATTTCGCCCCCAATGCCGGCACGCTTTTGACATCGCTTGAGGCGCTTGACGTTACCCCCGAGGACGTGACCGATGTGGTCTTCACCCATGCCCATCCGGATCACCTTTGGGGGCTATTGGATGATTTTGACGATCCATTGTTCAGCAATGCAAGCTACATGATCGGGCAGGCCGAGTGGGATTACTGGATGGATCCCAACACCGTCGGCACCATCGGCGACGCGCGGGCCTCTTTTGCCGTGGGGGCACAGCGACGGCTTGAGATGATCGAAGACAACATCGCCTTTTTCAAAGATGGCCAAGAGATCCTGCCCGGCGTTGCGGCGCGGGCCACCTTTGGCCACACGCCCGGCCATATGGCCTTTGAGGTGCGATCGGGCAGCAATGCCGTGATGATCCTTGGCGATTGTATCGGCAATCACCACGTCGCTTTTGCCCGGCCCGATTGGCGATCAGGGTCAGATCAGGATCAGGATCAGGCAGCCCAAACCCGCGTGGCGCTGCTGGATCAGCTGGCCGCCGAACAGATGCAGGTCATCGGTTACCACCTGCCGCAAGGCGCAGGATATGTCGAAAGAGGCTCAGACGGTTACACATTTACAGGACAGATATAATGCTGCGTTCATTGCTTATCTCCACATGCATTTTGGCCGGGGCCGCGCAGGCCAGCGAGGACATACCGGATCAATATCCCGGCTCCTTGCTGTACTCCAAACCGGTGGAATTCATTCCCGGTGTTTACTCGGCCATCGGCGCAACCGCCCCGCCGACCTATGAAAACGCCGGACACAACAACAACCTCAGCTTTATTGTGACAGGCGACGGCGTTGTGGTGATCAATGGTGGCGCGTCCTACCTTCTGGCCGAAGCACTGCACAAAGAGATCAAGGCGCTGACCGATGAACCGGTCAAGCTGGTGCTGAATGAAAACGGTCAGGGGCATGCGATGCTGGGCAATTCCTATTGGTCCGATCAAGGCGTCAAGATTGTCGCCCATGCGGATGCTGCCCTTGAGATTGAGGAGTTTGGTGGCGCCAGCCTGCGGGCGCATCAGAACCGACTGCTTGAACGTGCCGATCAGACCCGTGTTGTGATGCCGGATGAGACATTTGAAGACAGCTATCCGATTTCCATGGGTGGCATGGAGATCGAGGCGCGGTATCTTGGGCCGGCCCACAGCCCCGGTGATATCGTCGTCTGGTTGCCAGCGCAAAGTCTGGTGATTTCCGGCGATATGGCGTTTCACGAACGGATGCTGCCGATCTTTGAACACACCTATACCGCCGATTGGCTGGAGACTTGGGACACCGAATTTGAAGCATTGGGCGCGACCTATGTGATCCCCGGCCATGGCCATCCGACCAACATGGATCAGGTGCGCCGCTATACCAAAGGGTATCTGGAATACCTGCGAGAAAAAGTTGGGGCGCATCTGGACGCGGGCGGTGATCTGGCCGAAGCCTATTATGTGGACCAATCGCCCTATGCGCATCTTGATACGTTCGAGGAACTGGCGACCAAGAATGCAGGCCGCGTCTACGAACAGATGGAATTTGAATAAGGTCTGATGGCCGCCTGCCCCTCAGGCGGCCACGACCACACGGCGGCGCAGCAATGTATGTGTCGCCATTGCCCCCAGCCACATGCAGAAGACGGCGACCCATGCCGTGATCGCAAAGATCGACCCGCCCGACATGCCCGCGCCCACCGCGCAGCCTCCGGCCAGCATGCTGCCAAAACCCATCAAAACAGCGCCCAGCAGGTAGCGTTCCATCGGGGTGTCCGGGCCAAAACGTTCGATCCGGATTTCGCGGGTCAGCAGCGCCATCAATCCGGCCCCCGCAAAAACCCCCGGCACCAGCCCGATACCAAAGCCCAGTGGCAGGTCGGGCGCATTGACCAGCCCCATAAGGGTGTCTGTCGATGGTCCGGTGAAGGTGACAGACGATACAGGCACCACATCAAAGGAGGTTTGCGCGATTGCATAGGTCAAAGCCCAGCCTAGCGCCACGGCCGCGCCCACGCCCGCAGCAGCGAAGATGCGGCTTGGCTTGACCTGGGTGCGCCACGCCAAGATAAGCCCGCCGATCAGGGCCAGGGCCGCAACCGAAGCTGCCACAGCCGCGCTCAGCCCCAATTGGGTCAGCATGTTGCGCGCTTCTCCCCCCTCAACCAACCACAGCACCGTCAGGCTTTCACGGGCGGGCGATAACACCCCGCGCAAAGAGGCCTGTGCGACCAGCGTCAGCACCAGTCCCGTCAGGATCGCCCGCATATTGCCTGTGGCCGACAAGACCAGCAAACGGCTGGCACAGCCGCGCGCGAGGATCATCCCCACACCAAACATCAAACCGCCGATGATCGCGCCGGACATGCTGCCGGTGGCGGCAAGTTGCCTTGCGTCTGACACATCCAGAAGGCCAAGCGCCACGCCGCCCTGCACCAGCATGACCGCAGCCGAAAACGCGATCAGCCAGATCGACAACCGTGATCCAAAGCGCCCCTCGGCCACTTCCGCTGTGGCGGCGCGCAGGCAAAACTGTGAATGCTGGGCGGCCATGCCAAAGACAACACCGGTGATCGCACCGGCCATCATCAACACAGCCGGATCGCCAAAGCGGTCGATCAAAGCCTCCAACATCGGCAATCCTCGGACAGGTCAGTGGTTACAGATACGCGATCACTCGCCCACCGCTTCGCGGACGATGTCATCCAGCAGGCTTTGTACCTCCTGCATCGGCCCTTCAGGATAATTGCGATACCCGACCGAGACCTTGCCGTCCTTGTCGGTGACAAAAATGCCGTATGGACAGTGGGCGATGTTCATCGGATCGGCCTCCATCACCTTGCGGGACAGAACGGCAGAGCAGAACAAGAAGATATCGGCCCCGTCAAAAATTTTGACATCGCTGCCGACATCCGCGCCCGTGCGGTTCAGCATTTCACCCGTGTGGCTGACGTAGTCAATGACCAGCCCGCGCCCGACAATTGCACTTTCAACGCTAAACGTGGCGTCGTCAAAGCTGCCGTCAAAATCATAGGACGTGGATAATGTGTCGGCCTGCGCCGTCACCGCCATGGCGGTGGCAAACAGACCTGCGATAATTGTATTTTTCATGGATTGATCCCCTTTTCTCAGGGTCAGAATACCATAGCAGGAGGCGCGGGGCTTTGACCCTGATCAAAGCCCCGTCCAAAACGTATCAGCCGAACATGTCTGCGGTAATGCCCGCATACCATCCTTCGGATTCCTCATAGGTGGCTTTGCGCAGATCCGCGCTTTCTCCTGTTTGGGAAATGAAGCCATCAACCTTGGCGATCTTTTCGTCCGTCGCCTCGTAGCTTGCGCCGACCTTGACCCCATCGTTGGTGTCGATGAGTGACCAGCAGGTGTTGGAGAACCGCGCCGGAAAGACCTTTGACCCGGTCAGCGCGCCGCGCACCGCATTGGCGCAAACCTTGGCTTGGCTGTTGGCAGAGAATCCGGATTTGGGCATGTCGCCCTGTTGCGATGCATCGCCCAAAACATAGATATCTGCGTCTGCCTTGGTGGACATGTCGACTGCATTGACCGGTGCCCAATTGCCATCTGTCACACCTGCGATTTCAGCGATGCGGCCCGCTTTCATCGCGGGGATGACGTTACAGACGTCCACTTTGGTTTCTTCGCCGTCTATCGTGACGGTCATGGCGTTCGGATCGACCGAAACATTGCCGCCACCGAAGTCTTCTCCGATCCAGTCGATCATGCCCTCATAGTGATTGGCCCAGCCTTCTTGAAACAGGGCCATCTTTGAGAACTTCGGCTTGGGGTCCGCAACAATGATCTTGGCCGTCGGATTGTTGTTCTTGAGGAAATGCGCGACCATCGACACCCGCTCATAAGGACCGGGCGGGCAGCGGTAAGGGTTGGGCGGCGCGACCATGGCAAATATGCCTCCTTCAGGCATTGCCATCAGCTGCGCCTTGAGCAGTTCGCTTTGTGATCCGGCCTTGTAGGCGTGCGGCATTGCATTCTGTGCAGACAGATCCCAGCCTTCAACCGCACCATCCACAAAATCAATGCCGGGGCTGAGGATCAGCTTGTCATAAGGCACGCTTCCCCCACCGGCGAGGGAAACCGTCTTGGCATCGCGGTCCACACCCACAGCCCAGTCATGCACGACATTCACGCCGCCTGCGGCCAAACTGCCGTAGCTATGGCCGATGTCCTCGATGTCCTTGAACCCGCCAAGATAGAGGTTGGAGAAAAAGCAGGTGTAATACATGCGCGTGGGCTCGATCAGCGTGACGTCAATCGCACCTTTGCTGTCCTTGGCGATGTAACGCGCCGCGGTTGCGCCGCCAGCACCGCCGCCCACGACCACAACACGCGGTTTTGCATGCCCGTCAGCCAATACCATCGGCGCGGAAAGGGATGCCGTGGCCGCAGCCGTTGTCCCGATAAAATGACGTCTGTTCAGTTTCATTTTTCTTCCTCCCTGACGGACCCTATTCGAGGGCCTCAAAATATGCGGCCAATGCCGCGATCTCTTCGTCTGACAACCGGCCCGCCATCATTTGCATCACCGGATGCGGCCTGAGTTTGCGTTTGTAGGCATGCATGGCCACAACGAAATCTTCGACTGGCCAGTTGGTGATCGAGGGGATGCCTGCATCCTCTCCATCGCGCTGATGGCAGGTGGTGCAATCTCCGGCCAGATATTCACCATACTCCGGATCGCCCTGTAGCGCGAGAATTGCGGGATCAATGTCATGATCCGTTGCCGTTGCTGTTGGTTCCGCCTCGGGAAAGTTTGCCGGGTTGTCGGAAAACTGGCGCAGATAAGCCAGCAGATCTCTGCGATCGGCCGGGTCCTTGATCCCCTTGAAGTTCATCCGGGTTTTCGACACCAACGCCTTGGGATTTTCTATATAGGCGTCGAGTGTTTCTGCCGTCCAGGTCAGACCATCACTGCCCATCCGGTCCATACTTTTGGAATATCGGAAGCCTTCGATGATACCCGCCCTACGGCCAAACACTCCGTTCAACTGTGGGCCAACCCGATCTTTGGCCCCCTCTCCCACCTGATGGCAAGCTTTGCATTGCTGGAAAACCTTCGCACCGTTTACCGCATCGCCCACTTCAGTGGCAGAGGAGACCCCCGCCGCCAGAGAGGCGACGAGAAACGCAAAGAGAGTGGTGAATCGAGTGGTCACCCCGTCACTCCGCGAAGGTCTTGAGATATTCAATCACCGCCGCTTGATCCTCTTCTTTTTTCAAACCAGCGAACCCCATCTTGGTGCCCTTGAGGTATTTCTTGGGTTTGCCAAGGAAAGCCGCAAGTTCTTCGGGTGTCCAGACCAACCCACCCTCGGCTGCCGCCTCCAGGGCTTTGGAATATTTGAACCCGTCCACAGCCCCCGGCGCGCCGCCAACGATCCCGTTCAGGACCGGACCAGAGCGGTTCTTGGCCTTGGCGCCGACCTGATGGCAGGACTTACATTTTTTGAAAACCTTCTCGCCCGCCTTGGCCAATTCGGCGTCAATCGCAGGCGCGGCGGCTTCAACCGGCGCTTCTTCGGTCTCTTCCACCTTGGCTGCACTGGCTTGCGTGACTTCGGCAGTTGCTGGCTTGTCTTCTTCGGGGGTGACATCAAGAACCATGGCACGCATGGTCACTTTGACCTCTTCCTTGCAGTTTTCCATGCAAGGCTCGCCGCTCCAGATTGCGTATTCGGTTTCGGCGCGATTGTCCAAAATGAACCCGTCCGCGTTGGGCAATTCGACATCGGCAAATGTCTCATCCGAAAGTACAAAATCATCTTCGATCAGGTCGTTGGAATACAGGATGTAGGCGACAATCGCATAGACCTCGTCATCGCTGAGTGTGCCTGCGTTGCCATAGGGCATGGACCGTTTGATATAGTCAAACGCCGTGCTGAGATGCGGCCAGTAAGAACCGACCGTCTTGAGCGGGTCGTCATGATCCAGCGTGTCCGCACCGCCCGCCAGTTTAGGCCAGTTGTCGATCCCTTCGGCGAAATCCCCGTGGCAGACCGCGCATTGCTCAGCAAAGATCTCTTCGCCAACGATCGCGTCACCTGATCCGGCGGGCAGGCCGTCGCCGTTGGGGCTTACATCGCCATCCCATGCGGCAATTTCTTCGGGCAGGGCGGCGCGGCCAAGGCCGAATTTCTCGGCGGATGCGGGCGCGGCCAATCCGGTCAGCAAAGCGATCAGGGGAATGGATTTAAGAAACTTCGACATTTTCAGCCTCGCCCGTGCTGCGCACCAACCATGTCTGGATGCAGTTGTTGTGATAGATCGAATTGAGCCCGCGCACTTCGCGCAGCTGCGCCTTGGTGGGCTGCACATACCCGGTGTCATCCATGGCACGCGATTGCAGCAGCATCTCTTCCCCGTCCCAATTGGTATCGAGGTAGAAGCGGGTCAGTGCCATTTTCTCACCCGGCTTGGCCAGGCGGGCAGTTTCCCATGTCTTGCCGCCATCCTTGGAGACATCCACCCGTTTGATCGCACCGCGGCCCGACCACGCCAATCCGGTGATCACCAATGGCCCCTTGCCGTGCGTGATCGGTGCTTGCGGGCTGGGTGAGGTGACAACCGATTTTGCATCCATCGCCCATGTCCATTTGCGGCTGATGCCGTTTTCCAGCGTGTCAGTGTATTTGCTGGTCTCTTCGCGGCTTTCGACAGGGGCATCCATGACCTCGATCCGGCGGATCCATTTGACCCACATGTTGCCTTCCCAACCAGGGACAACCAGACGCACCGGATAGCCGTGCTCCTTGCGCAACGCCTCGCCGTTGGCCTTGAAGGCGACCAAGACATCATCCAGCGCCTTTTCCATCGGGATCGACCGGCCATTTGACGATGCATCTGCACCTTCGACAAACACCCATTTGTCCTTCAGATCCCCTGCCGTATCCAGACCGGCCTCTTCCAGCAGCGTGCGCAGGGGCACGCCGGTGTATTCCATGTTATGGATCATGCCATGGGTGAATTGCGCCCCGTTCAACTGAGCCCCGGCCCATTCCATCCCGGTGTTGGCCGCACATTCACAGAAATACACATGGTTCTCGCGCGGGAAACGCTCCAGATCGGCATAGGTAAAGACCAGTGGCGTATCCACCAGACCATTGATCATCAGGCGGTAATCCTGCTTTTTCAGGTCAATCGCACCGGAATGGTGCCGTTCGAACGCGCAGCCCTGCGGGGTAATCGTTCCGTCAAGGGCGTGGATCGGGGTGAAATTGATCGAACTAACGGTGTCGGCGGTCAGCCATTCCACATTGCGGCGGATCACATCGTTTTCATATTCAATTGGCAAACCGTAAGGCGTGGCGTCGACACCATCGCCCAATTCCCGCGCCCAAGGCTGAACTTCGGTGATCAGCGGATCGGGCGTGGCGGCACGGGCAGTGCCTGCGGCAATAGCGCCTGCACTGGCCGCGGCGGCCCCACGCAGAAAGGCACGGCGCGAGGGAGCGCCCGGTGTTCTTTTATCTGACATCTGTCATGTCTCCTCTGGCAGTTCGGGGGTTACGCCCCGACAACTTTCACACTGTTGTTCGGATCAAGGGATACCGTCCCCTGTTTGGCGATATGCGCCTCGACCACATCCCAGATCTGCGGCCCTTCGGTGCCCTGGTTGACCGAGGCCCAGCCTGCGACCTGATAGGTCTTGGCCGGATCGATCAACTCACCGGTTTTCAGCAAGGTCATTTCGGTGATCCGTTCGCCTTGCTTTTTGGTCACGTCAATTCGGTAACCAAGGCCGCCAACGCGCACCATATCGCCGCCCTGCTGGTAATAGGGATCGGGGTTGAACAGGTTGTCAGCGACGTCTTCGAGCACGACATGCAGGAATTCACCTGTCATCTCGGTCCGGTACGCCTCACCATAGGTCATGGACGTGACGTTCCAGATGTCCTCGCGGGTGATGTCCTGACCGGGCAGGATCGACGGCCCCCAGCGCACACCGGGGGACAGGGCGATATCCGCCTCGCGTTCCGAGATCAGTGCGTCACAGATCAGGTCGTCCCATGTGCCGTTGAAATTTCCGCGGCGGTAAAGCGTTTGGTCATCAGCCGTCTTGCCGATCACCTTGGTCAGATCGTCGAGGTATGGCGCACGTTGTTCGTCAATCAGCTTGGCCACTTCTGCATCCGGGGTGATCACATCCGAGAAGATCGGGATCAGCTTATGACGAAAGCCCATCATACGGCCATCGCGCACGTCCAGATCGACGCGGCTGACGAACTTGCCATTCGATCCCGAAGCCACAATGATCGTATCGCCCACCAACACCGGTTCGGGCAGTGCGTCATGGGTATGGCCGGACAGGATCACGTCGATGCCGGTGACAATACCTGCCATCCGCTTGTCCACGTCAAAGCCATTGTGGCTGAGGCAGACGACCAGCTCGGCCCCTTCGGCGCGAACCTGATCGACCATGTCCTGCATGTTCTCATCGCGGATGCCGAAAGCATATTCAGGGAACATCCAGCCGGGGTTGGCGATGGGCATATAGGGAAAGGCCTGGCCGATCACAGCGATCTTCACGCCGCCGCGCTCAAAGAACTTGTAGGGCGGGAACAATTCCGCCGGTTCATCCCATTCGGCGTCAAAGATGTTCTGGCCCAGCGCCGCAAAAGGCAGGCCCTCTACAATCTCGTTCACCCGGTCGGAACCCAGCGTGAACTCCCAGTGGAAGGTCATCGCGTCCGGTTTCAAGGCGTTCATGACATTGACCATGTCCTGCCCCTGGGTGTGATAGCAGGTGTAGCTGCCGTGCCATGTGTCGCCGCCGTCCAGCAGCAGGGCGTCGGGACGTTCGGCACGGATGGAATTGATCACTGTCGCAACCCGGTCCAGACCACCAACGCGACCATAGCCTTTGGCGAGGGATGCAAAATCATTGTAGGTCAGGGCATAGGCGGAGGGGCTGCCGTCCTCGATGCCATATGCGCGACGGAAGTCCGCACCAGTCAAATGGGGCACCGCGCCTTTGTTGTCGCCCACGCCGATATTTACCTCTGGCTCACGAAAATACAGTGGTTTGAGCTGGGCATGGATGTCCGTGACATGGATCAACGAGACATTCCCAAAGCTGTCAAATTCCAGCAGTTTGTCCTGTGTCAGGGCCTGTTGTGCGGCAAGTTGAGACCAATTGCCAAAGCCGGACCCGCCATAAAGGGCCGCAGCGGCCATGGAGGTTTGCAGGAAATCGCGGCGAGAAATCATAGGGTGGCTCCAGTCACGCGCACGTATGCGCATTTGTGAATTTAATAGATGCGAAAATCCCCGCGCAGCGTTCTGCGCGGGGTCATGTCTTAGTTTCGGATGGACGGTCCTTCGACGGACAGACCATTGCCGCGCGAAGCGACATAAAGCTCAAGCGCGATAAACTCGGGCGAGCCGGGCTTGTATGTCTCGGCGCGCGTGTCGCGCACGCAGCCTTTGAAACGGGCGTGGACCGCGTTCAACTTGGTGTTTTTCAAGCGGTAAACAGGAAAGCCGTTGATCTGGCCCTGGCTGAGGTGATCGGCGCGGATCATCTTGCCATAGCTGTCTTCGTGGCAATTTGCGCAAGACAGTTCCAACTGGCCCGTGCGGGTGTAGTAGAGTTCCTTGCCCTGCTCCCATGTGGATTGCGCCGGACCGTCAATGGCGACATTGATCGGCATGCCGCGAGATACAGATGCCAAGAGCGCGGTCATGTTGACCATTTTGCTTTTGGTGTACTTCCACTTTTCCGCGCCCATACGGTTTTCGCGGCAGTCGTTGATCTGCATCTCAAGGGTGCGCACCTCACCCGCCGCTTCGTTCCACTTGGGATAGACCGCCCGCACGCCGGCCATCGTTTCAGGCTCATTGTGGCAGCTTGCACAGGACTTGCCTTCGGAGCCTTCAGCGGTGTTCCAGACCTCTTCGGCCTGTTCCACAAAGATCATGCCGGGATTGTCGAAATCGTCCGCTTGCATCGCGCGGGTTTCTGTCCCGCGGAAATGCCAACCCGATATAACTTCGTCCATGACGTCCTCAAGATGCGCAGGCGCTGCTGTCCGCGTTACCATGGTGATGTCTTCATTCAGGATCAGCGTGTCATCCACCGGATCGGCAAATGCCGCCCCGCCAAATGCCATCACCGATACCGCGCAGGCCATTTGTGCCAGTCGTTTCATATGTGTTCCTCCCAGTGACACAGCCCCTCAGCCGATCGCAATTTTTTTGCTTGTTTCGTAGATCGACCCATCATCGTCATACCAGGTGAACTTGAATTCACCGGCTTCGGGCACGGTGGCCTGAAATTCAAGATAGGGGTTGGTCGAGATTGCCGGCTCAAGGGTCACGTCAATCACGTTTTCACCGTTAAAGTCACAGGTAAAGCGATTGATAATGGACCGCGGAATGGGGTTGCCATCATCGTCTTTACGCTGGCCGGATTCCATTTTGTGGCTGATCAAAGTCTTGATCGTGATCGCCTCGCCGGCGGCCGCTTTCTTGGGGACTTTGACGCGGGGTTTTACACCAGATGCCATGTTAAATTCTCCTTAATGCCTTAGCCGCCGCAGCCGCCGATTGTTACTTTGACCGTGCTGGATGCTTTGGCGAATGTGCCGTCCGCCATCTTGGCGATGGCTACAACATCCTGAGTGCCCGCAAGGCGGATCCGCGTGGAGGCCTGATGCGAGGCGGCCAGCTTGCCAAATTTAAAGGTGGCGACAGGTGGTGTCGGGTTGCCCAGCGCCAGCACCATAATCTCGACCGCGCCGGGGGCGTCGACCTCGATTGGCACGGTGTTGCCGTTCTCGGCAATCTCGGGCGCGGTCAGTGTAATGCCGGTGTCGGCCATTGCTGCGCCGCCGGTGAAGGCTTCGATCTCGGCTTCGCCCGCGGCGTAGCCCTTGACCGGAAGACCCGCGAGAACAAGTGCCCCCGCCCCAAGCGCCAGCGCATTGCGTCGTGTGAATTCCATGAGTGATCTCCTAGTCTGGTCCGCAGAACCTGCGAATTATTCTTTGAGTGTCTTGAGGTAGGCAACAACATCTTCGATTTGCTGCGCGGTCAGGACCGGACCAAAGGTCTCGTCCGCCGCCTCGCCTGTGTAGGCTTTGCCTGGCCGGATGAAGCCCTCGGTCTTGTAAAAGGCCGGCATCATCGTGTCTTCGAACATGAGTTTGGCATTGGCCACGATCCCGCGCAGCTCTGCTTCGTTCCAGCGATCACCAGCGCCATCCAGCGCAGGACCAATCTCACCGTGGAACGGCACATCGCTCAGATCGGTGACCTGATGACAGGCCACGCAGTTGCCCTTTTTCTTGTTGCCGACGATGTCGCGGCCCTCGACTGGATCACCGGCCACGCCTGACAATGACATCGCAACGGTGCCATCCTCGTATTTCACCGCTGTAGGCGCCACGACTTCGGCCAGTGCCGCGCTTGTCAGCATGCCCGCAATCACGGCTGCAGTTCCTAAAATCTTCATGCGTCCTCCCTTGCCTTCACGGCGTTTTGTATACCGTAGCGCACGATTTCCCGATCACGCAACAACAAATTCAGTTTAATGAATTATTTTATCTGAGCGACCAATCTCTTGAGCGCCCTTCCGATCAACCGGCACGTTCGGCGATCTTACGGGCATGATATTTCTGGAAACTTTCGTCTCCGGCATAGCCCTTTTCAACGACCCAGTTGAACATGTCAAACGTGGTTTGGCGACCAAATGCGCCCGGCATGGTCGCCACCGCCGCCTTGGAAGCGGGCATGCCCCCTTCAACATTTTCCGGGAAAAACAGAATCGTCGGCGTGAACAGAACACCCCATTTGCGGACCATCTGCTTCTCCGTCAAAGTTTCTCCGTCAAAATCGGTGACCTCGACATCGCCAAACATATTCACCTGCACAACAAAGAAATTCCGGGCGATGTAATCGGCGATCTCGGGCTGCGGATAGATCTCTTCGTGCATCTTGGTGCAGTAGATGCATCCACGCTGTTCGATCATCACCACCAGCCGCTTGCCCTCGGCGTTGGCCTCTTCCAGATCCTCGCTCAGATCCTTGAACGTGTCGCGCATCCAAGGTGCTTTGTGCAGCCCGTCATCGCCCAGCTCTGCTGCATGTAATGGCAGGGTCAAGGCCAGCAAGCTGGCAAACAAAATAGCAATCCGTTTCATTATCAACTCTCCCTCATCTCAATACGCCGATGTCCGGCGCGATCGACAGCATCCATTGCGCAATGTAATTGATCGAGTTTGTCGCGATCAGGATGCCGAACACAATCAGCATAACGCCCATCAGCTTTTCAATCGTTCCCAAATGACGGCGGAATTTTTGCATCCATCGCATGAATGGTCCGATGAACAGCGCCGCAAGGACAAAAGGCAAGGTCATGCCAAATCCGTAAACAAAAAGCAGCGCCGCGCCGGTCGATGCGGTATCTGCCCCCGCGGCTGTGAACAGGATCGCCGCCAACACCGGACCCACGCAGGGCGTCCAGCCAAAAGCAAAGGCCAGCCCGATCACATAAGCGCCCAGCAGGCTGACATTGGAGGTGCCCCCGCCATCGGCCCGCAATTGCCGGTAGAGGATGCCAATGCGGATCACCCCCAGAAAATGCAGGCCCATCGCGATGATGATTGCCGCCGCTATCCAGCGCAGGATGTCAAAGTACTCGCGCACCGCCTGACCAAAGGTTGTCGCCACGGCCCCAAGCCCCATAAAAATGGTGATGACACCGGCCGCAAAGAAACAGGCGGCCAACACTGCGCGTATTCTCACACTGCGGTCAATTTGCGCATCTGCCTGGATCTGGTTCATGCCAACGCCCGCCAGATAACTCAGGTAGAACGGCACAATCGGCAAGATACAGGGCGACAGGAATGACAACAGCCCGGCGATCAAGGCCCCTGCAAAGGTAATATCCATCATGACCCAGACCCGCCCTTGAGTAATTCACATATTCATATTATGTATTATTACTACCAAAGGTCAATTTACCATGTTCCTGCGCCGCGTCTTACTTTCTGCTTTTCTGCTGCTTTCCTCTGCCTTCACGGCGGCGGCCGAGTTGTCATTGGTTATGGTGGAAGAAGCCGGATGTGTTTGGTGCGCCCGGTGGAACGACGAGATTGCACATATCTATCCAAAGACACCCGAAGGTCAGTCCGCGCCGCTGCGCCGGATCGATATTCACGCGGCCTTGCCCGATGATCTGACCTTTGCAAGACGGCTCAGCTTTACCCCCACATTTGTGCTTATGCAGGATAATCTGGAAATTTCACGCATCGAAGGCTATCCTGGCGAGGACTTCTTTTGGGGGCTTCTGGAAAAGATGCTGGAAAAAGCCGACAGCCCGCCATTGAATTGAGGATGACGATGGACACGAGCGTTTCACACCAAGACGGCCTGACACCGTCGGAACCGGCAAGCACATCCAGCTTGCCCGTGTTCGACAAGGACATCTGCGCCGAAGACATGGACAAGATGGCCGCCAACGCGATGCGGGCGTCAAACTTTCTCAAGGCGATCAGCCATGAGGGCCGGTTGATGATCCTGTGCCATCTGGCCTCTGGCGAGAAATCCGTGACCGAATTGGAAGAGCTGCTGTCTGCGCGGCAAGCGGCTGTGTCCCAGCAATTGTCCCGCCTCCGGCTTGAAGGGCTCGTGACACCGCGCCGCGAAGGCAAAACCATCTTCTACAGTCTGACCGATGACCGCCCAAAGCAGATCATGGAAGTTGTCTATGATCTGTTCTGCCGCCAAAAATAACCGGTGACGCGGCGCTGCAAGACCCACTGCAACCAGAGGGCCAAGCCATGTTTGATGTCTTTTCCGAACCCACGCTTGTTGCGTTGATCGGCCTTGTTGGTGGTGTGTTTTTGGGGTTGGCCGCCCGCATCGGTCGATTTTGCACCCTCGGCGCAATCGAAGATCTTTACTACGGCGAAAGCGCCCTGCGGCTGCGGATGTGGGGGATAGCCATTGGCGTGGCCGTGATAGGCACCTTTGGCTTGTCCGCGCTGGGGCTTCTGGATCTGGGCGGCACCCTTTACATGACGCGGGACTGGAACCTGCTGGGATCGGTATTTGGCGGTCTGGTGTTTGGCTATGGCATGGCCCTGGCGGGGAACTGCGGCTATGGGGCACTGGCGCGGCTGGGCGGCGGTGATCTGCGATCCTTCTTGATTGTGCTGGTGATGGGGCTGTCGGCCTATGTCACCTTGGGCGGGCCGTTGTCGGGCCTGCGCATCTGGGCCTTTGGCACCGATGTGCTCCCGGCGGCCACCTCCAGCTATGCGCAGGCTCTCGCGGCGCTTTCGGGCCTTTCCGTAAACATCGCCGGCATGACCATTGGCGTTGTCATACTGGCGCTGACTTTGGCGAACCGCGAGATGAGGCAATCTTTCAGCCATGTGTTCTGGGGCGCTGTTGTGGGTCTGGCGATTGTATCAGGCTGGGCGGGCACACACTGGGTTGCGGCGCATGGATTTGACGCAACAGCGGTGGTCAGTCACACGTTTTCCGCCCCCATCGGGGAAACCATGCTTTATGCCATGACGTCCTCCGGCAACACCATCAGTTTTGGCACGGGCTCCGTACTGGGTGTGCTGATCGGGGCGTTTCTGGGCAGCCTGTTCAAGGGGCATTTCCGCTGGGAGGCCTGCGATGACCCAAGAGAGCTGGGCAGACAGCTTTTTGGGGCGGCCTTGATGGGGATGGGCGCGGTTGTTGCAGTTGGATGTAGCGTAGGCCAAGGCATCTCCGCCTTTTCGGTGCTGGCCTATAGTGCGCCCATTACCTTGCTGTGCATTCTGGCCGGTGCTGCGATTGGGCTGCGGCAATTGATCCTGGGATTTGCGCCACCGGCGTAGCACGCGGAGTTCTCAAGAACTTCGGACCGATTTCTTTGAAGAAATCGTACCGCCCTATCGCTTGCCCTTAACTTCTCCATTTATGTGATCCTGCCGCACCGTGCCGCGATATTTCACCGTCAATTCATCCGGCACTTCACTGCCGTCATACATAAACGGCAGGATCCCCCGACGCCCGGATTTGCCGCGCATGGTCTCGATATCGTCTTCGGATCGTGTCACCCTTTGTGACATCCGCAGTCCCCATTGCGCCAACATGTCATAAAGGCGGTCCATCTCCGGGTGGTGCTTGCCGCCTTTTGCCAGATCATCAAATTCGTCCGGATCGTTCTCCAGATCAAACAACATCGGGCGGAAGCCGCCCTCGGCGTGCATCAGCTTGTAGCGGCCATCAAACACCATAAACAGCCGTGCATCGCGCGGCCGCAGGCCCAGTTTGACCGCTTGCGGGGTGGCTGAATAATCGTATTCGCTGATCGCGTATTCGCGCCAGTCCGGCACCTCGCCATGCAACCACGGGATCAGGGACCGGCCCTCTATGATGTGATCCGGCACCTTGCCGCCCGCTGCCTCGACAAAGGTCGCGGCCAGGTCGACGCTTTCAACCAGTGCATCGCAGGTTGTGCCCCGCGCGGCATCCGCCACGCTGCGCGGATCGTAGATGATCATCGGCACTTTCACCGATTGTTCGTGAAACAGATCTTTCTCGCCCAGCCAGTGATCGCCCAGATAATCACCATGGTCCGAGGTCAACACAATCATCGTGTCTTTCAAACGGTCAGTGTTTTCCAGATGATCGAGCAGACGCCCCAACTGGTCATCACATTGCTTGATCAGCCCCATATAGGCCGGGATCACCTTTTGCCGCACCTCTTCGCGCTGAAACGCGCTGGCGACCTTGTTTTCCATATAGGCCCCGAACACCGGATGCGGATCTTCGCGTTCGACATCGGCGCGGCGTGGTTGGGGCACGTGGTTTGCACCGTACATATCGTGATAAGGCGCGGGTACGATATAGGGCCAATGCGGCTTGATATAACTGACATGGGCGCACCAAGGGCCGTCATGTTCCTCGATAAACTCGATTGTCTTGGTGGTCAGCCATGGGGTCTCGCTGTCCTCCTCGCGGATATTGGCGGGCTTGTCGGCGTTCCGGAACATCCAGCCCGAAGCAATCTGATCATCGTCAATGCCAGCATTGGCATAATCGGCCCAGGGGTTTTCACTGTCATAACCTTTGCCCTTGAGAAATTCGTTATAGGGAGAGCGTTTTTCATCATAGAACCCGTCTGGCCCCTCGCCCCACAGCCCATCATCGCGCACCCATGCATCAAACCCGCATTCGGCCTGCCGTGCGCCAATGGTGCTGTCCGCGCTGAGCCCCAGCCGCGCCATGCCCTCTACATCCGCCACCATGTGGGTCTTGCCAATCAGCCAGCAATCCATGCCAAGTTTGCGCAGATGATCGCCAATGGTCTGTTCTCCCACCCGCAACGGGAAGCCGTTCCATTGGGCGCCATGGCTCGATGCGTAACGGCCCGTGTAGTAGCACATCCGACTGGCACCGCAGATCGGCGATTGCACATAGGCGTTTGAGAACCGCACTCCCATTGCCGCGACGCGGTCGAAATTTGGCGTGTGCAAATGCGGATGCCCCGCACAGCTTAGATAGTCGAACCGCAACTGGTCATACATGATAAACAGGATATTCACTGGCGTTCCCCCTGCCCTCCAGTATCCACAGCGCAAGCAAAACAACCAGAGGTAATTTCCCCCGCGGGCAGCTGATCATTGCCACCCCAAAGCCGATATGACACTAAGGTGCCACAGATTTTGGGGCGGGCATCATTGACATGAAAATTGCCGTATTCGGTATCGGTTATGTGGGCCTGTCCAATGCCGTTTTGTTGGCCCAGAACAACACCGTCGTTGCCGTGGATTTGGACGCAGATCGCGTTGCACAATTGAATGCGCGCTGCTCCCCCATCGAAGACCCGGAACTCGAAGACTGGCTGGCCACCAAGGATCTTGATCTGACCGCCACAACCGACAGCGCCGGCGCCATGGCGCAGGCCACCTTTGTCGTGGTTGCCACGCCCACGGATTACGATCCCAAAACCGATTTCTTTGACACGTCATCCGTCGAGGCCGTGATCCACGCGGCTGCTCAAGACGCCCCCGATGCCACGGTTGTCATCAAATCCACCGTTCCGGTTGGTTTCATATCGCGCATGCGTACTGCGGTGGGATCGGACAACATCCTGTTCTGCCCCGAATTCCTGCGCGAAGGCATGGCGCTGCATGACAACCTGCACCCTTCCCGGATCGTTGTAGGTGCCGATACAACCGCTGCACGCACCTTTGCCGAACTGCTGGTCCAAGGGGCCGAGGCGCAGGACATCCCGCTTCTGTTCACCGGCCCCGAAGAAGCAGAATCAATCAAGCTTTTTGCCAATACCTATCTGGCCATGCGCGTTGCCTTCTTTAACGAGTTGGACAGCTATGCGCTGAGCCAAAACATGGACGCCCGCCAGATCATCGAAGGCATCGGACTCGACCCGCGCATCGGCACCCATTACAACAATCCCTCCTTCGGATATGGCGGTTATTGCCTGCCCAAGGACACAAAACAATTGTTGGCAAATTATTCGGATGTGCCGCAGAATCTGATGCGGGCGGTGGTCGATGCAAACCGCACCCGCAAGGATTTCATCGCAGATCAGATCATATCCCGCGCCCCGAAGGTTGTCGGCATTCACCGTCTGGTGATGAAAGCCGGTTCCGACAATTTCCGCCAAAGTTCCGTGCAAGGCGTGATCCGCCGCATCCGCGCCGCTGGCATTGACGTGGTGATTTACGAGCCTGCCCTTGAGGCTGAAACTTTCATGGGCTGCTCGGTCATCAACGATCTGGCGACCTTCAAGCAACGCAGCGATGTGGTCGTGGCAAACCGTGCCTCCGAAGACCTTGACGATGTGGCAGGCAAAGTCTTCACCCGCGATATTTTTGGCCTCAGCTGACCGCAGGTGTGAGGAGGGCAGATGCGCGATCCAAAAAGAGATTTCCTCGCCAGTCTGTTTGATGCTGCCGTCGCCGCCGCCGATCCGCTAAAGGCTTTGCAGGGCAACCTGCCGGACCCGCCCAAGGGCCGCACCGTCGTCATCGGTGCAGGCAAAGGCGCGGCGCAGCTGGCCCAAGCCTTTGAGCAACTCTGGCCCGCCCCTTTCGAAGGGGTTGTCGTCACCCGCTATGGCTATGCCGCCCCGTGCCGAACCATCCGTGTGCTGGAGGCGGCGCACCCCGTGCCCGATGCAGCCGGCCTCGAAGCCGCCCAAGCGCTCAAGGATGCTGTTCGGGGGCTTGGCCCGGACGATCTGGTGATTGCACTGATCTGCGGTGGTGGATCGTCTTTGTTGCCTGATCCACCTGACGGTCTGACGCTGGACGACCTGCAAAAATTGAACGAGGCGCTGCTGGCCTCAGGTGCACCGATTTCGGTGATGAACGACATCCGCAAATGCTTCAGCGGGATCAACGGCGGACGCCTCGCCGAACTGGCCGCGCCTGCACAGGTCTGTTCGTTGATCGTATCGGACGTTCCAGGCGATGCACCCGGCGAGGTGGCCTCCGGGCCGACCGTGCCGGGACGACCTGCACCCGCAGATGTCCGTGCGATGATCCGCGCCCGCGGTATTGTCCTGCCCGACCGCTGCTTGGCCTATTTGGAAAACGCGCCCCGTACGGCAAGTGGCCGCGCGCCGCAGGTCTTGACCAAGATCATCGCCTCGGCCGCCCTTTCCCTGAAGGCCGCCGCTGACACCGCACAGGCACGAGGCGTGAAGCCGTGGATCCTCTCCGACGCCATTGAGGGAGAGGCGCGGGATGTCGCGCAGGTGCACAGCGCCATCGCCCTTCATGCGGCCAAGTCCGGCACACCCTTTGCCGCGCCCTTCGTTATGCTTTCGGGCGGCGAAACCACAGTGACGCTCCGCCACAAGGGACGTGGCGGACGCAACAGTGAATTTCAGCTGAGCCTCGCCATCGCAGTTGACGGTCAGGCTGGGATCAGCGCCCTTGCCGCGGACACGGACGGGATCGATGGTTCCGAAGACAACGCCGGTGCCTTTGTCGATGGCAATACAGCCAGCCGGATGCGCGATGCGGGCATCAACCCCGTCGCTTTTCTCGGCCAAAACGATGCCTATAGCGCCTTTGAGGCCACGGATGATCTCTTTGTCACCGGCCCGACAGGCACCAACGTGAATGATTTTCGCGCCCTCCTGATCGGCGATCTGCCAAAGGGTTGAGGGTGCCAAACGCCCCAGTCAAAGGGCAGCTTTCTGCGCCACATGATCCGCGATCAACGCCTTATAGAGCGCTTGCAACCGCGCCGTGACAGGCCGCTCTCCATTGCCAATCGGTTTGCCATCGATCGTCGCCACCGGGGTCTGCGCTCCGAATGTCCCGGTCAAGAATGCCTCATCGGCGCTGTAGGCCTCATAAAGCGAGAAGTTCTTTTCAAACACCGAAATGTCATTCGCCCGGCACAAGTCAATCACCTTTTGCCGCGTGACACCGTTCATGCAGTAATCCCCCGTCGAGGTCCAAACCGTGCCATTGCGCACGATGAAAAAGTTGCAGGCGTTGGTGGTGTTCACAAACCCATGCGGGTCTAGCATCAATCCTTCATCCGCGCCCGCCGCTTCGGCTTGCAGGCAGGCTATGATGCAGTTGAGCTTGGAATGGCTGTTTAACTTCGGATCCTGGCTGTTGGGCAGGCCCCGAACCTGCGGCACCGTGGCCAGCGAAATGCCCGCCGATTGCAGGCGGTTCACCGGCTTGGAATGCTCCATGATGATCACCAAGGTGGGGCCAGAGGTGCTGAGCGCCGGATGCTGGAACGGCTTGTCCTTGATCCCCCGCGTCAGCATCAGCCGGCAATGCACATCGTCTGTCATCCCGTTGGCCGCCGCCGTCTGGCGCAGCGCCTTGGCGATGCCGGCACGGTCCATGCCCACATCCATCGCGATGGTTTTGCAAGAACCAAAGAACCGGTCCATATGTTCGTCAAAGAACGCCCAGACCCCGCCATACAGGCGCATCCCTTCCCAGATCCCGTCCCCCAGCATAAAGCCGCTGTCATAGACCGACACTTTGGCTTCATCGCGGTGCACGATCTCGCCGTTCACATAGATCTTGATGTCGCGGTTGCGAATGTCTTCTTCGGCGTCATGGGTGGTGGAATGGTCAGTCATAAAAAGTCCGTTTCTGGTTCTTCAGTCTTGATAACAGGTTTCAAAACCCCTGCCACACATGTCCCGCCTTTCGAGGGATCGCTGTTCCGCCCCCTTTTTGGCCATAAATAATCCGGGGGAAGCGCCGCGCATGCGGCGATGGGGGCTGGCCCCCTCTTGCCTTCAGACCCGCCAGCGCAGCACCCGCCGTTCCAGCGCCGCAATCGCCGAAGACACCGCCACCCCTAGCACCGACAAGATCACCACGCCGGCAAACAAACGTTCCAGATCGTAAAGGCTGCCTGCCTCAAGGATATAGGCCCCGATCCCGTATTGCGCGCCCAGCATTTCAGCGGCCACCAAAAGGATAATCGCGATGGTCAGTGACACCCGCAGCCCTGACAGGATACCGGGCATGGCTCCGGGCAGCACGATCTTGCGCACGATCGACCACCAAGTCAGTCCAAAGCTTTGCCCCATGCGGATCAGGCTGCGGTCCACGTTGTCGACCGCCGCATAGGTCGCCACCACTGTGGGCGTGAACGTACCAAAGGCAATCAACGCATATTTGCTGGCCTCATCAATGCCGAACCAGATCACAAACAGCGGCAACAACGCTATTTTGGGAATAGGAAAGATCGCCGCAACCAGTGGCACCAGCCCCGCCCGCACAAGGCTGAAGAGTCCGATCAACACGCCGACCGAGATCCCGATCACCGCACCCATGCTGGCCCCGATCACCAGCCGGGTCAGGGAGGGGATCAAATGTTTGAACAGCAGGCCGGATGCATAAAGTTCCCCAAAGGTCGCGGCCACATCGCTGGGCCGCGGCAGGGTCAGTGATGAAATAACGCCACTGCGCGTGCCCCATTCGGCCAGCACGATCAGCAGCACAAACACCACGATCCCAACCCCGCGTTTGCGCTGGGTGATGAAACCGCCACCTCTGAAAGTGACCTTCTGGGCTTGCAATTCTTTGGTGTCAGACATGAATCAGCTCCGCATCGGCGGCAGCAGCTTCTTCGCGCATCAAACCCCAAAGATATTGTTGCTGTTCCTCAAGTGCCGCATCACCATAAGCACGTTCGACCAGCGGCGTGTTCAGCGTCACAACCTCCCGGATCCGGCCCGGCCTGCGGGACAGCACGACGATCTTATGACCCAGGCGCACCGCTTCGGCGAGGTGGTGGGTGACATAGACCGCCGTGAAGGGTTGCCGTGTCCACAGGCCGATCAGATCATCCATCAGCAATTCGCGGGTCTGGCTGTCCAGCGCCGACAAGGGTTCATCCATCAACATCACTGCCGGGCGCACGGCCAGTGCGCGGGCAATGGCCACCCTTTGTTTCATGCCTCCAGACAATTGTTTGGGCAGGGCATCTGCAAATTCGCTGAGCTTGGTGCGGGCCAGCACATCATCAATGATCTCGCCGCGCGCCGACGCGCTCAGCCGGTGATCTTCAAGCACCAATTCAACATTGCCGCGTACCGACCGCCATGGCAGCAGGGCGAAATCTTGAAAAATATAGGTCAGCGGGTTCAGGCAACCCTCAGGCGCTGCGCCCAGTTGCAGCACCTGCCCGCCGCCGGGTTCTTCCAGCCCGCCGATCAGCCGCAGCAGGGTGGATTTGCCACAGCCTGATGGCCCGACGAGACAGACAATCTGCCCCGATGGGATTTCGAGCGTGATGTCACGCAGCACTTCGGTGTCACCGTAGTGATGGCTGATGTTGTCCAGTCGCAGGTCCATGGCGCAGCCTTCATTCCAATACAAAAGGGCCGGACGGAAAGCCCGGCCCCTGATAGATGCGATCTGTGCCGCTCAGGCGCCCATTGTTTTGACGTATGATGTGTCGACCAGTTGATCCAGCGTGATATCCGCATCCACCAGACCTTCGGACTGGAACCATTCAAGCTGGTCGCGGACGCTGGCCACATTCAGGGCCGCACCTTCATTCAGGCGCATCGTGCCGTTGATGATCGACGGTGCCGCCTTTTCACGGGGGCGGTCTGTGTAGACATATTTATGGATCAGATCGACCATGGCGTTGACGCCATCCTCGCCGCCGTCCTTGGCGATCATCGCGCTGTTGTAGTCCGCGACCCCCTTGGAGAACCCGCCAAGGAAACTTTGTGTCAGATCCCGATCTTCGCTGGCGTTCTTGGCCGAGGTAAAGACGGTCGTGACCTGATAATCGGGCAGATAATCGGCCACATCGCCGATGATATGCACTGCGCCTGAGCCTGCCAGGGGCTTGGCGATATGTGGCACGATGGACCAGCCATCAATCTGCCCCGATTTCAGTGCACCGATGATCGCACCGACCTTTTGCAGCGGCTTGAAGGTCAGGTTGATCCCTTCTGCGGCAGCCATCTTAGACCCCATGTAATGGAAGGATGATCCCGCCTGAGTGATGCCATAGCTTTTGCCATCCAGCATCGCCGGGGATGTGACGCCCGCCTGATAGGCCGCGTCAGAGACCAGGAACTTTTGACCGTCGATGCCGGGTTCTTCCTGCAATGCGCCGCCGATCACCTTGATCGCGCCTTTTTGGGCCAGTGAGACAAGGCCGCCGGAAATGGCGGTCACGGCATAGTCGACATCGCCGCTGGCAATCGCCACCGCCATTGGCTGTGCGGCCTGAAAGAACCGCAGTTCGACATCAAGACCGGCCTCTTTGAAATAATCCCGCTCAAAGGCGACAAAGCTGCCCGAATGGCTGGTAAAGCGCAGCGCACCGACAACGATTTTCTTGTTTTGTGCAATCGCGGGCGCGGCAAGGCCAACAGCGGCGGCAGCGCCCATCGTGGCCAAGGTCTGGCGGCGGTTAAAAGTGATCATGTTCTTACTCCCCATTTCTGGCAGTAGCATGGTCAAGGCGGTCCGGCAGAGTCAAGCGCGGCACTGGCAATTCACGCGCCGCTGTGGCACCTGCTGTGGCATGAAATTTTTCTCGTCCAAATCGCGGCCCATGCATATGGGATCATATCCACTGGAACGTTTGCGCCGGTTGGCCGGACCCTTGGCGCATTTGCCTGACCTGCCTTTCCCGACGCTGAGCTTTGAGCGGCCCGAAGACCCGGCAAGCATTGTCAATGCAATGGGGCCGTTTCAAGCGATGATGGATGTGGTGCGCAGCGGCAAGGTCAACCCGGCCAAAGCAGCGATCCCCGATGATCCCTTGGTGCGCAGTCAGCACCTCAAATCCTTTGGCTATTACAACGATGCCAGCATGGTCGGCATTTGCGCACTGCCCGATGCGGCGCGGCTGGCGCGACCCCGCCACAACCCTGCCACCGATGCACTGGCCCGTGACCTGCGCGAGCGGCAGACCAAGACATTGGCCGCTGGTGTCGATGTGATCATGGCGAACCTGCGCGATGCGGCCGAGGCACCGGCGCAGCCACTTGGCGATCACCATCATGCGCTGGTGATTCTGACGGCCTTTCCCCGCGATCCCAAGGCGGACGAACCGGGCAGCGACTGGATCATGAATGCGCAGGCCGAACGCGCCTGCCTCAGGGCCAGTGAAAATGCCACCGTGCTGGCCGAATATATCCGGCAGCTTGGTTTTGATGCGCGGGTGCATTCGGCCACCACATCAGATGTGCATCTGGGCAAACTGGCGATTGCGGCGGGACTGGCGGTCTGGGAGGGCGGAACATTGCAAGCGCCTTGGATCGGTGATCGCTTCGGCCTGGCGGTTGTGACGACTGACATGGCCCTGTCCAACGACCTGCCCCTGGCACCGCTGCGCGAACAGCCTTGGGCGGCTCTCAAAGGCCCGCATTGGCAGCTTGGCACCCATGGCGGCACCAGCGCCCGCGATCACGACCCTTATGCCAAACGCGGCTATGCGCAGGGACCGCACCCGTTTGAAACCCTCAAACGGGTTGATGATCCAACCACTTATATCGACGCGGCGAACGTGCCGCGCGTCCCCAAACGCGCCGATCTGTTTGCGCGGGGACAGTTCGGCGATATGGGGCCAAAAGTGCAAAACGCCATGAAGGGCGGTCATCACGTGGTGAAATCCGCCCCTGCCGCGGCGCAACGGCGTTTGCTGGGGGCTTTGATCCTGTTGCAGGACGGTGCGGTGCATCCTGATCCGGCGCAGCATGACGCCACCCGCAATGCCGCCAACCTCAAGGCGGCCAGCTATTTTCTGGGCGCGGACGCCGCCGGTATTTCGGCCTGTCCGGATTGGACATGGTACAGCCATGACGCCACTGGCACACCCATAGATCCGCCCCATGATCAATCCCTGAGCATGATCATTGATCAGGGCTTCGACACCATGGAAGGATCGTCGGGCGACGACTGGATCGCGGTGTCGCAAAGCATGCGGGCCTACCTGCGGTTCTCGATGCTGGGTGGGGTTCTGGCCCAACATCTGCGCAACCTTGGATATCCGTCCAAGGCGCATACGGTGATGGACGGCGATGTGTTGCAGCCACCCTTGTTGTTGTTGGCCGGCATGGGTGAGGTCAGCCGCATCGGCGAGGTGATCCTCAACCCGTTCCTTGGCCCACGCCTGAAATCCGGTGTGGTGACAACCACCCTGCCCGTCACCCATGACAAGCCCATTGATTTTGGCCTGCAAAAGTTTTGTGAGGCCTGCAACAAATGCGCCCGCGAGTGCCCCTCTGGTGCGATCACCGCCGGGCCAAAAAAGATGTTCAACGGCTATGAGATCTGGAAATCCGACAGCCAGAAATGCGCCACCTACCGGATCACCAATCAGGGCGGCGCGATGTGCGGGCGTTGTATGAAAACCTGTCCGTGGAATCTTGAGGGGCTCTTTGCCGAAGCGCCGTTCCGCTGGGCCGCGACACATATTCCGCAGGCCGCGCCGATGCTGGCCAAGCTGGACGACAAGGTTGGCAAGGGCCGGTTGAACCCGGTCAAAAAGTGGTGGTGGGATGTCGAATTGCAGGACGATGGCAGCTATGACACGCCCGCAGCCCCGGTGAATACCCGCGATCTGCAAACCGATCTGGACCTGAAGTTCGAGGATCAGACACTGGCAGTCTACCCCGCGCCGCTGGCTGCGCATCCCTGGCCCTATCCTGACCCGATGAACCGCGAGGCCGGGATCAAGGCGCATGCCGATCTGATCACCGCTGATGAACATCGTGCAAAATCTGCGCGAGGCGAGACAGACCACCTGCACCTTTACAATGTTGGCAGTGATGCGCCGGTTTTGGATCTGCGCATCGTCAACGCGGAAAAGATGAGCGATGGGGTGACGCTATACGATTTTGCCCATCCCGAAGGGCACGACTTGCCGGAATGGACGGCAGGGGCGCATCTGGATCTGGTGGTCGCGCCTGAATTCTTGCGACCCTATTCCCTGCTGGGTGATCCGGCAGACCGCAGCCGCTACCGGATTGCGGTGCTGCGCGAGGATCAGGGGCGCGGCGGATCGGCATTGCTGCACCGGGTGTTCACCAAGGGGCGGCGGGTGTTTGTTTCCAAACCTGTGAACCATTTTGAACTGGTTGAAGACGCCGCGCAGACCTTGTTGATGGGAGGCGGGATCGGTGTAACCCCGATGATCGCCTTTGCGCACCGCTTGCACGCATTGGGCAAACCTTTTGCCCTGCATTATTCGTCATCGTCCCGCGCCTCTGCCGCGTTTCTTGCGTTCTTGGCGCAGATGCCTTGGAAGGATCAGGTGCATCTGCATCTGTCAGACGAGGGCAGCCGCGCGGATTTACCTGCACTGATGTCCACCTTACCAAAGGGCAGCCACGTTTACACCTGCGGGCCGGATGCCTATATGCAATCGGTCATGGACGCGGCCGAGGCTGCGGGGGTGCCCGAAGACGCGCGGCATCTTGAATATTTCTCAACACCGGAACTGCCTGAATACGTGAACACACCCTTCACCCTGCGCCTGTCTTCGGGCCGCGAGATTGCGGTCGCTGCGGATCAATCTGCCTCTGATGCGCTGATTGCCGCAGGGGTACCTGTGGACATCAAATGTTCCGACGGGATCTGCGGCGTGTGCAAATGCGGTGTGAAGGCCGGCGAAGTGGAACACCGCGATTTTGTGCTGTCTGCCACACAACGTGAGACCTCCATGATCCTGTGCCAATCCCGCGCCGCCCATGAGGGTGCGACCCTGGAGATTGACCTTTGAAAACCGCACTTGTCACCGGATCATCCGGATTTGTCGGCTACTTCACCTCTCGCGCGTTGCTTGAGGCCGGATGGCAGGTGGTCGGACTGGACAGCCTGTCGGATTATTATGACGTCGGGCTGAAGAAACGGCGGCAGGAAATGTTGCTGGAATATCCTGCGTTTCAGGTGGTGAACGAAAAGATCGAAACGCCCGGTGTGTTGTTAACCCTGTTTGAACAGCACAGACCGGACATCGTCGTGCATCTGGCGGCACAGGCGGGCGTGCGCCATTCGCTGCATATGCCGAGGGCCTATGTTGAGGCGAACCTGATCGGAACCTTCGAATTGCTTGAGGCCGCGCGGACCTTCCCGCCAGAGCACCTGTTGCTGGCGTCCAGCTCATCGGTTTACGGCGCGAACACCGACCTGCCCTATGCAGAGACAGACAAGGTGGACAGCCCGATGTCCTTCTATGCAGCCACCAAGAAGGCGGGAGAAACCATGGCGCACAGCTATGCCCACCTTTACGGGCTGCCGACGACCATGTTCCGGTTCTTTACGGTTTACGGGCCATGGGGCCGTCCTGACATGGCGCATTTCAAGTTCACCAAGGCGATCCTGAACGGTGATCCAATCGACATCTACAACCATGGCCAGATGCAGCGCGACTTTACCTATGTCGATGATCTGGTCGGCGCAATTATGGCCCTGATTGACAAACGCCCCGATCCCGCCGCGCCTGTGGCGCATGACAATGTCTCAGCCGTGGCGCCGTTTCGGGTGGTCAATATCGGCAATGACAGCCCGGTGAAGTTGCTGGATTTCATTGCTGCTATTGAAACCGCTTGCGGGCGCGCGGCAATCAAGACCTTTCATGATATGCAACCCGGTGACGTGCCTGCCACTTGGGCGGACACCCGGCTGCTGACGGCACTGATCGGGGATCGCCCCACCAAGGATATCAAGGACGGCTTGCAGGCCTTCGTCGATTGGTATCGCGCCTATTATCAGGTCTGAGATCTGCGGCCTTTGTGCATCTTGGGCCAGTCTGCACTGGTCACATGCCCATTGACCCGCTAAGACGCGGCCAAACTGCCAACACAGGACCAGCGCCATGACCTTTGACCGTTCCATCAAAATTGCCCCGTCGATCCTTGCCGCCGATTTCGCCAACTTCGGCGCTGAATGTGAGGCCATCGAGGCACAGGGTGCCGACTGGGTGCATGTGGATGTGATGGACGGGCATTTTGTGCCCAACATCAGTTTTGGCCCAACCACCTGCGCCGCGATCCGTCCGCATATCAAGGGCGTGATGGATGTGCATTTGATGATCGCGCCGGTCGATCCCTACATTGATGCCTTCGCCAATGCAGGCGCGGATGTGATCACCGCCCATGTGGAGGCCGGTCCGCACATTCACCGTACCCTGCAAGCCATTCGCGGCGCGGGGGCCAAGGCCGGTGTCGCGCTGAACCCCGGCACCCCGGCCGAGGCGGTCGCGCATCTGCTGGACCTGACCGACCTGATTTGTGTGATGACGGTGAACCCCGGCTTTGGCGGGCAAAAATTCATCGACATGAGCGATAAGATCAGAAGCCTACGGGCGATGATCGGTGACCGCCCCGTGCATATCGAGATTGACGGTGGCGTGGACCCGACAACCGCGCCGATCGTGGCGCAGGCCGGGGCCGATGTCTTGGTTGCAGGGTCAGCCGTGTTCAAAGGCGGTTCGGTCAGCGATCCGGCCCCTTACGGGACCAACATCAAAGCGATCCGTGAGGCGGCGGCGGGCGTTTACGCCTAAGCTATTTGCTCAGGTCAGTTGATCGGCAAATGTGTCGAGCAATTTGTGTTTGAGGATCTTGCCTGTGGGCGCGGCGGGCAACGCTGTGCCGAGGATGATCTGCGCGGGCCTTTTGTAGCCAGTCAACCGGTCCCTCACAAAATCGCGGAGCGTTTCCACGGTCAGATCATCCCCTTCAGCAATCTGCACAAAGGCCAGCACCTGTTCATCGCCATCTTTCATCCGGCCGATAACGGCAGATTGGATCACTTGCGGATGGTCGTTCAACGCCGCCTCGACCTCGGGGGGATAGACGTTGAAGCCGCCGTGGATAATCAGCTCTTTTGAGCGGCCAAGAATGTGCAGAAAGCCGTTTTCATCGATCTTGCCCAGATCACCAGTCCGCATCCAACCATCGGAGGTCAGCACTTTGGCAGTTTCCTCAGGATTTCGATAATAGCCTTTCATGATGTGCGCGCCGCGCGTCAACACCTCGCCAGTGCCATCACGGCCGCCTGGCACGCTGTCGTCGATCATGACCTCCACACCGGGCAGGCAGGGACCAACCGAGATATCAGGCGATCCGATGGGATTGTTCGAGGCGCAGACGCCCGCGGTGGTTTCGGTCATGCCATAGCCGTTTTGCAGGGCGACCCCGTAGAACGCCTCTGCCTTGCGTTTCCATGCCGGATCAAGCGGCGCCGCGCCCGAGGACACATAGCGCAGGTCAGGCGAGCCGAGCCGGTCGAGGCCTTGTTCTTTGGTGTATTGCATCAGCAAAGCGTGCATCTGCGGCACCGCTGACAGGAGCGTGACACCTTCATTCAGCGCCGCAAACAACTTGGCGGCGGAAAACCGGGCCTCAAGCCGCACAGAGGCACCAGCATAGCATGACGCAGTGACAACGGAAGCGAGGCCAAAGACATGGGTGATCGGCAGCACGCCATAGATCAGATCGTCTGGCGTCATATTGCGCAGGTTGGCCGAGGCTTTGCCGCCGAAGCGCAGATTGTCATGGGTCAGCATCACGCCCTTGGGGTCGCCGGTTGTGCCCGTGGTGTAAAGCAGGACCGCAACATCGGCCAGATCGGCGTCAGGCTGGCTGCGCAATGGGGTTGCCAGCTGCAATGTGCCAAACCGGCCCGAGATGGTGCTGGCCTGCAATCTGTGCGCATGTGCCCCCGCATCGGGCGACACCGCATCGGTCATCACCACCGCCGCCGGGGCGGCGTGCGCCAGAACACGGTCCACTTCTGCAGGGGACTGGCGTGCGTTGACCGGGATCACCACGGCGTCCATCTTCCAGCAGGCAAAAAGAACCGCCACCGCAGCGGCGCAGTTTTCCGAGAGCATCAAAACCCGGTCATTGGCCTGCACGCCGGCCTCTGCCAGTTGCGCGGCCAGATCATCGCCGGCGGCATCCAGATCGGCAAAGCTCCAGCGGGTGCCAATGCTGTCGGTCAGTGACAGGGCATGCGGGGCGGTTTGCACTTGATCGGCCAGAAAATCCTCAACCCGTTGCATGTGGTTCCCTCCCTGTTGTTGGCTGCGTGATCAGCGGTAATTTGGTGGTCGTTTTTCCAAGAATGCGGCGATACCCTCGGCCGCTTCGGCCTGTCCGGCGGCATGGGCCATCGCATCGCGTTCGGCATCAAGCTGCACAGCTTCGGTCACGTCATAGGCCGCGCCGACCAGCCCGCGGATGGTGCCTTGCGCCTTGCGCGGACCAGTGGCCAGCGCATCGGCCAGCGCCATGGCTTCGGTCATCGCCTGACCTTCGGGGCAGATCAGATTGACCGCGCCGAGATCGGCAAACCGCTGTGCCATGACAGGCCGGCCCATCAGGCACATTTCCATCGCCAGCGGGCGCGGGATCATCCGTGCCAAGGCAGCCGTGAGGCCCGCATCGGGGACCAAGCCAGCCTTGACATAGGCGGCGGTGAATTTGGCGGTTTCCGATGCGACGATCAGATCACAGGCCAGCGCCAGTGACAGCCCTGCCCCTGCAGCGCCGCCTTCAACGGCGGCGATCACCGGCACGGGGCAGGCGCGAATGCTGCGCACCAGATCGTGCAGATCGTCAATTCGGTCGCGGCGGTCTGCCTCTGCCATTTTGCGGCGTGCGATCAGTACGTTCAGATCGCCGCCCGCGCAGAAGAACCCCCCTTCAGAGGTCAGTATCACGGCTCGGATGCGGGGATCTTGCGCTTGCTCCATCGCGGCGGCGATACACTCATATAATTCGGGCGACAGCGCCCCGCGTTTATCAGTGTTGCCATTCCAGATGATCAGGCGATCACCCTTGTCTTCGAGCCGTGCGGTCATGTCAGTCGTTCCTTTGGGACACGTTTGAATACGCCGGTGGAGCTGGCGATAAGGCGGCCATCTTCGTCCACCAGATCCGCCGCGATATAGAGAATGCTGCGCCCGCCACCCGTGACCCGGCCCATCGCGGTGACCCGTTTGCCCGCGCTTACGGGGGCGATGAACTGGGTTGTCAGGGTCACGGTCAGAAAGGGTGCCTTGCCCGTGGCGTCCACCGTCAATGATCCGGTGGTGCCGCTGGCGTTGTCCAAAAGGGCCGTCGCAATTCCGCCATGCAGCACGCCATGACGGTTGGTGTGTTGCGGCCCGATATCAAGCCAACACCGCCCGCGCCCGTCCGGATCACCCACATCCACGACGTAACCAATCAGCGTTTGCGTGCCGGTTTCGTCGTGGATCAGGCTATCGGCCTCAGGCGGCGGCAAGGGCGATGAACCGTTCAAGATGATGGTCCGTATCACCAAAGCGGTGATCGGCCATGGTGATCCGCTTGGCGATATGAGCCAGTTCATATTCCTGCGTCATCGCGATGCCGCCGTGCATCTGGATGCTTTCCTCGGCGACCAGTCGTCCGGCGCGGCCCATCAGGTTTTTGGTGGCGGAGACGTTGATCTCGCGCAGTTTGCGGTCTTCCTCAAGATGCCCTGCGGCATTGATCACGGCAGAGCGGGCCTGCTCCATCTCGATCAGCAGATCAGAGAACCGATGGGCCAGTGCCTGGAAGGTGCCGATGGGACGTCCGAACTGTTTGCGGGTGCCGAGGTAGTCGCGAGTCAATTCTGTCGCGGTTTCCATCGCGCCCAACGTTTCAGCGCATTGAGCCACGCTGGCCGCAGCCATCCGCGCCTCGATCGCGGCGAAGGCATTGCCTGCCTCGCCCAAGCGGTCTGCGGCGGTCAGCTGCACATTGTCGAGCATCACTTCGGCGGCGCGGCCACCAGCCAGCAAGGCGTAGCCCTGAATGGTGAGACCTTTGGCGTCCGACGGTACAAGGAACAGCGAAATGCCCGCCTCATCGTCCACAGCGCCGCTTTCGCGGGCCGAAACCACCAGATAGTCGGCGGCTTCTGCGTTAACTACAACAGCCTTGTGACCGTTCAGCACGATGGCGTCGCCATCTGTCTTGGCAGTGGTTTGCACGCGGTTCAGGTCATAGCGGCTGGAGGGTTCGCCGTGGGCGAGGGCCATATGCAGCCCGCCGCCAATCAGGGTTTCAACATGCGCCTGCTGCGCCTCATCGCCCAGATCCGCCAGCAATCCGCCCGCGAGAACAGCACTGTCCAGAACCGGCTCCACCACGCCAGCGCGGCCCAGTTCTTCAAACACCACGGCCAGATCAAAGCCCTTGCCGCCAAAGCCGCCCTGTTCTTCGGTGAACAGCGCGCCGATGACGCCCAGTTCGGCCAGTTGCGCCCAGATGTCTGAGGACATGCCGCTGTCGCTGTCGAGAATGGCATTGCGTGTTGCGGTGTCATAGCGGTCACGCAGAAACCGGCGCAGGGTGTCCTGCAACATTTGCCGTTCTTCGGTCAGGTCAAAGTTCATGCGCCACCTCCCATCTTAACCTTGGCAATGATGCCACGTTGAATTTCGTTCGAGCCGCCAAAGATCGACAGCTTGCGATAGTTGAAATATTGCGCGGCCACCGGCCCCGCATCATGTGGATCAGGCAGGCCTGCGTTTGATCCTTCGACCGCCTCTGAGGCGAAGGGCATGGCATATGCGCCGACCGCACGGCGGGCCAGATCGTTGATTTCCTGCCGGATGATCGTACCTTTAACCTTGAGCATGGACGCCTCAACGCCCGGCGCGCTGCCAGCAGCGGCCTGAGAAATAATGCGCAGATTGGTGGTGGCCATCGCCATCAGATCAATCTCGACCTGCGCCATACGGGCGGCAAAATGCGGGTTTTGCGCCAGTGGTTTGCCCCCGGCCATTTCCGCCCGCGCCACCCGTTTGACCGCCGCCAGGCCGGCCTGGGAAAAGCCGACGCCCGCGATGTTCGTGCGCTCATGGGTCAGCAGGTATTTGGCGTAGGTCCAGCCTTTGTCCTGCTCGCCCACCAGATTTTCCACCGGCACTTCGACGTCTGTGAACCAGACCTCGTTGACCTCATGGGTGCCATCCAAAAGGATGATCGGGCGCACTTCGACGCCCGGCGAGTTCATGTCGATCAGTAGGAACGAAATGCCCTCTTGCTGTTTGACGTCCTTGTTGGTGCGCACCAGACAGAAGATCATGTTGGCGTGCTGTCCAAGGGTCGTCCATGTTTTTTGGCCATTCACAATGTAATGCGTGCCGGCATCATTCAGCACAGCTGTGGTTTTCAAAGAGGCCAGATCGGACCCAGCGCCCGGTTCTGAATAGCCCTGACACCACCAGTCTTCGCCCGACAGAATGCGCGGCAGCCAATAGTCCTGCTGTTCCTTGGAGCCGAATTTTTGCAGCACCGGGGCCAGCATCGACAAGCCAAAGGGCACGATGCGCGGTGCGTTGGCGGCGGCGGCTTCTTCTTCGAAGATATGCCGCTGCACCGCGTTCCATTCCGCCCCGCCAAAGGACTTTGGCCAGTTCGGCGCAAGCCAGCCCTGCTCGTTCAGTATCGCATGCCAGCGTTCCTGATTTTCGCGGCCCAACTCCTGACCTTTGCGGATCTTGTCGCTGAACTCCTTGGGCAGCTTTTCCTTGAGAAAGCTGCGGACTTCGTCGCGAAAGGCCTTGTCTTCGTCTGAATAGCGCAGGTCCATTGGGCCGCTCCCTTAGTAGATTTCGAACAGGCCAGCAGCGCCCATGCCGCCGCCAACGCACATGGTCACAACACCCAGCTTGGCACCGCGACGCTTGCCCTCAAGCAACAGATGCCCTGTCAGCCGTGCACCTGTCATGCCAAACGGGTGGCCAATGGCGATGGAGCCGCCGTTGACGTTGTATTTGTCAGGGTCGATGCCCAGACGGTCCCGTGCATAGAGGCACTGGGAGGCAAAGGCTTCGTTCAGTTCCCACAGGTCGATATCATCCACCTTAAGCCCGTGCCGTTCCAGCAGACGCGGCACGGCAAAGACCGGACCGATGCCCATCTCGTCCGGCTCGCAACCCGCCACGGCAAAGCCTTTGAACGCGCCAAGCGGTTCAAGACCGGCTTTTTCGGCTTCCTTGCTGTCCATCACCACAACCGCAGCTGCACCATCTGAGAGCTGGCTGGCGTTGCCCGCTGTGACGTAGCCGCCTTCGCGCACAGGCTGCAGGCCAGAGAGACCTTCCATGGTGGTGCCGGGGCGGTTGCATTCGTCGCGGTCAACGACAACCTCATGAGTCGTGACTTCGCCGGTTTCCTTGTTCTTCATGCCCATCGTTGTGGTCATCGGCACAATTTCATCGTCGAATTTGCCGGCCTGTTGTGCCTCATGGATCAATTGCTGGCTGCGCAGGCCATATTCGTCCTGATATTCGCGGCTGAGGCCATAGCGTTCGGCGACGATATCGGCGGTTTCGATCATGGTCATGTAGACGTCCGGTTTGTGCTCAAGCAGCCATGGATCGGGGACATGTTTCATGTGCGGCTGGACCATCGAAATGCTTTCGACTCCGCCTGCAACCATCGGGCCTGCGCCCTCTTGCGTGATGGCGTTGGCCGCCATGGCAACGGTTTGCAGGCCGGACGAACAGAACCGGTTGACCGTGACGCCGGAGGTTGTGATCGGCAGACCTGCCCGCAAACCGATCTGGCGTGCGATGTTGGCACCGGTCGCACCCTCGGGCGTGCCGCAGCCCATATAGACGTCTTCGATCTGCGCCGGATCAAGGCCCGCCCGTTTCACCGCATGTTCAACCGCATGACCGCCCATGGTGGCGCCATGGGTCATGTTGAACGAACCCCGAAAAGATTTCGCAAGGCCCGTGCGGGCGGTGGAGACAATAACAGCTTGTTTCATTTCGAGGCTTCCTTGTTCAAATCATCAAATGTGCGGCCCTCGGAGGCCAGTTGTTTGAGAAGGGGCGCAGGTTCCCAGAACCAGGCATCTTCCTTTGCATAGTTTTCAATATCCGCCAGAACGGCAGACAGCCCCTGAATGTCGGCCCATTTCATTGGCCCGCCCCAATAGCGCGGGAAACCGTATCCAAAGAGCAATGTCATATCGACGTCCAAGGGGCGGCGGGCGATGCCTTCGCCCACGACCTTGGCCGCTTCGTTTACCATGGCACACATGTAGCGGCGTACAATCTCCTGATCGGTGAAAGGACGTGGCGTAATTCCCAGCTCTTGCTGTTCGGCGGCGATCAGTTCGGCAATTTTTGGGTTCGGGGTGCCGCCACGTTTGCCTTTTTCATAGACGTAATAGCCCTCGCCGGTTTTCTGACCGAAATGGCCCTGCTCGCACAGCCGGTCGATGTATGTCGGCACACGTTCCTGCGGATGGCGGTCCGGCGCTTTGCGCTTGCGGGTCATCCAGCCAATGTCGAGCCCCGCCAGATCGGCCACGGCAAATGGGCCCATGGCAAAGCCAAAATCCGTCAATGCCTTGTCGATCTGATAGGGCGTTGCGCCATCCAGCACCATGTGGTCGGCGGCGGTGCGGTATGTGGCCAGGATACGGTTGCCGATAAAGCCGTCACAGACACCTGCCCGCACACTGACCTTGCCGAGCGCCTTGCCCAGCGCAAAACCCGTTGCAACAACATCCGGCGCAGTTTGATCGGCGACCACGACTTCAAGCAATTTCATCACATGGGCCGGGCTAAAGAAGTGCAGGCCGATCACATCTGCGGGGCGCGATGTGCAGGCAGCAATTTCATTCACATCCAGATAAGAGGTGTTGGTGGCCAGCACACAGCCGGGTTTGCAAGCCGCGTCGAGCTTGCCAAACACCTCGCGTTTGACGGCCATGTCCTCGAACACCGCCTCGATCACCAGATCGACGTTGGACAGGCTGTCGTAACTGGTGGAGACGGTGAGCGCCTGGGTGATCAGGGCATCGTATTTGTCCTGAGTGATCTTGCCGCGCTTCAACGCCCCTTGCAGATTCCCCGCGATCCGCTCGCGGGCGGCGGCGGCAAACTCGTCTTTCATCTCGATCAGCACCACACCAAAGCCCGACAAAAGCGCCGCCGTGCCGATGCCAGCGCCCATGGTGCCCCCACCGATCACACCGATGGATTGCAAGGCGCGCGGTTCAACGCCTTTAAGCTCAGGCAGGTTGCTGACTGCGCGTTCGTTAAAGAAAGCGTGAATCATGCCTTTGCGCTGATCGGTGTTCATCAGTTCCATGAACAGCTCACGCTCACGCAGGATTCCTTGATCAAAGGGCAACTCGCTGGCCGCTTGCACGGCCCGGACGGCTGTGGCCGGGCTGATCTGGCCGCGGCCCCTTTTCAACACGGCGTCATAAGTTGCATCCCAATCGATCCCAGCCGCGGCGGGCATTTCGCTGACCGGGCGGCGCGGTGCATTCTGGTCGAGCAACTCTTGGGCGTAGGCCAAACCAACGGCCTCCGGATCGCCCTCTTCGACACGGTCAAGTATGCCCAGCTCCAAGGCTTCGGGCGCTTTGATGTGGCGGCCTGTGGTGATCGCCTCCACGGCCTTTTCCGCGCCAATCAGGCGCGGCAAACGCTGCGTTCCACCGGCACCGGGCAAGATGCCCAGATGCACTTCGGGCAGGCCCACGCGCGCGGAAGGCTGCGCGATCCGGTAGTGGGCGCAGAGCGCAACCTCAAGACCGCCACCAAGGCTGACCCCGTGCATGGAGGCCACGACCAACAACGGAGAGGCTTCGATGCGTGTACATAGATCTGGCAGGTTCGGCTCCATCGGAGGTTTGCCAAATTCGGTGATATCTGCGCCAGCAATAAAGGCGCGGCCATCGCCGAGTATCAGCACCGCCCGCACGCCATCTTCAGCCTCTGCGCGGGCCATGCCATCGGACAAACCCTGACGCACGGCCCTGCTCAGGGCGTTAACGGGAGGGTTCTGAATGCGCAGCACGGCAATATCTCCGTGGCGGCTATAGGCAATCTTGTCGCTCATGTTCTCATAGGCTCCTTGGTGTTCTGTTCGGATGTATCTAACCGCGCCGCGCAAGGGCGGGCGGCAAACCGTTTTGTCTTTCAAAGCTGCGCACTGCATCGCGCAGCGCCGGGCCAACCTCGGCCATCATTCGGTCATCGGGCAGATCCTGCGGCAGCGCCCCGCAGGTAAAGGCCACCGATTCTCCAAACTCACTGGCATAATAGGGCACGCTGACCGCGTTGACTGTACTGGCATATCGGGTTGGCTGCGGTGCAATTGTAAAACCCTTCCCGATCAGTTGGTCATAACCGTCCTGCCGGTAACGGGTGAGCGCTTCATCAGGCTCAAGCGCGGCAAAACGGTCGTCGCCCAAGGTGGCCAGAACAGCCAGCCCAGAGGAGGAGCCATAGATCGGGACCCGATGGCCGGGATCAAGCCAGATCGCAGAAACCCCCTCGGGCCGCCACGTTTTGGCCAAGAGCATCCGGTCGCCATCACGCACCGCAACAAGCGCCAATGTGCCCGTCTGGTTCGCCAACCTCTGAAGCGTATTGGACGCCAGATCGAGAAAACTGACAGAGAGGGACGCAACCGATCCAAGCGCAACCGCCGCCGGACCCAAGCGAAACCTGTCATTGCGGGCGCCATGGCTGAGATATCCCAATGCGCACAGCGTATAAGACAGGCGCGTCACGGTTGGCTTGGGCAGGCCGGTCCGCTCAGCAATCTCTGCATTGGTCAAACCATCGTCGCTGGCGCGAAAGGCCTGCAAAAGGCCCAGCCCCCGCGCCAGTGTATTGGCGAACTTCCGGTCTGTGGGCGCAGCAGTCATCGCAAGGACACCGCGCAGGGCATCCCGGCATGCCGGCTTTTGTTCAGATCATCCGCCTTGTTTCGCACTGCAAAACACCGTTTCAATAAATTCCGCAACGCAAGCTAGTCCGCTCTCCAAAGAGACGCAAGAGCAGCCAGCAGGGAATATCGATCAGCGGCGGTCAGCCAGCGCGGTAGATGAAACAACGCCCCGGAAAAGCCTCTGGCGGCAAGGGCAACTCTTCGAGTGCGTCAAAATACATCCGGTCACTGGCGACCATAATGCCCCCCTTGGCCAACATGGGTTCAACCAGCGGCGAGATTGCCCGCGCAAAAGCATCGTTCTTGGCCCGATTGTGCCCCCCAAGATCGGCATGGATCAACGCCGCCGTGGGGCCAAACCGCTTCAGCGCGGCGGGCAATGTGTCATGCACATCCCCCAGGATCAGCCGATCCTCGGGCGGGGTGCTGTCGGGGTGTGAGGCCACCGCCCGTTCGAACACATAGATCTCACGGTCCGGCATGGTTTCGACCATGTGGTGATATGTCCGGCCATTGCCCAGCCCCAATTCGAACACTGGACCTGCCATCCCCTCGGTCAATGCATTGGCATGATCCAGACAGGCGCGTTGTGACACCATTCGGGCAATAAAGAGATCCAGTCTGCTCATGGTAGGCTCCTTTGGGCAATCTTGTCGCTACATTGAGGAATGTAGGCATCATGTCCAGCAGTTGCGACCTGCTACTGGACGAATGCGCCGGAATCGGCTTCACTCTGGTTCAAAGTATCACCTTGCCCTGACGACAGGACCAAAATGCCACCAATACTCGAAGTAGATGCGCTTACGATCGGCTTCGGAAACGCAGAACCTGTCGTGCGCGATGTCAGCTTTTCCGTCAATGCCGGAGAGACGCTCGCGCTGGTCGGGGAAAGCGGGTCCGGCAAAACGCTGACCTGTCGCAGCGTGCTCAAGATCCTGCCCGAAGCCGCGCAGATGCGCAGCGGGCGGATCAATTTTGCCGGAAGCGGCGGTGCAGTGAACCTGCTGGATGCCACGGAACGACAGTTGCGCCGGGTTCGGGGCAACCAGATCTCGATGATTTTTCAAGAACCGATGCGGTCGCTTTCGCCTTTGCACCGGCTCGGCAATCAGGTGGCCGAGGTGTTGCACATCCATCGCGGGCTGAGCCTCAGCGCGGCCAAGCGTGAGGTTCTGGAACAGTTTGAGAAGGTCGGCTTTGTTGATCCCGAACGCGCTTGGCGCAGCTATCCCTTTGAAATGTCCGGCGGGATGCGCCAACGAGCGATGATCGCGATGGCCATGGTGGCCAAGCCTGAAGTGTTGATCGCGGACGAGCCAACGACAGCGCTGGATGTCACCACGCAGGCGCAGGTGCTGGGCCTGATCCGGAAGTTGCAGCAAGACACCGGCATGGCGGTGATCCTTGTCACTCATGATCTGGGCGTTGTGGCCAACATGGCGCAGCAGGTTGTCGTGATGAACAAGGGCCGCGTCATGGAAGCGGGCCGCGCCTCCGATGTGCTGGGCGCACCTGCACATAAATACACGGCCAAACTATTTGCCGCTGCGCCGATGATCCCCGAAGTTGCCAAACCGGCACGGGCCATGGTGCGCGATGACGTGATCCTTGATCTGCGCAACGTCACCAAGACGTTCACCTTGCGGGCGGGTGGATGGCGCAAACCGGTGCAGGTGACGGCCTGCCGCGATGTGAACCTACAGGTGGAGCGCGGCAAAACCCTTGCCGTGGTGGGCGAAAGTGGCTCTGGCAAGACGACATGTGCACGGGTCGCCTTGGGTTCAGAGCGCCCCGATGCGGGCGGCGAGGTGCTGTTCCATCCGGGCGGCGGACAAGAGCCCCTGCCTGTTCATGACATGACCACCACACAGCGCACTTCGTTCCAGCGCGAGGCGCAGATGGTGTTCCAAGACCCCTATTCATCGCTCAGCCCGCGAATGCGGGTGCAGGATGCATTGACCGAGCCGATGGACATTCACAAGATCGGCACCCGTGCCGACCGCCGTGACAAGGCGGCAGAGATGCTGCGGCTGGTGGGGCTCAACCCCGATATGCTGGGCCGCTATCCGCATGCGTTTTCGGGTGGCCAACGCCAAAGGCTTTCGATTGCGCGGGCGCTGACCCTGGACCCCAAGTTGCTAATCTGTGATGAGCCGACCTCGGCACTTGATGTCTCGGTGCAGGAACAAATCCTGAGTTTGCTGGAGGACATCCGTGATCATGCCCATTTGAGCTATCTGTTCATCAGTCATGATCTGGCCGTTGTGGCGCGGATCGCGGATGAGGTGGCGGTGATGCGGGCCGGTGTCATTGTCGAACAAGCCCCGCCCGACACACTGTTCTACAATCCCCAACACCCCTACACCAAGGCGTTGATCGCCGCGCAGCCAGAGCCGGACATGTCCCGCCCCATTGACCTTGATCTGGTGGCCAAGGGCGCGGGTGCGCCGACATCCTGGCCGGATATGTTCCGTTTTGACGGGCCGGATGCGCCCGCGCTGCGTGAACTGGAACCCGGACATATGGTGCGTTGTCATGCGTAAACTGCTTTGCCTTTTGCTTTGTCTCGCCGCGCCGGCCTGGGCGCAGGACAGCACGCAGGAAACCTCCTTCTGGGCGATGGAAGTGCAAAACGGCGACCTGCCGCCAATTGCAGAGCGTTTGCCCGAGGTGCCCCTGGTTGTCGATCTGGAGGCGAAGGGGCGCACCTATGGCACCCAAGGCGGCACATTGCGCACCTTGGTTTCGCGCACCAAGGATGTGCGGCAGATGGTGGTCTATGGCTATGCCCGTCTGGTGGGCTATGCACCGGATTATTCGCTTTACCCCGATATCCTGCGCGATTTCGAAGTGTTCGAGGATCGCCGCTATACCTTGCATCTGCGGCCCGGCCACAAATGGTCGGACGGTGCACCGTTTACCTCGGAAGATTTCCGTTACTGGTGGGAAAACGTCGTCAACAATGACGAGATTACGCCAACCGGCCCGCCGGATTTCATGGTCGTCGACGGCAATTTGGGCAGCGTCACGTTCCCCGATGCCCATACGGTTGTCTTTGAATGGCCAACGCCCAATTCCAATTTCCTGCCGCTATTGGCGCAGGCCAGCCCACCATTCCTTTACCGGCCCGCCCATTACCTGCGCCAGTTCCACGTTGATTTCGCCGAAACCGAAAGCCTTGCCGAAGAGGTCCGGCGCGCCCGTGTGAAAAGCTGGGCCGCGCTGCACAACAAGCGCGACAACATGTACAAGTTCGACAATCCCGCATTGCCGACCTTGCAGCCTTGGATCAACGCAAGCGGACGCGGATCGCGCAAGCTATTTGTGCGCAACCCCTATTACCACCGGATCGACAAACGCGGGGTACAGTTGCCCTACATCGATGTGGTCGAGATGACGATTGTCAGCGCCGGTTTGATCGCCGCCAAAGCGAACGCCAGCGAAGTAGATCTACAGGCCCGTGGACTTGATTTTCCAGATATTTCGATCCTCAAGAAAGGCGAGAGCGACGGCGGGAACTATCGCACCTTGCTGTGGGCCAACGGCGCGGCCAGCCAGATCGCGATCTATCCCAATCTGAACTTTCGCGATCCGGTCTGGCGCGAGGTGATGCGCGATGTGAGGTTCCGCCGGGCGCTCAGCCTGGGCATCGACCGGCGGATGATCAACCGCGCACTTTATTTCGGATTGGCGCATGAGGGCGGCATGACTGCGCTCTCGTCCTCCCCCCTGCACGACCCCGAGGATCTGACTTCTTGGGCAACGCTGGACGTGGCCCGTGCCAATGCCCTGCTTGACGAAATGGGGCTGACTGATCGCACACCTGCGGGCATTCGCAAACTGCCCGATGGCCGCCCGATGGAATTTGTGATCGAAACCGCCGGTGAGCGCCAAGAGGTAGAGAACGCACTCGCCATTGTCACCGACACCTGGCGCGAGTTGGGCATCAAGCTCATCATGCGCCCGCTGGACCGCGATATCCTGCGCAACCGGGTCTATGCCGGTGTCAGCATGGCGGCGATCTGGTTTGGCTGGGACAACGGCTTGCCAACGCCCGCCACCTCGCCCAAATACCTCGCCCCGACCAATCAGGAATTCTTTTCCTGGCCTAAATGGGGACAGTACTACCAGACTTCCGGCAGCGCTGGCGAAGCCCCCGACATGAAGCACCCGCAGCGCCTGATGCAATTGGCCGATGACTGGAGCCACACCTTTGATCCCGCCCAGCGCCGCGCGATCTGGCGCGAGATGCTGGATATCCACGCCGATCAACAATACGCCATTGGCATCCTGTCCGAAGCGCCGCAGCCGGTTGTGGTTTCCAAACAAATGCGTAACGTTCCCGAAACGGGGATCTGGGCCTTTGAACCCGGTGCGCATTTCGGCATCCACCGGATCGACGAATTTTACTATGAGAACCCGCTACAGCAGGTGACCCAATGATGTTTCTCCGCTATGCGGTCTACCGGTTTTTCACCATGCTGCTCACCCTTTGGGTGGTCTCGATCCTTGTCTTTGCCATCATCAACCTGCCACCCGGCGACTACCTGTCGAACCAGATCGCCGAATTGCGCGCCACCGGTCAGGCCGAAGGGGTCGCCAAGGCAGAATTTCTGCGCACCGAATATGCCCTCGACCGCCCGCTGTGGGAACAATACCTGATCTGGGTGGGTTTCTCGCCGGGGCCAAATGGGTTTTCCGGCTTGATCCAAGGGGATTTTGGCTGGTCCTTCGAATTTGACCGCCCCGTGGGGGAAATTGTTGGCGATGCGCTTTGGCTGACGGTTCTGGTCAATCTGGCAGCGGTGCTGTTTGTCTATCTGATTGCCTTGCCGCTAGGGGTGCTGGCGGCGGCGAAATCGGAAACATGGGTGGATTACACCGCCGGTTTTGTCGGCTATCTGGGTCTCGCGACCCCCAACTTCCTGCTGGCGCTGATCCTGTTTTACTATGGGCACAAGTATTTCAACCTGCCCATCGGCGGGCTGATGGACCCGGTCTATGAAGGCCAGCCGATGTCATGGCTCAAGGTCAAATCCATCCTGCTGCATATGATCGTGCCCACCTTTGTGATCGGCACCTCCGGCGCGGCGGCCATGATGCAACGGCTGCGCGCCAATATGCTGGACGAGCTGAGCAAACCCTACGTCGAAACCGCCAAAGCCAAGGGGCTGGCCCCTGCCAAGCTGCTGGCGAAATATCCCCTGCGAATGGCCTTCAACCCCTTTGTCGCGGATATCGGCAACCTGCTGCCGGCGATGGTGTCGGGCTCGGTTCTGGTCTCTGTGGTGCTGGGCCTGCAAACGATCGGGCCCTATCTGCTGGCCGCCCTGAAATCCCAAGATCAGTTCCTCGCAGCATTTGTGCTGATGTTCGTGGCTCTGCTGACCCTGATCGGGACGATGATCTCGGACATGTTGCTGGTGCTGCTTGACCCGCGCATCCGGTACGGAGGGCGCGGCGCATGACCATTCAGCCGGACAATCGTTTTGTCGACACCGAACCATGGGTCGACGACGCCGACATCAGCGCCCCCGAGCGGGCGGAAATGGATGCGCCGGGTTGGCTTCTGACCTGGCGTAAATTCCGGCGGCACAAGCTGGCGTTGGTGTCAGGGCTTTTCCTGCTGCTATGCTATCTGATGTTGCCCATCGCCGGCTTCATTGCGCCCTATACACCCAATGAGCGCAGCGCCGATTACCTTTATGCCCCACCGCAAAGCATCAATCTGTGGCACGAGGGATCATTTGTCGGGCCTTACGTCTATCCGGTGACAGCCACGGCCGATCTGGTCAATTTCCGCTGGACCTATACCACCGATGAAACACGGCCCATGCCGCTGGAGTTCTTCTGCGAGGGGGACGACTACAACCTCTTTGGCGTGATCCCGTCAGACACCCATCTGGTCTGCGCCCCCGAAGGCGCAACGCTGTTCCTCTGGGGGTCCGATAGATTGGGCCGCGATGTGTTCAGCCGCATCCTCTACGGGGCGCAGCTGTCCCTGACAGTTGGGATCATCGGCATCACAGTGTCATTCCTGCTGGGCATCACCTTCGGCGCAATGGCAGGCTATTTCGGCGGCAAAACCGACTGGATCATCAACCGCGCGATTGAGATCCTGCGCTCGCTGCCGGAACTGCCGCTGTGGCTGGCGCTGTCTGCGGCGGTGCCCTCCAACTGGGGGCCGGTCGCGGTTTTCTTTATCATATCGATCATCCTGGGCATCCTCGACTGGCCGGGCCTGGCGCGTGCGGTGCGCTCCAAATTTCTGTCGCTGCGCGAAGAGGAATACGTCAAAGCCGCCGAAATGATGGGCGCGCGGCCCGCCCGCGTGATCCGCAGGCATCTGCTGCCCAACTTCATGTCCCATCTGATCGCCAGCGCCACACTGTCGATCCCGGCGATGATCCTTGGCGAAACCGCGCTCAGCTTCCTCGGCCTCGGCCTGCGGGCGCCCGCGGTCAGCTGGGGGGTGATGCTCAACGATGCACAGAACCTTGCCAGCATTGAAATCTACTGGTGGACGGCGATTCCGATGTTGCCCATCGTCGTGGTGGTGCTGGCCTTCAACTTCCTCGGTGACGGGCTACGCGCCTCGCTCGATCCATACAAAAGCTAGAATAGGCCCGATTGACCTGACCCTGCCTCCCCCTTTTTGGCTCTAAATACCTCCGGGGGGTGCGGGGGGCTGGCCCCCCGCATCGGTCGGGTGCCGCAAGGCACCCGAAACCAGGTCAGCCATACCAAGGCGCAAACCGAACCTCTGTATCGCCCCCCACCATCTTGGCGAAGGCTTCGGGATCTTGCGTGCCGCCATCGCGGCCACGGTAGTGATAGGGATAGACAAACCGCGGACCAAACTCCGACACCGCCGATGCCGCTGCATTTGCATCCATCGTGAACGGCAAGTTCATACAGACAAAGGCGAGGTCAATCTCTTTCAGCGCACGCATTTCCGGGATGTCTTCGGTATCGCCTGAAATATAGACGCGGAAGCCTTCGAAATTGAGCACATAGCCGTTGTCGCGGCCCTGCGGGTGAAACTTCTTGCGCTCTTCGGTGATGTTGTAGGCCGGGATCGCTTCGATCTTGAGGCCTTGATAATCAGCCATCCCTCCATTGGCCACCTCGGAGGCCTGCGCCTTCATCTCTTCCGACAGCTTGCCAAACACAGCCGGATTGGTGATCAGCTTTGTGTTATCTTTCACCAAAGCCTTGAGCGTATCCGCATTGTAGTGATCGCCATGTTCATGGGTGATCAAAACCAAATCGGCCTCCGGGAACCCTTCGTATTGGGCAGGCTCGCCCACCGGATCGACATAGATCGTGCCCTTGGGAGTTTCCATCACGATGGATGCATGGGCCACGGGGTGCACTTTGATCATGCCGCCGGGGGTGTCGAAACTGTCGCTGGCATGGGCTGCGGCCCGCGCGGCGAACGGCAGCAATGTGATCGTGCCAACGCCGGCTGCGGCGCCGGCAATAAAACGTCTACGGCTTGGGTGGGTCATCTCGCTCTCCTGGGTTGCTGCTTGGTGATCTAGAAGGAGGGCGGACCTTTTCAACTTACCGGTCGTCACCGCCGCCGCCCTGCTCTTCTTCTTGTTCCTCATCGACATGGGCCTGCGCGGCCGCTGTCACTGCCCGCTTTTGTTCGTCGTTGAGTTCTTCCACCTTGCCATCAGCCAGTCGCACGGTGACTTCGCGGTGAGCAAATTTGACCCCTTCGCGTTCGAACAATTCGCGGATTTCCTCATAGACTTTCTTGCGCACCAGCCATTGATCACCGGGCTTGGTCATGAACTTGACCCGGATGATCATCGCGCTGTCCTGCATCTCAATCACGCCTTGGGATTTCAGCGGCTGGATGAAATTGTCACCAATCACCGGATCGTCGAGCAGTTCCTGACCCAGCTTCTTGATCAGTTTGCGCACCTTCTCCACATCCGTGTCATAGGTCACCCTCAGGGGCAGTTTCATGATCACCCAGTCGCGGGAATAGTTGGTCATCACCTGCAATTCGCCAAAGGGAATAGTGTGCAACGCACCAAGATGATGGCGCAGCTGAAACGACCGGACCGAGATTTTTTCGACCGTGCCCTTGACCCCGCCAACATCCAGATATTCCCCTTTGCGGAACGCGTCATCGAACAAAAAGAATGCCCCGGCAAAGACATCCCGCACCAGAGCCTGAGAGCCAAATCCAATAGCGACCCCCACGATACCGGCACCGGCAAACAGCGGGCCCACGTTGATCCCGATCTCCATCAGCACGATCAGGACAATGGTGACGACAACCACGATCAACACGATATTGCGGAATAGTGGCAACAGGGTCGCCAAACGGCTGGCGGAGGATCCGCCGCCCTCATCGCCCAATTCGCCCTCTTCCTGATCACCCGATTCTTCGGCGATCTTTGTGTCAATCCAGATGCGGAAGGCGTGGTAGACGATATAGCCGATAAAGATGATCACCATGATGTCCAGCAGCCTGTCGGCAAAGCTTTCGACCATTTCGGCGCTTTCGTTGTCCCAGATATAGAAGAACGCATAGGTGCCTGCGACAAAGGCAAGGATACCGGCAACACGCCGTGCCAGCGCTTCGAATGAGTTGAGGGAATGCCGTGTGGGCTGCGCCGCGCGGGCCGCTTCTTCGGCGGCGCGGGCTTCGGCCAGCTCCTGCTCCAGACGCGCGGCCTCGGCTTCGCTGTTTGGGGTTTCGCCCAACTGGGCATCCGCCAGTGCGCGGGCCTTGGCTTCTTCCTCATCGCGGATGGCATTCAATTGCCGCATCGCGCGGGCGCGGGCAAAGCTGCGTTCGATCAGGTAGTTGATCACCCCGTAAACCACGATGATCGAGATCAAGATCCCATAAGCCCCCGCAATCAGGGGGAACCCGCGGGGGTTGGCCAGCACCAGATCAAAGGTCAGATTGAACCAGGCCAGCAACACATAGAGGATCACAGCCGGTGCCCAGACACGGGCAAGGGTGCGGATGATAAAACTGCTTTCGGACGGCGATCGACCATTGCGCATCGCGTTGGAGATGGCACGTCGGTTGACCAGAACCAGCAGGATATTCAACAGCACGATAACTGCGGACATGACCGAGAACAGGAAGGCATAAACATCGTAATTCAGCCCCAGCTCGCCAATCCAGACACCGAACAGGATGCTGCAAATGTCCAGTGAGGCCAAAATCCAAAGCCAGCGATGCAGACGCTTTGCCTCGGCGTCAGTCAGAGCGGGTATGCGGTATTGCGACAGGAACGGCGACAGGATCATCCGCCACAGCCCGGCGACGAACCGGCATGTGAAATAGGCAATATTGATCAAGGCTGCCGTGAACTGCATCGCCGTGTCTGTGAGTTGGCCAAAGACGATAAAGCCCAGAATATAGGCCACCAGCATCGACACCAGGATCCCGCCCACCCCCATCAGGAACCGGAAAATCAGGAACGGCATTTTCTCGACATAGCCGACCGGGTTCTCCTGAATGCGGGCCACGACAAAACTGCGGGCGATCCGTTTGCCAAAGATTTGCGCCTCGACAAAGGCGCCTGCTGCGAACAGCAACAGGCTGTAAAGAACTGCTTTGCCAAAGGCGGTGATGGTTCCATCGGGGCTGGCCGCCCTGAGGATATATCCGACCTCGGCAAAGGCGTCGGGCAGATCCAGCAGGCGGTCTATCAAGGCAGAGCGGAACTTGACGATTTGATCCTGCGTTTCCATCAAAGCGGAGGATCCTGCCTCGCTATCAGCCGAAGGGGCTTCCGGGCGCGCAGTGTCCTGGCTCAGCAGATTGCCATCGCGATCTATGACCACAACACCGACGCCGTTCTCGGCGGCCTTCTTCATGATTTCGTCGATATCGGGCGCGTCTTCTGTCTGGGATTTCGCGGGCATCAAGGATCCCAAGCCCTGCGCGGACGCCGGCAATGACAGCCCGCCCAAAAACAGGCCAAGAACCGTCAAAAGCAAAATCGCAAACCGCATAAATCCCCCACTGGCCATCTGGCCTTACCTCACGCTAAGTCAGCCACCAGCCCATTGCAATTAAAGGGTGATCGCCCCAAGTCACGATTATGCGTTTGGCCCGTGCACCGTTTTGCATGACGGATGAAACTATGCCATAGCAATGGCATGCCTTTGGGCCCCGAAACGACGACAGAACCAAGGAACGGCCCATGGCAAACTCCTCCACAACCGAACGTATTGCTGTGCTGGGCCTTGGCTATGTGGGTTTGCCTCTGACGGTGGCACTGGCACGGGAGGGGTTTGATGTTGTTGGCCTTGATACCCATGCACCTGCGGTTGCGGCGTTGCGCGCTGGGCGCGATCCCAATGGGGAGGTCTCGGATGCCTCTGTTTCGGGGTCATCGGCGCTGTTTACCCATGATGCTGCTGATCTTGCGGGGTGCACGGCATTCATCATCGCCGTTCCAACCCCGATTACGGACGCCAAGACGCCTGACCTTGGCCCGGTGCTTGGGGCCTGCGCCACCATCGCACCGCATCTGACCGACGGTGCCCTGGTGATCCTGGAAAGCACGGTCTACCCCGGCGTCACAGAAGAGGTCTGCGGACCAGCCTTGACCGCTGGCAGCGGGCTTGAGGCCGGGCGTCAGATCAAGCTGGCCTATAGCCCAGAACGGGTGAACCCCGGCGATGCCGAACATTCCATGGAAAACGTGGTCAAGATCATCGCTGCGCAGGATGAAGAGACCCTGACCCGCGTCGAGGCGATCTATGCCCCCGTGGTCAAGGCGGGCCTGCATCGCGCCTCCTCCATCATGACCGCAGAAGCGGCCAAAGTGATCGAGAACACCCAGCGCGATCTGAACATTGCATTGGTCAATGAATTTGCCCTGATCTTTGCCCGGCTTGGCCTTGATACGCTTGAGGTCTTGGAGGCCGCAGGCACCAAGTGGAATTTCCTGCCGTTCCGCCCCGGCCTGGTGGGCGGGCATTGTATCGGGGTTGATCCCTATTACCTGACCTACCGGGCCGAACAGCTTGGCTATCATCCACAGGTGATCCTCGCCGGGCGGCGCATCAATGATCATATGGGCGCCCATGTGGCCCAAACCCTGATCAAGGCGATGCTGGCCCGCGATATCGGTGTGCGCGGGGCAAGGGTGCTGATCCTTGGGTATACCTTCAAGGAAAACTGCGCAGACACGCGCAACACGCGGGTTGCGGATATTGTCGGCGAACTGGCGTCTTATTCCGTGCAGGCCGATGTGCATGACCCATGGGTCGGCGTGGACAGGTTGCAAGGCGAACACGCAGTCAGCGGCATTGCAGAGCCGCAGCAAGGCACCTATGACGCGATCATTGTAGCGGTCGGACACCGTGAATTTGTCACAATGGGCGCTGAGGCAATCCGCGCCTTGGGCAAACCGGGGGCCGTGCTCTATGACATCAAGGGAATTTTTGGTAAATCAGGCAGTGATCTGAGGCTCTGAACGGATATCGGCAGGTGAATTTTATGGCGCAAACCGAAGACGGGCCGATCAACGGCAGCGCGGCCTCTCGCCGGGTGATGTTCTACAGCCACGACACATTTGGCCTTGGACATCTGCGCCGGTCGCGGGCGCTGGCCTCTGCGCTGACCGAAGGGGATGACAACGCCTCGGCGATCATTCTGACCGGATCACCCGTTGCGGGGCGATTTACTTTTCCTGAACGTGTTGACCATATCCGCCTGCCCGGCGTGACCAAGCTGCCCGATGGCAGTTACATCAGCCAGACCCTTGGTCTTGATATTGACCGCACCACGGCCCTGCGCGCCGGTTTGATCCAAAGTGCGGTGGAGCAATACCAGCCCGATTTGCTGATCGTGGACAAAGAACCCACCGGCTTTCGCGGGGAGCTTTTGACCACTTTGGAATGGCTGCGCAAAGAGGGGCGAACGCGGGTTGTTCTGGGCTTGCGTGACGTGCTGGACCAGCCCGACGTTTTGGCCGCCGAGTGGGACCGCAAAGGCGCCGTTGAGGCGACCGAACGCTATTACGATGAAATCTGGGTCTATGGCGTGCGCGATGTCTATGACCCTACTGAAGGCTTGCCCCTGTCAGAAGCCGCCCGTGCCCGCATGCATTGGACAGGCTACCTGCGCCGTGAAGTGACCGATGCCACGGAAACGCCCAATCACCCCTATGTGCTGATCACGCCCGGTGGCGGCGGGGACGGAGCGGCGATGGTGTCGCTGGTGCTTTCGGCCTATGAACAGGATCCTGACCTGTCACCCAAGGCGGTTCTGATCTACGGGCCGTTCCTGTCTGGCGAGGTCCGTGATGCCTTTGACGCGCGTGTTGCCAAGCTGGATGGCCGGGTGGCCGCCATGGGTTTTGACAGCCGGATCGAAGCTTTGTTTGCCGGGGCTGAGGGCGTGATTTGCATGGGCGGGTACAACACATTTTGTGAGGTTCTGTCCTTTGACCGGCCCGCGGTGATTGTGCCGCGCACCAAGCCGCGGCTCGAGCAATGGATCAGAGCCAGCCGCGCCGAGCAACTGGGTCTGGTGCGGATGCTGGACGAAACCCGCGATGGCATGACCACAGACGCAATGATCCGCGCCATTCGCAACCTGCCTCAGCAGGGCAAACCATCGGATGCCGGTGCCGACGGGCTGCTGGATGGTCTGGACGTGGTGGTGGAACGCGCCCGTGCGCTGATGCAGAAAGACAAAGACACATGAGCCATCCCAAACTTGCTGTTGTGGTCAAAGGCTGGCCACGGCTGTCCGAAACCTTCATCGCCCAGGAACTTGTCGCGCTGGAAGAGGCCGGACTGGAGTTTGACATCTGGTCGCTGCGTCATCCGACCGACAAGAAGACCCATCCTCTGCATGATCGGTTGCAGGCCAAGATCCGGTATCTGCCGGAATACCTGCGCAATGAACCGCGCCGCGTAGCCACCGCCATGGGGGCTGCCGCTGAAATGCCCGGTTTTGATGCCGCAGCTGCGGCCTATGCCGCAGATGTGGAACGCGATGACACCGCAAACCGCCGCCGCCGTTGGGGGCAGGCTTGCGTGATGGCCGCGGAAATGCCCGGCGATGTGGCGGGCATCTATGCGCATTTTCTGCATACGCCGTCTTCTGTTGCCCGCTATGCCGCGATCTTGCGTGGCATGCCGTGGTCATTTTCGGCCCATGCCAAGGACATCTGGACGTCGCCAGAGTGGGAGCTGCGCGAGAAATTGTCGGCGGCTACTCATGGTGCGGCTTTCGGGGCGACATGCACCGGTTTTGGCGCAAAGCATTTGCAAGGTTTGGCCGATACGCCCAGCCGGGTTGATCTGGTGTATCACGGGTTGGATCTGGCGCGGTTTCCTGCCCCGCCCGACCGGATGATGCGCGGAACCGATGCGCCGTTTCACATGATGTCCGTCGGGCGTCTGGTGGAGAAGAAGGGCTTTGACAATCTCATAGATGCGCTGGCGCTGCTGCCTGCATCGCTCAATTGGCACTGGACCCATATTGGCGGCGGTGCCCTGGATGCAGTGATGCAGGACCGTGCGGCGGCGCATGGAATTGCAGACCGGATCACATGGCGCGGTGCCTGCGATCAGCCTGAAGTGATCACGGCAATGCGTGCGGCTGATCTCTTTGTCCTGCCCTCGCGGATTGCGGCAGATGGCGACCGCGACGGTCTGCCAAATGTCCTGATGGAAGCGGCCAGCCAGAAGCTGCCAATCCTCAGCACACCAGTGTCCGCCATCCCCGAATTTATCGACAGCGGCACCCATGGTGTTCTTAGCGATGATGCGCCCGCCGCATTGGCCGATGCGATGGTCGACTTTGCTTCAGACCCCTCACAAGGCGCCAAGATGGCCGAGGCCGCTTATGGGCGGCTCACGCAGGATTTCCTGATGCACCCGGGGATTGAGCATCTCAAAAAGCGGCTGCTGGCGATGCTGGCGCAGGCGGGCTGATGCGTCTTGCCTTCTATGCGCCGATGAAGCCGCCGGATGACCCGGTGCCATCAGGAGATCGCAGCATCGCACGCGGGCTGGTTGCGGCCTTGGCGCAAAGGGGGACAGACGTCACCTTGGCCAGCCGCTTTCGCAGCCGGGACGGTATGGGCAACGAAGAAGTGCAGGCCGATCTGATGGCGCAGGCCGCAAAGGAAATTTCCCGTGTTTCAGAGGCAGGGAAACGCGCGGGCTGGCAGGCTTGGCTGACCTATCACAACTACTACAAAGCGCCGGATCTCATTGGCCCGCAGGCGGCGGCGGCGCTGGATATCCCATATTTGCAAATTGAATCCACCCGCGCCCGCAAACGCCTTGAGGGGCCATGGGCAGCATTTGCAAAAGCCGCCGAAGCTGCCTCTGACGCGGCCCAGGTGATTTTCTATTTTACTCAACATGACGCCGAAACCCTGCTCCGCGATGCTCCGCGATCGCAGGTCTTGATCCATCTGCCGCCATTCTTGAACGGTGACACCTTGCCGGTGCCCTCAGGTTTGTCCGGTCCGATGCTGTCCGTTGGGATGATGCGCAGCGCGGCCAAGTTGCCGTCTTATCAGATCATCGCCCAGACTTTGGCACTGTTGCCGGATACAGATTGGTGCTTGCAGATCGCCGGTGATGGTCCCGCCCGCGCCGAAGTTGAAGCCTTGATGGCTCCATTCCGGGGCAATGTCCGCTTCCTTGGCGCACTGGACACATCCGCGCTTCAGGAGATTTATCGCCAGTCCAGCCTGCTGTTCTGGCCCGGTGTCGACGAGGCTTTTGGCATGGTCTATCTAGAGGCGCAGGCCGCAGGCTTGCCCGTTGTTGCGCAAGATCGTCCCGGAGTGCGCGAGGTTCTGGCAGGAGCGCCCCAGCCGGCGGTGCAAGACGGACCTGCCGCATTGGCGGCGCGGATCACGGATATGATGAACAAACCGGCCCAACGCCACAAAGCCGCATTGGAGGCACGCAGCATGATCGCAAAACGACACCTGTTGCCCGCTGCCGCAGATGTATTGCGCGGCGGATTGGCCAAGGTGGGTGTGCGATGAACGCCCGCCTTGCCCTTTTGCGTCACGGCCATACACCATGGAACCGCGCGGGCCGCATTCAGGGGCGCACCGACATCGCCCTCGACCCCGAAGCAGTGGCGCAGCTGTCCCGGCTGCGGTTGCCGCCGCCATGGGATGCAGCGCATCTGTGGTCCAGCCCGTTGTCGCGGGCCGCAGACACCGCAAAGCTGGTGGCGGGCCGTGCCGCGCAAACGGACGCGGCGCTGCTTGAAATGAACTGGGGCGATTGGGAAGGCCTGAAGGGCGCGGAGCTTAAGGCCGATCCCGATGTCTCCTACCTGGATATTGAGGATTGGGGTTGGGGTTACACCCCGCCAAACGGGGAAAGCCCCGCCGCCCTTCGGGATCGCTTGGTGCCATGGGCAGAGACCCTGCACGGGGATCACGTCGCGGTCTGCCATATCGGCGTGATGCGGGTGCTCTTGGCCCATGCAACGGGATGGAACTTTGATGGACCGGCCCCCTTTGCGGTGAAACGGAACCGGCTTTTCGTGATTGAGATTGACGATGGCACATGGTCTGTTCCGGGCGATCCGGTTCGTTTGATTGAGGCTGCGCCATGAAGGTCATGATCGTTGTGACCCATCTGCTTGGCACCGGGCATCTGTCGCGGGCGTTGACGCTGGCAAAGGCATTCATTCAGGCAGGTCATGAGGCAGTGGTTGTCTCGGGCGGAGTGCCGGCGCCGCAGCTGGATCCGGGTGATGCGGCGCTGTTGCAACTGCCCGCGCTGCGCTCTGACGGAGTGAACTTTGCCCAATTGCTGACGGCGGCAGGCAATCCAGTAGATGACGCGATGCTGTACGGGCGGCTTGACGCGCTTTTGTCTTCGCTTGACGATCAAGCGCCGGATGTTCTGATCACCGAGCTGTTCCCCTTTGGTCGCCGCGTGCTGCGCGCAGAGTTTATCGCATTGTTGGAGGCGGCCAAGGCGCAGGACAAACCTCCGCTGATCCTGTCCTCGATCCGCGATATTCTGGCGCCGCCTTCCAAGCCCAAGAAGGCCGTATTTGCCGATGAGATGCTGGAACGCTTCTACGACGGTGTGCTGGTCCATGCCGACCCCCGGATCACCCCGCTGCATCTCAGCTGGCCGGTGACCGAGGCACTGGCATCGCGTTTGCACTACACCGGCTTTGTTGCGCCGCCGGTCTCAGACAGCCCAACCGACGCTGGCAAAAGCGAGGTGATCGTCAGCGCTGGCGGCGGCGATGTGGGCCGTGATGTGTTTGCCGCTGCGCTAGAGGCCGCAGCGGGCGATCCGGCGCGGCCCTGGCGGCTGTTGCTGGGTGGCGCGGATGCTGCCGAACGTTGCGCCGCCCTGGCGTCCCAAGCGCCGGACAACGTGATCATCGAACCAGCCCGCCCCGATTTTCGCGCGATGCTGCACAATGCAGCAGCCTCCGTTTCCCTGTGTGGCTACAACACCGCGCTGGATGTTCTGCAGGCTGGATGCCCGGCAGTGTTTGTGCCCTTTGACGCAGGCAATGAGGTTGAGCAGGGTATTCGCGCCCGCGCTTTGGCCCAGCAGGACGGGATCACCACGATCAACAGCGCCGATCTGACGCCAGAGAGACTGCGGCAAGCCGTGCAAAAGGTTATGGATGCCCCTGACCGTTCGCCCATGACCACCGGTCTGGATGGCGCCGCAGAGACCGTGCGTATCACCGCGCTGCTGCTTGAGACTCAAAGGTGAGTATTGATTGGTCCCCCTTGACCGCCGAGATGGCGATCTGGCAGCGCGAAGCACGGGTGCTGCCGATCTGGTGGCGCGATGACGACGCTATCAAAGACAGCCCGGCGCTGGCAAAACTCACCGGCTTGGCCGAAACGCTGGGCCTGCCGGTTCATCTGGCAGTGATCCCCAAGTTTGCGCATCCATCCCTTATTGGGGTGTGCAACGGTCCGTGGGCGGTGCCGATGGTCCATGGCTGGGCTCATGACAACCATGCGGCACGGGGTCAAAAAAAGGCGGAGTTCGGGCGGCCCAGAGCAGGTGCCTCAGATGAGATGGCACAAGGCCTTGGCACGTTGAAACAGATGTTTGCTGCAGATCTTTTGCCGCTGTTTGTGCCGCCGTGGAACCGCATTGATGCGGGTTACATCGCCGCCTTGCCTGATCTGGGATTCGCGGGGCTGTCCACCTTTACCCCCCGTGCCGCACGGCTTGCTGCGCCTGGCCTCGTGCAAATCAATACCCATATCGACCCGATCTTTTGGAAGGGTGGCGGCGGATTGGTTCCGCCGGAGGCACAGATCGCCGCATTGGTGCAAAACCTGCAGGACCGCCGTTTCGGCCGCGCGGATGCAACCGAACCCCTTGGCCTGTTGACCCATCACCTCGTGCATGATCAAGAGATCTGGGCCTTTACCGAAGCCTGCCTTGGCACTTTGCTGGAGGCCGGCGCAAAGCCGTGCAATTTACATGATCTGAAAGGAAATCTGCCGTGAGCCGATTGGAATCCATGCGCCGCAGACTGGAGGCGCAGATTGATGGCCTGAACTGGGCTGCGCACACCATTTCCGATGTCGCGGGCGATGTTCTGGAGATGGGCCTGGGCAATGGCCGCACCTATGACCACCTGCGGCAAGAATTACCCAATCGGCGCATTTGGGTGATCGACCGCGTGTTGCAGCCGCATCCGTCCTGCGTGCCGCCGCAAGAGAACTTCCTGCAAGGCGAGGCGGATGCCATGCTGGCCGGACTGGCACAGCGCGGGGTGCAAATGGCATTGGCGCATTATGACTTTGGCTTTGGGGTCAAGGAAAAGGATGTCGAGGAAGGCGCGCGGCTGTCGCCTCTGATCGCGCCTTTGATGGTGCCGAACGGCTTGATCGTCTCGCAACAACCGCTGACCGGGTTCACCCAGGTCAGCGGACCTGACACGATCGACCCTGAGCGATACCTGTTTTACCGCAGTTAAGCGGGGCGCAGCCCGAGGATTTGCCGGGCTTGTGCAGGCGTGGCAACGGGGCGCCCGTGTTTTTCGCAGATCTCGGCGGCGCGTTTGACCAGCGCCGCATTAGAGGGCGCCAAGGTCTGCTTGTCCCAGCGCACGTTGTCTTCGAGGCCTGTGCGGGTATGGCCACCGGCCGCAATCGACCATTCGTTCAGCACGACCTGATTTGGCCCGATCCCCGCCGCGCACCACTGGGCATCAGGGGCCAGTCGTTTGACCGTTTCGATATAGAAATCAAAGGTCGGGCGATCGACGGGCATGGCGTTCTTCACCCCCATCACAAACTGGATATAAAGCTGCCCCGGAATGCGCCCGTCGCGGTTCATTTCAGCGGCCTTGTGAATGTGGCTCAGGTCAAAGGCTTCGATCTCTGGCTTGATCTCATGGGTGCGCATCTCGCCAGCGAGCCAATCCACCAGATCCGGCGGGTTCTCATAGACGCGGGTGGGAAAGTTGTTTGATCCCACCGAAAGCGAGGCCATATCGGGGCGCAGTGGCAGCATGCCGCCCCGCGCCTGCCCGGCGCCGGACCTGCCGCCGGTGGAAAACTGGATGATCATGCCGGGGCAATGTTTGATCACGCCCTCTTGCAATGCTGCGAATTTCTCGGGGTCCGAGGATGGCGTCTCGTCCGCATTGCGCACATGGGCGTGGCAAATGCTCGCCCCTGCCTCAAACGCGGCATGGGTGCTTTCGATCTGCTCCGATACGCTGATCGGGACGGCGGGATTGGCCGCTTTGGTCGGGACAGAGCCGGTGATGGCAACGCAGATGATGCAGGGATCAGACATGGGGTTTCCTCAGCTAAGGCAACGCCAGTGTTCCACAGCGCCCCGCCGAAGTCGAGCGTCAGCGGCGTTTGACAAACTCCGTCAGGATGACGATCCGCTGCCCCTCAACGCGCCCTTCGATATGGGCGGGGTTGTCTTGCACAAGCGATATTTTATGCACCGCCGTGCCGCGTTTGGCAGTAAAGCCCGCACCTTTGACCGGTAGATCCTTGATCAGAACAACCGTATCGCCCTGGCTCAGCGGTTGACCGTTGCTGTCACGGTGCGCGCTGTCTTGGGGAACGTTATCCGCCCAAGCGCGGGTCTCGTCATCAAGGTAAAGCTGATCGGCCAGATCGCGGGCCCAATCGGTCTCTAATCGCGCAAGAATGCGGGCGGCCAGAACCTGTATCGCCGGATTTTCGGACCACATGGTGGAAGCCAGCACGCGGAAATGATCGGCCGCCGGCGCATCGCTGGCGATCTCATCGGCGCAGGTGGTGCAGATATGTACAGACGCCCCCTCAGGGCCGCCCGGAACTGGCGTTTCGATCAAAGGCGTATCGGATGCGGTGCAAAGAGGACATGTCATGCCCCTGCCCTACCCCATTGGTGATCCATGCGAAACTACAGACTGGTGATCTTTTTCGCCACCATCAGCGTGACCGGAACGGCCACAACCGCGCCCGCCGCCGCCGCGATCAGGATGGGCGTCAATGTGTCATATCCCGCAACGAGAACGGCAATCACGCCAGCCCCCGCAAGGGTGGAACCGATGATGGAATAAAGCATGGAAGCCAAGCGAAGCATGGGGGGACCTTTCCCGATTTGATGTTACCGGAAAGGTATCGGGCGGCGGCAGGCAACGCTTTGATTTGAGTCAAAAGGGAAAGGGTTTGTTGGGTTTGGTTGGATGGTTTGGCAATGAGCCGCTATCGCCGCATGTATGTTACTAGGGGCCGGTATTTCTTTACGGTCAACATCGCCCATCGGGGGCAGGATGTGTTGGTGCGGCATATTGAAGTGCTGCGCCATGCGGTTCGGATGACGCGAGCGGAAAGACCGTTTGAGATTGGGAAGTCTCGTGTGTATTATCCTTTGTTGACCCCGCTTGCCTGATTTAGTGTTCGTTGATTCCACCTCATATAGAACATTAGGAACGGATCAGTCAGATATAGATGGTCATCAGCCCACTCTACAACAGGCTCTCCATCAATCTCATCTTTCGCAATCCCCGACATATGTCCCAATGCAGAAGAAACTTCGTGTTTTTGCGGCAAGTCAGTTTCTACAAGAATTTTCCGAAGTTCGTCTCTAATTTCATTATAGTGAATCTTATCTTTCGGTCCAGTATTCGCCACCGCTGCAAGCACAGCTTCATAAATATCCATCGATCTTTCACTGTTTAGTAGCATGCGATCAAGCCGCTTCGCTCGAGACTGGGGGCCTTTTGCCAACTTTTGAAAAGTTGGAAGACCAAATTGCTTAGCCACTACTTCGAAAATTTCCTTTAAAGTCTCGTCAGACGGATTGAATGTCTTGGATTGAGATTGGGTTTCTTCAATATCATAATGGTCACAAAGCCGGCCACAAAATCGTTGCATCAAAAGAGGACTTCCGTTCGCCTCTTCGGAGAACACATCCTGTGTCTCGTGGGGCACGTCGACATTGAGCGCTCGAAATCCTTTCTTGGGGATTTCTACAAGTTCACCTTTGTTCCATGATGGGATTTCCACATGTGCAAAACGCCCTTCCATCTCTCGTTCGACGCCAATCGCATCAAATGCCCTATGCGGAACAGCGATCAATATTGCACAAAGGCCCTCGAATATCTCAGATTTCAGCGAACGGATGACTTCTCTTTGCACTTTCTCAGGCATATAGTGAAAGTCATCGACCACCAAAGCTAAGTCTTTTTCTCGTAGATAGGTAAGAAGCGTTTTTTTATTTCTATTGTTGAAGGTAAGCGCTTCCCCCTCGCTTGCCTTTCTTTGCGCAGTCACCAAATAGCGATATCCAATTGTATCCTCAGTAGAGCCATCGTGTGTCTCACTTTCAGGGAGATTCAGGTCCTGAAGCAGTAAATTCCAGAACTCATCGCTATCTTCCACCTGACCGCCATTTACCAATGCGGACCTTTCTGGTCCTAGGGTATGACGCGTTAGCACTGTTTTACCTGACTTAGTAGGACCCGTAACACATATCACTTTGTACCCTTCACGTATCTCGGACCTCAAAGATTTTTCAAGATTTTGTGCTAGTCGATCCACGTATGTTATTGAAGGCATCCCACCAGCGACGAAGACTTGCTTAGTTTTCATTTCTCAACCATCCATCTTCAGAGCCGAAATAAACGCCTCTTGCGGAATATCCACCTTCCCGAACTGGCGCATTTTCTTCTTACCCGCTTTCTGCTTTTCCAGCAGCTTTTTCTTACGGGTCGCATCACCGCCGTAGCATTTCGCCGTCACGTCCTTGCGCATCGCAGAGAGGGTCTCACGCGCGATCACCTTGCCGCCGATGGCCGCCTGGATCGGGATTTTGAACATGTGACGTGGGATCAGATCCTTGAGCTTTTCGACCATTGCACGGCCGCGGGCTTCGGCCCGGTCGCGGTGAACCATAGTAGACAGCGCATCCACCGGTTCGTCGTTCACGAGGATCGACATTTTCACCAAATTGTCCTGACGGTAGCCGATCATCTGATAATCGAATGAGGCATAGCCCTTGGTCACCGATTTCAGGCGGTCATAGAAATCAAAGACCACTTCGTTCAGCGGCAGATCATAGACCACCATCGCCCGCGATCCGGCATAGGTCAGGTCTTCCTGGATGCCGCGACGGTCCTGGCACAGTTTCAGCACATCACCGAGGTATTCGTCAGGCACAAGGATCGTTGCCTTGATGCGCGGTTCCTCAAGGTGATCGACCAAGGTCATGTCAGGCATGTCGGCGGGGTTATGCAGTTGCGTGACCGTGCCATCCTTCATGTGGATGTCATAAATCACCGAGGGCGCGGTGGTGATCAGGTCAATGTTGTATTCCCGTTCGATCCGGTCGCGGATCACCTCAAGGTGCAGCAGGCCAAGAAAGCCGCAGCGGAAGCCAAAGCCAAGCGCGGCAGAGGTTTCCATCTCAAAGCTGAAAGACGCGTCATTGAGGGCAAGCTTTTCGATGCTGTCGCGCAGGTCTTCGAATTCGGCGGCATCTACGGGGAAGAGACCACAGAAGACCACCGGTTGCGATGGTTTGAAGCCCGGCAGCGCCTCGGTTGTGCCCTTTTTTTCGTGCGTGATTGTATCGCCCACGCGGGTGTCGCGGACCTGTTTGATCGAGGCCGTGAGAAAGCCAAGCTCGCCTGGGCCAAGCTCGTCAATCTCGGTCATCTGGGGACGGAACACGCCGATGCGGTCCACATGGTGGGTGGAGTTGTTGGAGAGCATGCGCACACGCTCGCCCTTTTTCAGCACGCCGTCCATAATCCGCACCAGAACGATCACACCGAGATAGCTGTCGTACCACGAATCCACCAGCATCGCCTTGAGCGGCGCATCACGGTTGCCTTTCGGCGCGGGCAGTCTGGTGACGATGGCCTCAAGCGTTTCATCAATGCCGATGCCGGTTTTGGCCGACACACGGATGGCATCGGTGGCATCAATCCCGATCACGTCCTCGATCTGTTCGGCGACGCGGTCACAATCGGCGGCGGGCAGGTCAATTTTGTTGAGCACCGGCACGATCTCGTGGTCCGCCTCAATCGCGTGATAGACGTTTGCCAATGTCTGCGCCTCGACGCCCTGCGTGCTGTCAACCACCAGAAGCGAGCCTTCAACCGCGCGCATGGAGCGGGAGACTTCATAAGCAAAGTCGACGTGGCCGGGGGTGTCGATCAGGTTGAGGACATATTCCTCACCATCTTTGGCGGTGTAATTGATCCGCACGGTCTGCGCTTTGATCGTGATGCCGCGTTCGCGTTCGATGTCCATGCTGTCAAGCATCTGCTCTTTCATATCGCGATCCGCCACGGTGTGCGTGGATTGGATCAAGCGATCGGCAAGCGTGGATTTCCCGTGGTCGATGTGCGCCACGATGGAGAAATTGCGGATATGTGAAAGCGGTGTCATGCAGGGGATATGATGCGCTTTGGTGGGTTGGTCAAGGTGGATTCAATGTGGCCCCGACATGGCTCAAACCCCTGTGGCGCTTGGGCCGAACCGCTGCGGGTCTTGCCGCGTCTAAACGATCAGTGCCAGCGCCAGATAGCTCCCCATCCCATAAAGCGCAATCAGGCTGATGCTCATGCAAATTCCGCGCAATCCGTCACGCCCCGTCAGATAGGCAACGGCATGGCCAAGGCGTCCCAGCGCAAAGCAGATGATCCAGATCTGCGCCGCGATCTGAACCGGGGAAATCAGGCAAAGGGTGACGGCCAGCATGGCGAAATAGACAGTATTTTCCGTGGCGTTGCGGTGAGCGTTGTGCTGACGCTCAAGTTCCATCTGCGCCTTTGCGCTGATGTCCGCAGGGCTGCGTTCGCTGGCCTCCCATTCCTCCGGCGTCGCCTTAAGATCATATTTCAGTCGCGTCAGCTCGGTTGTGGTCATCAATACCGAGTGATTGATCACCAGCAGCAGCGCACCGATCACCAGCGCCCCGATCAAAGGTTTGCTTGGCAACGCCACGATGGCCGGATCCACCCCGAACAGCAGCAGGTTCAAGGCCAGAGCGATGGCAACCAGCGCGGCAGGATAGGCGATGATAATTGCACGGAACTTTGTCTTTTTATCTTTTGCAGGGGACATGAAAAATTGCCTTTTGGGTCCGAACAGACAAACTGCGGCATTCATGCGGTTGCGGCAAGTCCGGAAAACCAGCCCTTGCCCGGTCAGCGCCAAAACCAAGAGGCGGTTGCCGCTGATGCGGGCGGGACCAAACAAACGTGAATTGCCCCTTTGCGCAGAATAGGTCATACTTTGGCCAAAGCAGAAAGGGTCTGAACGGGGCAAACCCGGGGCCAACAAATCGAGGCAGTTTACGATGTTGCGGATAATGATTGCGCTTGTTGCGATGCTGGGGCTGACGGCCTGCGGCGGGTCTCGCTATAGCAGTGCCAATGCACGGGGGTACAAACCGGCACCGGTTCTTTTTGCCACCGGACCCATCCAGAAAGCCTGCCAGCAGGCGAACCGCAAAGCCGCCTCGCGGGCGCGGTGTGGCTGTGTTCAGGCGGTTGCGGATCGCGAGTTGTCGAATGCCGATCAACGGCGCGGCGCCAAGATGTTCAGCGATCCCCACAAATTGCAGGAAATCCGGCAATCCGACAACGCCAGCAACGAACGGTTCTGGAAAGCGTGGAAAGCCTATGGCAAGGTCGCGGCCGAGCTTTGCTCTGCGTCCTGATCCGACCTACAGATCCTTGATCCAGAATTGCAGCGGTTTGGCCGTTTCATCCGCCTGACCTATGTCTTTCCATTTGAACTGCGCCACCACCCCTTGCAGCGGGGCATAGCCCCGTCCGCGCCAGAAATCATCCAGCGGGCGATAGCTTGCGGGGTGTTGCGGGTGATCGGCTGGCCGAACAACCCCGCAAAAACAGCATTTGGAAAACCCCAACCGGCGGGCGTGGGCCTCTCTGATGTCAAAGAACCGGTGCCCGATGCCAAGCCCGCGATACTCAGGCAACAGGACACTTTCCGCGCAATAGAACACATCATCCAAAGCGATGCCCGTGCCGTCAAATGCAACGGCGAAATCATCCGCGTGATCGGCCAGCGGCGTGCCTGTGCTGGCACCGACCAGATCAGCGCCTTTGTAAGCCCCAACGACGACAGCACGGTCCGAATTCCGATAGGATTGCAGATACCCCTCCTCATAGGCCAGATCCCCGTCATAAAGGTAGGGCCAGTCGCGGAAAACAGCGATCCGCAGGCGGGCCACATCCGCGAGGGCCGGTGCGAGGTCCACGCCGGTCAGGGCGCGGACATCTATTAGATCTGGCTTTACCATCGAAACTCCCAATTCGTCAGGCAAACGCCTGTAGGCTGATCTTACCGGCGTTCAGAAAAATACATCGATCGAAGATGCGCAAATCGGCAGGATCGGCAAGACGCACATCTGCAAGGCCGGGGCGGTTTTGCCCTGCCTCAACAAAGCGGCGGTCGATCTGGCTGAGGCAGATGATCGTTTGCCCGCGGGCCTTCGCAAAGTCTTTGAGCGTGGCAAGCTGGCTGTCCAGGTCGGGGGTGCTGCGGCTTTCGCAGAGGCGTTGGAGATAGTCGATGACAATTACCCCGCCCTTGGGGGCAGCGGCGTGAGTTTCTACAATATGACCGGCACAAATGCCATCCGAGGTATCAATCTTGATTGCCCGTCCTTCCAGCCGGGTTTCGGCCAGCAATCCCCTGACGGTTTCTTCAGAATACTCCAACGTAAAAAAGGATGCCCCCTGCCCCGTCGCGGCGGCTTCGGCCAAAATCTCCAACGCGAGCAATGTCTTGCCTTCGCCGGGCCGTGCGGCAACCAGTACCAGATCGCCAGGCTGCAATTGCGCCAGCAGACGGGCCGCGCGGCCGGTGTCCGCATCACGTTTGGCCAGATGGCTCCAGTTTTGGAAGCCCTCCTGAACTGCAATACGGTCCAGAGCCGCGCTATGGGACAGTTTTCCCGTGCGGGACAATTGTCGAGCCTTGCGTTTGAGAACAAAAATCGGGGCGGATAACAGCATTTTGAAACCTCCTGTGCGCAGGTGTCACAATCCCTCCTGATGTGGCGGCGCGTGCAGGTTCAAAGCTTTGCCAATTGCCCTGCATGTCACATGCTTCCCCGGCGGAGGGGGGCGGCACAGGCGGCGCCGTGACTCAGCCTAGGCGCAACGCCAGCCTCGATCAAGTGTCAGGAAACCTGCGCGATCCAATCGCTGAGATTATAGCGGGTGGTCACGCGGGTGATCTTGCCATCAGCCACATCAAAAAAGGATCCGGCGGTCAGCTTATAGGTCTGTCCCTTTGCCTCGGGTAGGCCATCGTCAGTCGCCAGATAGGTGCCGTTGACGACAAACTCTGCCGCAGCGCGGGTGCCGTCTTCGTTGTGAAAAATCACCATATCCGTCAGATTTTCCCGGTAGCAGCGGGTCATGTGGTCACAAAAGCTGGCAAATGCGGGTTTGCCGATGCGAATGTCGCCTTCATTGACGTGATGGGCCACGTCATCGGACAGGCATTCGATCATGGCATCGGTATCACCGGCGTTGAAGGCTTCGAAATAGCGTTGGATAATATCTGTCATGAAAGGTCTTCTGCTTCTTTGGGGGGGCCGAACCGTTCCACCAGCCGGCTTGCAATCTGGTCTCGGGCGGCGCGAAACTGCACCAGTTTGGCGTCACGTGTCTCGCCCAGGCCGGTCGGGTCAAGGATCGGCCAATACTCAACATCGAGATGGAAAAAACGGGTTAATTCAAGCGCCCGGCGTTGGCTGGCCGGGCTAAGAGCAATCACCAGATCAAATGAGCTAAGATCATCGCCCCATTGTTCCATCTCGTCAAAACTGCGGGACCGATGGCGGCTTAATTCGACGTCCATCTCGGCGCAAACCGCGATGGAAAAGCCATCAATCTCGAGATCGTTCTTCACGCCAACAGACTGCACGTAGGTATCGGTGCCATAGAACTTTTTCATGATCCCCTCTGCCATGGGGGACCGCACCGCGTTATGATCGCAGCAAAAAAGCACCGATTGTGGCAAGCCTGAGGTCATTCAACCGCCGAAATGCAGAACACAAATGAGCGTAAAGAGGCGGCGGGCGGTGTCAATGTCGATCTCTGCCTTACCCTCAAGACGTTCTTGCAACACGCGGCTGCCTTCGTTGTGGATCCCGCGGCGGGCCATGTCGATGGTTTCAATCTGGCTGGGCGGCAGTTTCTTCACCGCGTCAAAATAACTCTCGCAGATCTGAAAGTAGTCTTTGACGACCTGCCGGAACGGACCCAGCGAAAGGTGAAATTCCGCTGCCTTTTCCTCGGCTTCGGTGTTCACATCAAAGACCAGACGCTTGTCACGGATGGACAGGCCAAGGTGGTACGGACCGTCGGGCACCGCACGTTCTTCGCGCTGCGGCAGGACAAAGGTGTTGTCCTCCAGCAGATCAAACATCGCCACCTTGCGCTCCTGTTCGATCTCAGGCGTGGGCGGCGGCAGGTTCGCGTCATCAAGTGCGATATGGGTGATGCGGGACATCCGGCGCATCCTTTTCTCAAACAATTACGAGGTTTGCATACGCCAGTGACCATAGCGGTGCAATGGCCCGCAGCGGCGCACCATTGACCGGCTGCGTCACCCGTTGAGTTTACGGAGCCGTGCGGTGACGGACAGACCGTGCGCCTCAAGACTTTCGGACGCTGCCAACCGCTCTGCCGCCGGGCCAATCTGGCGCAGTGCATCGGGGGTCATCCGCGCCAAGGTCGTGCGCTTCATAAAGTCCAGCACCGAGAGGCCGGAAGAGAACCGCGCAGACCGCGCCGTGGGCAAGACGTGGTTGGGCCCGCCGACATAATCGCCAATCGCCTCTGGCGTCCATTGCCCAAGAAAGATCGCGCCCGCGTGGGTGATCTTGTCCGAAAGGGTATCAGGGTCCGCCACGCACAGCTCCAAATGCTCAGGCGCAATCCGGTTTGACAATTCGGCCGCCACATCCAGATCCGGCACCGTGATGATCGCGCCATTGTCGCGCCAGCTTGCCCCCGCGATCTCGCGCCGCTCCAAGGTTTCGAGGCGTTTGTCCACCGCTGCGCTCACCGCTTTGCCAAAAGCGGGATCGGTGGTGATCAGAATGGATTGCGCACTTTGATCATGTTCGGCCTGGCTAAGCAGATCAAGGGCGATCCAGTCTGGATCATTATCGCCATCCGCGATCACCAGGATCTCGGAGGGTCCAGCAATCATGTCGATGCCCACCTTGCCAAACACCCGCCGTTTGGCGGCTGCAACAAAGGCGTTGCCGGGGCCGGTGATCTTGTCCACGGGGGCTATGGTCTGGGTGCCATAGGCAAGTGCTGCCACCGCTTGCGCCCCGCCGATGCGGTAGATCTCATCCACGCCGGCGATCTGCGCTGCCAGCAGCACCAGTGGGTTTAGCACGCCATCCGGCGTCGGCACGACCATTGCCAAACGCGGGACGCCTGCCACTTTGGCCGGAATTGCGTTCATCAACACCGAGGAAGGATAGCTGGCCAGTCCGCCCGGCACATAAAGACCCGCCGCCGAAACCGGTGTCCAACGCCAGCCAAGGGTCGCGCCCGCATCATCGGTCCATTCGGCGTCTTCTGGCAATTGGCGCTCGTGATAGGCGCGAATGCGGGTTGCAGCCAGTTCAAGTGCAGCGCGGTCCTCAGCGCTGACCTTTGCTGCCGCTGCGGTGACCTCTGCCGGGCTGATGCGGAGGGTTTCCGGCGACAACGTGACCCGATCAAACTTTTCCGTCAGCGCGATGACAGCCGCATCGCCCCGTGTCCGGACATCGGCAATGATATCGGCCACTGCGGCGTCCACATCGGGGCTGTCTTCCCGCTTGGCCCCCAGCAGGGCGGCAAATGCGGTCTCGAAATCCGGCGCAGCGGCGTTCAGGGTTACGGGCATGGGCGGCAATGCTCCAACAGGGGCGCACCTGACCGGGGGGCTGGGCGCAATGGGGTTGGCTGCTGCTTAACGGGAATGGTTTGGCGGCTCAAGCGGATGCATTGCCGCGCCCTCCCCTATTTATCCGTCAAAAAGATCGCCCGCGATCCCGACCATGGTGATGATCATTTCGCCACTGTTTGCTTCCATGGCATCGCTGTGAAGATCGTCGATCATCGCTTTGGCTGCGTCTACGCTGTCATCGCTACCATCCAGACCGGCAAAAATCGCATCGGCATTGTCCAGATTGCTCATCCCTTTGACGGCTGAATAGTACAGCCCCAGGTCAATCTTGCTGTCCAGATAGGCATGATCCAGCGCCCGTTGGGCGGTTTCTTCGGGGGTGTCTTTTGGATCGTACCGTGGCACTGCGCCTTTGATCAGTTCCAATACAAAGTTGCTGCGATCAACCTTGCCTTCTTCGGCCATCCGAGACCAGAATTCCAATCCGCGCGGATCCAAACTGCGGTTCAGGACGGATTGCGCAATCGCCTGCAACTCGCTCACGCTCAGAGACAGATCCTCGTATTGATCCGCAATCTCTTGAGAGGTTGAGAGATGCCCGGCAAGGTCGTCCATGCTCATCCCTTCGGCGATCTTGCTGCCCCAGAAATACAGCCCTTGCGCGTCCGGTGCGCGATCAAGAACCGCGAGGTAATGCGCGGTGATTTCGCGGGCTTGGTTCACGCTCAGTTCAAGCGCCGACAACAGCACATCAGTGTCGATTGTGGCGTTCGAAAATTCCAGAAAATCGATCCCGTTGAGGGTATCGTTGCCCTCTCTATTCAATACACGGTCTGCAACAAGGATCGTTGGCTGAGGTTGGTAGGGCAAAATGTCGGGATCGGCAATTATTGCGAAGGAGTTTTGATCCGATATGTTCGCTATGTGGTCTGGTTCGGAAGACACAAAAACGGAAATTGCAAATTCGTCACTCTCCCCCGCAAAGACTGCTGTCTCGCCATCTCCTCCGGAAAGGCTGTCGTCGCCAGCGCCCCCGATGAGCCGATTTTCTCCCCTATAAGCGACAAGCGTGTCGTCGCCGTCACCACCAAACAACGTGTCATTGCCCTCAGCCGCTGTAATGTGGTCGTTGCCTGCGTCGCCATGGAAAACGGCGTCATTTGGTTTTGGAAAGTCCCAAACGATCAGGTCGCCAATGATGGGTTCGTCCAATTCGGGGGATGCGTTTTCTTGCGGCGCAGTCACTTGGTCATCGCCGAAGGTGCCATCAAGATGATATATTGTCCAAGGATCTTCCTCCCGGATCACATCATCGCCACCATACCCGTGAATGACCGGAGGTTCATCGCTCTGCCAACTTGCACTGACAGTAATGTCATCATCACCGCCAAGGATGAGTTCATCCCAGAGGATGGCGCCATGGTCGGAACCGATGACGTTGCCCTCAAGGTCCAACAATCCGTCGTTCGGTTGTTGCGCGGGAATTGAAACGCTCGCCCCGGTGATCTCGATCCATGTCTCGGGGGGGGCAGGAACCACGTGTTGATCGTCATTCGTAATCAACTCTGACGGCTGATACACGGTGCGCGCGCCAGTGATTGTTCCAGAAAGCTGACCGTCTTCACTGTACTGAAAATTCCCGCTGATCTCTGTGCGCAGGGTGTCTCCCAATTCGATAATGAGCATCGTCTCGGAAAAAGAGAAGCTGCGGTAAGAGATTGAAAAAGTCTTTCCGCCGATCTCTACACTTTGGGCCAAAAAGTAGTTTGTCCGCCCGAAATGTGGCAGCCCGTTGAGGGTGGTCCCGTCCAAAAGGACCTGGGGACCGTCAATGTGTACATTTGCCATAATCAAAAGCCATTTAGTGCTGAAGTTCTACAGTGTTTGGTCCACTGTACAGCAATGGCTCATGCCCACAATCAGGAACTGAATTTAATTCGGCTGAAACACCTTAAAAGGGCGATTGGGCACCTCACCCATCCGGGTTTAATCACTCTGGATGGTCGGGAAGCTTCTTTGACGGAGCGACATAGGGGCGCGTCACGTCCTTGAGCGTGACCTCCAGCGCCTCAACCGCAAGTCGGATCGCACCATCCCCCGCAAGGGTCAGCAAAACATGGCCCGAAGGCGCGTCCGCCTCTTCGAACGTGATGGTCAGCAGGGACAGAATCACATCGGCATCGCCTTTTGGCACGCCTTGACTGGCGACCGATTGCACGTTTGAGAACAGCAGCACCGACTGCACCCGTTCCGGGGCATGACGGGTTTTGCCGTCGTCTTCCCAACGCACCCGGTTCAGCAGCAAGGCAAAACGTCTGCCCTTGCTGTCCCAGGTCATCTCGGAGGCCGGAAACACCGCGTCTTGCGCCAGTGACGAGATCACCTCAAGATCCGCCCCATCCAGCGCACCAAGGTTCAACGGTGCCTCGCGGCCATCCTCAAATCGGGCGTCCATGCTCATCAGCTTTTGATCCGTTCAATATCCGCACCCACGCCGCGCAGTTTGGCCACCACATGCTCATAGCCGCGATCAAGATGGTAAACGCGGCTGACGGTTGTTTCCCCTTCGGCGGCCATTCCCGCAAGGATCAAAGACACAGAGGCCCGCAGATCCGTCGCCATCACCGGTGCGCCTTTCAGTTTGGCCACACCTTTGACCGTCGCCGTGCCGCCGTGCACCTCGATATCTGCGCCCATGCGGATCAGTTCGGGGGCATGCATAAACCGGTTCTCAAAGATTTTCTCTTCCAAAACCGATGTGCCGTCAGCCGTGCACAGCAGGGCCATCATCTGTGCCTGCAAATCGGTGGGAAATCCGGGGAAAGGTTCGGTCGTCACGTTGACCGCCCGGATATGATCCTCACGGCGAGTAACGCTCAGCCCGTTTTCGGTTTCGCTGACAGAGATACCAGCCGCATCCAACTTTTCGCAGAAGGCCGCCAGCAGGTCGATGCGCCCGCCCAATAGCTCCACCTCGCCGCCGCAGATCGCAGGGGCCAGCATATAGGTGCCCAGCTCAATCCGGTCCGTGACCACACGGTGCGTGGCACCATGCAAGCGGTCCACCCCTTGGATGGTCACGGTTGACGTGCCGTCGCCGTCAATCTCAGCGCCCATCGCCCGCAAGCAATTGGCCAGATCCACAATCTCTGGCTCGCGGGCGGCGTTGTTGATCACTGTTGTGCCCTTGGCCAGCGTGGCCGCCATCATGATGTTTTCCGTGGCGCCGACCGAGGCAAACGGAAAGTCGATCACCGCGCCCTTAAGTTTGCCACCATCCGCCTTGGCGTGCAGATAGCCATCGCGCAGATCGATCTCGGCGCCCATCTTGGCCAAACCATCCGTATGGATGTCCATAGGCCGTGCGCCGATGGCACAGCCGCCTGGCAAGGACACTTCTGCATGGCCTTCACGCGCCAACAGCGGTCCAAGCACCAGATTGGATGCCCGCATCTTGCGGACAATGTCATATTCGGCGCGGGTGTTGATCGGCCCATGGCTCGCCATCGCCAGAACTTTGCCCTCTTGCAGCGAGGTGACCTCAGCTCCAAGCGAGCTGAGCAGCTCTGTCATGGTGCGGATATCGCTGAGCCGAGGCGCATTGGTCAGCGTCAAAGGCTCATCAGACAGCAAGGTCGCAGGCATCAATGCCAGACAGGCGTTTTTGGCCCCTGCAATCGGGATCTGCCCACTGAGTTTGCCGCCGCCTCTGACCAGAATTGAATCCATGTTATCTGCTTTCCTGTTCGGAGCCATCCGGCCCGTTGCCTGTATCTGGCGCGGTCTCATCTTGTATCTTGCGCGCCCGCGCCTGAGCTTTGCGCCGCCCCATATTGGCCTTAAGCGCGGCCTTCAACCGATCCTCGCGGATTTGCGCCTGTTTTACCGGTTTTTGATCTGCGGGAGCCTTTGCCATGACGCTTGTCTAACGCAGGCGCACAAAGGCGTCCAGATTGGGGTTGCACCAATATTATTTTGCAGCTAATCACCCGCCACGATGCTGCTGTAGCTCAGAGGTAGAGCACTCCCTTGGTAAGGGAGAGGTCGAGAGTTCGATTCTCTCCAGCAGCACCATTTACCTACTAAATTCGCATTATAATCAATGAGATAGATTCTTCCTCATTTTACCAGACCACCCTTTAGGCCACCTTTCACCGCGCGCTTGTAGCCCTTGAGGTTGGCTAAGAGCGCCCAGTTGACTACGCCTCATCGTCGACGTCGTTCTTCCAAGGTAAGAATGAGGTAATTTTTTCAATGTTTGGCCTCACCCTTTTGCGAGGAGTTCGCCGAATAAGCTCCATATCTACAAGCACATTGATATCGCGGGTCAGCGTCTTGACCGCGAGTTGCGCATAGGTACGACCCATCTCCAGATCAGCGGCCAATACATCTTGAATTCTTCTGAGCTCATTGGATCGGCTTATCGCCAACGCAAGATTTCGTTGTCGCTTGGCGGCCTCTGTAGTTTTGTCTGCGAATTCAGCATGAACATAGTTGACCCAAGTGACTCTTACCTGCTCCAACTGAATTTGCTCGACCTGCTCCCTTAAACCGTCAACGAAGCCCTGCAATGCGTAGGAGTTAAACTCCATCAGCTCGCCCTTCTTTGAAATGGCGTCGAGCTTCCGGTAGTACTCGGTTCGCGTTTTGTTGTAATGATTGCTGAGCAACTGGCAGGTCGGCATTGGAAACCCCGCACGAAGCAAAATATAAACCTCTAGAAGCCTCGACGTCCGCCCATTACCATCCCCAAACGGGTGGATGAGCGCTATGTAAACGTGCGAAAAAAGCGCCGCGAAAATAGCCTTCATAAACTTGGACTGCTCATCATTGTCAGAGCAAAGCATCTCTTCTACCACTTCACACATCCGCTCGAGTAGATAGTAGCAGTCTTCGTTTGGGGCCCCGCGATACCCGGCAACCACCACGCTGTGCCGACGGATTTCGCCAGGAACGACGCCATCCTCCAAATCCAAGCCCTCCAGAGCTTTCAAATTTAGCGATCTAATGAAGTCTACTGTGACCTCGCAGTCAGCCGGGTTTGAATGCCTCAAATCTTCGACAAACCCGTTGCACGCATCAATGATATTCTGCGTTTCTTTTTGGAGATACTCTTGGGAATCAGGCAGCTTTAAACCGCCTTCAACCTGCTTAAGCACATCCTCTTCAGTAAGCGTATTACCTTCAATCGCAGTGGTTGCAGCAGCCCCTTTAGCTAAGAAAATGTTGTACATCTTAGTAGCATGGTCCGGGTCGATCGGCGCATTGGCTACATGCTTTGCTTTTGAGATTATCTCGCCTAAGTCCATCCAAGACTGATGCGGCAGCCGAGTGACATCCATGGTGAAGGTGAGCCACGGGTGTGTCCTCAAGTATTCCCTCTTCGCCGACATTTTCTCTCCCTTCGTATGTCTATTTTTTATATATTAACATCATATTGTTAGTTAAAAAATTGTGAACCTAAAGTCCACATTTTTTAAGATTCTTGTCTATCAGAATAGCACATTTTTCTACAAATGCATGTGATTATTGATAGCCACATACGTCGGGCCGGAAACAAAGCAACCAAGAAGCCGATAGCAGCCCAGCGCAGGGGGATACTCCGTGTGGGTGGGTGATGGGAAAAGAGGGGCTAGCTCGAAACCACGCCCTCTGTCAGTCCACTCAAGCGCCCTTGCCGCGCTGCAACTGCTTTACGAGCTGCCTCAGAGCGATGACGTGACCGGACCTTAGCCCATGTCGCCATGCTGGATGATGCATTCCTGCCGGGTGACCACCTCCCGCTCCGTGCATCCTACAGACGCGCCAGCCGCGAACGGCAGGATTTTTGCATAGAAGGCCAGTCCGTTTTGAGTGGGCGGCGCATCGCGGCGCTTGGTGTGCCCTTTGCATGGGGTTGGCGTCACTTTTCATGAACGCCCCTCCCCCGTCTGGACGTTGCCCACAATGGCTTGCCCGCCGCCCTCTACGTTAACATGCTGAACTGTGACAGTCTGCTTGCCTCCGTTGCGATGTTTTCGCAGCGCCTCCATCTGAGCCGTGTAGGTGCGGGCCAGTTTGGTATAGCTGGAGTTATACGCCGTTGCCTTTTCAACCGTGTCCGCTGACGCCAACCAACGCCCCGCCCTGACCATGGCCACATGGGTTGCGGCCATCTGAACCGCCAACATCCGTTCCACGGCATCCCGAGGCGCAAGTTCTTTGATTGCGGCCAGCATGAAGGCGCGTTCATCGTTTCCGGCAAAGTCGTCACTTGCCTCATTGGCCTTGAGAACCTTGAGGCAATGAGACAGCAGTCCGTTTGCCATTTCCGGCAGATCTGTTTGGAACAGGTTTTCAAGTGTGTCCTCCTTTGCAAGGTGGACATGGTGCCCGGCTTCTGGCGTTCCTTTCAGGCTGACTCCGAAAGAGCTGAGTTCGATATTTGGTTCTTTGGTCATGGTCGCTGCCTATGGCTAGATGTATAAATGTCCTGATTTTTGTGACGCCCGAATGAGCAAATTGCTCTTTCCTGTCACGGTTATTGTGACGCTTTACCCCCCAACCACCCTCAACTGACCTTTGGTGTCACAACCATTGTGACGCGATGGCACGGTTTTTGTGCGGGGGTTCTTTTTTTCCCGCCACGCCATGAAAGACTTTGGCGCGGTTTTCATGTTGTCCGTTGGCACTTCCTCCAGCGCCCAGCGCGATGATTGCCCGATACCGGATGGCCCAAGATGATGGCCTTGCGTCATGCGGATAAACCCGCGTCTCTCAAGTTCCTTGAACCACGCCCCCGGAGTATTGCGGCTCACGTTTAACAGTTGTGCGGCCTCACGATGGCTTAGGGCAATTCGCCCATTGTTCGATCCGGTGTAACGCCGCTTCAGCTCCACATAGAGCGCCCTTGGACCGGGTTTGAGGGTAGCCCATGCCTCTGACGCTTGAAGCCACTCAGGAAGCTGGACGAAACGCCCAGCCCCCTTTTTCTTACCCTTGTATGGCTTGCGGCTCATTTGAGCGCCTCCCTTGCCTTGAGGGCCAGATAGACGCGGGTTGCGACGATCTGGTCGGGACAGCCCCCCAAGGACAACCAGAGCGCCTCTGTGGCCGCTCCAGCGCCCTTGCGGGCCATGACGTGCCAAGTCCCGCCTTGGTTGGCGAGTTTGAAGCGTTCAGCCATGGCGCGGCCCTCCATAGTGCAAGAAGGCCACCAAACGGGCTTGGGTTTCGGTCAATCCAAAACGGCGGCGTAGGCGGGCAATCTGATGGCGGTTCATACCTCGCCCTCCTTTGCGCCCAGCGCCTTGGCGGATTTGGGAAAGCGCAACTTGCTGCGGTCTGTGTCTGGCGCAAGGCTGTAAAGAGCGATTTGGCCGGGGCTGGAGTATTCCGTCTTGATCGGCCAGCCATACTCCCAGCGCAGGCGGTGAATGATAGCCCCCAAACGCCAGCCTTTCACGTTCTGAATTTGGGTCAGTTGGGAGATAGTGCGCCCTTCTGTGAGCGCTTTGCACGTCCAGTAGACGCTGGTGGGTTTTGAGTAAAAGTGTGCCTGTGGCATCTTCAATCCTTTCGATTGAAAAAGCGCGGCGCTGGGCGTAGGTATAGGACGTATCTTGCCGGATATATTCCCGTCCCAAATGCTCAGCGCTTGTGCGCAGGGTGGGACGGGTCTTAACCCGCAAAGGATGCAATCGCTGCATCAACATCGACCTCATTCCAGTATAGACGAGACCCGATTTTAGTGGGCTTGGGCAGACGGCCCAGATCTACATCGCGGTAGATGGTAGTGCGGCCACGGTTGCCGAGTTTGGCTTGCAGGTCCTTAAATGAAAGATAGCGCATTGATGTGCTCCATAGGTTGCGATGAATCCTATGTGACAGCAGGTGCCTACTCAGTCATACCCGGAGATACTCTTTCAATTCTGGGAACGGTTTGACCAAATGTTCATCAGTGTCTTTGGTGACGGAACTGCGAAATGGTTGCCCAACCCCTCCGAAATCGCATCACAGGCGCTTTGGTTTTTGTGCGTGGCTTCATTTTCGGTGATGGGCACACCATATTTCTCAAGGTGGGACAGAAAAAAGACCACCATCGAATTGCGTGCGCTGTACTTAAGTGGGTGCGGACCTCGACCAACGGCTGGCCTACTGATTGTGCCAGCGATAGTGCCACTTGCCCACTCTCTAGTCTCAGGCAGTAGGGGCAAGTTATCTCGCACAATCTCTGAAACCACCGCCGACAACGCATCCCAAACGTCCGGATCGGAAAGACTTTCTTTTAGTATTTCCGCCAAGGTGTGATGGGTTGACCAATCCTCCGTTTCTTCTGAAAAATACGGTTCAATGCCGTGAAGCAAGAAAAGTTCTTGCCTAAAGAATGCAACCTTACCACTTCGGTTCATATTGATTTGCCAGTCAGAATCAAATGCGATTCGGAGCGCCGAGGATGTTCGTGCAAGCTCAACCAGTTGATCAAAATTAGCCGGAGAAGACTGCAAATCTAAGGACTCCAACCTTTGCATCCATTGGTCATTACTTAGTGGTTCTGGAAGGGGGTTATTAGCCATCAAGAACAATTAGGTTTGATACAACAGGCTGCTTTAGTTTCTTGCTCCACCGTTCCATCAGCGCTCGCCTTTGCTCTAGAAAATCCGTGCGCCTGTACGCCCGCTCAACCTTGCCGCCGACAACATGTCCCAAGCAGGTTTCGGCCACGTCATGGGGTGTATTGGTCGTCTCTGCCACCCAATCCCGAAAGGAGGACCGGAACCCGTGCGGGGTTTCAATCATGCCGCGCCGATGCATGTATTTGGACATGGTTGCATCCGAGATAACACCACGCCTGACGCCGGGAAAAAGGAAGCCATCGCGTGCAAAGGGTCTGGCCTGTTCAATCACCGCCTTGGCTTCTGTGGACAGCGGCACCCGGAAGTCAGTGGTTGTGCCTTTGCGCCCTTTCATCAAGTCCGCTGGCACCGTCCAAACATCGCCTTCGATCTGGTCAAGGTGCATGAAGCGCACGGGCTTTGAACGCAGCGCGGTCAGGATAAGCAGGCGCAGCGCCAGTTCCGTTGTCGTGCCTTTGTTCAGCGATTGATAGAAGGCAGGCACATCCTGCCAATGCAGCGCCGGGGTGTTCTGTGTCTTGTGGCGTTGCTGGCCCAAAAGTGCCTTGGCCTTATCTGTTGCTTGCAGATCCACATCCAAGCCCAGCGCGGCGGCATGGCGCAGGCAAATGCCCAGCCGATTCATGGCCTTTTTGGCTGTATGCGCCTTGTCATGCCAGATCGGGGCAAGGGTGTCGCGTATATCGCGCTGGTCAATCTCTGATACGGGAACCTTGCCCAGCTTAGGCAGCACATGGTTTTCCAAAGGTGAGAACCAGCGCCCTGCCATGCCATCGCCTTTCAGTTCAGCCTTGCGGCTTTCAAAGGCATCCAGCGCCACGTCCTGCAATAGGTGCATGTTGCGCTCACTATCCCGGCGTTGTTTATCCCGCACCTTGATTGGGTCATGCCCTTCGCGGACAACGGCCCGCCACTTGTCCGCCTCCAGCCGTGCCTCCTTAAGCGATACGGCAGGATATGCACCCAAACCCATTTCACGCCGCCGACCATGCACTACGACCCGCAAGAACCACTTGGCATTGCCATCCTTGGCCCGTGCGAACCAAAGGCCACCACCATCTGAATATTTGCCGGGTTCAGCCGCTTTGACAGCCTGTGCCGATAGCTTGTTCAATGCTCTTGCCATTTGGTCCACCCTCAGGTCCACCCTCAACATATAGTATGCTGTGGGGCATGGCGAAACACCTTGGGGCAAGAAAATTCAATAAAATATGGAATATTTGCTTTGGGCGATATGCCGTGGTGCCCCAATATATAGGCTTACAATGCCCTCCAGCAGCACCATGGAACCCCGATTAATCTAGCGTTATCAAATAGCTGCCGTTAGGCTCTCGCTATTGGTCCGCCTTTACCCCATCCAATCGATGACACATCGGTTGCTTCTTTGGGTTTTGCGCGTTTTTCAGCCGTTCACTCCAGAAACGCAAATCATTGGCAAGAGGTGGTGAGGCTCTGGTCTTGTAGGCTTGTTGCCGTTGCTTTCAATTTGGTTAGTCAGATCTCAATCGACCTGTGCAATCAAACTCAAGACCGTCACGGGCATAGTTCATGGATATATCACCATCAAACTCTGCGCTTAGCATTTGCTTAAGCATGATAGTTCCAAAGCCGGTTCTTTGGGGTGTCACCACCGGCGGGCCACCTCGCTCGCACCAGCGAATGTGCAGATTGCGATTGTCATTGCCGGAAAGTGACCATGTTATTTCAACTTGGCCACCCGATACCGACAATGCGCCGTATTTCCTTGCGTTGGTTGTTAGCTCGTGGAACGCCATCGACAATGCCTTGAACTGGTTCGAACCAACCTTAACGTCAGGGCCATCGAAACTGATCTGCTGATTATCGCTGGCCTGTGCTATCACCGGAACTATCAATTCCGATAGCTCTGTCGGCTTCCATAGATTGGCAGTCACCAGGTTGTGGGAGTTTGATAGGCTATCCAACCGACCAAGCAGCTTTTCTCGATCTGTTTTTAACTTGTCGCCACGCAAAGACAATCGCACCAGGCCGCTCACGTTTGCGAAAATATTGCGAACCCTGTGATTCAGTTCTTCGACCAACAAGTTGAGGCGGTTTTGCACCTTAACCCGACCGCTTATATCAGTCAAAATGATCGAATACTCATTTGACGCGTAAGGGTTTTCTGTTTGATCAATCTGGGCAACCGAGATTTCAAAAAAACGACCTCTGTCGTCAGAAGTCTCAAACCGAACATGTCCTGCATTTTCGCTCAGCCGGTTCAGCGCATAGTCAAACCAGTCTTTGCGTTCCCCTGTCATCTCAATAAGGTCACTCACCTTTTTTTGAGGTGGTTCAGCACTCTCCAAGCCCATCATCATCACTGCAGCCGGGTTCATGCGTCTAGGCAGGCCCGAACTATCGCACCTCAGAATACCGTCAGGAGAATGTCGAACGATCGCGGCCAATTCCTCCGCTTCTGACTTGGCTTCAAGCAACTGCCTTTCAAAACTTGTCCGCTCGGAAGCATCAAACAAAGCGAAGTGTATTTCTCCAGCGTTTTGGTCCGCGAGTTTTCTAAGCTTCGCATTTAGGAGCACCGGGATAACGGAATTGCTGTCTTTCGCTTGAAGGGAACAGGAAATTGCCTTCACCTGCCCATCAAGCAGAATTTTCGGGAAAATCTGTGTCTCAAAATAAAGTCTGCTGGCCGGATCAAAAAGGCTGTGTAACTTTGAAACAGAAACCAGATCGCCCAGCTCCCAGCCCAACCAATCGGAGAGGGTCTTGTTCGCATAGGACACTGTACCTCTCAGATCCGTTACCAAGAAAGCGCATGGGGCCTCATGAATTAAGTCATCACTCAGGATACTCTTTGCCATCACTTCACTTCAGTGCTTCCAAAAACTCCGCCAGAAGGTCGGCAGTTTTTGCTGGTTCAGTCATGTGAGGGCAATGGCCTGTCGCATCTACGACCTTCAACTCACTTGACGGGATCGCCGAAGCCAACCAATTACCTACGTTCAGCGGCGCGAGTGCATCGTCAGAACATTGCACGATAAGGGTTTGGCAATGGATCTTGCTCATATCCTCTCTGTGGTCTGCCAAAAAAGTTACCCTACCAAAGTGCTTTGAAATCTTTGGATTCGCGCGGCAAAAGCTTTCAGCCAACTCGGTAGAGGCCAGACCATCCGCCTTTTGTCCGGTGATGGTGGGCACGAGTTGAGAGGTCCAACCCAGAAAATTCTGCTCCATGAGGTCGATCAGACCTTCAATGGTCTCCAGATCAAACCCTCCCACATAATCTGCATCATTGATAAAGCATGGAGAGGGAGCAATAAGTGCCAAGGCCTTGATCCGGTCAGGGACCATTTGCGCGGCCAGAGCGGCAATTGTTCCCCCCACAGAGTGCCCGACAAGTACCGCGTCAACAGCATCTAGTTCATCAAGAATTCCGACCAAATCCTCAGCATGGCCCGTCAAGCTTTGATATCTGTCAAAATCGTAGTTGGCGGCGTCTGATTTTCCCATCCCCATGAGATCATAGAGTACAATCTTGCCCGTCCCGAAAAGCAGTGGAACAACGTAGCGCCACATGTTCTGGTCACAGCCGTAGCCATGAACAAAGACTATGGTTCGCCCCCCATCAGAAGACTGAGTGACATTGTGGTTCTTCAAAAAGGACATTGCATTCGCACCAGTGATTCCCGCGCACAGTATATGATAACTTCCCGAAAGACAGGGCAGCTTACCCCTGGATAAGCTCAAGAACAAACGACCATGTGCGCCCCGAAACAAGGCGCACCAATGCCCGCAATTTTCCACCTGATTTCCTCAACTGAAAGACTTTCAGCCACTCTATAGTCTGGGCGTTCAACCAATCACTCTGCCTTTCAACATTGAAAGCAAATTTAGTTTTTTGAACTGCCGTGATCGTAGCCCGTGCCTACATGCAAGGCTAGGCGGCCAGCGGCTGAATGGCGATGCCGGCAGGTGTCTGATTTTGCCTTCAGTTTGTCCAGGATACGACGCTGACACATGAGTTTCTGATGTGGTAACTCTGCTTGCGTCGAAACCACGAGGAATGAACCCATGGCAGAACTGAAATTGGAAGATTGTCGCAACGATAGATGCCCTTGGTCAGGTGATCCAGTTTCCGCGGATTCACTGACAATCTACAAAGGCGAGGTCGTCGGCTTCTGTAACCCCGGCTGCCGGGACAAGTTTGAAAAGGCGGTCCAGCTGTTCGAACAGTCGATATGATTGAATCTGAAACGGCTCGGTTTTATCGCAGACCTATAGCTCAAGCCAATGGGGGAGGTGTTGAGAAAACCAGGGGCGCCTCAGCGCATTCTGATCCGTTCTGTTACTTTTGAGACGTCGAATGTACACAATAAAAGATACCATTGAAATTCAAAGCGATCCGGCATCTGTCTGGTCTGCTGTTACGGACGTAGAGAACTGGCCGCAATGGACGCCGACGGTTACTTCGGTTGAAAGGATCGATTCCGGTCCGTTCGGGTTGGAAAGTGTAACCAGAGTGAAGCAGCCTGGACAGCGGGCGAAGCTTTGGCGGGTTATCCGCTTTGATGAAGGGCATCAGTTTGCATGGCAGAGCGGTGGGAGCGGCTTGCAAATGGAGGCGGCTCACATTGTCCGGAAGTCCGCTCGAGGTGCTGAAAGCTCGATTTCATTACGGCTCAATGGTCGTCTGGCACCTTTTCTGGCACCATTGCTTTACCTGCCCATCAGGCTCGCATTGAAGCAAGAGAGTGCTGGCTTGAAATCTTGGTGCGAAGCACATCTCTAGGCCAAAAATTTATCGACTGCACGTCTCCTCCGCCAGTCCCGCCAAGACATCAGAGGTTGGTCGGAAGTCAATTCATTTCACTCGCGCAAGAACATCGCAAACTTTACACCGTCGATATCAAATTCGCCTCGGTGGCGTGACAATTGTGGCGGCTCTAGAGGCCAATCCAAAAGCAATGCAGCAGTTCCCGAAAAGCTGTGAGACAGCGCCAATCGTCCCGTGGACAGGTCTGAGTGGCGCGCAAAACGGCTATGGCTCTTTGTCTGTCAACTGACGATTCCGTTGTGTGCAAGGGACGGAGGTTTGGCATTGACAGCAACTTGGGCATATTTGGGCGGTTCGAATATTGGTTCATCAACAGATCCAAACCGACACACTCCATCAAAGCCTGAACGAAGCCCGCAATAGTTCCTTAGCCAGGTTTTGCTTCTATTTCCCAAAATATTCTTATTATAGTGCTTTCCAGCTATGTCGACGATGTAAGATTGACGTGCCGAAAGTTTCAATTTACGGTTCACTTAATGAACCAATATTCTTGCGTGTCGTGATGGATTTATCCGGAGCCGCAAGACGCCAGAGCAGCCGTTTTAACTGGACGCAATGGCAACGAGAACTGAAAGGAAATCACAACATGACCCCCAAGCCCGGATTTGAAGGACGCCGCGCAGTCGTCACTGGTGCAGCGCGAGGGATGGGCTTTGCCATAGCGAAACGTTTTGCCGAACAGGGCGGCGAGGTTTGTCTTTGGGATATTTCGCAAGAGGCGCTGAATGAAGCCGTTTCGCGCATTGCCGGCAGCGTGCGTGCTATGACTGTTGATGTCGCTGATCCGGACGCGGTTCAGGTCGCTATGGACAAGGCGGCCGACGACATGAATGGTCTCGATACCCTTGTCAACTCCGCAGGGATTGCCGGGCCAAACACGCTGGTCGAAGCCTTCCCTCCATCGGAGTGGGCGCGGGTCATGCAGGTAAATCTGAACGGTACCTTCCATTGCTGCCGCGCCGCCGTCCCGTACATGCGCGCGGCCGGCTCGGGCCGGATTGTCAACATCGCCTCGGTTGCAGGAAAGGAAGGCAACCCCAACGCCAGCGCCTATTCGGCGTCAAAGGCAGGCGTGATCGCACTGACCAAGAGTCTGGGCAAGGAACTTGCGACGACAGGCATCACCGTCAATGCCATCACGCCGGCGGTAATCGAAACCGAGATGCTCAAGGACGTGACGGAGGCTCAGATTGATTACATGCTGTCGAAAATCCCGATGGGACGGATGGGGACGGTCGACGAGATCGCTGACATGACCCTGTTCCTCGCCTCCGACCGTTGCTCCTATTCGACCGCTGCAGTCTTTGACATGACCGGTGGACGCGCGACCTATTGATTGGACATCACCCCCGAACTGGAGCCGGACATGATCGAAGCTGATTACGTCATTATCGGCGGTGGCACCGCCGGCTGCGTACTGGCACACCGGTTGAGCGAAAATGGCGCTCACCGGGTTCTTGTCATTGAAGCTGGATCGGCGCGCCGTTCACCTTGGGTCGATATCCCGGCCGGGTTCCAGAAATTGCTGGTATCACATCGACATAATTGGCGTTTCGTAACGGAACCGGAAGCCACAACCGGGCACCGCGCTATCGCGATCCCGCGAGGGAGAGGGCTTGGTGGGTCGAGCCTGATCAACGGGATGATCTGGGTGCGCGGTCAACCCGAGGATTACAACGCCTGGTCCGAGATGGGTTGTGACGGGTGGAGTTGGCAAGCCATCCAGCCCTACTTCGAGCGGGTCGACGGCATCGGCCTCCGTCACAACAGCACCGGGACCGGCGGTATGATCCCTGTCGCAGAAACAGAAGAGCGCCCCTATATTGCGGAACTCTTTCTCAAAGCGGGACATGCTGCGGGGCTGCCGCAGAACCCAAATTACAATGCCGGCGAACAGGAGGGGGTCTGCACCTACCAGGTCAATCAGCAACATGGACAACGGGTAAGCGCCTGGCATGCCTATCTTGCCCCGGCGTTGCGGCGTGCAAATCTCGAAGTACTGACAGATGCCTCGGTTGAACGGATCACTATCGATAAAGCCCGCGCGACCGGCGTGATCTTCCGCCGCGGAAGAGAGGTCTGTCAGGTTCGGGCCCGGCGGGAGGTTATCGTGGCAGCAGGCGCCGTTCAAAGCCCCCAACTGTTGGAGCTATCAGGCGTCGGCGAATCGCCACGCCTGCAGGCACTGGGGATCGACCCATTGGTTCACAACCCTCACGTGGGTGAGCACTACGCGGATCATTTCTGCACTCGCCTCTCCTGGGAAGTGAGAGGTGCCTCGACCCTGAACCAGCAAACCCGTGGGTTGGGTCTGGCCGCGGCAGTGCTTCGCTATACCCTGACACGAAAAGGTATACTGACTCTCGGCACCGGGCTTGCCGGTGCGTTCTTGCGTGCCGTGCCCGAAGCCGAGCGGCCCGATGTCCAGTTGTTCTTCATGCACGCAAGCTATGCCAATGCGGCCGAACGCATTCTCGACCGCCATCCGGGGATCACGCTGGCGGTCAGTCAACTGCGCCCGAAGTCACGGGGGTCGATCCACGCGGTGTCATCGGATCCGAAAGTCCCGCCGGCGATCCGCGCCAACATGCTGTCCCATCCCGAAGATTTGCGGGTGATGATCGAAGGCATGCGCCGTGCACGCGACATTGTGAACACCGCGCCGTTGGCACAGCATTGCGTGAGGGAAACCGCGCCAGGGCCTGACTGTCATACGGACGCGGAATGGGAGGCTTTTGCACGTGAAACCGGCCAGACCATCTATCACGCCAGTGGCACTTGCAGGATGGGGCGTGAAGGGGAAAGCGTCACAGATCCGGCACTGCGGGTGCGAGGTGTTGACGGCCTGCGCGTGATCGACGCCAGCGTTATGCCAGCAATCCCGTCCGGCAACACGCAGGCGGCGGTCTTTGCGCTGGCTGAAAAGGGAGCCGATCTGGTTCTGGACGACGCGCGCTAGCGAAAGACGTGATGGTCCGGGTCTGGCCGCAGTGTCATGTCCCAGAACTCGTAATGCGTTCCCGGCCAGTTTTGCGTGACGCGACCGGCGGCGTTCTTGTACCAGCTGTCCACGCCCGGTACGCCCCAGGCGCGTTCGGCATTCATCGCGTCCATCCGCGCAGTGTAGGTTTCCAGCGCCTCGGTTGTTACTTCCATGCTGGAAAAACCTTCGGTCATCATGTGGTTGAGACATCCCAGCACATACCGCGCCGAACATTCCGCAAAGAAGATGATGCCTGCACCCACGACGGTGTTGGTGTTCGGCCCATAAAGCATGAAGAGGTTAGGAAACCCTGGCACAGAAGTGCCGCGATAAGCGCAGGGGTCCGCCATCGCTTTGGCCATGGAGGCGCTGTCGCGACCGGTGATCTCGATCCCGTCAAAGAAGCGATCAGCCTGGAACCCGGTGCCAAAGATCAGTACGTCTGCAGGAATGCGGGTGCCATCCGACAGGATGACGGCATCACCTTCGATCCGGTCGATCCCCTGACGGATCAGGCTCACGTCGTCACGCCGAAGCGTACGAACCCACGATCCATTGTCTCGCAAGGGGCGTTTGGCGCAGGGGGGATAGTCGGGCATCAACTTGGCCAGCAAGGTTTCGTCACCGCCGGTCTGTTCCCGGAGATAGTTCACCCAAAGATCGCGCATCAATGCGTTGCGGGAACTGACAGCTTTATCGCCTGCATAGCCTTCCTCGCAGAAAAGATCCGGCAGCACACCATCGACACCATCTCGGCGGAACAGCCAGAGACGATACCATTCGGCATAGAACGGCCAGTGTCGGATCAGCCAGCGTTCTTCTTCCGGCAAGGTGTCGTGATAGTCGGGCGTCGGCACCAGCCAAGGCGGCGAGCGTTGCAGGACGGTCAGGTGAGCGACCTTGTCGGCGATGGCGGGGACGAATTGCGTGGCCGAGGCACCGGTGCCGATGACCACGACGCGCTTGCCCTGCAGATCGACCGCGTGGTCCCAGCGGGCGGAATGGAAAGCGGCACCAGCGAAAGTGTCCAAGCCGGGAAGGTCCGGGGTCTTGGGCCGGTTCAGCTGGCCCAAGGCGGAGATCAGGGCCCGGCCCGTGTGTGTCGTTCCGTCAGCAAGGCGGACAGTCCAGTGGGCACTGTCCTCGTTCCAGTCGGCTGCCACTACCTCGGCCCCGAAATGGATGTGGTCCATCAGGTCAAAGCGGGCGGCAACCTCTTCGAGGTAGGCGCGGATCGTCTGTTGGTCCGAGAACCGGGCTGGCCAGTCGTGATCGGCCGCGAAGCTGTAGGAGTAGATATGGTTGGGCGTGTCTACGCGGCAGCCGGGATAGGTGTTGTCGCGCCAGGTGCCGCCAAGGCTATCGGACTTTTCCAGCACCACGAAGGGATGGCCTGCACGCTTGAGGCGCACAGCCGCGGCGATGCCCGATATGCCAGCGCCAATGATCACGACGGGCCATTCGGCGCAGTTGCCCTTTGGTACCTCGTTTTCGCGCCAGGCCGGACGATTTGGTCCGGCGAAGGGCAGTTCCTCGCGCAGCAGCGGAGCATAGCTGTCCGGGGTGTCCTGACCGATGATATGCGTAGACGCATGATCGAGTACGGCGTGCGGCGGTATCCACAAGTCCCGGCCTGAGGTGCGCCAGTCTAGCGCCGCTTTGACCGCGCGGGCGCGGATGGCATCGCGATCGGCTTCGCTCAACCCGTCTTCCCGCCCTTCAAGCATGTCGGTGTCTGGGGTGATGCCTGACGAAAGCACGGCGTCGTCCCCTTCCAGATGCATGAGCGTCATCATCAGCGCAGGCACGTTGGCGACCGCGACCATGCGGCGCAACGTAGCTTCATCGGCAGTGGCGAATGGATGGGCGGCGTCGAGCATGGGCTGGATCATCCGGGCAGGCAGGAAAGAACACACCAACTTGCCGGCGGTAGGCTGGCGACGAGGTGGCCATCTTCGATTTTGGCGCCTTCGATGTTGACCGGGGCGAGGTTGTCGGCCTCGGCAGTGTTGGTCAATTCCGTATCTGTGTTACCGACTGCCAATGCGACGTCCACGTTGTCGATACCCAGACCCGAAACGTCCACGCGCAACTCGCAGGACTCCTTTAGATCGCGGTTCAGCGCAAAGACAGTCACACGGTCACCATCGCGGGTGGCGGCGAAATCGAGTTTGGCGCCGCCCTGGTGGCCAGCGCGGAGCGCCGTACCGCGCCCGTATTTCGAAGCCAAAGCGAAGGGATGAAAGATCGTCTGCTTCCAAGCCCGCCCCCCCGGTTCGGTCATGATCGGCGCGATGATGTTGACAAGCTGCGCAGTGCAGGCGGCCTTGACACGGTCCGCGTGGTTGAGAAGCACGATCAGAGCGCCGCCAACAACCATCGCATCCTTGGCGTCGAAGACCTCTTCGATAAGAGGCGGATGTTCGGGGAAACCCTCATCCAGCGTATCGACTGGGTGGCCGGATTTGTACCAGACATTCCATTCGTCGAGGCTCAGCATGATCCGCTTTGGCGAACGCCGGGTGGCCGCAACCGCATCGGCAATTGCAATCACTTCCGAAATGTAATCGTCCAGCCGGTCGATGTTTTCCAAAAAGCTTTCGGTCGTGCCTTCCGGATTCTTGAAATAAGTGTGCAACGAAATGATGTCGACTGCCTCGAAACATTCGTCGAGCACGTCATATTCCCATCGTGCGTAGGTCTTCATCTCGCGGTTGGAAGACCCACAAGCCGCAAGTGTCAGAAAGCGGTCATCGTCAAGCTGCGTCCTGCCACCCCCCTGCCCCATGTTGGCGAGGTAGTCGCGGGTGTGGGCCAGTTCGTCGTTGACCCAGCGCATCACCTTGGCCGCCTGAAGCGCCAGCCGCCCGTATTCGCGAGCGGGCCGGGCACCGATCTGCCATGGGCCGTCCATTTCGTTGCCAAGGCACCAGAACTTGATGCCATGCGGTTCGGGATAGCCGTGTTCGTGCCGCAGATCGGACAGTTCGGTACCGCCAGGATGGTTGCAATATTCGACAAAGCGACGGGCGTCGTCGATGCCGCGGGTGCCAAGGTTGACGGCGAACATCGGTTCGATCTCTGTCTGGCGGCACCAGTCGATGAATTCATTTGTGCCGAAGGTGTTGGGCTCGCGCGTACCCCAGGCGAGGTCCAGCCGCACCGGGCGGTCCTTCACCGGGCCAACGCCGTCTTCCCAGTTGTAGCCGGAGACAAAATTGCCGCCCGGGTAGCGCACGACAGTTACGCCAAGTTCTTTCACCAGTTCGGCGACATCCTGTCTGAAGCCGTTTTCATCGGCGCTTGGATGGTCAGGCTCGAAAATGCCAGTGTAGACGCAGCGCCCCATGTGTTCGACGAAGGAACCGTAGATGCGTGGATCAACCTCGCCAATGGTGAATGACGGGTGGAGCGAATAGAGAGCATGCGCCATGTTCAGATTTCCGTAAGCTTGGGTTCAAAATGCCGGCAGCGCCTTTGGAAGTGACGCTGCCGGAAGGTGGGGAGATAATACTCAGTTTGCGCGGGCAAGCATGTCGTTCACCCGCTTTTCGGCAGCGGCGATGGCTTCGTCCACGGTCTTTTGACCGTTGACCGCCGCCTGCATCTCTTCCCCGACATAGTCAGTCACGGTGAACTGCCGCTTGACTTCTGGCGGGAACGGGGTGGCATGCAGTGCGACACGCTCGAGCCGGTCACGGGCAGGCAGGGACTTGAACTCCTCGCTTTCGATGATCGAACTGCGGACCGGCAAATGGCCGGTGCGCGCCCAGTGCAGGTTGTTGTCCCACAGGAATTTCAAGAACGCGATAGCGGCGGCTTCTTCCTCGGCGTTGAGATCCTGTTTGGGGATCACCCAGGCGTGGCCGTCGGACCAGATACCGTCCTGAGCAAAAAGCTGGGGAAACGGCTGGACGAAATAGCCGCCAGCCAGCGCGCTTTCGTCCTTCAGCGATTCCTGCTGGTAGGTGTCAATCAGCCAAGTGCCCATGATGTAGACGCCGCATTCGCCCTGCGGGAATGCCGCCGTTGCCGCAGAATAATCGTAGTCTGTTGTGCTGAGGCCTTCCGAATAGAGGGTTTTAAACAGATCGACATAGTTGCGCGTGGCATCGCTGTTGAGGTTGATCATGGTTGGATCGGCAAAGAAGTTGTGGTCCTGCTGATAAAGCAAGGTGAACAGCGTGCGGGCATAGACCTGCGCGTTGCCAACCGAGGCCTCGCACAGATATGGCTTGCCTGTGGCTTCCTTGAACTGCCGTGCCTGAGTGATGAAATCATCGGCGCTGGATGGGGTGACGGGGGTGCCGTCGCCATTCACCATGCCAGCTTCCTCCATCAGGTTCATATTGGTGTGCCACAGCCAGCCCAGCGTGTCGAAAGGCATGGCGTAAACATCGCCCGCCTTGGTCACACCGGCTCGGGCGGCGTCGGTCATGTCGCCAAGATCGACACCCGCTTCGGTTAGTTTGTCGCCCAACGGCATCAATAGATCGCGTGATGCATAATTGGATAGTATCGACTGGTGCATCACGGAAATGGTGGGGGGCTCTCCGTTGCGCAGTCGCGCGGTCAGCTGGTCATAGCCTGGCCACTCCACAACCTCTTCCTTGATCTGATAGCTGTCTGATGTGTTGTTGAATTCATTGATCAACGTTGTGATGATCCCGCATTCGCCGTTGCCCTTTGCGGCTTCGGTCACATCTCCGTAGTCAGCTTCGCAAGAGCCGAAGAAGCGGCTAAGGCTGATCTCCGTCTTTTCGGCAAGTGCGGGAGCCGCAAACGCGCAGGCAGCAACACTCGTTATCAGGGTGTATCTCAGGTGTTTCATTGGTTCTCCTCCCGGTTGATTGGTTCTGCCGTTGCCGGCGTTGGACTTTCAGCGCCCGGCGGTTCCCGCCGCTGCGCCAATGATCTGTTTTTGGAAAATCAGGTAGACAATCAGGGCGGGCAGCCCGGCGAACACGGCTTGCGCCATCAGATATCCCAGCCCTTCTGACTGGGCGAAGTTGCCTTGCACGGATGCGATGCCCACTGTCAGTGTGTACATTTCGGGACGCGTGGCGGAAATCAGCGGCCAGAAGTAGTCATTCCAGACCAGCAAGAAGGTGAAAATGCCCAGCGTTGCTTGCACCGGCATGCTTTGCGGCAGCAGCACAGACCAAAAAACCTTGAACCGCGACGCATTGTCGAGGATCGCCGCCTCATCCTGTTCGCGCGGAATGCCGCGGAAAAACTGCGTCATCAGAAAGACGCCAAAGGGCAGGGAAAGATGCGGCAAAACCAGGCCGGTGTAGGTGTTGTGCAAATTCCAGTCGGTGAACAGTTGATGGCGCGCGATGATTACGGCCTGCTCGGGAATCGCGAGACCGATCAGCACGATCACGAATAGGGTGCGCCGGAACGGGAAGTTCAGCCGGGCGAAGCCGTAGCCCGCCAGTGACGACACAAAAAGTACGCCAACGGTTGCACTGACCGATACGATCGCGCTGTTCAGAAGCCAGCGGAAAACCGATGAGGTTTCCATGATATTGATGTAGTTCTTGAACGTGAAAGGTGGCACCCAGACTGGATCGCCGGACAGCATCAATACCTCGTTCGGCTTGAACGACAGGATCAGCACCCAGAGGACGGGCAGTATCCAGACCACGGCGAACACGCCAACTGCGAGGCTGATCGCACGGGAGGCGGGACGATTGTGAACGCCGACCATCATCTTGTCTGCCCCCGAACCGAATATGCGTATTGCGCCAGGGCAGCGACGGCAATGATGAGAAACAGCACCTCGGACGCGGCGGCGGCATAGCCGACATCCCAGTTCTTGAAGCCCTGTTCATAGATGAACTGAACGAAGGAGCGTGAGCGGTTGTTGGGCCCTCCCCCGGTCATCAGAAGTGACTGGCCGAACAGCTGGAATTGCGCGACGACCTGGTAAATCGTTACCACGACAAATGTCCGTCTGATTGAAGGGAGGGTGATCTTGGTCAGGGTCGTCCATCGCCCCGCGTTATCAAGCGCGGCAGCCTCGTAGAGGTCATCCGGGATCTGCTGAAGCGCCGCGAGAAACAGGATCATCGGCAGACCCAGAACCCACCAGACCGTCGCCATAGCAACCGCAACCAATGCCAGATCGGGGTGCGAGAGCATGGCCACCGGCTCCACGCCGAGGGGCTCGGCAAGAGCGCCGACCAACCCCTGGCTCGGCATCAGGACCACCTTCCAGATGATGGTGACGATGGTGACCGACAGAACAGAGGTGCCGAAGAAGATGGCGCGCATGATGGCGGCACCACGGGTCCGGCGATTGAGCACCAGGGCCAGTGCAAGACCGAGCCCGACGAAGACCGGGACCGTCATGCCGACGAATATGAAAGTGTTGCGCACCGCACCCAAAAAGATGTCGTCGTCCAACAGCCGGTAATAGTTTTCCAGACCCGCGAACTCGGCCGACAGGTCGAACAGGTCATATCGCTGAAGACTGATCCAGATGCCGTAAAACAATGGGTAGAGCAGGAGGATGACGTATGCCAACAGGAACGGCGCTACGAATACCGCGTTGCGGATATCGGGAGACTCCAGCGTGCGGCTGGCGGCACGGCGCGGTGCCTTGGTGCTATCAGGGTGTATCGCCGTCACTTTACTTGCACCGGATTGTACGCCAGTCCCTCGGCGTCGAAAATGTGCAGACGGTCGGGTGCCACACCAAAACGCACTGTGTCGCCTGACGAGATATGTGTTTGCCCGTCGGCCTCAACGACCAGCGGTGAGCCGTCGGGCAGACGCAGGTGTAGGCTGGTGCGGTCCCCGAGATGCTCGACAATCTCAACCTTGCCGGACAGCGCCCCTTCCGGATCGGGCATACATGCTTCCGCTCGAAGACCAAGCTGATGCGGTCCCGCGTTGATGCTGTTGAGTGGCACCGTGGTCGGCAGCACCGACCCGTCCGGCAGACGAGCCATCGCTATGCCGCCGCTGCCTTCTGCCAACGAGACGGGCAGCATGTTGATCGGCCGCGACCCGACAAAGCTAGCGACGAAGGCGTTGGCCGGTGCGTTGTAGATCTCCATCGGCGCGCCGATCTGTTCGATCCGCATCTCGCGCATGACTACAATGCGGTCGGCCAATGTCATTGCCTCGACCTGATCATGGGTAACAAAGATGGTCGTGGCCTTGGTGCGTTTGTGCAATTGGGCGAGCTCGATCCGCGTCCGCAGTCGCAGCGCAGCGTCCAGATTGGACAGAGGTTCATCAAAGAGAAAGGCTTCGGGCTTTTTTACCAGCGCCCGGGCGATTGCCACACGCTGTCGCTGACCACCTGACAGCTGTGCGGGTTTGCGGGCCAGCAGCGGGGTGATTTCCAGCATTTCGGCGGCCTCGGCCACGCGTTCGTCGATCTCGGCACTCTCCATGCCGATGTTGCGCAAACCGAAAGCGATGTTGTCAGCGATGCTCATGTGGGGATAGAGCGCGTAATGCTGAAACACCATGGCGACGCCACGCGCACCGGGAGCGAGGGTATCGACGCGGCGGTCGCCGATACGTATCTCGCCCGCATCGACCCCTTCCAGACCCGCGACCATCCGCAGCAATGTGGATTTGCCGCATCCCGATGGCCCGAGGAATGCGATGAACTCCCCCGCCTCGATTTTCAGATTAAGATTCTGAAAGACCGTGACAGAGCCGAAGCTCTTTGAAAGATTGACAAAGGAGATATCGCTCACAAGCTTCTCTCATACTGACTATTGGTTTATTATGTGAACCAGTTTGAGAATGCCAGGTCAAGTGTTTTTTTCCTTGCGGTAGGTCTTGCAGGATTGAGGCGCATCCCATGGTGCTCTACAAATGCCGATTATGCGAAACAGGAAGACCCATGGAAAAACTCGAACCGCTCAAGCTCAATGACCAGATCGCACAGCATCTGATCGACATGATCGTGAACGGTGAGGTCGCACCGGAGCAGCGTTTGCCATCGGAGCGCAGCCTGGCTTCGAGCCTCGGTGTCAGTCGCGGGACGCTGCGCCAGACGTTGGTACGGCTGGAGCTGGATGGTATTCTGGACATCAAGCCTGGCAGCGGAGTTTTCGTGACGGCGGACGGATTGTCACGCGCTTACGCCCGCCCCATGCCACACAGCGCGGATGTTCCGCCCCTCGATATTATCAAGGCGCGGAGGATTGTAGAGGGCGAAGCCGCACTCCACGCCGCGCTGAACGCATCGGACGGGGATCTTGTGCGGATTTCAAACCTCCTCACCGACTTTTCTGCCGGGCCTCGCCGGTATGATCTGCGACACCCCTCTGATCGAGATTTTCACATTGCGATCGCAGAAGCTTCGGGCAACAGGGCTGTGGCGCGTCTGGTCGTGGAGCTTTGGGAGATGCAGCGCGGCAAGCTGTACCAACGGCTTGAGGACCATTTCTCAACCGCGCCGATGCGGGACCTGGCTGTCGAAGATCATCGCAAGATTATCGAGGCACTTTTGAAAAGGGACGCGCAAGGGGCCCGTCAGGCGATGCATGATCACCTCGACAGGATCCACCTGAACCTCGCCACAGGCGAACTTCACCCCGATACCGTCAAAGGCAATGGTCCGAAGTAGGAAGATGACATTAGAGTATTTGGTATCTAAACTGGTCCAAATATGAAAAGATGGTTAAAGACCAACCAAGACCGCATAGTGCTTGGAAAGTGTGTTGGATCGTCTGAAGGGATGTCGAAAGAGTGACGCGGAACGCCAGAATCCATGAGGAGGTTCAACAGGCTCTTGCCAGATTGGCCCGAGATGCCGAAGGGCGTCCGGCTTTACTGGGTCTCGAACCGCTTGAGTACCGCAGACAGTTGGAACCGCTTGCCCTTCTTTACGCGCAGGAACTCGTCGATGGTGTTACGCGCGAACCCATTCGCGAGGGGATACGCCACCGCCCCGAAACGCGGCAGCCCGGTCCGCGGATCGTTTATGTGCATGGCGGTGGCTGGGTCTTTCTGGGCCCGGAAACGCACGCTCGCTTTTGCGATCTGCTTGCGCTGAAGACCGGGCGCGAGGTGTTGTCCCTCAGATATCCGCTGGCTCCGGAGAATCCGTTTCCCGCGGCGCCTGATCATCTGCAGCGGACAATCGCGGCCCTGGCTACGGATGAATCCGTGATACTGGCGGGCGACTCGGCCGGGGCTAATCTGGCGCTGTCCTGCGCGCTGGCATTGCCAGAGCGGGCGGTCTGCGGTCTGGGACTGATCTATGGAGCCTTCGACGACGACTTCGAAACAGAAAGCCACCGGTCCTATGGCGGCGGCACGCATCCGCTGACCACGCAGGAGATGCAGTATTTCTGGAATTCCTATGCACCGGTAGAGCGGCCCTGGCGTGCACGGCCGCTGCATGGTCCTTTGTCACATGCTCCGCCCACGGTCCTTTTGATCGCCGAAACAGATTGCCTGCGCAGCGACAGCGAGGCACTGGAACACAAGTTGCTGTCGGCCAGGCGGCACGTTGAGAGCCGTATGATGGAGGGGCTGTATCACGGGGCCATACTGCATGATCTCCTGCTGCCTTCGCTCATGCCTCATGTCGATTGGTTCGCGGATCGGCTTGCGGCGTTCGAACATACTTGAGCTCCGGCCAGCGAACACGATGTCCTGTAGCAATGAGGCTTGTAGCTCAGTATTGGTGGCTTCAGGGGCCGTTTGGTCGGGGAGCCGTTGGGGTAATCGGCGTCAGCCGCATGGATAAGGCTCATCTGCCGAGGCTCTCAAGGATCGGTTTCGTTCCCGGCATCCGCTCCAGCGTTCTACCGATGCGCTCCCGCCAGCGCGGACCAACCTCCAGCGCAGTTGTGTAAGCCCGGGCTAGATCGTCAGGACGATCACATCGACGACAGCCCAAACAGTGGCCTCCGAGGCAATCAGCGGCACCCCCTCAACTTTAGATTTCGCAGTCGTGCTGCTCCAGCAGCTGTTGTCGTGGCATGCCCAAAGACCTCATCCCTCGAGGAAAGTGCGCAACTGAGGAATGATAACGTCAGGCGCGTCCTCCTGCATGTAGTGTTTTGCCATCGGCAAACGCGTCACCTCGGCATTGGGCAAACGCGCCTCCCACGCGTCGAGCGCGGCGACAGGGAAAAGCGGATCTTTCATACCCCAGAATATCCGAGCTCTTCCGGAGAAATTGTCCAGAAACGGCCCAGTTTCGTTGATGAGTATTTGTGCACTGGCGTCGGCGGTGCGCGTGGGGATCAAGCGCGGAAACGCCATGACACCAGCGCGATCCTGCCGCCCTTCGAACACAGCCTTGTAAGCATGATGCACCGATTTCAGACGGGCACTGTCGGCGGTCGCCAGCTTCATCACGATGCGTTCGAAAAAGCCAAGGCGACGGACAATAAAATCTCCGATCCCCGGCTTGCGCATCACGCGCAGGGGCACTGGCAGTTTCAGATTGTCCGGGTCCATCCCCGCAGCAGGCGGGTAAAAGCCGAAGGTGTTCATCACCACGATATCTTTGATACGGTCGGGGTGGCGCGCAGCCATACCAAGGCCGATGGGCCCGCCCCAGTCCTGCATGACCAGAGTGACGTTGCGAAGATCGAGATTGGTGACCAAAGCCTCCAGATTGCGGATGTGAGCGCCAATTGTATAGGACGCCTCGTTTTGCGGTTTGTCCGAAAGCCCGAAACCAATGTGATCGGGCGCGATGACGCGGTGCGCGTCCGATACCCCTGCAATGAAGTCCCGGTACAAAAACGACCACGTGGGGTTGCCGTGCAGCATCAGCACCGGATCGCCAGCGCCCTCATCCACGTAATGCATCACGCCCATCGGCGTTTGTGCAAAATGGTGATCAAACGGATAGGCATCGGCAATCCCGAGCTTGCGGACCATCTGTTGTGCGCGCTTTTGCGCGGCTTGAAAATCGTCAGTCATGTATTCATCTCCACCAGAATTTTTCCAAGTTGCGCGTTGGACGCCATGTGCCGGTAGGCGTCCGCCACTTGATCGAAAGGGAACACCTTGTCGATCACGGGCCGGTAGTCGCCACGCGCCAGCCCCCCGGACAAATGCGCTACTGCCGCTGCGCGCCGCGCGGGGTGATCGAGCAGCTGCCAAACCAGATGAAAGCCCGTCACCGTCAAGCCGCGCCGGATCATGGCCTCGAAAGGCAGCGCGGGGACCTCACCCGACAGCAGGCCATAGGCCACCAGCGTCGCATCCGTCCCTGCCGCTGCGGCAAGCGTCGTTGCCCCCGTGCCCATCACCGCGTCACAGGCGATATCGAACCCTCGACCATCAGTGATCTGCATGATCCGCGCCACCACGTCCTCGTTTTCGGTGACAATCACATGATCCGCGCCCGCCTCTTTGAGCGCCGCCACCTTGTTGTCAGTGCGCGTCATCGCGATCGATTTGCCACCATGGGCCTTAATGATCTGAAGTGCCGCCATGCCGACCGAGGAACTGGCCGCATTCACCACCACAGCTTGCCCGGTGCCTTTGGTCAGCCCGCCTTTCTGCACCAGCAGCCCGTAGGCCGTTCCGAACGCCATCCAGAAGCCGGCGGCATCGATATAGCTCACCGCCTCCGGGACTGGTTCCAGCGCCGAGGTGGTCATGTTCACGATCTCTCCCAGCGTGAGATATTTCAGCTGGTCAAACCCCGGTGTAATTGCCACGCGGTCGCCAACAGAGAATTCTTTGACCTCAGGGCCAACCGCGACGATCTCGCCCGCGCCTTCGACGCCCGCGCCGGACGGAAGAACAGGTTCGATCAGATATTGCCCAGCGATGAACAGCAACTCAGCACGGTTAAGGCCTGCGGCCTTGACCGCAATCTGTACTTCACCCTCTTGGGGAGGCGGCACGGTCTTGTCCACGAAATGCAGCACGTCTGGGCCGCCGAGGGTGTCAAATTGAACAGTCTTAGGCATGGGAATTCTCTCTCAAATGGGGAAGCTCCGCGCCCAGAAAATGGGGCGAGGTAAAGGTTCAGGGCGCGAAGGACGGCACGACCAGCGCCACCGAGGTATCCGTGTTGGTCAGTTCATGCCGCCGCTGGCGGAGGGGTTGGTAATCGGGGTCGGCCCACCAGTCGGCATGCGCTTTTGCGGACGCGAACTTGAGCATCACGGTGAAGGACTTGGCGTATTCGCCCTCCAACACTTGTGGTTCTGGCGTCGCGGCCAGTACCTCGACCCCGTGTTTGGCGTGGATCGCTTGCAACGGTCTTGCATAATCCTCGAAAAACGCAGGCATGTCGTCAATATCCAGCATCACGATCATGTAGACGGGAGAGGTATCGCTCATGGGTCAGTTCTCCGATTGAACGCGATCGCACAGCCAGTCCGACAGGTTGCGCCGGATGGATTCGGGTGGTTTTTCCGAATGAAATGGATGGCGGAGTCTGCCGGTTGCCTATCACCCGATTTTGGTGAAATTGTTGGGAACGCAAAGTCCGCTGGCGCAGCGACCGATCGAGCCCCTGTCAGATTTCCAACTTGTTCCATTGCCGCTCCTTTTCTTCAACGATTAGTGAATAATAGTGAAATTTTTCAGCTTAGATCGGCCACCGCATCCGCGGCGATGGCACGAAGCTCATCGACGGGGCGTCCGGCCCGACCAAGGATGCACAGCGCCACGTGCGCCGCAAACAGCCGAGCGTTGCGCTGGGCAATGTCTTCAGAATTTAAATTGACCTCGTTCCGCTTCGCCGCTTGGGTCAGCGCATTGCGATAAGCTGCCTTGATCCGGTCGAAATAGGCTTCCGCACGAGTGTGCACTTCCGGAACCGCCGAGACCTCTTCTTGCGAAACGCTGCAAACGAGACACCCCTTAGGGCCTTCCTTTGCTTGTGACAGCTCCACAAAGGTGTTTAGCAGGTTTGCGATCTCGCGCACGCCTGCCGTTTCAACCTCAAGAGGGGCCAGAAACATGCGCCCAGCCTGGTCAGCGAAATCATCCATCGCCTTTAAAAACATAGCGAGCTTATCGCCTGGCCCATTGTAGAGCTGCCGACGATTCAGCCCCGTCGCTGCCTCAAGGTCGTTGAGCGACGTTTCCGCGTAGCCCTGTCGCCAGAACACCGACAAAAGGTTGGTCCGCAGGGCTATTGGATCGTATGCAATTTGGCGTGCCATATGACCTTATTCACCGATCAGTGAAGAAAGTCAACTAATTCGTCTGCGTTAAAGAAGAACGGAGCCGCACGGAGGCCGTGTCAATTCCAGCGGACGCGTTTTCTTACCCAAGTTGTGCTAAAAGTGTTGGCTCGAGCTTCGACACCTGCGCGCGTGACAGCGCCGACGCCCAAACTTCGCTTCTTCGCGCTGCTCGCCTAACTTCGCGATTAGTTGGTCGACGCCAAGCGTGAGATCGCGCACCAGCGGTTGCAGCGCAAAGTGAAAACAAGAAGGCGGAGGTTCAGATTAAGGACGATGAAAAGCCATCCGAGTTCCGGGGGTGAGTTCGTGCATCAGTTGGTGTTCCAGTTCTGTTCAATGTACCGGTCGAGGGTCATCTGTTCGGGCAAACCCAGCTCCTCCACGATGGGCGGGTCTTCCCATCGCGGCTGGTGGGCGGCGACGAGTTTGACGAGGGCGAGGACATTGGCCGCCGAGGGCATGATCGGCCGCATCGCACCTTGCCCTGTCGCCGCGAACCATGCCTTCATCGGGACCGGTCGCACCTTGCGTCCGGTCTTGCGAGACAGCTTCTCTGCCACCTCGCGCCACGTGACCCACTCCGGCCCGCCCGCCTCGATAATACGATTTAGGCAATCATCGCGCCCGACGGCTCCTGCCAAGATTTCGGCCACATCGCGGGTCGCGATGAAGGGTGCGCCGTGGCGGCCCCCGCCGGGGGCGAGCAGCACACCGCGCCGGGTGACAAGATTGCCTGTCATTGCCTGCCACATCCGCATGAAGCCATAAGGGCGGCGCGTTGTTGCATGGGGATCGGGACCGATCAGCTGGCGACAGCCGCCCATGACCAGCCAGACATCCATGAACGCCGGATTGCGCACAATCGTCGCCGGAATGGAGGATGCCGCGAGCCGCGCTTCCAGCGCCCGCTTGCCCGCCATCTCCGGCACGGTGTGTTCTCTTTCCCATGTCGGAACGGAAGACTGGACAAACTGTCGAACACCTGCGCGTTCTGCCTCTTCGATCAGCGCGTCGTGGCCGTCACGGTTGATGGACTTGACCGACATGGTCTTGCCGGACGGGATGATACCATTCGCCGAAGACACGACGATATCGACACCATCGAGCGCCCGGCGCAGGCTTTCGCGGTCGGCGAGATCCCCCACGGCGTAGTCCAGATCGCCCAAGCCCTCCGCACCGTGGACCTTCGCGTGCGGCTTGCGCACGAGCGCCCGGACGGGCCGACCGCGCTTCAATAGTGCCTTGATGACTTGTGAGCCAACATGCCCGGTCGCACCGAGAACGAGGGTTCGGGTTTCCGATGTAGTCATGTTTGAAATCCTTCGTTTGGGGAAGCCGCGCGCCAGGCCGCGACCGCACCGAGCAGGTTGAAGATAAGGAAGACCGGAACAACGAGGGTCGGACCGAGCGCCATCGGCCAATCGAGCATGACGGCAGAGGTCGGGTACCGGTCGAACATCTGCATCGGTCCCGGCAGTCCCGTCTGAAGAGCCAGCATGCCAGGCACGAGGATCAGGGCGACCCCGACGAGATGCCATAGAACGAGCGCATCTTTGTGGATGCGTTTATTGCGCACCAACACGAAGACCGGAAGCGCCGAAAAACCAAAGGCCAGATCGGTCAGGCCAATCGCCATCAAGACTTCGAGCGGGAACGTGCCCTGAGCCGTCTTGATAAGCGTTCCGATTGCCAGAATGCGCAATGATTGGACGGCGACCAGCCAGTGAGATGGAGTATTTCCGGCGATGTGAAAAATCGTCTGACGCTGCTCATGCGACAACAGGAAGATGCCAACGAGAATGAACGGCACGACAGGCAACCACAGGCCGGGCATCAAGGACAGAACCAAGCCGGAATCGTAAATCCCGGAAAGGGCCATCCATGCGGTAACGCATGCCCAGACGGAGAGTGCGGCGGCTATCCCGCCCATCGTGCGCAGACCCGCTGCAGACGCGCGAAAGCCAAACAGCAGTCCAAAGGCGATCTGCGCCGCGAACAGAAACGGAAGTGTAGAGACTGTCATCTGGCACGGCGTGTTAAATGCAGAACGATCATTCTCTTAATGGGTAAATGAAAGCTCACGACTGTACCGCCCGCAGGCCCTCCGAAACAGTGGCGTCGATCATGTGCGCGGGCGCACCGGCATGCGCGAGAACGAACAGACCCTGAAGCAATCCCGTTAAGTAGTCCCCCAACGGCCCGGCCCGGTCTTGCGCGACACCCGCGCGACCAAGCGCCGTGCGAAACCGCGCGCTGGTGCGCGACAGGTGACGTTCGATCTGGTCATGAACATCCGGATCATGGGCCGTTTCGTCATTGGCTGTATTGGCCATCAGACATCCCGTGCGCCCTGCGGGCGACTTGGCAATTGCGCCGATCTGTTCGAACAAGGCCGTGATCGTGGCCAGGCTTGCGTCTTCGCTATCGAGTTCGGAAAGAATGGTGACGGCTTGTGTCCTGCGGTAGCGTTCGAGGGATTTGAGGAAAAGGGAACGCTTGTCTCCGAAAGTCGCATAAAGGCTCTTGCGGCTGACTCCGGTTGCTTTGGTAAGATCGTCGTAGGATGCCTCGGCAAAGCCCCGCTTCCAGAACAGGAGCATCGCTGCGTCGAGTGCCTCATCAGGATCATATGTGCGTGGGCGTGGCATACATTCAATTTATAGAACGCTCATTCCCCTATCAAGAGCTTTTGATTCAGTAGTGCAAAGTTTTGCGTAAACGCAGCGCGAAATCACAAAAAGTAGATGTTCGAAGTCTAGTGGAACAGGCCGCTAGAGACGGTGCGATCAAGTTCTTTCTGGACTGGCGTTAGACATCAAACCCGGAGTGCCTCACAACGCAGGCGGCACAGAAGCCAGGCGTTGCCTTCGAGAAAGGCTTGAGGCCGTGTAGCAGGGCCGGTGGCGATGGACCGACCCCGCAATCATTTACGCCTTGTTCGCGTGACTTTCGAGGCCTTGGAATGCAGCGTGATAGGACTGGACCATCATCGGTCTGATCTCCTCCAGCACCGCGGGGTCGGCGTCAAAATGCGCCGTCCAGATTGCGAGAACACCGTTGTCGGTCTGTTCGGTCGTCACAACGCCGCCCAGGTTTTCGACCGGGAAAGGCGGGTTTTTGATGGCATAGCCGAAACGGCCAGTATCCCGGTCGTTCTCCACGATGGTCTCCCGCAGCTCATAACCATCAAGCTGCGGGTCGGGATGCGCCATGACGCAGACACGCGCAGACCCTGCGGTGTCACCATGACAGGTGTCGGATTTCAGGAACGGTATCCAGTTGCTCCATGCCGGGTCGTGCACGGCGGCACGAACGGCGTCGAGTGGCGCGTCGATATGGGTCGCAAAGCTGACGGAAGCGGATGTCTTGGTCATTTTCGGTCCTTTCGATATTGTGGTATTTAGGCAAACAAACGTTCGACATGGCGGGCATTACCATCGAGCGCCTTGGCCATTTTGCCGCGCAGCATCGGCTTCATCATCGGCAGCATCAGCATGCCGATCGGGCCCATGGGCGGTTTGAAGTCCATCGTGAAGATCAGCTCGCTCTTGTTCGGCCCGATCTCGCGAACCTCGAACAGGCAGGTCGCGCCTTTCATCGGCATGGTTGTGTCGTCAATCACAAGGCCCAGCTTACGGCCCGGCTCGTATTGGTTGATGGTCTCGCGCAGGTATTGACTGCCGTCCGCCTTCAGATCGCACTGGCGTTTTGCGCCCAGACCTGTTTCGGCGCTGCCCGGCAGAATGCGCGAGGCGGCGAGGTTGTCGTTCCATTTCGCGATACCGCCGTAGTCGTCGAGGCTTTTCCAGACCTCGGAAGCGGGGGCGTCGATCTCGCGGCGTGTGGTGACTTTGGCCATTTTCAGTTCTCCAGATTTTTATTGAGGAAGGCAGTAAGTGCTGCGACATAGGCGTCGGGTGCCTGGGTCTGCAGGAAGTGTCCGGCATCGGGAATGCGAGTAATGTCGCCCTCGTCCGTGCCAAGCTTGGCGGCGAGATCAGGAATGACGATATCGGGCGCGAAAAAGCGGTCCTGTTCACCGAAGATGATGGCAGTCGGCCCGTCGTAGGCGGCCAGATCGGCGGCCAGCGCCTCCCCACCCTGCATGAAGGCAGGGACGGCCATGCCGAAGAAGGCACTGTAGGCGGCCCCTGCCCCGACCAGATCCGTACCGTAGGCGTCAACCTCTTGTGCAGGTGCTGTGCCGGGTCCGGAATAGCCCTGGTCCATCCACATCTGCGCCATCTCGCGCGCGACTGCCGGGTCGTCCAGATCGGCGAAGGCGTCCATGGGTGAGACCTGACCCGCCATCATCTGCATGACCAGTGGCGTGGGCGTGACCCCATCGAGACCTGCCAGGGTATTGGTGGCGGCAATGGATGTTAGCCGTTCAGGTGCCTGCCCCACCATCGACCAACCTGTCATGCCACCGACGTCATGAAGAACCAGCGCAAAGCGTTCAATTCCGAGTGAGTCTGCCAGCTCTAACATGCGAGCGGCGCGGGCCTCAGTCGCATAGACAGCCATATCGTCGGGGCGGTCAGATGCACCGTGTCCCAAAAGGTCGGGGACGATCACGCGGTAGCCTGCGGCGGCAATACGCGGGGCGACGTCACGATAAAGGTAGGACGATGTCGGGATGCCATGCAGCAGCATGACAGCAGGATCGTCAGGGTGGCCAAGGTCGAGATAAGCGATACCGTGACCGCCAATGTTGGCGCGGTCGAGCATCGCGCGATGTGTCTCGCGTGGCGTTTCAGCCAAGGATGCCTGCGTTGCCGCAAAGAGAAGCGCGGTGGAAAGGAGTAGATGTTTCATGGATTTCCTCTGGTCAGGTGGGTAAAGTCGGCGTATCACTACACATGAAGTGCTTTAACACTACACACGTAGCGAAAAAGAAGTCAACGTAGAATCCAAAGGAAATACGCCATGCCCTCCAAACCCCTTCAGCCGTTGATGCTTGTGCCCGGAACCAATGTGCTTTTCACGGCACGCAGAGGCGCTGCAAGGATGATGGCGGCGCGTGCTGCGAGTGGCGGGCTGGTGCTTTATTCCCCGATTCCCGCACCCGATCCGGACGCCATCGCCGTCGCCCGCGACCTTGGCGGGGTTTCGGCCATCATTGCGCCGTCACCATTCCACCATCTTGGCGTTGCCGATTGGCTTGCCGCGTTTCCGGACGCCGCAGTGTCCGCGCCGGAAGCTGCGCTCGACCGGCTGGAAAAGCGGCTGGGGTTCCGGCCCTCTGCCGAGATGCCGACGTTTGCGGGCGATGTGACGTTGATCATCCCGGATGGTCTGAAAGCCGCTGAAGTCTGGTTGCGTGCCAAATGCGCCGACGGCGTTGCATGGGCCGTATGCGACGCCTTTGCCGGCCCCACGGGTACGGACGACACCCCTGCCGCAGTCCCCAAATTGCGCGGCGCTTTTGCGACCATGTGCCTGGGCGACCCTTTGATGTACAAGGCATGGGCGCTGGCGCAGATCGAGAGAGACAAGCCGGTTCAGCTCTATCCTGCCCATGGAAACCGCGTGGCGGGATCAATGTTGGCGAAGGGATTAAAAGACATCGTGGAGGAACTGTAATGGCACGTCCAAAAAGCTATAACCGCGCCGAGGTCGTCGACCGCGTCCGAGACCTGTTCTGGAAACACGGCTACCAGGGCTTGGGCATTCGCGCTATCGAGGAGGAGACCGGCCTCGGCCGCTTTGCAATCCGTACGGAATTCGGAGGTAAGGAAGGGCTAATGCTGGAGGCGCTGGCCTCTTATACGGGCGATACTGACACCTATGTCCATCAGGTGCTTCGTGCACGCGACGATACCGAAGCCATCGTCGAAATCTTGGAGGGCATGGTCACGCCGCATCCGGAGACCATGCGGCATCTCGGATGCCTGATGGTCAACACTTCGGTCGAGAACGCAGCCCTTGATAGTGGCCCACTGCGAGAAGCAACAAACAAGCATTTCGATACGCTAAGAGATGAGGTTGCGGCCCTGCTGATCCGCGGGCGTGCACATGGCAAGGTGCGCACCGACGTCGATCCCGCCTCTGGCGCCGAGTTCGTCAAGGGCGCGGTGATCGCAGCAATGGTGTTGAACCGCGCAGCTGGCGATGCGTCAGGCGGAGCGGGTTTCATAAGCGAAGCGGTACGGACAGTCAGGAGCTGGGCAGAATCAGGCTAAGCTGACCTGCTGGGTGAAGCAGCAAATACATCCCATTAGTGGACACAAGGCGCTCATTCTTGCTGCTGTAGCCATTCCAATGGCAAATCTGCAAATCATCCCGCTGGCGTGTGACAAAAGTCGGACTGGTTTTTTTCGCAGACCTGAGGCTTCTCAGAATGAGACTCCACCCTTTGCGACGCGCTCTAATCCTGCCGCTACAGCTTTCATGACCTCGCGCACGCGGGGGACGTGGCGGAGTTCCTCATGGGTCACGACCCACGCGGGGTAGGACGGCCCGTCCGAAATCTCGACAAGCGTCGAAAGCTCTGTGTATGCCGCGACAAAGGCCTTTGGCAGACATGCGCAACCCATGCCGCCTGCACATAAGCGAGCCTGCGCCATCATGCTGTCGACGCGCGCGACGATCCGCCCCTGCGGGTCATGGCGCAGGATCACGTCATCGATTTCGTTGACCCCGCGCGGCAGGGACCACGATAGCCAAGGCTTGCCCGGCGCATCATGGGCGAGGTTTGGCGGCGCGTAGATGCCCAGGTCGATCGCGGGCAGCCGCCGCCCCACCAGACCGTCATGGGGGCTTTCGGCCTGCCGGATCGCCACGTCGGTTTCACGCCGGTCAAGGCTGAGGTAGGCGTTGGTCGGCTTGAGGTCGAGCACCAGCCCCGGGAACCGTCGCCCGAGATCGACAAGCGTGTCGGTTAGAAGATCCAGCATGAAGTCCGTCCCCGAGAGTTTGACCGTGCCCGTCACGGGTGGGGCTTTCAGCGGTGCGGCCAGCGCGTCGTCGATACCGGTTTCAACCGTGCGGGCGATGCGCACCAGATCGTCGGCAGCGGCAGTCAGAACAACGCCGCCCTTGATCCGTTCGATCAGTTTCAGATCGAGCCGGTCTTCGAGGCGCCTGATCCGGCGGGGGATCGTCGTCTGGTCGACCCGCAGTTTTTCTGCGGCGCGGGTCACGTAGCCCGCCTCTGCCAGGGCAAGGATGAGTTTCAGATCGTCCCAATCAAGTCGTTCACTTGGTCTCACAGTCACCCCCTGCATCTGTGCAGGCTGACCTGCATATTCCTGCATTGAGGCAATAACCGGCCCGGCGCAATCTGTCGACATCAACAATACCAAAGGAGAATGACATGCCAACCATTCGCGTTACCGTCCCGCAGGCAGCTTGGTCCAAGGACGAGAAGGCTCAGATCGTGACCAAGCTCACCGATAGCCTCAATCAGGTCGCAGCCGCGACCGGCAAGGGCGATATCAAGCAACATATCAACGTCCACATCGAGGAAACCGCCGAAGGCGGCTACGCGATGGGCGGTCAGGTGGTGGGCTGAACAATGGAGCTGACCATAATACGACAAATAAACGCGCCGCTGGACAAGGTCTGGAACATCGTAGGACCGAACTACACCTCCGCCGGAAACTGGGCCAGCTCGGTCTATGTGTCAGGCGCAAGGCCCGGCACGCCGAAGGTCGCCAATGCCCCGGCAGCGGGGCGCGTCTGCGAAACCTCGCTCGGACCGTTCACGGAAACAATCGAAGCCTATGACGACTCCCGCCATATCGTGTCCTACTCGGCGACCGGGGCGAAGATGCCTGGCTTCATGAAAGGGCTGCGCAATACGTGGCACCTGACCCCCAGCGGCAATGGCACCAAGGCCAGCATGACCCTGCGCGCCGATATCGCCTTTCCTATGAACATACTCATGGGCTGGATGATGAAGATGCAGTTCAAGAAGGCCCTGACCGAGACCATCGACGATCTGAAGGTCTATGCCGAAACAGGTCGACCGTCGCCCCGCAAGCTCAAGGTCGATGCGTCCAAGAAAGCCGCCGCCGCGCGGCAGGCCATGGCCTGACCGGCCGCAACCACCTCTCAAAAAATTGGAGAAGACCATGAAACATCTGCTTTCCTTTGCAATCGCCCTCACAATTTCGACCGCACTCTCAGCACAACAGATGCCCAATATTGAAGCCGAACGAACCGCCATGTACGGCGAATTCGCCGCCGTCACATCTGCTGATGCTTTGACCGATTACACCTATGAAAGTGGCTATCTGGGCGCCTATATCGACGCACCCCTGCAGTCCGTTCAGACGCTCTTGCTGCCCATGACGCCCGAAGAAGCCTTCCCGCTGGTTCACTCGGGCAACGCCGATTGGTCACTTCAGATCGAGACGCTGACCTGGGATCATTCGGCCTCTGAAACACCGGGCGAGTTGGGCATGGGGTCTGTGCGCCGCTGCGATTTCGTGGGCGGAGCAGGCACAGCCTATGAACGCATCTTCGCAGTCGAAGAGAACCGCATGATTGCCTACGATCTGGATATGGAACGCAGCACCGTGCCGCTTCCAATCAAGGATTTCTTCGTGATCTGGACGCTTGAGGACAAGGGGGTTGACGGCACATTGATCACCACGCGCATCTATTTTGACGAAGCGCAAGACATGGGCGGGAACGCGGCCGCCGCGGTCGGTGAGGCACTCGCCGTGGATTTTCGCAACTTCGCCAACATCCACGGTGGCACCTACGTGGAGATGTAAGCCCATCACACGAGGGCCGGATGGCCGGCCCTCGTTTCTTTCTATCACTGGATCGCAAGTCGTTCGTTTCCTCATCACATTCGCCTTTAGTCTCTTCGCCCTGCCGACTGACGCGATGTTCGCACTTGTGGATGAAAGCGGGCTCTGCTCTCCAGTTCTGGACCGCTGAAAGCTGGATTTCCCGGGCCGTTTTACGGTGGCGGGCCAGGGACATCATCACGATCAAGGTCTGGAAAGAGCGACGGCCATGACTGGTCAGAGGCGCACCCGCTGGACGGCTAATATTGCCCAAGCATGACTTGTCTTAAGGTGGCCACAGCCCGGTCGATTTCCGGTTCTGTGTAGTTACAAAACCCCAGGATTAACCCATTATAGGATGCGTCATCGGTTCCAAATGATGACAAGGGTTGCGCGGTGACGCCAAGCTTTTCTGCCTTTTCAGACACCACTGTGTCTTGGAAGCTGGTCCTGAGGTGAAAGGCGATTTGCATCCCTGCTTGATGATCGGTGAACCAGCCAAACTCAGCAAGATCAGCCGACAATCTCCCAATCAGATATTTGCGCCTTTCTTTGTAGATACGTCGAACCTTGCGCAAATGGTGATAGAAAGCTCCGGTTTGAATAAACTCGGCCAATGCCTGCTGCGGCATGTAGCTGGCGCTGAAACCAAAACGCTCCAACGAAACCCGGAATTTCCCGATCAGTTCAGCCGGAACAATCAGGTAACCTATCCTGAGTAGGTTGGAAAAGATCTTTGCAAAACTGCCGACATAAATCGTGCGATCAAGATGGTCAAAGCCTGCCAGCGCTGGGATTGGATGACCGGCATAGCGGAACTCACTGTCATAATCGTCTTCAATGATCCACGCTTTATGTCTTTTGGCCCAGGCCACAAATTCCTGACGCCGTCGGGGCGACATCACGCCGCCAAGCGGGGATTGGTTAGACGGGGTTAGGATCGACAGCCTTGGGGTTTGCCCGGGGAGCGGCACCTCGGCTCCCTGATCCCCAATTTTCAGGTCTACAGGCGCCAGCTGCATGGCCTTGGCGAAATTGCGCACCGGCGGGTAGCCCGGATTTTCCAACCCAATGCTGTCCCCGGCTTTTGCCAGGGTGCGAATACAGATTCCAAGTGCATCGGTTGAGCCAGCAGTGATTATGATCTGATGAGGAGAGGCCTCGATCCCGCGCCAGTCCAAGACATGACTGGCAATTGCCTTTCGAAGCTCAAAATTCCCGAACCGACCGCCACCAAGCAACATCGCTTGTGGATTTGTCCGGCAGACTTTGGCCACAGCTTTGGCCCACTGCCGATGGGGAAACAACTCCATATCCGGCTGCCCGCCTAAAAGGGGTTGCGGCAGGGTCTGTACCTCATCCTCAAATCTGTTCTGGATTTCCTGCCGCGGTTTGAATTGGGTTTCGGATATGGCGCACACCAGCATCCCGGAGCGAGGCACGCTTGTGATATACCCCTCCGCACACAATTGGTCGTACACCGTCACGATCGTGGACCGCGAAACGCCCAAGTCCGCTGCAAACGACCGGGACGGCGCGAGCTTGGTCCCCTCAACCAGGTCGCCATCTATGATCGCCTGCCGGATGGCCGAACAAATCTGTTCAAACATCGGGATTCTCGATGTGCGGTAGATTGAGAACGGGATATTTGCCTTTTGAGCCATCAGTTCATTCGACCACGAGATACTCCACAACCAGAAATGTTGATAGCATCCTTTAGCGATGCAGACGACCGTTCAGTCTAACGCCGACGAGTTTCGACAATCGCTGCCATGTCCCGTGCGGCCTGCGCATGCTCGCACCGCAGACCCTCTGCCACCCCTGCGTTGTCGGCGGTCTCTTTATTTTGGCTGACTTTCCAGGTGCCTTGCAGGCTTTCAATCTTGATTTCGATGCCCGTGATGCCGCGCAACTGCCTATGGATGAACTCACTAGGTGCATCGGAAACCGTCCACGGTTTTTCCCGCCCTTCCTCGTGCAGATCCGTCAATGCATTCAGATGGGATAAAATCCACGCTTCATCATGTATCAGGTCAATCTTGCCCCGCGCATGAACAGAAATGTAATTCCAAGTTGGCACAACTTTGTCATGCATGTCTTTCGATGGATACCACGATGGCGTCACATAGGCGTGCAAGCCGGTAAAGACGACCAGGGCCCTCGCATCGTGATCAACAAGCCGGCGCATTGGATTGGCACGGGCAATATGCCCACGAAGTGTCCCTTGGTCCGACTCCTCCGCATGGATCATCATGGGAATATGGTCGCATACCATCTCTCCGTTCTGCAGTGACAGCAGGCTGGCAAAGGGGTTTTCTCGGATCATGGCGTGCATGACCTCAATGTCATCTTCGCGGAAAACGGGCGGCTGAAACATTTTGTGGCTCCTGTTCGGACTTGTTGAGAAACGGTTGAGAGATAAAAGATCCAGGACAACTGGCCCATCCGGGGGTGTGCAGCACAAATGAATCTGCCCGTCCGGAACGGGAATTATCGGCTCTTCCAAGTAGATGACGTTTCCCTCCTTCAGCGTGCATCTGCGTCACTTCAAAATCGGCAAATGAGATCGTCATGCTTTACCTGAAATCCATTGTTCACTGGCAGATCGCATTCCAATTGGCCTTTGTACCCATCCAGTATGTAAAAATTTGACCATACCAGATGAACAATTGCGAAAGGCTCCGAAGGTTGGCGGAAAATGACGTTACTCTGTCATTTGTTAACAGCCTGCAGGTTGCTACAATTTGCCTTCCTATCTTGGGGTTCGCCGAAGGCCCTTTCAGGCCGCAACAGATTTTCTCAATCCTGACCAAACGCAAAGACGCCTGGATGGCTTGGAAAATGGAGCATAGGCCGAAACTGGATCCCTTGATCTTAATTCAAACAGCCACGACCCGGAGACGACATTACTTTGCCTTGGCGAGGAGTCTGCGTAAGGGTGAGGCCATCAATAGGACTTGAATGTGAACGAAAACGAACCCGTCACAGGTGACCATCCAAAAAACGACAAACCGTCCCCTCGCGTAGAACAGCTTCTGTTTCAAAGCCGGAATGTGGTTGTCTCCGGTCAGGTAAATGACAAGCTGGCCAAAGAAACCGTAACGCATCTATTGGCACTTGCAGAAGAAAGCGATGACCCGATCAATCTGTTTGTTTCTTCCCCTGGCGGACACGTTGAATCAGGCGATATGGTTCACGACATGATCAAATTTATTCGCCCGAAGGTCCGCACCATTGCGTCCGGCTGGGCGTCGAGTGCCGGTGCCTTGATTTTTGTCGGTGCCAAATTGGAAAATCGCTATTGCCTGCCCAACACCAGGTTCTTGCTGCACCAACCCTCTGGTGGCATAGGTGGGCAAGCATCGGATATGATGATCCAAGCCGAGCAGATTAAGATCATGCGTGAGCGGTTTGATCATCTTTTTGCTGCGGCGACCGGGCAAACACCGGAGAAGATAGCAGAAGATACCAAGCGAGATTTCTGGCTCACTTCGAAAGAAGCAGTTGACTATGGGTTGGTCGGAAAGATTATTCGATCTGCTGATGATCTCGACTAAACTGATAGACATCCACTTTGCGAGATCGCCCGAATTGTCGTATCTCAGTTCAATGAGCGAAAACCATCTTTTACTTCCCAGTCTGGTGGAACTCTTTAACGCGATTCTCTTTGGGCATCGCGTTTGAGCAGTCGCTCCAGAAATCCTGTGCAAGAGGTCTTTTCACTGCCGTCAAAATCTATCATTTCCAGACAATACTGCATCGAAAAAAGACAGAGTTTTTCAGGCGCAAAATAAATCCGCCCATAGGCGCGTATTTAGTGGTGGAAGGCTTGTTCCTGCGCGGAAAATTGGAAATGATATCATGATTGTAAGCGTTCAATCCCCTTCTTCCAGCTTGCCAGGGCTCCACGAAATGGACGTGCAAATGCGTCTGTTCTGGCACTGGTTCTTAAGGACATCAAAAAGGTTCTCCGTCTTGTCTGCCGATGATTTCCAATTGCGCCAAGAGTTAATCGCGATGCTGCCACGCTTGCGGCGCTATGCACTGTCATTGACCGGGTCCCTTCCGGATGCAGATGATTTGGTTCAGGATACCTGTGCCAAGGCGTTGCGCTATTCGGATCAATATCACCCCCACCAAGATCTGGACCGGTGGGTTTTCCGAATTGCCCGCAACCACTGGTTCAGCGAAACCCGCAAACGTAAGGTGCGACTGGGAGCAGGGCAGGTCGATGCAGTTGAAACCGGCGAGCTCTATACCACGGTCAATGGGGAAAATGCGCTGGCTGGACGGCAGTTGGGGCATCAAATCATGCAATTGCCATCCGAGCTTGCGACGGTTTTGCTACTCGTCTCTGTTGAGGGATATAGCTACAAAGAAGCCGCTGCACATCTGGGCTGGCCCATTGGCACAGTGATGAGCCGCATCAGTAGAGCGCGGCAACTCCTGCGTGAGCGGCTGACCGAGAAGGAGCCGATGTGATGGACGAAGTTCTTTTTCAGAAGCTCAGCGCCTATATTGACGGCGAGCTCTCACCCCAAGACGCCGAGCAGATTAAAGATCTTTTGGAAAATGATCCATCGGTGGCGGAAATCTATCGCAGCATCGTGGATGCAGACGCTCGGGCTCGGGAAGAGCTCGACCGGATGTTGGAGTTGCCAGTGCCGGCGCACTTGATCCATGCGATTGAAGCCGCACCCCCCGCACCTGCAAATATCTCGGACGCCCCAAGCCACCTTCGAGTGATGATCCAGATCGCAGCCAGTGTCGCGTTCTTGGCAGTCGGCGTGGTGATCGGCCAGAGTTTATCCAAAAGTGGTGCGGCTCCGGGTCTCGAAACTGCGGCCACAACGGTGCCGCCGGGCTGGCTTCGCGATATTGCCGAGTACCACGCGGTTTACGAAACCCAGACGCGTCATCTTGTGGAGGTGCCCGCATCAGACGTCGATCACATCGAAGCATGGTTGGGCAAAACCGTTGAAGTCTCGTTTGAAACACCGGATCTCACTGCCGTTGGCTTGACTTTCGAAGGTGCCAGGCTGTTGGTCGCCGCAGGAAAGCCAGTTGCCCAACTGGTTTACACAACTGAAAGTGGCGATGTTGTTGCTCTATGCTTTCTGAAAACAGACAAACCCGACACTGAATCAAGCAAAGCGCAGCAAATTGGCGGCTACCACATGGTCAGTTGGCGCAGCAACGGCGGTGCTTACGTTGTGGTCGGACCAAAGGCGCGGCAGGATGTGATCGAACAAGCGGCGGCCCAAGCGATTTCGTTGTAACGTCTCAGGCGTATGCAGCGTGCTTGGTCCGTCGTGGGGCCGCTGTCTAACTGCCGTTAGAGAAAGGCCAGCAAGGCTGCCAGGAGGATCATCAAAGCAAGGGACAGGTTCAAAACGCGCTCTGCAAATGGTGGCAGGTTTGCGCGGCCCAATAAGACGCCAGCCAAAAGCCATAGAATATCAACGACAATCATCACTGTTACGACGATGCCCCACTTCCAGACACCGTCTGCAGTGACGCTATTCGTGACCAAGGTGTAGCTGCCCATAAGCGACGCGAAGGCAACATAGGCCTTGGGATTGGTCATCCCCAGGACAACTCCCGCCATCAGAAAACCGCCCCGTGGTGGCTGTGGTTTCTGTTGGGCCTTAGGTGAGACAGGTGCGCTTCCGATTTTCCAGGCGAGATACAGCAGATAGGCCGTGGCGATAATGACCATAACCGTTTGAACCGCAGGAAAAGCCACAAAAAGCGAAATGAGACCTGCCGCACTGATAGCGGCAGCCGTGCCTAACCCCAGCTGCAAGCCCAGATAAAAGCGCATGCCATCTTTCAAGCCAAATGTGCGCCCCACGGCCAGGAGCGCCGCAATCGCCGGACCGGGCGAGCCCAGCAGACCGGTTGCCGCAATTGCAAAAAGTACTGCCGCAGCAGAATCCAAATCGATTGATGACATTTGTTTTCCAGATGAATGAACTTGATATCAATTGGCGCCAGCGCGGCGCTGAATGCGACCTGTAACCAGCAGACCAGCAAGTCCCAACAGGACAATCGCCAATCCGATCCCCGCCAGAATGGGCCAGCTGTAGACCGCAATGATCGCGCCCGCGAGGAAGGCAAAAACAGTCGAAGACAAAGCGATCAACGTGTCATTCAATCCTTGGACTGCGGGCTTTTCGGGGATCGTGACGCATGCTGCCAGCATACTCGTGGCTCCAATGAAGCCAAAATTCCAACCCGTGCCCAACAAGATCAGTGATAGGTAGAAATGCTGAGAAGCTATCCCGCTTGCGGCAATGCATGCAGATGCGATGAGCATGGCAAACCCCAGCAGAACAATTCTGATTGCGCCAAACCGTTTGATGAGAAAGCCGGTGAAAAAACTCGGTGCAAACATCGCCACCACGTGCCAGCGGATGACGTCGCCCGCGATGGCCTCATCAAATCCGCAACCAATCATGGCAATCGGGGTTGGGACCATTAGAAAAACCATAACCCCCTGCGCCAGAGCCCCGGCCAAAATGGCACCCCGCACCTCGGGTCGGCGCAAAGCGGACCAGGCAAGATGCCTCGAGGATGTTCCTTTTTCGAGAGGGGACGAGGTTTTTGGAATGCGGACGAAGACCAGAGGCACGACCCCTGCAACCGACAGCGCGGCGATTGCCAAATATGCACCCAGAAGCGGGATCCCTGCATAGGCATCCTTTGCCGCAATAAACACTTGCGGGCCGAGAAACGCCGCCACCAAACCTGAAGTCAACATCAGCGAGATCGCCACTGGTTGCCAGGCAGCTTCAACCACCTCTGCCGCCGCAAACCGAAAATACTGATAGGACGCAAGGGCGATGCCCAACATGAAATGGGCCAAACAGAGCAGGACGAAGGAGGCAGCCATCAAGGCATACGCTCCCAAAACCGCGCCCAGAATGGCCAATGCTCCGCCCAGAAAGAAACCCAGCTTTCGCCCTAGACGCCCCATCAACAAGGATATTGGCGCAGCACAGACAAGCCCCGCCAAGGTTTGCACCGATGCTGGCAGTGTCGCCAATGCGGTGTTGGGGGCGAGCATCAGGCCAGCCAGCCCCCCAAGAATGATCAGGATCGGCATGGCAGAGCCAAGCACAGTATTGGCCGTGAGAAGTCCGAAAAAATTCCGGTTTTGAAGAAGGCTGAGCCCAGTCATTTGGTGCACTTTTTTGTTAACACTTGCCATATATCGACTTTTCTGATTGTCAGATATGACAATCAAGCATCAAAAACGGACTCCATCCATGCGGCGTTCAATCGAAATTCTACTTTTTGACGGGGTCAACCTTTTGGACGTCTCGGGCCCTGTCCAAGCGTTTGAAGCGGCGCAAGTCCATGGTCGCAAGCCCTATGAGCTTCGGTTTGTGACTCTCGACGGTGCTGCGGTTCGAGCGTCTTGCGGGTTGCTGTTGGGGGCGGATGCCATGCTGGAAGCAGGATCGGCCCGCGGCGACCTCCTGATACCCGGCGGCAGCGTTGAACCTTTGCTGACCCACAACCACCTTCTTGACATCATCCGCGATCGAAAGGCGAACCCAAACGAACATCGTCTCATTTCGATCTGTTCCGGCGCGTTGATCCTGGCGGCAGCCGGGGTTTTGGACGATCGCGAAGCGACAACGCATTGGACACGGTCAAAGGACATACAAGCCTATGATCAGGTACGTTGGGATCTCGATAAAATATTCTGCATCTCAGGCAACGTATTTACGTCTGCCGGGGTGACCACGGGCATTGATCTGGCTCTGCACATCATACGGCAAGATTGCGGTGCCAAGGTCGCTCTGGATTGCGCGCGGGAGCTGGTTATTCAATTGCGCAGGTCTGGCGGGCAAAGCCAATTCGCGGTCCATCTGCCCAGCCAGTTTTCGGATAGCACAGATCTGTCCAAACTGATTGAACAGGTCGTTTCACAACCGGAAAACAACTGGACAATCGATGCCCTCAGCCGGGTTGGCAACATGAATGAACGCACTTTGTCGCGGCGGTTCAAGCGTGAAATGAGCTGCACGCCCAGCCAGTTTGTCGAACGTGTACGGGTAGATCACGCACGGGGGCTGTTGTTGGAGGGGCTTGCGCTAAAATTGGTGGCCGCGCGCAGTGGGTTTGGTGATCTTCAACGCATGCGCCGTGCGTTTAAACGCCGGTTTGGTCTCGATATCCGCCAATATCTTGAGAACTTTGGCCAATAGGCCATGTTGTGCAAATGCCCGGCCCGTTAAGCCCCCTCGACAAGGACACTCACCCCTGACGAACATGACAGCCGCATGTTCTTGGCTGGCTCATATTCTGTCGAGTTGTACCAGGCAAGTGCGGCAGCCTTGTCAGGAAAAGAAATTACCACGATCCTTTCATACTCAAACTGGCCTTCCAGCTCAGTGATGTCACCGCCACGCACAATGAACTTTCCTCCGAATTGCGAGATCGAGGCCGGGGAAAGTGTTTTGTACTCGGCGAACTTTTCCTGATCCTGAATGTCTTCTTGAAAAATAACGTAGGCTGGCATTTTGGCTCCTTGTTTCACTCTAGAATGACTGCTGCCGGGTGAACCCGCTCCTATATGTGCCAATCGAAATGACGGAATTCCCCTATTTGACACGCTGCTAAAGAAAATCACCGTTCAGAAAAATCGCAAGCGAATGCTCCAAACACATTGCATTTCAAAGCGTTGTTTCTGGAACACGATGGCGCGCCGGAGTCTCAACCACTATCCCTTTCTAAAAAATAATTGCTAGCCGAGAATAATTTTTCAAGTTGCTGCGTAACGGTCGTGAACTGAAGAGGAACGACCATGTTTTTTCAAAATTGTCTTACATCCTTGCTGACTGCATTTCCGAGGCCGCGCACCACCTTCAGCGGTTCCGGCGCAGAAGGCATCAATCGGCACCTTTTGTCCGACATTGGCGTGCCGCTTCAGGATCATCAGGCGGGCGATCTATCCCGTCTCATTCACTCTTGTCACGGATGGTAACCCTATGCACACGTACAGAAACGCCCTGCCCCAATTGAACGGTCATGCACTGCTCACCGACAGTGGGCTTGAAACCACTTTGGTCTTTCACGAAGGTATCGACCTTCCTTGTTTTGCCTCCTATCCGCTGCTTGGTACAGCGGAGGGACGCGCCCAGCTTGAAACCTATTTTGAACGCCATCTGGAGATCGCCAGGCAGCGGAAGATGGGCTTCTTGCTGGAAGCGCCAACCTGGAGAGCCAGTCCGGGTTGGGGCCAAGAGTTGGGTCATGACCGGCAAGCATTGCAGGCCTTCAACGCGCAGGCGATCGAGATGATGTGCGCCTTGCGTGACAAAGCTGCCCTGCCCCATCCGGTCGTTATCTCCGGCAACATCGGGCCGCGCGGTGATGGCTATCAAGCCGATACTGCGATGACAGCGAGCGAAGCACAGGCCTATCACGCGGATCAGGTCGGATGGTTCGCACAGACCGCCGCCGATATGGTCAGCGCCTTCACACTGTGCACAGTGAATGAGGCAGTCGGCATTGTCCGGGCCGCCGTGGAGGTGCAGATCCCTGCGGTGATCGCCTTTACGGTAGAGACTGACGGCTGCCTTGCAGATGGCACTCCGCTTGGCGAGGCGATCACCCAGACGGACGCGGCAACAAACGGCAAAGCGGCCTATTTCATGGTCAACTGCGCCCATCCTGAGCATTTTGAGGACGCTCTGCGCAGTCAGGAGCCTTGGTTGCAGCGGCTGCGCGGCATCCGCGCCAATGCCTCACGGCTCAGCCACGAAGAACTCGACAACGCCGACGTTCTGGATGACGGCAATCCAGCCGAACTTGGCGCCAGCTATGGCACTTTGCAGGCGCAATTGCCTCATTTGTCGGTGTTTGGCGGCTGCTGCGGGACAGACAGTCGGCACATCGCCGAAATCGCCAACAATCTGTGTTGCGCACGGGCTGCGTGAGCCATCCAGCCAGACAGATCAACCCATCAACCAACCCCAAACTTGAAAAGGGATATACTATGAAACTGAACCACAAAAACACGGCCCTTGCCGCAACGCTGAGCGCACTTCTGTTTGCACAAGGCGCGATTGCTGAAACTCGAACGCAGGCTGTCGACATCAAGACAAATGCGCTTACTTTTAACGCACTTACCTTCAACGCGCTGACCATTAATCGTCTGGCATTGAACCGTCTGGCGCTGAACCGTTTGGCGCTGAACCGGTTGGCCTTAAATCGGCTTGCTCTGAACCGGTTGGCACTCAATGGCTTTCATCTGAACGACTTCGATTTCGACGGTTCGTCATCCATTGTTGCACAGAACGGCCGTTTGGTCATCAAACACTAAAGAAAAACAAGGCACGCGGGTCAACCGCGTGCCACAACTCAGGTTTGTTAGAATGAACTGTACTCGATTGGTTTTGACCTTTGCACTCATCGCCATAGCCACGACGGGCAAGGCGGATATTCCCTTGCCTGCGGGCGCGGTGCTTCAGATGGAGGGAGGTGCGGGCAATGCGGAGATCACCGTCACGCATGTTGAAGAGACAAGCCAGTACAATGTCTATTTTCTCACTGATGAAAACGGTTCCGCCTGCGGCGATCAAGATGGCGAACCGGTTGGCGCAATTCCACTTTCCGGCTCGTGGGGAGCAGATATGTCATGGTCCCCCGAAGGTTTGACAATGGCCTGCACAAACGGACCGATAGGCAAATGTGTCACATGGGGATATCTGCCATGGGACGCCGAGCTGCGCGATTTTCACCAGGCCTGTATTCGAATGGTACGTGCGGACTATTGCGGCACTGGGCATGGCACCACGCGCGATGGCACTCCGATTGATGTCTGGGATCGAAAGGGGATCAACACCTCGTCCGATGTTCAAGACATGCTGCACGAAGCGGATTGGGATGCAGATGGTGCGATAACCATCTACAGGACCCGTTTCCAAGCTGGTTTGGACTATGTTCTAAAAAACTGTCCGGACCGTTTAGCTCAGAGGCAGGGAACTTCAGAAATCGGGCGGGAAACGCTTTTGAGTAACGGGTCATTTCCCTTTTATGTTCAGGATTAGTCGCCGAGAACTTAGAAGAATAACGGAAATCTGACCGGCACCGAAGCCACCTCTCGAAGTGTTGTTACTTAGGCTCAGCTTTGCTGACGAAGCGCTTTTGCTCATTAGCTGCAACATGCTCTGCCCAGTATCGGCAAAGCCAATATGAGGTTTTGTTTGCCAAAGCGATGACTTTGGAACATTGTGTGAACAACCGTATATTCGAACGAGGGCGATACCATGCAAGAAATATCCATCTACCTCCCGGGAATCCTTCTTGCCTATTCTGCATTTCTACTGGCCATCGCAAGCCCCGGACCTAATATTCTTGCTGTCATTGGCACTTCAATGAGCGTCGGTCGATCCTCTGGTATGGCTTTGGCGATGGGCGTTGCGAGCGGATCATTTACTTGGGCCATACTGACAGTCTTTGGTTTGTCAGCCATACTTTCCACCTATGCCTCAGCTCTTTTGGCAATCAAAGTATTCGGTGGTCTTTACCTACTTTGGCTTGCTTACAAATCCTTCAAATCCGCAGCCTCAACCCATGATATTGAAGCAAGAGAGTTGGCAGGCGGACGGCGGACCCCATATGGATATTTCAAGCGTGGCTATATCATCCAAATGACCAACCCGAAGGCAGCTCTTGCTTGGATTGCAATCATTTCCCTGGGTCTGAAGGAAGGAGCGCCGCTTTGGGTAGGAGCTGTCATCGTGCTCGGGACATTCATGCTCTCGGTAGCCATCCACCTGATGTATGCGGTTGCATTCTCGACCCCGGCGATGGTGCGATTGTACGGCAATTCCCGACGTGTCATTCAAGGCGTCCTAGGCACCTTCTTTGCTTTCGCCGGTCTAAAGTTGCTGGCCAGCCGGGCATAATCAATGGCGCAAGCGTTCTGTGGTGAACGGAAACCTGCGAAAACGATTTTTGATGCTGGCTCCCTTTCCCAGTTTCTATAGGTGGCCAAAGCAGTACTTCTCAAGAATCCCAAGCAACATCTCTTTGGAATGAATGCGATGTGGGTGACGGATGCGCCGTACTTTTTCAACGTGCCGGAGCGAATTGCCTGATAACCGCCACGGTAATCCTCGTTCGACATCTCAGGCCATGGCCGAACCTACAACGTCACAGCGCGGGCAACACGTATCAAACGTGGCCTCTTTCAGAACAAGCAATGGGCATCCGGCGAGCGGGCGACCATCAATCAATTGTTCGAAGTCGTAGCGTGATCAAGCGAGGAGCCAAATAACTGCAACAGCAATGATTTATGAATCAGCGCTGATTTCAAGCCTCCGCACTGCCCCGACTTGGTTCGGCAACAAGGCCGTTTTTGACCTCGTATGCACGGATGCCATCAGCGTATTGCAGGGTTTCCTCAATATGGTCTAGCCCAAGCATCAGGTTCCTGCGCAGGCCTGCATCGATGTCAAACTCCAGGGCCGCGCCCTGCGCTGGCCGAATTTTCTGAGCGTCCAAGTCGATAGTCAGTTCGGCCCTATCGCCATCGCTGATCGTTTCCAGAAGAACGGTTAGTTTGTCTTCGGGCAGTTCTACGGCCAATAGTCCGTTTTTCTCGCAATTTCCGAAAAAGATCCCGGCAAAGCTGGGCGCGATGATCGCGCGAATGCCCTGTTGCAAAAGCCCCCAGACCGCATGTTCGCGGCTAGAACCGCAGCCGAAGTTGCGGCCCGCCACAATAAATCGCGCGTTACGATATCCGGCGCGATTTAATACGAAACCAGAACGCTCATTCCCATTTTCGTCAAACCTCAAATCGTGAAACACACCCTGAGCCAACCCCTCCCGGTCGATCCGCTTGAGAAATTTCTTGGGCATGATCACATCGGTATCGATGTTCGGCAACGGCATGGGTGCGGCGATTCCAGTAACCGAAGTGAAAGGTGTCATGTCTGTGCTCCTGGCAGAAATTCCCGATAATCGACCAAATGACCCGCTACGGAGGCCGCTGCGACCATCGCCGGGCTCATCAGATGGGTGCGAGCACCGGTACCCTGTCGTCCCTCGAAATTCCGGTTGGTGGACGATGCACATCGGGCGCCAGCGTCAAGTATGTCATCATTCATAGCTAGGCACATGGAACATCCCGAATTGCGCCATTCATAGCCTGCCTCGATAAATACCCGATCCAGCCCCTCTGCCTCGGCCTGCCGTCGCACGGCAAGCGACCCCGGGACGATTATCGCGGAAACACCAGCAGACACCTTCCGGCCCTTCAACACTTCCGCAGCAGCGCGCAAGTCTTCCATGCGGGAATTGGTGCAGGAACCGATGAACGCATGTGAGATTTCTATCGCCCCAAGCGGTTGACCCGGCTCAAGCCCCATGTATTCCAATGCGCGTTCTTGCGCGGCTCGCTCCATTGGATCATTTGCGTGCTCCGGCGCCGGAACCTCCCCGTCAATCCCGCAGGCCTGATGGGGGCTGGTGCCCCAACTGACCTGAGGCGCGATAGCCGCTACATCGATGTCGATGTCGATGTCGAACTTGGCATCAGGATCGGATTGCCAGCTGGCCCATTCCTGTTTGGCGGTGTCCCAATCCCTACCCTTCGGTGCGCGTGGCCGACCTTGCAGGTAATGGAATACCGTTGCATCCGGCGCGATCAACGCGACACGTGCGCCGCCTTCGACGGCCATATTGCACATTGTCATCCGCCCTTCGACCGACAGCAGGTTGACAGGAGCGCCAGCAAATTCGACCGCATGGCCCACTGCCCCAGACACGCCAACCTTTGCAATAAAGGCCATGACCAGATCCTTGGCTGTCAACCCCGGTGGCATTTCGCCGGTAAAGGTCACCCGCATGTTCCGCAGCTTGGTGTAGACAAGGGTCTGCGTGGCCAGAACATGCTCGATTTCCGAAGTGCCGATCCCGAAGCCAAGCGCACCAAACGCACCATAAGTGGTGGTGTGGCTGTCGCCGCAAGCGATCACCTTGCCCGGATGCGCTAAGCCGTTTTCCGGCACCACCACATGCTCGATCCCCTGCCTGCGGTCGAACAGGTCAAAAAGCTCAATCCCGTGGCGTGCGCAATTGCGGCCCAAGTTTTCAATTTGTAGCCGGGCATCATTGTCCGTCATCTCGTCCAATGAAGCGATGGCGCGAGTCGGGTTCACATGATCCACAACCGCCAGATGCGCCTCTGGTCGCCACACCGGACGTCCTGCCGCATGCAGGCCGGCAAAGGCTTGCGGGCTGGTGTATTCATTCATGATATGCAGATCGACGTACAAAAGCAGCCGGTTGTCGTCGATCCTCCGCACTGTATGGCTATCGCAGAGTTTATCATACAGGGTCCGTGTCATGTTGCGTCCTCGAACTGGCGAAATCTGTATAGTTGCTCTGGGTTGCTGCAAAAAATCTTATGAACAAGGGCCGGATCATCAATCCAATCCAGCCAGGTTCGCAGTTCTTCCAACTCGTTTGGCGGCTGCAACTGCCCCGGATGCGGACAGTTCGTGGCCCAAACCAGCCTGTCTGGCGTTCGCTCGATCAGCCGCTCCACCCGCGCACGCAGCCCCTCGCTACATTGGAGGCCCGGGGCCGACAGTTTGACCCACCAGCGTCCTGTATCCATAAGAGCCTCCAAAGCCCGTGCCGCCGGATGCCCTTCGGGCGCGGGCTCTCGGAACCGGCCAACATGGTCTAGCACCGCAGGGCACGGCAGCCCGACAAGTCGCTCGAGGTGTTCTGGCAGGGTCGCCCCGTCAATATGAAGCTCGATATGCCAGCCCAAAGGGGCAATCCGCTCGGCGACCGGTTGCAGACTATCCCACCCAAGCGCACCGCCCTTCCACATGAAAAAGCGCACTGCACAGGCACCCTGCGCGTCCAGCCGGGCCAATTCCGCATCGGTCACAGTCTCGTCAACAACGACCACCACTCTGGCGTCCTGTCCGAATTCGGCCGCCGCGGCCAACTGCAATCGGTTGTCCAGCCCATAGGTTGTGGGTTGAACGACCACCATGCGGCTGTGCCCCAGACGCCGCATTGTCGCGCGGTAGTCCTCTGTCGAGAAATCCGGCGGTGTGGGTTTCACCGCGCTCGCTGCTCCGGGAAATCGATGGTCATAGAAGTGCATATGCGTGTCGCAAGCCCCCGCGGGCAGCAGCTGTGCCTCGGTGCGGATCATGCCCCGGTCTCCTCAGGGTTGCGACGTGCGCGTGCTGAAAGAAAAAGCACCGGTGCCGCAAGTGCCAGTCCGGCCAGATCCAGCAGCCCCGACGGCCCCAGCAGGCAAAGCCCTGCCACCACCGCGACGGGACGCAGGAGTGCAGCAAGCGAGGACAGCAACCAACCGTGAAAGCCCGCTGCCAGCAATACGCCACCTAAAAGCGCGGTCAGTGCCGTCTGCGCAATCTCGGAACCGGTACCAAGTGTCAGGATTGCAGGTGACAATGCAAACATGAATGGCATGACATAAGCCGTACCAGCAAGCTTCATCGACGCTGCACATCCCTGCCAAAGCCCCGCACCCGAAATGGCATTTGCCGCATAAACCGTGATGGCGACAGGTGGGGTAAGGCCAGACAAAATGGCAAAATAAAATGCAAACATATGCGCCGCCGGCACCGGAATTCCCAACTCTGTCAGTGTCGGCACGAACAGCGCGACCTGAACGATATAGGCCGGCGCGGTCGGAATCCCCATGCCGACCACAATGCCGGCCATTGAGGCGAGGATAAGGGCCAAGTATAGGTTCTCGTCTGCAAGTCGAAGCACGGCCTGGCTAAAATCCAGCCCAATGCCGGTGATGTTAATCACCCCGACTACAATACCGGCAGTGGCACAGGCCGTGGCAATCAGCACCGCGTTTCGCGCACCCTCTACGAGCGCATCCAGAACATTACGGACCGTTACATTGCTGCGTGTCGACTTGCGCAGGAGGGCCACGGGAACAACGCTGGCAATACCGGCAAGAGCAGAGAATTGGGCCGAATAACCGGAGACCAGCGACAGAATAATCACGAGCAACGGAATGGAAAGATGTCCGTTCTCGATCAGGACCTTGCCCAGTTTTGGCGTCTGATCCGCCGGCAACCCCTCCAGACCTGTGGCCCGCGCTTCGAAGTGGATCGCGGCAAATACGGTGGCGTAATAGAGCAACGCGGGGATCAACGCATAAAGGCAGATCTGGGCATAGGATGTGCCGATGAACTCGGCCATTAGGAAGGCCGACGCGCCCATGACAGGCGGCAGGATCTGTCCACCGGTTGAAGCAACAGCCTCGACCGCGCCGGCGACATTCGGCCGGAACCCGGCCTTTTTCATCATCGGGATGGTAAAAACACCGGTTGTCATGACATTGGCAACGCCGTTTCCGGACACTGTGCCAAACAGCGACGAGGTAATCAGCGCCACCTTTGCCGCACCGCCCGAAGTGCGCCCAGCCAGAGCCAGCGCGAAATCGACAAAAAACTGGCCGATCCCCATCTTCTCGATCAATGCTCCGAACAGGACAAATAGCGTGATGAAAGTGGCCGATACAGCAAGCGGGATGCCAAAAATGCCTTCAGTCGTCAGGTAGGTTTGTTCAATCAATTCACCCGGCGCGATATTGGTAAAGAACACCGCATATCCCAGAAAAATGCTTGCGGTAATGGCCAGTGGCCACCCCATCAAACGACGCGCGGCCTCGATCACCAACAGGTTTGCGGCAATACCAAACACCCAGTCGGCGGGTTTGATCGGGTCAATCAAATAGAAGCGGTTATAGATATAGTCGATTTCAACAATAGGGTATGCGGCAACTCCGATGGACAGGAGAACCAGTGCCACTTCGGCTATTCCCGGTGTGTCCTTCTTCCCTCGCCAGTCGATCATCAGGAAGGTGATCGTAAGCACGAGACCCAGATGCACGCTGCGCATGATAAGCGCGTTTGGCGCCCCGAAATAGCCAATCCACAGATGATAGACAGCCATAAACAAGGCCACTGCCCTGCCAAGAGTTACGAGATGACGCATGTTATGAAACCTGAATGCGGCCCCTCGCCAGCTTCGGCGAGGGGCTTTGATGTTAATCGGCAGGATTACTTGGCAACCTCAATGCCGTTCTCGGCATAGAACTTTGCGGCTGCGGGATGGAATGGCACGCCTAAATCCTGACTCATGCGTTCCAGGTCCAGCCCCTTGGCTGCGCTGGCGACACCGCCAAGCGCCTCTGCATGTTCAAGGACGTTGCGGGTCAGCGTATAGATCAAGTCGTCCGGTGCGTCGCAGCGTGTGATAATGTGAGCCGACCAAGTCAGCGCGGCCGTGTCCTCGTCTACACCCTGATAGGTACCGCCCGGAATCGCCCCCAGTTGCAGGCCCGGCATATTCTGCTTCAGTGTTTCATATGTGGCATCGGCTACGGGCAACATGCGGATGTCTCGCGCCGCGGCAAGGTCCATGACCGCACCGGCGGGGGCCGTGGTCACAAGCGTGAAGGCATCGGCATTTCCATCCTTCATCATCGAAACGGCATCGTTGTAACCGACTTGGTTCAAGCGTCCCAGATCGTCATAGCTCAATCCGTTCACGCCGAGCACCAGCCGGGCAAACTGTTCCCCCGTGGTACCCGCCTTTTGGCTGGCAAGCGAGATGCCTTTGAAATCCGCAGGTGATTTGATCTCGCTGTCCTTCAGGACAACCATCTGAAAATACTGCGGGTAAAGTGCAGCCACGTTGCAGACATCGGTATGCGGCGTGCCAAACGGCTCGGCACCGTTAAGCGCATCGACCGTCGTGACCGAGTTGGCAAACCCAAGCACGGCCTTATTTGTGCCCACGCCCTTGATGTTGGCGATCCCACCACCGTTCACCACCTCCAGCTTCAGATCGGGCCGTTCCTCTTCCAGGAACCCTTTGAGTGCGCCGCCCAGTGGATAGAAAGACCCGCCCGGCGAACCTGTCATCCAGCGTAGCGTGTCGGCAGCAGCCGGGCTTGAAACCATAGCGGCTAGCGCCAGTGTCGATAGAAACTTCTTCATCTGATCCTCCCTAGATCCGCCATGAACAGTCCCGGCGGTAAATGTCCCGACAGGATGCAATGCGGGTGCCACAACGCAATTGATATTATCTGAATGCCGCCTTCTCCAATGAAGAATGGACCGTGCCTGCCTTTTTCCGCTATTGTACCGGCGACAGTTTTTCTCATGGATGGAGCGGTCATGGACCTTTCAGCGCTCAAGACTTTTCAGGCAGTTGCCGAAACCGCCAGCGTCACTCGGGCGGCCGATAAATTGTGCTGCGTTCCTTCGGCGGTGACCGCACGGCTCCGACAGCTCGAGCAGGAGATCGGTCAGCCTCTTTTCTTACGCGAACGGCAAGGAATGATCCTGACCCCGAAAGGCCGGGTGCTGCTGGACTATGCCAAAAAGGCGATGGTGCTGTTTGATGAGGCGGAAAAAGCGGTGCGTCACGACGATCTGCCCCAGGGTACGTTGAAAGTGGGAGCCACGGATACCGCCGCCACGCTCTATCTGCCGCGTGTTTTTGCGCAGTACCACCTGTCTTATCCCGATGTCAGCCTTGAGGTCACCTCGGGCGTGACTGAAACCCTGATTGCGGGTGTACGCGATCACAAACTTGACTGTGCAATTGTCAATCGTGAAGTCCGTGATCCACTGTTCAAGGCCGAACAGGTGCGTCGTGAACGGTTGGTGCTGGTCTCTGCCCTGACGGTAGATCAAATAACGGACGCCGACGAATTTACCTTTCTCGCTGCACCAACCGGTTGCGTTCAACGTGCAAGGGTAGAAGAGTGGTGGTCCGAGGGGGCGCATGCTCCGATCCGGCTGATTGAAATGGCAAATATCGAGATGCGCATCAGCTGTGCGGCGGCCGGAATGGGTGTGACGGTTCTGCCCTTGTCTACATTGGAGCGCTTGGCAGACCGTGAAACGGTACGCATTCATGATGTTCCGGAACCCTGGGCCTGGCTGGACACTTTCTTGATCTCGCGTGCTGACAGTCCCTCTTTCGCCGCCCGCCGTTTGTTCCGAGAAATGGTCCTGCAAGAGTTCCGCCAACTGCGTGCAGTGGTTTGAGCTCACGAGCTGCGAAAATTTAATATGAACTGTCTGGCTCACATTGGCACGGCCACCTATTTGAAACGTCCCTCAGAGGTGCATTTCTCAAAATAGCCTGTCAGGACATCAAGCGGAGCATAGGGCTGTGGCCCGATCCCATTTCCGTCTGGTCGCGGATGCGCAGGGCGTCAATGCAATTTCCAACGGCGTGGGCGCCGCTGACGAAGGCTTATTGTGCGACGACCCGCCCTGCCCTTCTGACAGCGACATAGGGCGGTCAGGCGGAATGCTGAAATAGCCTCGACCTTGTTCGCGAAGGCGATATCCGAATTCAAGCAGCGATTGGGCACATGCAAGCCGGGTCCGCGCCTGGGTCGTGTCGCGGTCTGATGAACGGGCACACCAAGGGGGTCACAGGCCGGCGCCCGATCACCTCTCAAACCGACAGCGGATTGGGTAACAAAAGCTGCCGAGGGAACATTGCGGGAATTTTGCCATCATCGCAGGCACACAAACGCCCATCGCAATCGCCGGTGCTTTCGTCAAATCAGAGCAGGAACAAGCAAGTCAAATCGCCAGCGAACCACAGCTGTCGGAGGAATTTCCCCAGGGTTTGCCCACTCATTCCGGCTCCTTAGCTTCCTCCGGCTACCAGCTTCTTACGGTTCAATTTGCCGCGAGATCTGGTCAGTTCCGATCCGGAGGTCGCCGCTGTTGTATCAGGCACGGGCGGCGTCGACAGCGCGTGGGTCAAGCGTGATGCCCAGCCCCGGAACCGCTGGCAGAGCAAGGTGCCCTGCAACCGGGGTCAGGTCGGGCGCGGCCACGATATCGCGTTCCAGCAGTTGCCACATGATCTGGTTCGCATCGTCAAGGTTTGGGATCGTCCGCGCGACGTGATGTTCGGCGGCGGTGGTTATGCCGGTCGTCATCGAGGAATGGATACACAGTGTCATGCCACCGCCTTCGGCCAGCGCCGCCACATGCCGCGTTGCACGTAGCCCCCCCGCTTCGCGTGGGCCAACTGCAAGCATGTCTGCCCCGCCGTTTGCCACAACCCGGTGCGCGTCTGAAATCGAGAACACCGCCTGATCCGCCCCGATCGGGATGGGCGAACGCGCAGTCAGCCGCGCCAGCGCTTCGGTCGAGGTGGCAGGCGTGGGCTGTTCGACATACTCGATATCGTATTCTGCGATCCGGCGCAGCATGCGCAATGCCACTTCCACTGGCCAACCTTCATTGGCATCCAGCCGCAGCCGCGTGTTGGGAACCGCGGCGCGAACGGCTTGGACCGACGCAATGTCGCGTGCCTCGCCCATCCCGACTTTGAGGTAAAGGACAGGCATGGACCTGGCCACTGCGTCGCGTGCATCTTCGGCCAGTTCTTCCGGTGTTTCCCCCTGAAGAAAATGGAAGTAGCCCACGCTGTCGCGGACCGCGCCCCCCAGCAAGTCCCAGACCGGCCGGCCCGCCAGCTTGCCGCAAAGATCGAGACAGGCCATCTCCAGCCCGCTGGCGACCTGTGCGAACTGCCGTGGCACGACGCATCCCCAGACCGTCCAGTGCTTCTTCCACGCCGCAGCAAGAAGTCCGGCATGGTGCCAAGGGTCTTGCCCGGTCAGCCCCTCGGCGACGCGCCGGACAATCATCCCGGTGGCCTGCGGATCGGGAGCAGCGGTGCATTCACCGATGCCCGTCAGATCACCCGACCGCACTTCAATCAGCAGAGTGTGGAAATGCGTTTCTGTCCCCTGCGACCACCGGTAGGGGGTGCGCAGTGGGTGACGCAGAGGCGTCACCCGGATACTGTCGATGACAGGCGCCCCCGCGCGGGGGGCGGATGCGCCGTCCGTCATAGCAGGCCTTCTTCACTCAGGTAGGTTTCAGCCACTTGTTCCACGGATTGACCGTTCACGTCCACCATTCCGTTCAGTCGCTGCATAGTCGCATCGTTCAGCCGACCGGAAAGATCTTCCAGCAGGGTGCCGATCTGCGGATTGGCCTCTAGCACTTCGGCCCGCACAACGGGGACCAGCGCGTAGTTGGGAAAGAAACTTTTATCGTCCCCAAGCAGTTGCAGGTCCATCGCTGCAATCCGGCCATCAGTTGCGCCCACAACGGCGACGTTAACGTTTCCGCTCGATAGCGCATCGAAGACCAGACCGCCATCCATGGGACGGATGTTCGCGCGCCCCGCTTCGAAAGCATAGGTCTCCTGCAGGCCCAGAAGGCCATCGTCGCGGCGCGGGAATTCTGCTGTTGTGGCCATCAGCACTGCGCGGCCCTCGCTATATGCGGCGGCGAGGTCGGAGAGAGTCGCCATCCCTTCGGTCACGGGGTCATCCTTACGGATCGCCAAGGCGTATGTGTTGTTGGCGTTTGACGGCGCCAACCAAACCAGCCCTTTTTCTCCATCCAGCTCCTTCACTCGCTGGTAGGTTTCTTCGGGCGACAGGCGTTCCTCGACCTTGTTGAAGGTCACCAGCGAAGTGCCGGTATATTCCCAGTAAAGATCGACAGCGCCCGATTCCAGCGCCTGCCGCACCACGGTGGTGCCCATGCCATCGGCCTTTTCAACCTCGAAACCGTTGGCTTCCAGAAGGCGGGTGGTCATTTCGGCCAGTATGAGCTGTTCAGTGAAACCCTTGCCGCCAACGGTAATTTCTTGTGCGGCAACGGGGGTCGCCATGCCCATGGCGACGGCAAGAGCCATCAGTTTATTGCGTATCATGTTCAAATCCTTTTGTTGGTCATCGGAGTGGATTGACCCCTCGCGGCACCAGCGCCCATTGCAGGCGCCCCACGAGGAAGTCGGTGAAGATCGCGAGTGCTGCCACCGCGATTGCTCCAGCCAGCATCATCCCTTGATCGTAAAGAGCGATGCCGGTGAAAATAAGTTCGCCCAAGCCGCCCGCACCGATCAGGAAGGCGAGCGGGGCGGTACCGACGCAGATCGCCAGCGCCGTGCGCAACCCGGCGAAAATCACGAAAAGCGCGTTGGGCAATTCAACGCGGAAAAACGTCTGCGAGGGTGTCATGCCCATGCCTTGCGCCGCGTCGATCAAACTGTGGTCAACGGCGGAGAGCCCAGCGTGCGTGTTGCGCACAATGGGCAGCAGGGTGGCCACGAAGAGGCCAAAGACGGCAGGTGGCGTGCCGATGCCCAGCAACGACATCGACAGCGCAAGCACTGCCAGCGTGGGGATCGTGGTGCCTAGGTTGAAAACCTGCAAAACGGTCTCCGACGCACGGCGAAACCGGGGCCGTGACAGGATTGCGCCTGCAGGCAAACCGACGAGGATCGCCAAGCCCCCGGACCACAGCACCAAAATCACATGCTGCACGCCGAGATAAGCGATATCGGGACGGTAAGACATCAGCGAGGGGCCGAGCCCCGATGCCCAGAACCACGCGCCCGCCAGAAAGACGCCCAGCAGGATCGCCGGTCCGCGCAGCGGTTTGAAAGAGGATAGAAGCAGCCTCACGGTGCCGTTTCCTTTTCTGAAAGGGCGGCAGTCACATCGGCGAAATTCAACGTGCCACGTAGAATTCCCTCTGCATCCACACAGGGGATGATTGGCATGTTGTCGGCCAGCATTGCAGCAACAGCAAGGCGCAGATCATCCTCTACCCGGCAGGTGGCGGCGACGGGTGTGGCGTGTTCGGCCACCGTGCCCGCACCATTGGCAGCGGCGCGGGTGATCAGCCCTCTCGGCCGTCCGCGCGGGCCGACCGCGACGAGGGCTGGTGCTGCCGTCGCTTCGAAAATTTCACGCGCGCGGGCCTGCGTGTCGGACAGCAGCAAGCGCGGTGGATTGCGGTCCATCGCGTCGCCCGCGCACACCAACCGCAGGCGTTTCAACGCACGGTCACGGCCCAAGAAGTCCTCGACAAAGGCATCACCCGGATCGGACAAAAGCTCCGCTGGTGGGGCGTAGCGCATCAGGCGGCCGTCACGCAGAATCGCGACCCGGTCCGCGAGCTTGATCGCTTCGTCTAGATCATGGCTGACCAGAACCACCGTCGTACCAAGGCGGCGTTGCAGGCGCAGAAACTCGTCCTGGATGACCTCGCGGTTAATCGGGTCGATGGCACCGAAAGGTTCATCCATCAACATAACGGGCGGATCCGCGGCCAGCGCGCGTACCACTCCGATGCGCTGCGCCTGTCCACCTGACAGCTCGCGCGGGTAGCGGTTGAGAAAGACCGCCGGGTCGAGCGCCACCATCTCCAGAAGCTCCGCCGCCCGGGCGCGGCTCTCCTTGCGCGGCTTCCCCAGTAGATCCGGCACGGTGCAGATGTTGTCCACCACGGTCTTGTTGGGGAACAGGCCGATCTGTTGGATGACGTAACCTATGCGCCGCCGCAGCTTGACCGGATCGCCCTGCGTCACATCCTCTCCATCGATCAGGATGCGGCCCGAGGTAGGTTCGATCAACCGGTTTATCATCCGCATCGTCGTTGTCTTGCCGCAGCCCGATGGGCCAAGCAGGACGCAGATCTCCCCTTTTGGCACCTCAAGGTTCACGCGGTCCACGGCGGTCACGGTGTCAAACACCTTGGTCACATTTTCCAGACGGATCATCGGATGCCTTTCGACGTCAGAGCGCGCTGTAAAGCGCCAAGGCCAAGATCCGCCGCGATGGCCAGCAGCGAGACAGCGACGGCACCGGTAATCAGCTGGCGCGGGTCGGATTGCGCGATGCCCCGGCTAATGAAAGTACCTAGGCCACCCGCGCCGATATAGGCGGCGATGGCAGTGACGCCGATGGACATCACGACCGCCGTACGCACGCCCGCCATGATAACGGGAAGGGCCAACGGGATCTCCACCTGTCCCAACCTTTGAAAGGGACGCATTCCCATTCCCATCGCGGCCTCGCGGAGGGCAGGATCGACATCGGCGATAGCTGTATAGGTGTTTCGCACGATGGGAAGCTGGCTGTAGAGCACAATGGCCACCACGGCGGGCACCGCGCCGATGCCGTGGCCGATGGGGGCCAGCAAAGGGATCATGATCCCGAATAACGCGACAGAGGGGATGGTAATAAGGATTGACGCTGCATAAAGAACCGCATCCGCCGCGCGCCGGTTCTGCGTGATCGCGATGCCCAACGGCACGGCGGTTATGATGGCAATGCCCACGGCCGCGGCAACGATGACGATATGCTCGCCCGCGCGTTCCAGGATCACCTGCCAGTTCTGAGCTGCGAAGTTGATCGTTTCCATGGCGTCCCCCTTTTCTCAAGGGACGCCCGAATCGAAGCTGGCGCTTTGCCCTCAACCGCCGCTAATGTGCTGGCCGCCGCAAATTCCTTGGCGCACTACCGGTTTTGGTTCTGAAAGCGCGCGAAAAGGCCGCCGCATCTGCATATCCGCAGGCAAGGGCGATCTGCGCGATGGATAGGTCCGTAGATTGGAGCAGTTCTGCCGCACGATTCAGGCGCATCCGGCGCAGGTAGGCCGCCGGTCCTTCACCAAGGATTGCATTAAATCGACGTTCGAGAGCGTCGCGGCCAAGACCTGACTCCGTTTCCAGTGCGTGGACATCGAACCCGGTCTCGATCTGTTGTTCCAATGCCGTGACGGCGGCCCGAATGGGCCCTTCCGGCAAGGTCGCTGCTGGCGGCGGCGGTCCAAGCGCACCCGCGCCCTTGCGCCGGGTATGACTGAACCAGTCCGCCACCGCGTCCGCCAAAGCAGCGCCTGCGTCAAGCGCGATGAGTTCGAGCGACATATCCAGCGCCGCCGTACCGCCCGCACATGTCAGCCGCCGCCTTTCGATCACCCAGAGGCTGGGTTCAAGGGGGATTTCCGGAAACCGCGTCGCAAAAGCGGCGCGCGCGGTCCAATGCACGGCGCAGCGCCGACTGTTCAACAATCCCGCCCGAGCGAGCGCAAAGGCACCATCTGCGGCGGCCCCTATCTCAGCCCCCATTCTGTCCATTTTTCGAAGCCAAGGCAAAAGCGGGGCAAGATCGACCGTTGCTGCATCGCCTCCAGATAACAAAATGATACGATCCATATCTGGCAACGCCGGCGCGATGAGATCGGGCCGCGCAGACAGCACCCCCGAGGATGGAACAACGGGGTCACATCCGATCACCTTCAGGTCGTAGAAGGGTTGTCCCGTCATTCCATTTACCGCGCGAATTGGCTCGATCAACGCAGCGAATGCCATGGCAGGGAACCCGCGCAGCACGACCACGCCCACTCGCTTAGGTTTGCGGGGGGGGTGTTTTAGAACGAACTGGGGATATCTGTTGCGATCTACGGACATCATAAAGCAAAAAGCAAACCTACAGTGCCTGTCATTACTGGCATCCTAGACCAATGTCGGGTTAGTAGTCCCGAATGACGAATTGGGCAACGGCATCTTCCGAAACATTACGACGCGCTCACCGGATCGAAGGGCGGAAGCGCGGTTGTTTGCCGCCTGGCGTTACCGTGCGGCGGGTGAAGGGTGCATTGATCGTTGATCCTTCGCATTCGTCCATGAATGCAGCAACGCTGCTTTGGTGGCATGGCGGTGGATTTGTCGCCGGTCACCCTTTGCGGGCGCTGGCCCCGGCCGCATGGATCGCTGAGACCGCCGGAATGACCTGCATACTGCCACTCTGGCCACTTGCGCCCGAGACAAAATGGCCCGCGCAGGCCCGACATGCCCGCAACTGGTGTCGCCGGATAACAGGACCAGTCTATGTCGGCGGAGACAGCGCCGGTGGTGCGCTTGCTTTGGCTTGCTCCGATCTGGCGGAGGCCCTGGTGCTGGGTTATCCCGCACTTGGCGCAGCGCCGGGGGCGTCTGTTGAGCAATGGGGAAGCCAGGAAAACGGTCTCGATGCCGCAGCGGTCAAAAAGATGTATGCGCGTCTTGGCGCTCCTGATCTTTCGGCGCGTTGGGAGCAAGGGTTACCACCCTGCCTTGTCCTCACCGGGGATCGCGAGCCTTTGGCCGATGACCGCAATATACTGCATGGACTTGGAACCTTCGACGTCCATGTGACGCCGGGTGCAGGGCACGGCTTCTTGCGTGATGCTGGCAAAGAGGCTCCGGCAACACAGGCCGTGCTGACCGCCGGGCGCTGGCTTCAGTCGTTGGCCTTGGGGTAGGCTCTTCCTGGATCACGGCAGCACAATTAGGCAAGCTTCCCGCAGGCCTTTCCCAGATCATTGACAAGGCGCATGGCAAACCTCGCGTCGATGACCCGCGAGCTTGCCGATAGCAATAGCGGCGAGTGGTCCATTTGCAGCGCTCAGTTACCACTTCGCTGTCGATGATCCTGACCGCTTCACCTCGTCTAAAGAGGCGGAACCATGGGTCGGCTTAACCCCTTCGCGCCGCAAGTTTGGTGAAAAACAAGTCCTGCCAACATCGTCAACGCCCGTGATGTCAACCTCAGATGGGCGCTGCGCGAAGCAAAAACATCTATGCTGATCCGTGACCCGTCAACTTGGCTGAGGACATCGGGAGCCGGTCGTCGAATATGTTGATTCGATGCACGCGCACCGAGAAATTGGCAAAGTTAGAACTACAACTTCTCATATAGTGGGATAATTGGCTAACGTCGATGCTTAATATTGGCGTTATTTCAATAATATTTTGACAGGAAAACATCCAGATGCTTCGCTTTAGGTGAAAATAAATCCCGCTATATGGAGCTTATTCGAGATGCACGAAAGACTATCGAGCCAGACGAGAACCGCCAAAGTGGCCCAGTTGATGGCTGATACACTGGCCTTGTATGGCGTCGAGTTTCTCTTTGGTATGGAGGATCCGGTTTATCTTTATCACCATCTAGATCGGACAAAGATCAGACCGATCACCATCCGGGACGAGAAACACGGGGCGATCATGGCGCATGGCTATGCCAAAATGTCCAAGCGTCCGGGCATTTGCACATCCACTTTCGGGCCAGGTGCCACCAATTTGATTACCGGTTTGCTCGAGTCACAGAAAAGCTCGATCCCTGTCATCGCCTTGATTCAAGAGATCCCTGCAAACCAGCGTGAACGCAATGCGAGCAGCGAGATTGACCATATTGCAGCGCTCACTCCCTTTACCAAGAAGGTCTTGCGGATTGATACGCCAGAACGTTGTTGCGAAGTAATTCGACGAGCATTTCGCAGCGCCACCAGCGGTCGCCCTGGCCCGGTCGCAATATTGTGCCCGGCTGATATTATGAATATCGAAACGACAGCGGATACATATGCCGAACCGGAGTTCGCGACGTTCCCAGCCTCACGGCCCAGAGCGGCCAAAGCTGAAATCGAGATGGCAGCAGGGTTGTTGGCAAGTGCTGAGCGGCCGGTCATAATTGCCGGCGGCGGCAGCATCCTGTCAGGGGCCTCGCAAGAGGTAATCGACCTAGCCGAGCGCCTTGGTGCTCCGGTTGCAACGACAATGAACGGACGCGGCACAATACCCGACAGTCACCCGCTTTCGGCGGGTACGTTGGGATCGTCAACCAGTGGCATATATGGACGTGGCCATATTTCGAATGAGGCCGTGAGCAATGCTGATGTCGTCCTGATCGTTGGGTCGCGAACAGGCCAGATTTGCTACATGAACTGGCAACAGCCGGGACCTGAAACACGTATCATCCATCTTGATATTGATCCCGAGGAACCGGGGCGGAATTTCCGGACGGATGTGACATTGATCGGCGACGCCCGCGAGACACTGGCTGAGCTTATAGCATCGCCCGTCACCAACAAACCCGGCCGGTCCGGTGCCATTGGCGAGGCGCTTGTTGCGAAGAACAACGAGTGGAAAGCTTCATTCAAGGAAATTTCTACCTCAACGGCGATTCCAATGCGTCCTGAATGCGTCCTTGGCGAAATATCCAATCGGATGGATCCCCAGACCATTTTGGTGACGGATGCAAGCTATGTTACCGGCTGGGCGTTCAGCCATATCGATAATGTATCCGTCGGCGGGCGCATCCTGTCGCCCCGTGGCACGGGCGGTATCGGGTGGTCTTTGCCAGCGGCCCTCGGCGCTAAGCTAGCTGACCCGAGTGCGAAGGTTGTCTGCCTGACAGGGGACGGGGCTTTCGGTTATGTCATGGCCGAGATGGAGACTGCTGCGAGGTGCGATATTCCCGTCGTTGTTGTTGTTATCAACAACGCAACCCTAGGCTTCCAAAAGCACTTTGAGCAAAAGTTGTTCGATGAATACGGAGAGTGCGATCTTTCGGATATCGATCACGCGGTTCTTGCCAAGGCACTTCATTGTGACGGGGAGCGTGTTGAAGATCCAGCCGAGATACCAGCCGCCGTCGATCGCGGTCTGAAAAGCAAGAAACTCTACCTCATAGATGTCGTCGTGGACAATCGTGCCATGGCGCCGATCCTGGGGCTGGATCGCGACGGAGATGCCCCAACAAGTCACTAAACAGAACAAGAAACCAATACATGGAGGACTAAAACATGGTGTATTCACTGATTAAAAGTATTGTCGTTGCTGCGGTATGTACAATTTCCACGACCGCTTGGGCCGGGGAAACATTTGACCGGATCATGTCGTCAAACAAGATGACCGTTGGTGTTGCCCCTTGGAATGGGTTTGTTGCAAAAAACCCATCCAGCGGGGAATTTGAAGGCCTGATCGTTGACGATATTGCAATGCTTTCAGAGCTGACGGGCATCGAGATCGAACTGATCAACACCACCTGGAGCGGGCTGATTGCTGGTCTTCAGGCCGGCAAATGGGACGTTATCATGACGGGCATGGGCGCAACGCCTGAACGCTCAAAAGCCGTCGCGTTTACCGATGGTTGGGGCTTCCTATCCCCTCTGGCGCTGGTCGGCACTGACAGCCCCTTTCAAACAAGCGAAGACCTGAACCAAGAGGGAAATAAAATTACAGTCGTTTCGGGTACAAGCGCGCACCGGCTGGCGGCACGTGTGTTCGACAAGGCAGAGGTGGCGTCCTATTCAGATACGGGTGCTGCCGTACTTGAAGTGATGCAGGGCCAAGCGGCTGCTTATATTGGCGATTCAATTTCCAACACGAAACGCGCCGAAGAACGCTCTGAACTTCGGGCGCTCGAGTTTGATCCTTCTGTCATTGAATGGAATAGCCTGAATCATGCTGTGCGATATGACGATCCGGAGCTTCTGGTGTTCTTGAATACCTATATCCACACGATGCAATTGCGTGGATGGTATGTTGAACTTGCCGAACGCTGGGGCATGCCTGCTAGCTTGGCGACTGGCCCGAACTAAACGCCATTGGCTGACTGCAATTTAACTGGGCCGGAGCTTTACAGGCTTCGGCCTAGGATCAAGACCCTAGATAAACTGAGGATCATATGATGGAGAGGGCGGCATGAACTACAATTTTGAATTTGGAATTCTATTCCAATACGGGGATTACCTTGCCGGGGGTGTTTGGTATGCGGTCATCATCGCCTTTCCAAGCATCTTAATAGCGACAATTGTCGGCATGATATTGGCGGCGGCACATCTTTCTCCCATCCGTATTTTCAGCATGGCCAGCTCTGTCGTCGTAGATGTATTTCGCACCTTGCCGGTTGTGGTCCTGTTGATCTGGATTCATTATGTATTTCCAATTCTCACCGGCCTATCAATGAGCCCGACACAAAGCAGCATACTTGCCTTGTCCTTGAACGGCAGTGCGCTGGCCTGTGAGGCATTCCGTGGTGGTTTGCAAGCAATTCCCGGAACGCAGCGCCAGGCGGCCTGGTCACTCGGGTTGTCGAAAATGGACACTTTGAGGTTTGTGATCATCCCCCAAGGCTTCTTCTCAACCCTCCCCGCACTGACAAATGTGCATATTACGATAATCAAGAACGTCACTGTCACCGTGCTGATTGCTGTGCCCGAAGTGATGTTCCGCGCACAGGAACTGACTGTTCAATTCTTTCGTCCTCTCGAACTCTACACGGGGGCTGCCGTTGTTTATGTGGCACTCATCCTGTCTTTCACTGTGGCAATGCGTCGCCTCGAGAAACTTCGCAAATGGGAGAGCGTCTGATGTCCGAGAAACCTTTTCTTAATATTAGCGGCCTGACTAAGAAATATGGGGACACGACCATTCTTAGCGATATTGATTTAAGCATCAATAAAGGCGATACGCTGATGATATGTGGGCCAAGTGGTTGTGGCAAAAGCACCCTCCTGCGATGCCTGAACGGATTAGAGCAGGTTGAAGCTGGCTCGCTCACGATCGGCGACCGGCACGTTGATTTGAGCGATCCCAATCAACGCGAGTCGGCACGGCAGGGTACGGGTCTGGTATTTCAAAACTTCAACCTGTTTCCCCATATGTCCGTGTTGGATAACATCACGCTGGCCCCGCGACGCGTTATGAAAACGCCCAAATCCAGGGCTGAAGATGAGGCGAAAGACTTGCTGGACCTCATTGGGCTCACCGACCGAATGCAAGCCTACCCTTGCGAATTATCCGGCGGTCAACGCCAAAGGGTTGCAATTGCGCGGGCACTGGCCATGAACCCGGAGCTGTTGATGTTTGATGAACCCACATCCGCCCTTGACCCGGAAAAGAAAGAAGAGGTTCTTGGGGTGATCCGCGAACTCAAGAGCATTAAGAATGTTACGATGATCGTCGTCACACATGAAATCGGATTTGGAAAAACCGTGTCTGATTGGGCCATGTTGCTCGATGCTGGCAAAGTGGTCGAATTCGAACCATCAACAGATTTTTTCAGCACACCAAAATCTCAACGCACCAAAGAGTTTTTGAATGCGATTGTAAACGCCTGAAGTCGAGCAAAACCATATGAAGACCCTCAACAACATGACAAAGGCTTTGAAGCTTGTTGCGGCATCACCAAAGCCGATATCGGTGAGCGAGATTTGCACGGCGCTTGACCTGCCACGAAGCAGCGCCTCTCGTCTGATGGCGTCACTACGTGACAGTGGACTGATTGAACAAGTGCCCAGGTCACGCCAATACGTGGCTGGGCCACTAGCCTGGGAACTGGGTGTTCAATATCGTCCGCTAAATTTCAATCTGGATGCCATCGCGGAAAGTTTGGCCCATATCTCACTTCTAACGGGTCTTTCCACATGGCTTGCTGTATTGGACAAACGTGAAATCATACTGTTGCGTCACCATCAGGGATCGACACCCATATTGATATCCGTACGTCTGGGGCAACGCCTACCTGCGCATACAACAGCGATGGGCAAAGCGCTGTTAAGTCGTTTGTCAGATCGCACCATCAAAGAATTGTATGATGAAACCCTGCCAAGTTTGACGGGGCGGAGCCTTCAGACGCGCACCGAATTGATTACAGAACTAGATGAGATCAGGCAAACCCGTTTGGCCTATTCACGCCAGGAAGCATTTCCCGGCATTGTTTCCGTCGCAGGGGCGATCATGGGCGTCGCCAACGATTATCCAATCGGCATCAGCATGTCGTACCAAGCGCAGCAGAAAAATGCGGCGGATCTTGACCCTATATTAGAAAAGGAACTGCAAACGATTGGACAGCAGTTCGGGGACGATTATTGGGCCAGCTGAACTCATCGTGAGCCCGCAGCCTCCTCGTTCTGTGGCGCCTCTTTCCCGGTGAGTTTTGTGAAGAAGTCTGTCACAGCATTGGTGTCTGACTTTTTTGGGGTACTCTTTTGGGGTGTTTTCTTTGCGGGCTTTTTCTGGGGCTTGTTCAGCGCCCCTTCCATGGGATTGCGATACCAGATACGGATCAGTTCTGACATTCGCTTCACTCTTCTGAGTTCGGGGTTATTAGGATCAATTGATTTTTGCGATCTCGCAATGTGTTCGAGCACTGAAACCCTGTCTTCTGCCAGCACAAGCCAATGTTCCAGGCGTCTTTTCCTGCTCTTTTTTGTCCTAAGTTTGGTCAGGTCATTGAAATGTGTAAGCGTTGTTTCTCGCCAAACCAACATCATCTCGAATATGACCGATGACATCTTTTTTGAGAAACCTTCGATCACAATACTATGACCCTCCTTGTTGCCACGGATCGCGGTCCTGAGATCTCTGTCTTTGACGTTTTTGAGGTTTTTCTGCGTGTAGATTACACTTATTTTTTTCGACCTCTTCTTTGGTGGGTTCTTATCGATATTGTGGGATGAAGACGGGCGCTCGTCCGATCCTCCGCCTCCTTCTGCGTTGGCAACGCCATGAGAGGAAACCATTGCCAATGAAGCACTCAAACCAGACAGTAGCCACCGTCTTGTGACATGGATTATCTGTGGAACCTGTCCCATAAAGGCCCATAATCTAGGAGAATGTGGAGCCTGACTTTAGCAAAATTAGGAATTTTTGGCAAACCAGCTTTGGCATAGGTACTGTACCCCCTTCCCGAGGTTGCCCCGACAACCCGCTTATGGGCAGGACAGCCAGCGGGCTGGCGGGCCACCAGACAATTGGGGTGACAGTCTGGTGGTCTTGGTCGGTCTGCTAGATAAATTCGGCGCGGCTGCCGATTTCCGGGCGTGCGATTTGAAGCGCATCCTCTATCTCGATGCTACGATCGAACAAAGCCCGCCCGATCAATGCACCCGAAACTTGCGGCACAAATTTCAACCGAGACAAATCGTCAAGGGAACGGATCAGCCCTCTGGCCACAACCGGAGAATTGGCCTCGCTCGCCAGTTGGGAGATCAGGGCAACACTGTCTTCTGCATCCCCTATTTCCGCCCCGATGTCGGTCACAATGATCGCGGCAAATGGATCGCTCTGGAACGCCTCCAGAAATGCCGATGGCGTAAACGCGCTTTTCTCTTTCCAGCCGTCGCTGACCACATGGCCTTCAAATACATCCACTGCGAGCACAATTTGATCAGGAAAGAGCTTGGCCGCCTCCTTCACCAGATCGGGCTGCCGCAATGCCAGCGTGCCAACGACAACGCGCCCCACACCGTGGTCGACCCACTCTGCGATGCGCTCGACGCTTCGAAAACCACCGCCCAATTGAACAGGGATTCCAACAACGCGAATGATCTCCCTGATGAGATCGGAATTCCGCTCATCACCCGACATCGCATCAAAGTCGGTGATGTGAAGCCATTCCGCGCCCGCCTCGGCAAAGCTTTTGGCCTTTTCTATTGGGTCGATATGCCAAATCTGGGGCTCTTCCGTACGCCCGCGGAAAAGGCTGACACAGCGACCTTCGAGCAGTTCAATCATGGGGTAGAGAATCATGGCAGGTTTCCTATCAAGGGGATCGTTTGGCTCAGGCCCACTACCCGTAGCTGTGGTTCGCGCTCAAGATCGTGAGAAGAAGCGACCAATATAGCAGAATTTGAGACAAAACTGAAATTAGCGAACAGCGTTCTGACGGCCACAAGCCCGAAGACAACGGCTGATATCCGTTGCTTTCGCAGTCCGGGAGCCAACCATTCTGGTGTCCTGATCCCCAAATCGTTAATGTTGCTATTTCCAACCACGCCGCGGTATCCTCAAAAAATTACCCTCGTTCCCTGCCCCAACGAACCTATCAATTGATTTCCGGTGACCAATTGCGATGCCATTTGCTTGCGTTCTGATATCCGACGTCACTGGCAGCACGCAGCTTTATGAAGCTGTAGGCGATGCGCTTGCCCTGGAGCAGATTACGGATGTCCTGACGAGAATGCGCCAAATCATTGAGCAGCACGGCGGGCATTGCGTTAAATCGCAGGGTGACGATGTGCTGAGCTACTTCGACCAGTCCGACAGCGCGTTTCAGGCCGCAATGAAGATGATCCATGAAGATTGGCACGCCGACTTGGCGGTCCATGTTGGCATGTACGTAGGCGAGATTCTGACCCACGACGGGGATATTTACGGCACGCCTGTGAACACAGCGGCCCGTTTGGCATCCATAGCCAAGCCGGGGGAGATATTGCTGGGCGATGCATGTTTTGACGGCTTGATGCCAATATCAAAACAGCAACTGACGCTGATTGGTGATTTACAGCTCAAGGGCAAACAAACGACGACCAGAGTCTATTCCTGCTCTGCCAGCGATGTATCTTTGCAGACGGCCACAGTTGTAAAACCCAAGAAGGCCCAGGCCAACGGCACAGACTTTGCCCGTTTGGCCTATGCCGACAGAAGTTGGCAGGTTGGTGAGGGGGAAAAACTGTCCATCGGGCGCGCCATCGACAATGACATCGTCTTGGGCCACGCTTGGGTCTCGCGCAAACATGCGGTTGTTTCGATGCGGCAAGGGGAGCTGGAATTTTCGGACATCAGCTCCACCGGTAGCGTCATTCAAACCGATGACGGCAAAGCGATCTCAATCCATCGAAGGACCACCCTGCTGAATGGCAGCGGTCTGATTTTTCTGGGGGCGGATGAAAAGGCCGAAAAAGCGAATGCGCTGTCTTTCGACACGAAGAAGATGAAGATCGAATTTGCCTCGGACTGACTGTTCCGGATCCTAGGATCAAGCCCCTAGCCTTCCGAAAAGACCGGGATCTTGCCAGCAAGCCCTTTCAGTTCGTAGGAGCCGCAATTTTCAAAGGCTTCGTCACTCAGATGTTGGCGAATTTCCTCTGAAACCAAGATCGCTTTGCCCAGTGTTCCGCACATGTCGGCCAAGCGGCTGGCCAGATTAACGTCGCGCCCGATCACAGTGTAGTCGAGCCGGGCACCGGAGCCGATGTTGCCGTATGCAACTTCGCCAAAATGCAGCGCAACACCTACGTCAAACTGTATCTCCGCGCTCTTGCGCCGGTCCGCCACAGCCAGACGCCCCTGGCGGGCCGCGCACAGCGCTTTGGCACAAGCCTTCGCATCCTCCTGCCCGGCACGGAAAATGGCCAATACACCATCGCCGATGAATTTGAGAACCTCGCCGCCATTGTTTTCGACAGCGGGAACCACGCAATCATAGTATTCATTTAGAAGGGCTGTCGCACTTTCGGCTGACAGATCAGAGGTCAACAGCGTGAATTCACGCATATCCGCAAACAGGATTGCAGATCTGAGCCGGGTCACCTCGCCGCGATGCACATCGCCCGCAAGTATCCTCTCATGCGGCTCTTCGCCCACGTACATCCGTGTGACCTCTTTCAAGATCCGGTGCATCACAAGAATTTCCTGACAGGCTTCGATTGCCGGAAAGGTTGCCCGTAAAAGGGCGACATCCACGTCGCTAAAGCCGGCCTCCGCCTGCGTTGCAAAGGAGAAAATATTCTGCATTCCATTGGCCATGAGCGTCGGCGCACAGATGTAGTCCGTTAGCCCGGCTTGTTTGAGTTCTGGCACGAGGTTGAAGTCTGTCTCCTGTAGGTCTTGAGGGTTGAACCGGACCCACCGCCCTGTTTCATGCGCGAGGGCTGAGGGCGATGTCTCATATTCGGTTGACGCCGTTCCAATGTATGGAAAGACGTTTGCGATAGCTCCTCGCCCTTGCTCCCAAACCCGATAAGATGCGGAATTTATTGCGTGCAAGATGCGGACAATGGTCACGCATCGGTGTAATGGCAGCCCCGCAGATACAAGTTGCTCTGCCAAGGCGGTGAGCGTGTCGTTTGCGTCGGCATTGAACCTGCCCTCTCCCAACATGTAATCGCGAATGGAGATAGCTTTCTTGACCTTGGCTGGATCAAGCAGGCTCCAAGGGTCGTCCGCATTGGCCGGAAGAAGATATTGTGAATTTTTCATCTCGCACCTCTGGGCATCACTCATCGTTGGACCAAAATATCGAAATATTGAGACACCCTAGCAGATGAAACGCCGACCGGCACACGTGGGGCCCGAATAAATCCGCCGCTTTGATCTAGAACAAAGCCCGTCCGCCCGAGACATGTAGAAAATAACCTTGCAGGTCAGTTGAGCAGCGATGGACCTCTGCCCTTCTGGCGGAGGAAGAGATGGGGTGCACAATGGAATTGCTCATTATTTACGAAACCGTCGAAGGACAAACGCGCAAGATTGTTGACGCCGTGGAGGCACAGATACGTGCGGCGGGACACGGCGTGCGGCTGTTCAACACATCGGACAGATTGGCGCCCATTTCTTTTGAAGGTATCGACAAGGTCATCCTGGCCGCACCGGTGCATGAGCGACGTCACCCGCAAGGCTTTGAAGTCCTGGTATCTGCCAGTCGGGAAGATCTGCAAGCCCTGCAAACCATGATCATTTCTGTCAGCCTAAAGGCTGCATTCCCTGACGGGCTTGAAGAAGCGCAGGAATATCTGACCGAGATGGAAATGCGCACACGGTTTGAACCCAACCGCGAGCTTCTGCTTGCCGGTGCTGTTCGCGCCAGCAGCTACGGCTATTTCGAAAGCCAGATCGTGCAGAATGTTCTCTTGGACGGGCGGGAGGTCGATCTGGTGGACGGCGTTCGCGAATTCACGGATTGGGACAGACTGCGTGCTGAGGTCAGCGCCTTTTTGGATGCTTAACCGCCTGTGGTCTCCGCAGCCTTCTGATCCGCCGCTGTTCAAAATTTGGCGCCCCGCTGGTTTCCCATCATGAAATTACCATAGTTCTGCCAGTTTCCGACTTTAACCGGCGCTCCACGAGAGCCATCTCAAAGTTAAGGAGGCCAAGTATGAACTTAATCTCGCCACTCATCGGTGCGCCGCAAGGCACATCATCGGCCAACTCTGAGCCAGAGGACAAATCGCCCAAGAAGGCGGAAGTGTCTGACGGTCAGGACAAGCAAGAGCCAAAACCCTCTGAGCAGAAAGCGGCAGACCAGACGACTGAAGTTGATAATTCCAACCCGCCCTCAAAGGCAGAGCAAGCCAAACCGGTTGCGGATAAAGGTCCGGCTGCAGCCAGCGATGGCGCGCCATCTCGCGCATCTGTTTCCGCTCTGGATGATGATGCGGCCAAGATCGCGGCCGACCGCCGCGCAGCGGAGAACCGGATTGAACAGGCACGCACACGTGCGTTGATCGACAGCATTGCGCCTGTTGCAAATTCACCCGCTCAGGGTAGCAAATCCTATATGGAAACGCTGCTAACGTCCAAGCCTGCGGCGGAGACGACCGCTGCGCCTGAGACTGCAGCAGCCCCAAAGGCCGACGCCGCGGCCTAGTATCACGATGTTTGAGCCTTCTGGAACGGCCCGCGATTGTCGGGGCTATCCGGAGGGCTCATTCAGCGCTCTGAAGCGGCAATGTCACCTTGAACACGCTGCCTTCACCTTCGACACTTGTTGCAGTGAGCGTTCCGCCATGCGCCTCGACAATCTCGCGCGAGATGGCGAGGCCAAGACCGGTGCCGCCGATGCCCCGCTTGTTGGACGAATCCACTTGATGAAATGGCTCAAACACCCTCTCGACCTGATCGGGCGGAATGCCCATGCCGGTGTCTTTGACCCTGATTTCGATCTGGTCTCTGACGATCTCTGCGATCAGGGAAACGCTGCCTGTTTCGGTGAATTTTGTGGCGTTGCCCAGAAGGTTCATCAAAACCTGCTGGATCCGCTTGGCATCAAGATCCAAAGTCGCAGACACAGGTTGGACGTTTAGCTCCAGACCCTTCTGTTCAACCATCGGGGCCATCTGGCCAGCCGCCGTTTGGATGATCTCGCCAATGTCATTGGGCTGAATATCAAGGGACAGGCCGCTGGCCTCGATCTTGGCAAAATCCAGAATTTCGTTCACCAAGAACAGCAGATGCTCGCCGGACCGCTCCAGCTTTTCCATCATGCCAGAGATCATCTCGTAGACCCCGGACAGTTGGGTCTTGAGCGCCGCGCCTTCACTATCCGGCAACGCATCAATCGACGCGGTCAGCTCCTTGGCCTTGGGCAGACGCTCCACCTGTTTGGACAGGCGGGCTGTGCCGAGGATCACGGTCAGCGGCGTGCGCAATTCGTGGCTGAGGACGGCCATAAAGTCCGATTTGGCTTTGTTCGCCGCCTCCGCCCCCAATTGAGCCTCTTTCAACTCGGAGACATCAATGCGCAGGCCGACTATGCTGCCGTCAGGCATGGTCCGGTCCGAGGCTTTGATCACGCGGCCATCTGACAGGAAATGTTCTGCATCGAAATCACCCCCGCGCTTTGCGTTCCATTCGGCAAGCCATTCTTCTTCGCGGCCAACAGCCGATGGAAAAATCCCGCGCTTGAGGCCGCGCAACACCAAATCTTCGTATGATGCGCCCGGCTCGATTGCGTCGCGGTTCAGGTTGTAGATGTCGAGGTATTTCTTGTTGTTCAGCACCAATCGGTCATTGGGGTCGAACATGATGAACCCGTGATCCAGTGCATCGATGGCATTCGACAGCCGCACCTCGGCGATACGACGGTTGTCCGCCAGCCGGATGACGTACCACAGCAAGAACAGCGCAAGACCAATGGCGATAAAGGCAAGAAGACGATCAGAATTGTGATCGGGTTTGTGCAGGGGCCAACCGCCAACGGGGACGGCCGCCAATTGCCAAACACCATAAGGGAAATCCAGCGTCAAAAGCACAGGGTCTTGGCCCAGAATGTCCTGATCCCCAAAGAGAACGTGATCAGACGCCCCGCCATTGGTCGTATCCTGGATCATGATCTCATAGTCTTGGCCGATGTCCGGCAAGCCCAGGTTGGTGAGAAACTTTTCATAGTCCAGCACAACGGAGATGATACCCCAGGGAGATTTATCTACCCCATCCCCGACATAGACCGGTTGGCGCAGAATGAGGCCCCGTCCACCCTGCACGAGGTTGACCGGCCCGGTGATCAATCCCTTGCCGGTCTCCATGGCCTGTTTCACCATTGGGTATTGTTGCTTGTTACTGCGATAATCGAGACCAATCGCGCGTTCGTTGCCCTCGGCCGGGATCACTCTTGTAACGACAAGATCCGGCGCAATCCCAATAGAAATCAAATCCGGTGTTGTCTCGATCAATTGCTCTGCGCGGGCAGACAGCTGATCACCCTCCATAGACGGATTTTGACCGACAATCGTGGCGAGTTCGCTCAACTTGAGGATACGGTCGATGATCTCTTTGCGGATGTTCTCGCGCAGCTCGACCAGTTGCAGCGTTGTCTGCAACTTGTTGTCATTCAGATACGCATTATCGCCCAGCTTTTCGAGCCGCCCTGCAATCAGGATGCCTATCAATGCGGCAATACTTAGAACCCCAACCATTCTGATATTTGAAAACAGGGTAATTCCGCCGCTCATTGCAGGGTCAGTCTCTTCATTGGTTAATCTTTACTTCAGCAAAACCAAACAGGAGGGTGGTGTCAACTTGAAGTCGACACCGCAACACATCCTAAGGGGGATGTTCCGCCACGTATGGTTGTAAAGGCCTGTTACTGCAGTCTGACGCTCTGATCCAGATGATTTTTCACTGCGTACAAAAGGTAAGAAGGCTCAACCCCTTCCGGCACTTCATTGCCATGGATTTGCCAGCTGCTGTAATCAGTGCGCAAATCCTGCGCACTCAAAAGCTGGCTGTCCACTTCACCAATCGCAGTCGTGATCGCATCTTTGAGGGTCATTGCCGGCCTGCGCACCGGCGCAAAGGACAGGATCAGGAATGCACCTTTGCCCAAATACGTGACGATCCCCTGCCAGGGTTGAGCGTGCGAAGCGATCACAGAGGCAAGTTTCACCAGGTATTGATGTGTCTGCGGTTCCTGCAGCGATTGCGTCACCTCTGGCAAATTGTTCAGTCTCAGCGCCATAAGGCTGACGTTGCCGTGTAGGGTGTTGCTGATCCGGGCAAAGCAGTTTTCAAAGGCGCCCAGCCCAACCAGGCCACTTTCAGTGATCTGTGCAGGTGTTACAGGGCGGTGCAAGGCACAGAACCGTTTGAGTGTTGTGTCACCGTTGCCAGCATCCTCTGACACGTCTTGCGAACGGCGGGCCAATTCGACCATCCGCGTTTCGACACCGTATAGACGTGTCTCCAGTTCAAAGAACTCGAACGGCTTGGTGACATAATCCCATGCACCCGCCACAAATGCCTCGGCGATGTTCTTTTTGTCATGCTGCGCGGTAAGCATGATGATCGGTACAAATTCATACCCGTTGTGCCGCCGGATCATCGGGATCAATTCGATCCCGGTCTGAACCGGCATATTGATATCAAGCAAGATGCACTCAAAAGGTGTGCTTGACGCCTCGATCAATTGTAATGCCTCTTCGCCGGATTTGGCGAATTGGACATTCTCGTAGTCAATCGAGGATAGGAACAGTTCTAGAATTTCAAGGATTAGGATATCGTCATCAACGACTAGGATCTTCATGGTTAGTATCCTTTGGCTTCTCGCCTTCCCATTTGGCCGTCCGGAGCGTCCGAAAGCGCGTGCTTACACTGACCGCCTTGCGGGAAAGTGCCTGAGGTGTGCTTCTGCATCAAACTTCATCCCATGAGTTTGGGTGCAGATATTCTACCATAAAGGGAGTATTCTCCAAACAAATAGTGGACAACATCCACCACTTCCACAAGGCAGCAGATCGAGGTGGAAAACTTCCCACCATATTTGCCTGAGATTGGCAAAACTTGTCGCCATATCTTTAATCGGGCTTAAACTCGCCAAATCCTCCACCCGGCGGGCGGGATACTTTTTCAAATATTAACGGGTTTTCGCCGCTCTCAGCCAAGCGTCCGAAGCAACGCGATTGAGGGGTCGCCCGTCGGTGTTTGGCCAATGCTCGATTGATAGGCCGCAATCGCCTTGCGGCTGTTCGGACCGATCACCCCATCCGCACCATCGGTGTCAAAGCCCCGCGCCGTGAGCCGTTCCTGCAGGCGCTGCCGGTCCGCTTTGGTCAGCCCATATTTATCGGGTGGAAAGCTGCCTTTGATCGGGCCTCCACCGGCGATCCGGTCTGCCAGATGCCCCACACCAATCGCATAGCTGTCGGAATTGTTGTAGCGTTTGATCACTCGGAAATTCGAGGTCACGACAAATTTTGGCCCGCCCGGTTGTGGCTGGATCACCGATCCGGCGCTTGCAGGCAGGGTGCCCGCTTCGCCGCCCCATTTGCGCCCCCGTGTCCATCCGTTGCGTGACAGATACGCCGCCGTTGAGGCCAATGCGTCAGACGGATCTTCGGACCAGATATCGCGCCGTCCGTCCCCCGTGAAATCGACAGCGAAGGCTTGATAAGAAGTCGGGATGAACTGGGTATGCCCCATTGCACCTGCCCATGACCCAGTCATGCGCGCGGGGCTGATATCGCCGTTCTGCAAAATCTTGAGAGCGGCAACGAGCTGTTTTTCAAAGAACGCGCCGCGGCGCCCGTCAAAGGCCAATGTGGATGTGGCCGAGATCACCGGCACATCGCCGCGCCGTTCGCCGTAGTAGCTTTCCAAGCCCCAGACCGCCGCGACGATCTCGGCGGCCACGCCATAGCGTGCTTCGATCGCCGCCAGTGTGCCGCGGTGGCGGGCATAGGCGGCGCGGCCCTTAGACACCCGTTCATCCGAGGCTGCGATAGCAAGGTAGTCTTCCAGAGTGCGGGTAAATTCGGTCTGATTGCGGTCCCTTTTGACCACGCCGGGCAAATACCCCGCGCCGCGAAACGCGCTGTTCAGGACCGAGGTGGAGATGCCTTGCGCCTCGGCACGACCGCGAAAGGCGGCGACCCAAGCATTGTATCCGGTGTTGAACTGCGGTCGCAGATCAGCGGGCAAGCCGCCTGTCTGTACCGGGACGACGCTGCGCCCGCCATTGGAACAAGCTGAAAGGCCAAACGCGCCCAAACCAGCAATCATTGTTCTGCGTGAAATTTCCATGTGCCTGCTGCCCTGTTTGTTTTCCATCAGTATAGAACAGGTTGAGACACGCGCATAGCGGGTACCTGCGGCCCAAGCAAAGATCAGCGGATCTTGGCGCGAGATCCTGCTATTGCGTCGGTTGATACAACGGGACGGTAGACATCGACATCTTGGCAGAGCCGTTTTGCACATCCCGCGCGTGACTGATGTAAATCAGGGTATTGTTCTTCGCATCAAATATCCGTTTGACCCGAAGCGTTTTGAAGATGATCGAACGGCGCTCGCTAAAGACATTCTCGCCTTCGTTGTCACGCTCGATATCTCCAATTTCAATGGGTCCGGTCTGGCGACAGGATATCGAAGAGTTCGAAGGGTCCTCGAACCAATTGCCCTTTTGCAACCGATCGATCAGACCGCGTTCAAAATAGGACAGATGGCAGGTGACACCCTTGACCTTGGGATCCTGCACCGCCTCGACAACGATGTCATTGCCAAGCCAGTCCACGTCGACGTTGCCCACAACGTCAGCGAAGGCGGGCATGGACAGGGCACAGGCGATAGCGGGGGCAAGGATGCGTTTGAAAGTCATGTAAACAAACGCAGCCCCCTTGCCCCCGGTTCCATCTTGTTCTCAGCTGTCGATGATGTTGTGACCAGGCCCATAGGGGAACCCGGTGATATTCTCCACGCCATCCTCGCTGATCACCAGAATATCATGCTCGCGGTAGCCACCCGCCCCCGCGGTTCCTTCCGGCACCCAAAGCATCGGCTCCATCGAGACAACCATGCCCGGTTCCAGAACGGTGTCGATATCCTCGCGCAACTCCAGACCGGCCTCGCGGCCATAGTAGTGGCTGAGAATGCCAAAGGAATGGCCATACCCAAACGACCGGTATTGCAGCAGGTTCTCCTGCGCGAAAAAGCGGTTGATCTCTTCGGTAATGCCGCTGCACGTCGCGCCCTGTTTGATCAGGCTGATGCCCAGTTCGTGTGCGGCCACGTTGGCCTCCCACAGACGCAGGCTTTCGGCGTCTGGCTGGCCGAGGAACAATGTGCGTTCCAGCGCGGTATAGTAGCCAGAGATCATCGGGAAGGTATTCAGAGACAGGATATCGCCTTTTTGCAGGGCGCGCTTGGTGACGGGGTTGTGTGCGCCATCTGTGTTCAGCCCCGATTGGAACCACACCCAGGTGTCGCGATATTCGGCATCGGGGTAGGCGCGGGCGATTTCGGCCTCCATGGCGTCACGGCCCGCCATCGCGATCTCGATCTCGGTTGCCCCTTCGCGGATCGCCGCGTGGATGGCCGCGCCGCCAACATCAGCGGTACGTGCGCCGCCCTTGATCAGTGCAATCTCTTCATCTGACTTGATCATCCGGGCGGTCATGGTGTCAGGTGCGATGTCCGGCAGTTCGGTTGCGCCCAGCATTTCGGTTGCCTTGTCGCGCATCGCCAGCGTCAGGTGATCCCCTTCGATGCCAATCCGCTTGGCCCCGCCGGTAAGCCCCGCCACTGCCCGCCAGTAGTTGTCACGCTTCCAATCGGTGTAGATCACATTGTCCTCTACAGACCGGCGCCACGGCTGCCCTGCGTCAATGTTGGCCGAGACGGTTGTGCAGGCCTCTTGCGTCACCACACAGCCATAAGGCCGCCCGAAGGAGCAGTAAAGAAAGCCGGAGTAATAGGCGATGTTGTGCATCGAGGTCAGCAGCACAACTGGAATGTCCCGTGCGGCCATGATGCTGCGCAGCTTGGCCAGACGGCGGGCGTATTCTGCCTTGGAAAACGGCAATGGGGCTTTGTCGCCATTGTGGGACGTGAAAAATTCAGGGCGGTTTGCGATATCGACCATGGTGGGTCTCCTGTCTCAAGGTCGGACAGAAGACGCCCGACCACACGTTCCGGCGTTCAGAACGGGGGAGGCATCGTAGGACGATGGCCGCGCGGCAAGCAGGGTCCACGACGCCATCGCGGGCAAGCTGCGCAAGGGGTTTGCTACTCCCCTTGCCAATTTTCGTCAACAGTTTTTAAGCTGGTTAAGCCGGTGACATGCCGCGAAGCCGCTCGGACCGGCGGCGCAGAACCTCGACCACGGTCAACAGCGCGATGGAGACCACAACAAGGATCGTTGCAACCGCCAGAATGGTCGGGCTGATCTGTTCCCGCAGGCCCGTGAACATCTGCCATGGCAGTGTTTTCTGACCAGCAGACCCAACAAAGAGCACCACGACCACTTCGTCAAACGAGGTGATAAAGGCAAAAAGACCCCCCGAGATTACACCCGGCAAGATCAGCGGCATCTGCACCCGGAAGAAGGTCGTCACCGGCCCTGCCCCCATGTTGGCTGCGGCACGGGTCAGCGAGTTGTCAAAGCCCACAAGCGTGGCCGTCACGGTGATGATCACGAACGGAATGCCAAGCGCTGCGTGCGCGAGGACCACACCGATATAGGTGCCTTGCAGGCCAATCCGGCTATAGAAGAAGTACATGCCTGCGGCCGAGATGATCAGCGGTACAATCATCGGCGAGATCAGGATCGCCATGATCGCCCGGCGGAACGGCACGTGCGGCTGGCTCAGGCCAATGGCGGCCAGGGTGCCAAAGCTCACCGATAGAAGGGTCGCCATTGGCGCGATCTGAACGGAGTTCTTCAGTGCATTCTGCCAGTCAGAGTTGGTCAGGAAGTCGCGGTAATGCTTGAGCGAGTAGCCTTCAGGATCAAAGCGCAGCATTTCGGGCGTGAAGGTAAAGAAATCCTCGGCGTTAAAGCTGAGCGGCATAACCACAAGGATGGGCGTGATCAGGAACACAAGGATTGCGCCGCAGATCACCCGGAAGGTGAAATGCCACAGAACCTGACCAGGGGTCAGATAGGGCGCAACCCGTGCGCGGTATCGTCCCTCATAGAGCCAGAAGCTGAACCAGCCAAAGAACCAGCCAAAGGCCGCACCGATGATCATCGCCGGAAGGCCGCCAAGGAAAAACCCGACGATGGCGAGGATCACCACAAGACCCCAGCGGCTCGGGCTTTCCGCCTTAATGATCTGGGTCATCACGAACGCAGCGGCGGCCAGCAGGACCGCCCCCAGAACCACGCCCAGCAGGCTGGCGCCCTGCGCAGTCCCGACAAAAAGTCCCGCCACAGCGCCAGCGGCGGCAACCACGGGCACATAGAAGGAAACAGGCGTGCGGGAGATAGGTGTCAAAGCAGCCATGGATCAGCCCCCCAATTTTACGTTGTCGATGCCGACGATGCGGTCATAGGCCCAATACAGCCCCAGAACCACGGCCAGCAGGATCGCACCCAATGCAGCCGCAAGGCCCCAGTTGAGCGAGCTGGAAATGTGATAGGCAATCCGGTTCGAGATGAACGTGCCGGTCGTGCCGCCCACGATCTCGGGTGTGATGTAGTAGCCGATGGACAGGATGAACACGAGGATCGACCCCGCGCCGATGCCCGGCACCGATTGTGGGAAATAGACCCGCCAGAAGGCGGTCCAGTTGGTTGCGCCCAGCGATTTGGCCGCACGTAGATAGCTTGGCGGTATCGTCTTCATCACCGAATACAGCGGCAAAATCATAAACGGCAGCAGGATATGTGTCATCGCGATGATCGTGCCTGTTTGGTTATTGATCAGCGCAAGCCGGCTGTCATCGGCCACAACGCCCAGCCAGACCAAGGTGTCATTCACCACACCTTGTTGTTGCAACATCACCTTCCATGCCGATGTCCGCACCAGAAGAGAGGTCCAGAACGGCAGCAGCACGAGGATCATCAACAGGTTTGCCGTCCGCGCGGGCAGGTTGGCGAGGATAAATCCAACGGGATAGCCCAGCAGGATACAGCTGCCGGTGATCACCATGGACATGAACAGCGTCCGCACAAACAACTTGAGATAAAGCTGTTCATTTTCGGGGCGCATTTCGGGGCCGTCGATGGTTTTCTGCATATCCACCGCATTCAGAAAATATCCGGCGGTGAATTCGGGGCTGTAAACCTGCAAGGTGCGCCAGACGTCAATGCTGGCCCAATCCTTGTCGATCTTGGTAAAGGCCTCGGTGAAATTCACGGTTTCAAAACCAGAAACCGCTGCGGCGGCTTCTTGCAACTCTGCGGCCCCCTCACCGGAATAGCCGGCGACATTCGCGCCCGCAGTCAAATCATCATAAAGTGCGGAATAGACAATCGCCCATGGATCTTCTTTGGCCAGATTGTCGTTTTCATCCACCTGCACAAACTCGGCGAACAGGCTGAACTTTTCGGATGTCTGCGGCAGCAGCGCGACTATCTCTGGTTTGATTTCAAGCCGTGGCTGTGGCTCCTCTGATTTCTTGTCCCATGCGTTCTGCGCAGCCAGCCAGCTGGAGGTACCCATCAGCACGTTCCAGTTCTCGCCCTTCTTCCAGTACTTGTTGAGGTCTTCGAACTGGTCTTGATAGACCTCGCCCATGTCTTCGACCTTGCGACCCGATTTGCGGAACAGGCTGGAAACGCCCGTCAATTCGTAGTTGAGGCGGGAGCCAAGTCGCGTGTGCAGTTTGCGTTCCTTGGCGATAAACATGTCCTCATAGAGGTTCTTGAACACGGGCTCTGGCGGGGGCGTTTCACCCTTTGCGTCCCAATCGGCCAGCGCAGCCGTGGTGCGCGGCAGGGTTTCCGATACGATCTGGTTCTCGACAGAGCGGAACAGCATATCGGCGATCGGCGCGATAAAGGTCAAAAGCACAAAGATCAAAAGCGGCGCGATCAACATCAGCGCCCGCAGTTTCTGGCGGCGCAGGGCGCGGTTCAGGCTGGATTTTAATGTTGTGCCATCGGCGGCCAACATGGGGCCATCGGATGCGGTAGTTGCGGTTTTGTCGGTCATTCTGCGCCCTCCACGACAAGGATCGTGCTGTCGGCGGTGCGTTGCCGGATTTTGGCAACCTCTTGATATTCAGGATCGTTATAGGCGGCGAGCGCCTCTTGATACGATGGGAACTCCAGCACCACGTGCCGCTCGAATGCGTCACCTTCCATCAGCTGGCTTTGCCCGCCGCGCACAAGGAATTTGCCACCAAGACGTTTGAGGATCGGCGTGTCGCGCTCCACATACTCCTTGTAGGCTTCGGGGTCTCTGACCGTAATATGGCCAATGATATATCCCTTGGGCATCGAGGTGTTCTCCTATCGTAGGGGATCAGGGGCCAATGGCGGCCCCTGATGATAGCTTAGCCATTCAAGGCTGGCTTATTGTGCCAACCACGCCTGGAATTTCGCGTCGATGTCATCGCGGTAGTCAGCCCAGAACTCGTAGTTGTAGAGGAAGGTGTTCTTGGCGTTTTCGGGATCTGTTGGCATGTGTGGTGCCATATCGATACCCAGATCCGCGTGCTGACCGACCAGCGGTGCAGAGGATGCACGTGCCGGGCCATAGCTGATGTACTTGGCCTGATCGGCCAGACGCTGCGTGTCCGTCGCGAACATGATGTAGTCCAGCGCACGGGCTTTACGTTCGTCGCTCAGACCTGCCGGAATGATCCAACCGTCAAGGTCAAACACCTGCGCGTCCCAAAGCATGGCAACCGGTTGCTTTTGCTCTTCGATGACCGAGAACAGACGGCCATTGTAAGTGGAGCCCATCACAACTTCGCCATCAGCCAGAAGCTGAGGTGTATCGGCACCAGCGGACCACCAGATCACGTCGTCTTTGATCGTGCCCAGCTTGTCCAGCGCGCGCTGCTGACCTTCGGCTGTTTCCAGAACGTCATAGACTTCATCCTTGGCCACACCGTCACAGATCAAAGCCCATTCCATGTTGTTGATCGGACGCTTTTCCAGGGACCGCTTGCCTGGGTAGGCTTCGGTGTCGAAGACCGCGCAAACGGATGTTGGCGGCGTGTCACCGACCATGTCTGTGCGATAGCCGAATGTCGTGGAATAGACGATCTGCGGGATAAAGCAGTCGGAAACCAGCAGGTCGCCGAAGTCGTCCGCCGCAGATGTGCCATCGGGCGCAGCCGCCAGATGCTCATCAGGGTCGATTTCCATGGCCAGACCTTCGTCGCACAGACGGATCGCATCCGCCGCAACAACGTCAACAACATCCCATGTCACGTTGCCCGCTTCGTTCATCGCACGCAGCTTGGCCACCGCTTCGGCAGAAGATTCATCGTTGATGATCTTGACGCCGGTCTTTTCCATATAGGGGTCGTGGTAGGCTTTTTGCTGTGAGTTGGAGTATGCGCCCCCCCAGCTTACGATGGTCATCTCGCTGGCCATGTGGCCATCAGCAGAGGCCATGCTTGCCGCAACAGTCAGTGCGGTCGTGGCCAAAAGAGCTTTGGTCATTTTCATTGATAGTCTCCCAGTTATGTACCCGTTGAATGCTTGGCGTGACGGCAACGGGCTTGGCCGACGCGCCTTTGTGTGCGTGGACCAACGTATTGGACCACGACAAACCCCATGCACCTGCCCTTAGGCGTCCAGCGCACGGCAGTCCTCTGCAAGCCAGCCGATTTCGATCTGCTGACCCGGCTTCAGACGCACCTGATCAGGTGCGTTCCGTGTCTTGATGACAAAATCGTCCCGCCCTGCAACTCGAAGACGGGTGCGGAAGATGTCACCCATATAAATAAATTCTAGCACTTCGGCGTTCAGCGTATGTGCATCCGCGCTCAGCCGGTCCTTGTTGTATTCCACCCGCTCTGGCCGGATTGACACGCGTGTACGTTCGCCCACTTTGCTGACGTTTACCGGCTTGGCATCAATCAATCCGCCGCCATCAAGCTGCACCAGGGCGCGGTCATTGTTGATCTCCTTGACCACACCCTCAAGCGTGTTGTTCTCACCAATAAACTGCGCAACGAAGCTGTTTTCCGGCGCTTCGTAAAGCTGATCTGGCGGAGCAAGCTGTTGAATGCGGCCATCATCAAACACCGCGACACGGTCTGACATGGTCAGCGCTTCGGTCTGGTCGTGGGTCACGTAAACCGTGGTAATCCCCAAATCATGTGCCAGATTGGTGATTTCAAACTGCAGCGTTTCGCGCAGCTGTTTGTCGAGTGCGCCCAGTGGTTCGTCCATCAACACCAGCTCAGGTTCAAATACCAAAGCCCGCGACAGGGCGATCCGCTGCTGCTGACCACCGGACAATTGCGCCGGACGGCGACCGGCGAAATCGCCCATCTGCACCATATCCAGCGCCCGTTTGACTTTTTCTTCACGCTCGGATTTCCCGATCTTGCGCACTTCCAAAGGGAAAGACAGGTTTTCAGCCACTGTCATATGAGGGAATAGCGCGTAGTTCTGGAACACCATGCCAATGCCGCGTTTGTGCGGCGGGATATTGTTGATCGATTTGCCATCAAGCCGGATGTCGCCATGGGTGGCTGTCTCGAATCCGGCCAGCATCATCAGGCAAGTGGTTTTCCCAGAGCCCGATGGCCCAAGCATGGTCAGAAACTCGCCCTTGGGCAAAGAAAGATTGAGATCCTTCACAACCAGAGCTTCGCCATCATAAGATTTTTGCACGCGTTCGAACTCGACGAAAGCCGCGTCGTTTGACGATGTATTCACGTCGTCTCCCTTCCCCGTTCTGACCGCAGCAGGTTCATCCCGCTGTCACATTTGAACGATCCCAATTCAAACGGACCACTGTCCAATACGCAACTAGAAACTTGATTTGGCACCAAGTATTCGGGTTACTCGGCGCTGTTGAGCTGGGCCATATGCCACGCCAAAGCCTGATTGCTGGACAAAACGGGTTTTCCAAGTGCCTGAGAAACCTCATCAATTACGCCCAGTGTTCGCAAATTTGTGCAGCTCATGAACACACCTTCGACCGATCCATCACGGCCAAGGTTAATTGCCCCGTCAATCAAAGACCGCGCAGAGATTCGGACCACTTTTTCCTCTTCGGCGACGCCAAAACTGCCAAAAACCGGCGTCTCAACCCCCTGCGCCGCGAAGGCCCCGCGCAGGGTTTCATTGACCTCAGCCACATAGGGCGACAGCAAGGCCAGCCGGGAGATGCCCTTGTGCGCCGCATAGGCTACCGCCGCTCGCAGCGGATTGGTCACCTCTGCCGCTTTGCAGGTCTTTTGCACCTGCTCTGCCACCGCTTGCGATCCGATCACCGAACTGGCGGAGGTGCATCCATACCCCACCACCCGGTAAGGCCGTGCCTTGGGCAGAAGGTCGGCGGCGGCGGATATGTCTCCCTTCATCGCGGCCAGACTGTCTTGCGAGACCTCCGGCGCGCTGGCGATGCGGGTCACATAGATCGGACTTGGGTCTTTTGCAAAATAGTGACGCATGTCGCCCTCAAGGGTCTCGTCGGTCTGAAGCACGATCAGACCCATCGGCGGCGCGGAAGGGTCATCCGCATCAAGGGCATAATTGAGATGCGTCACAGCGTGGAAATCTCCGGTCCAATCCGCGGCGAAATGAAACGCGGCGCGCCATCCGTGATCACGATGTTTTCCTCATGCACAATGATCTTTCCCCCAACGGCGATCCCCGGCTCAAGCGTTAGAACCATGCCCGCCTCCAGCGGCGTGTGATCTTGCGCAATCAGCGACGGCCATTCTGTTAGGGACATGCCCAAGCCATGCCCCAATCGCCCGGCCTCTGTTGCGCCAGCGCCCCGTGTGAGAACATCATTCATCGCGTGGAAAAGATCTGCCGCCGTCGCGCCCGGACGGGCAATATCAAAGGCCGCATCTGATGCCTCGATCAATTGTGCATGGGCGGATTTTACGGCTGTTGAAGCGGGGCCAACCGACCAATTGCGATCATAATCGCAGAAATACCCGTCCCATACCATGCCGGTGTCGAGCATCAGAACATCCCCTGCCACCAAAGGCACGGCCCGCGCGGGAGAGATCACATCGGTATAGCCGCCCTGCTCCGCCCCGCCTGCCAGATACGGCACCCAATCGGCACCTTCCTCCAGACACAGCATTTGAAACCGGCGAAACACGTCGTCCAGTGGCACCCCTGCAGCGGCAATCTCCGGCACCCGGCCAAAGGCGCGGCCTGCAATGGCACAGGCGTTTTCGATTTTGGCGATCTCGGCCGTCGATTTGACCATCCGCAAACCGCGTATGATCCCCGCATCTCCAACGATCTGCCGGGCCGGCAACAGATCCTCAAGCCGGCGCAAATCAGCCAAAGGCATGCGCAGATGGGTTTCATGCCCGTCCGGCACACCAATCCGCCCGCGATCCGGCGTCAATTCCCGCAAGGCCTCACCCAGAAGGCTCACGCCATCATCGGCCAGATCCGGCGCGCTCCAACTGCGGATATCCTCCACCCAGGTTTGCCCCATGAGCGCCGCACCGATAGAAGGGATCACTGCAACGGGTTTGCCACTGGCTGGCACTATCAAGAACCAAGGCCGCGTTGGACTTTCCCAAAATCGCGTCAGATAACCGGTGAAATAGCGAACTTGCGCTTCGGTCGTCAAAAGCAAGGCATCCAAATCCGCCTTGGCCATGGCCATTTGCGCCCGGGTCAACCGCGCCTCAAACTCAGCCTGCTCGAATCCACGATTGGTCATCTGTCACTCCCCTGTAAAAAAGGAGCGGCAAATTCGCGGTTTAATCAAGAAGAAACTGGCGATCCCTGAAGGACTCGAACCCTCAACCTGCTGATTAGAAGTCAGCTGCTCTATCCAGTTGAGCTAAGGGACCGCTGGCGGGGTTGTCCAACATCAGGCATGGCTTGGCAAGCCTGATCGTCAGGAGAAATCAAAGCCGAAGTGTCATAAAAGTACTGAGTGGATCAAGCTGATAGGCACCAAATGGCGGGCATTCTTCAAAGCCCTCGGATTCATAGAGGCTCCGCGCCGCCTGAAACTCTGCCGCGCTGCCGGTTTCCAGACTGATCTGGGTCATCCCTCGGTCGCGTGCCTCTTGCAAAAGTGCCTGCAACAATCGCCGCGCAACACCCTTGCCGCGGGCCTCTTGCGCCGTGTGCATGGACTTCAACTCGCCTGCGTCATCGCCAATGCGTGTCAACGCACCTACACCCAATAAAACGCCAGCTTCTCGCACGCCCAGCAGGGTCGCGCCGGCGTCCAGCAATGTCTCGGGTGCCATCACGTGACAGCTTTCCGCAGGCGACAAGGAACGCATCAACGCAAAATGCCGCTCCAGCAAGGCGCGGACATCAGCGGTGTTTGGCTGCTCGAATGTGACGCTCAGTGGGTCCATGCGCCGCGGCGTCCGGTGGCAAAGTTCTCACCATAGCCACCCGCGCGAATGTTTGGCTTGCGCTTGTTCGGATCCTGCACCTGCGCATCGATGCCATGCTCGCGGGCATATTCGACAGCCTCTTCCTTGGTGGAGAATTGCAAACGTACCTGCGACTGCGTATCGGACGATGAGGTCCACCCCATCAACGGATCCACCTCACGTGCCTCGGAGGGGGCAAACTCAAGCAGCCAGACGCGGGTTTTAGCGGTGCCCGATGACATCGCGGTGCGTGCGGGTTGGTAGATACGTGCGCGCATATCGGCCTCTTTGCTGCTAGCGTTATGGGCTTATCCGATATTCGCGGGCGCGGGGCAAGAGACAGCGTCGGGCTTTCACTGTAACAAATCCCGCATTTGATCCAATAGGCACACCATCCGCAACAAAACCGCTCCTCTCCCTTTCTGGCCTTAAATACCTCCGGGGGGTCCGGGGGGCTGGCCCCCCGGGGTTTGCCGCGGGACCAAATGCCTAATATGGGTCACCTCCCCTGTCAGTTTGTGGCAGCAATCCGCTCCGGCCTCTTGATCCTGCGGCAAAAGACGTCACCTATGTGTCTGACCCTCGCAAGGACCCCTTCATGCCCTACGCACAAACCGACAAATCCGGCGGCAATCCCGATTCCATGCCGATCATGGCCAATCCGGCACCGGATGTGCGCAGCCGTCCCAAACTGGAAGGTGGTCGCAAATTTGTCCTGCATACGGAATTTGAACCCGCGGGCGATCAACCCACCGCCATCAAGGAGTTGTCTACAGGCATCTTTGACGGCGACCGCGATCAGGTTCTGTTGGGTGCGACGGGCACAGGCAAGACCTTTACCATGGCCAAGGTGATTGAGGAGACCCAGCGCCCCGCGATCATTCTCGCCCCGAACAAGACCCTCGCGGCTCAGCTATATGGCGAATTCAAGGGCTTCTTTCCAGACAATGCGGTGGAATATTTCGTCAGCTACTATGACTACTACCAGCCCGAAGCCTATGTGGCGCGGTCCGACACCTATATTGAGAAAGAAAGCCAGATCAACGAACAGATCGACCGCATGCGCCACTCGGCCACGCGGGCGCTGCTCGAGCGGGACGATGTGATCATCGTGGCCTCGGTCTCTTGTATTTACGGCATCGGTTCGGTCGAAACCTATGGCGCGATGACGCAGGATCTCAAGGCCGGAACCAGCTATGACCAACGGCAGGTGATCGCGGATCTTGTCGCCCAGCAATACCGCCGCAACGATGCCGCGTTCCAGCGCGGGTCTTTCCGCGTGCGCGGCGATTCGCTTGAAATCTTCCCGGCCCACCTTGAGGACCGCGCCTGGCGTCTGTCCTTCTTTGGCGAAGAGCTGGAAAGCATTACCGAGTTCGACCCTCTCACAGGCGAAAAGACCGACACTTTCGACCAGATCCGCGTCTATGCCAACAGTCACTATGTCACCCCAAAGCCGACGATGCAGCAGGCCGTGATCGGCATCAAGAAAGAGCTGCGCACGCGGCTGGATCAGCTGGTCGCCGATGGGAAATTGCTAGAGGCGCAACGGCTTGAACAGCGTACAAATTTCGATCTTGAGATGCTGGAGGCCACCGGCGTGTGCAACGGGATTGAAAACTATTCTCGTTATCTGACAGGTCGCGCGCCGGGGGAGCCGCCACCCACGCTTTTTGAATTCATTCCGGACAATGCAATTGTCTTTGCCGATGAAAGCCACGTGTCGGTGCCGCAGATCGGCGCGATGTACAAGGGTGACTATCGGCGCAAGTTTACCTTGGCCGAACACGGTTTCCGGCTGCCGTCGTGCATGGACAACCGTCCGCTGAAGTTCGAAGAATGGGATGCGATGCGCCCGCAGTCGGTCTTTGTCTCGGCCACGCCCGCCTCTTGGGAGATCGAGCAAACCGGCGGCGTGTTCACGGAACAGGTGATCCGCCCCACGGGCCTGCTTGATCCGCAGGTGGAAATACGTCCGGTTGAGATGCAGGTCGATGATCTTTTGGATGAGGTGCGTTTGATGGCCGCTGGCGGCTATCGCACGCTGTGTACCACACTGACCAAACGCATGGCCGAAGATCTGACCGAATACATGCACGAACAGGGTATTCGTGTCCGTTATATGCACAGCGACATCGACACCATCGAACGGATCGAGATCTTGCGCGATCTGCGACTTGGGGCGTTTGACGTACTGATCGGGATCAACTTGCTGCGCGAAGGGCTCGATATCCCCGAATGCGGATTGGTGGCCATTCTCGATGCCGACAAGGAAGGCTTCCTTCGCTCGGAAACCTCATTGATCCAGACCATCGGCCGCGCCGCCCGTAATGCCGAAGGGCGGGTGATCATGTATGCGGACAGGATCACCGGATCAATGGAACGGGCGCTGGCCGAAACCGACCGGCGGCGCGCCAAGCAGATTGCCTATAACGAGAAACACGGGATCACTCCGGCAACGGTCAAAAAGAACGTCGAGGACATTCTGTCTGGCCTCTACAAAGGCGATGTGGACATGAACCGCGTCACCACGCAGATCGACAAAAATCTGGCCGGCGGCAACATGCAAGCGGTGCTGGATGGTCTTCGGACGGATATGCGCAAGGCGGCGGAAAACCTCGAATTCGAGGAGGCCGCGCGGCTGCGCGACGAGGTGAGACGGCTTGAGGCGGTTGATCTGGCGATTGCCGATGATCCGATGGCGCGGCAATATATGGTCGACAAGGCGGTAGATGATGCGCAAAAGGCCTCCGGTCGCAGCACGATGGGCCGCGGGGGAATGCGCGGCGGGGTGAAGCGTCGCAAGGGCCGCTGATGCCGAAGTCTAAACGAAAAAAGCCCCGCACGACTGCGGGGCTTTTTCATTCGTATTGCTCAATCAGCTGTCGTCTGATGGCGGCGTGATTTCCAGAGTCGGCACGGAGAGGCGCTTCTCTTCCATCGTAACCTCCACATCTGGAACTTCGACGGTCACATCTTCTTGCTCAACGGAAACAGACCCGACCTCTGCTTCAAACTCTGGCAGCTGTCCGCCGTTAACAGAAACGTCCACGTCAGGCATGCGGGTCTCTTGTGTCTGGTCGATATCAATCATGTAGATACCGGCGGCGATAACGACTGCGGCGGCTGCACCGCCAATAATTGCTGTGGTCGACTTCATTGTCTTTTCCTTTCAAGTCCGTTGCGTTTGAACGTCATGGGGAAAGAACAGTCGTCCCGCGATTTGGTTCCCGAAAATATGACATGATTGTTTTAGATCGGTATCCTTTATGGTCGGCAGACGGCAGTCAAACCTATGTTTTCAAGGGGAATTTGGAATTCGCTTAGAAACCATTCCACCCCTCGCGCCGCGCGGCCTTCAATTTAGGATTTCTAATAGGGCAGGCACGTTGGACGGAATTATTTCGGCGGAATTGGAACCGATCGGGTCCTATCGCGGTTAATTCGGCAGACCACCTGCTAATCACAAACGGAGAAATACAATGGAATACGGACTTCTTGGACTGATCATCCTGATCGCTGACATTTACGCCATCTATCAGGTTCTGACCTCCAGCACCTCGACGCTGAGCAAGATCCTCTGGACACTCGGCATCCTGCTGTTGCCAGTTGTCGGCTTGATCGTCTGGCTGATCGCCGGTCCCCGTGGCGGTTCCGTCCGCGTGTAAGACCCGATCACTGACCCAAAGGAGGCCCGGAGCGTTCGTCGCTCCGGGCCTTTTGTCTTTTCGGCACGCCGGTTTCGTAAGGATTTGTTAACCTTCGTTTAGGACGATCAGGGCCGGAGGGCCCGATGCGTTATTTTCTCTTGATTACCGCGATCCTGCACTGCCTCGCTGCCCCATTGGCCGCTGGCCCATGGCTGCGTGAAGAGGGTAAGACCTTTCTGTCGACCTCCGTCAGCAGCACCCGGACGTTCGAAACCCAAAGCAGCACCTATCTGGAGTTTGGCCTGTCTAGGGAGACAACGCTGGTCGCCGACCTGAACCTGACGGCAAGCGATCCTTCTGGCAAGAACGGAAGCGCTGTTTTGTTCTTTCGCCGCGCCCTTGGTCCTGCGGAAGGGGAGAACAAACTTGCCTATGAGGTTGGCATCGGCGCAGATTGGGGCAGCTACGGCACCCGCCCTATGGTTAAAACCGGGCTGACCTGGGGCCGCGGCATGCAGATGGGCGCGAAGGGCGGATGGGTCACCGTGGACGGGTCGCTGCTTTGGGACATCAAAACCAAAGACTACCGCGCCAAGCTGGATGGGACGTTTGGCGTTGATCTGGGGGATACCACCAAAGGCATTCTCGAACTGAACCTCGGCCATGCCGATGGCAGCACCTATGCCACCTTCGTTCCATCGTTGGTGATCCGCCCACCCGTTACTGATTTTCAAATCCAGCTTGGGATTGAGGCACCGCTTAAAGGCATCGCCACAAACCGCATCAAAATTGGCTTGTGGCGCGAGTTCTGAGCGATCCCCTTCGCGAGTTCCGAGCGATCCCTTTAACGTTTGTCCATACGGACCATGGCCTGCACTGTCCCTTTCACAGGCGTCGGCCAAACCAGTTGGATATGATCACCCTGGGCCCCATGCTGCAGATCGACATAGGGCATGTCATATTGGCGAACATTGTTGTCATTTCGGATCGGGCCAAATGGCATCACGCTGTCCACCTGCAAGGCCTGTCCGGAAAACGGCAATTGAGGGCCGGCATCAATATCCCACGCAGTGGACGGCTGGTTCTGGTCAAATTCCACATAGGCCGGGTTCTCAACAGGGTTTGACACAGCGTGAAACGAGTTGGCCGCCATCACCAGATTTTTGCACCGCGACATGTCCAAAGCGGCAAAGCTGTCATCGACCCGCTCAACCCGGTCAATCGAACCATTCAAGCTGCGGAACCTGTTCCCGGTGATTGTGACTCCGCTCAGGAAGTGCCCCGCGCCATGTGGTTTGACAATGATATAGCTGAACCATGGTGCCACTTCGCCGGACAGAAAGATGTTGTCGGTGATGCTGAGTGCGCTAAAGGAAAACTCCGAATTGAACTCTGGCGCGGAATCATGCTCATTGGTCCACTCGATAAAGCAGTTGTCGATGTAATTGCCTGAAATCACGCTGCTGACATGGGTATTGGCCAGGACAATCCCTGCGGATCGCACACCGTCTTGCACCGTATCACCTTGGAAAAAGTGGTTGCCCGTCACGATGTTGTTGGCCCCAGCAAGCAACCCGAAATGCCGGAATTTGGTCGCCCGGTTGTTGCGGATTTTCACATCGTTGGTGTTGGCATTGAAACCGATGCTTTTGCGGTTCGGGACGTCCAGCGGATCTTCGGCAGACAGGAACTGACATCGATCCACCAACATCCCCTGACACCCTGTGCCTGCCGAGGTGATCCCCCGATCCATCGGGCGGCTGATGAAACAGTCACGCAGATGAAATGAGATGCCTGACCGGGCCAACATGATGCCGCTGCACCGGTCGTTACATTGAAACTCGATATCCGCCATCACGAATTTGCTGAGCTGGTTAAAGCCGCTGAAGTCTACAAGGTATTTGAACCGCCTGAACGTGAATGTCTGGGTGCCTTCCGCATCAAAAAGCGGCTGCGTCAGGGTCACTTGCTGTGTCGCTTCGTTTTTGTCCTCGACATAGACCTCGCGTCCCACGCCCGTGCCTTCGACCAGCGCCCCCACCTGCACATTCGCCACATTCGCCACATTGGTCAGCACGCGGTTGCTGCCAGCATCATAAGTCGCTTGGGAAGTCACGGTGTCAGTGTCCCAAGCGGCAGAGTTTTCCGCCTCAAGCTGGCCGTTGCGGATCACCCGGCGCGTGGCATAGCTGTCGCGATCCGGAACCGCAGCCTGCATATCCAGTGGTCCGGTAATCGTGACCTTACGCCCGCCCAAATCCAGCGTTTCGTGATCCGAGTTGCTCAGCAATGCCTGAAACGCTTTGCGAAACGCCTCTGCCTCATCTTCAAAGGCCTCGATATAGCTGGGCAGATCAAAGCTGCGGCGCAGCAGCAGTTTGGCGGCAACAGGCATTGTCACCCGCCCTTCGAACTTGACCGCCGTGTCGAAAGTCACATCGTTTTCCAGATGAAAGACACCTGCTGGCACAAACACCTCGCGCCCGTTGGCCGCCGCATTGGCGGCCTCAAATGCTGCGGTATTGTCGGTGGTGCCGTCGCCGATGGCGCCGTAGTCCGTCACATCAACTGTTGAGATCATCCCGCGCAGGAACACGGCAGTGACATCTTCAATCTCGATATCATCGACCCGCACAATGCCGCCATTAGGCCCGATCAGATCCAAACCAAAATGTCCGTAAACCGGCTCATTGCCCCATGGCATATCGACCCCGCCGCGCGTGCCGGTGCCAACAATGGCCCGCACCTCGACCACTTCGCCATAGCTTGTCAAATCAACGGCGGCCGAAAACTCAGTCAAGCCAGTCACACGGCTGCCATTACCCAGTGCCGGATACCCCGCAATTCGCACCGACGGCAGATTGCCACTGATCGCCTTAACCCGCACACGGATTTGCAAATAGCAGCCCGGCAGGATCGGCGTTTGCCCCATAAACCGGATCTTCTGGACGCCTTGGGTTTTCAGAATTTCCAGCGCGCCGCCAAAATCCTGATCTGCAGGTACAAACAAGGCGTTGGGATCGTTGTCGTAGGTATCAGATCCGGCTGTCCCATCGCCGCTTGAATAGACATCCAAACCATTCGCATAGGGGGTCGGAGCCAACACCAGACCCTCGGTAATTGCCTTGTTCATCGCATTTTCCCTTTGTTCGGGGCCGCAAATCACGGACCGCCAGATTGCCGCATCTCCCGGCATTGCCGGGTCGGCTCAGGGAAGTATCGGGCAAGGGTTAACTGTGCCGTGCGGGATCGTCCGGCGCAGGTGCAACACCCCATGGATCATGCGATCAGGCAGTGCCGCCCGGTGCGGCCATCAACTGAACGCCGCCAATGCGCCACCCTTCGGCGGTCTGCTGCATCCGGTAAAGAAGCAGATGCGTGAACCCTTTGGCATCTGTGATCTGTACCTTTTGATAGACCACCGGCCCATCTTGCACCTGTTCAAGATATCGCACTTCGGCAGGTCTCCAGACCATTGGATAGCCATTGATCACCATCCGCTCAAAGTTCTGTGGTGATTGGAACAGCCGTTGCAAGGTCGGCGTGGCAAAGGTGAAGGCCTCAGCGAAATCATCCGCTTTGAACGCCTCAATCTGGCGGTTGATGGTGTCTTCCACCTCGGGCACCTGCGCCGCCGCACCAAAGACAAGGAGGGCCGACAAAACCAGCCCTCCGAACACAGATGTAATAAAGCTTCGCATCTCTCTCGCTCCCTTGCTGACATGACTTAAGCTAAGTCACGGCAGCACCGAGGCAAGAGTTTCAGCCTTCTGTCAGTTTTCCCGCCAGCGCATCATCAATCAGCGCGACAGTTTCATCCACGCCATAAAGCGCGATAAATCCACCGAAGCGCGGGCCTTGGCTGGCACCCAGCAACACCTCGTAAAGGGCCGTGAACCAATCGCGCAGCGGCTCGAACTTTGGTTTGCCAACGGCAAAGACCATGCTTTGCAGCGCCTCGGCATCCAATCCACCATCCCAGGATTTGAGATTGTCGCGCAGCTCTTCCAACGCGGTCCGCTCCAGATCACTGGGCGCACGGAAAGTTTTGTTTGGCTTCACAAAGTCGTTGTAATAGGCCACCGCATGACCCGCCGCCGCGTCCATTCCGGGGTTGGTTTCCGGTGTCGCTTCGGGTGCATATCGCTGGATAAAGCCCCACAGTTGCGACTTGTCCTCGGCGCTGGAAACAGAAGCAAGATTCAACAACATCGAAAACGGAACGACCATATCCGAGGTCGGAACATCGCCGCCGTGAATATGCCAAACAGGGTTATTGAGCCGCGCTTTGGTGTCTTGCGTCTCATACGCCTTAAGCTGTTGGTGATATTCATCCACCGCCTTGGGGATCACATCAAAATACATCCGCTTGGCGGTTTTGGGCTTGAGGAACATGAAATACGACAGGCTTTCGGTGCTCGCATAGGTCAGCCACTGATCAATGGAGATCCCATTGCCCGAAGATTTGGAGATTTTCTGCCCGTTCTCATCCAGAAACAGCTCATAGCTGAAATGCTCTGGCTTTTTGCCGCCCAGGATCTCGCAAATCCGGTCATAAATCGCCGTGTTGGTGGCATGTTCCTTGCCATACATCTCGAAATCCACATCCAGCGCCGCCCAGCGCGCGCCAAAATCCGGCTTCCATTGCAGCTTCACATTGCCGCCAGTGACAGGCAGGGTCATTTCCTCGCCCTCTTCGGTGTCAAAGGTGATGGTGCCCTCTTTGGCATTTACCTCTTTCATCGGCACATACATCACCCGCCCGGTTTCGGGATGGATCGGCAGGAAGATCGAATAGGTCTGGCGGCGCTCCTCGCGCAGGGATTTCAGCATCACCGCCATGATCTCATCGTATTTTTCCGCCGCCCGCAGCAGGATCTTGTCAAACTGGCCGGTGCGGTAAAACTCACGTGCCGAATAAAACTCATACTCAAAACCAAAGGTATCGAGGAACCGGCGCAGCATGGCGTTGTTGTGATGGCCAAAACTTTCGTGCGTGCCAAAGGGATCCGGCACCGAAGTCAGCGGCTTGTGCATATGTTCGGCCAGCATCTCTTGCTGGGGCACGTTGCCCGGCACCTTGCGCATACCGTCGAGATCATCGGAGAAACAGATCAGCTTGGTCGGAATGTCCGAAATTTCTTCGAACGCCCGTTTGATCATCGTGGTGCGCAACACTTCGCCAAAGGTGCCGATATGCGGCAGACCAGACGGACCATAGCCAGTCTCAAACAGCACATATCCCTTTTCCGGCGCCGCCTTATGATAGCGTTTGAGCACCCGGCGCGCTTCTTCAAAAGGCCAGGCTTTGCTTGTCATTGCAGCGTCACGCGTCTCGGACATAGGGGTCATCCATTTCATATTGTCCCGCACACTTTGCGCAGGACTGCGGGTCTACCTATTGCGTCACTGTCGAAGCGTCAATATTCTGCACTGCAACATGACCCCGCAAAGGATGCAGCACGATGCCGGATACTCTCCCTTCCCCGCTCAGCCCTCAAGATTGCCTGATCGCTCTCATGGTTGCTGTTTCCGCCTCAGATGAGGATGTCGGTACCACTGAGCTGATCAAGATTCAGACGGCAGTGAATATCCTGCCGATCTTTGCAGGCTTTGACATTGATCGCCTCAGCATCATCAGCAAAACGGTTTTTGACCTTTTTGATCAAGAAGATGGCCTCGATGCGCTGTTTGGGCTGATCCGCGGCGGCCTGCCTGAGCGTCTCTATGAAACCGCCTATGCGCTGTCCTGTGATGTGGCGGCGGCGGACGGGACGCTCGAAGAAACAGAGCTGCGCCTGCTCGAAGAAATCCGGTATGAGCTTAACATCGACCGCTTGCACGCCGCCGCGATTGAGCGCGGGGCACGTGCGCGGCACCTGATTTAAAGGCAGCCGTACCCTTAATATAGCTTCATCCCCAGCAAGACGATCTCGGTATAGAGGTGATCAATGGCTTCCGGAGACAGGTTTCCCGGACTATAGAATCGCGGCACCGGGATCGGCTCTGTGCGGTCGGGCACGACCCCCTCCGCAACAAACCGGCTATCGACCGACAGTACCGCCGCGTGACCTTCCGGCAATACCGCATCGGCAATTTCACGGGCATAGCGGGCAAAGAGAGCGCGGTCCCCTAGGTACATCACCTCGTGCGTGATATATGCATCGACCTTTTGCTGGACCGAGATCATCATAAAGCACGGCCCGCCAGATGTTTCGATCACCAAGGGACACAGTTTCAGGTCAGCGTGATCCTTCAAAATTTGCTGCTCCTGTTCTGAGAGCACGCCTTCAGTGCCATCCAGATCATCGTGAACCAGCAATCTTGATGGCCCCGACCGTTCCCAGATAAATCGGGTATCGTCGAGCACCTGCAACCCGACATTGGCGACCACGCCCAACGCCCCGCGCGCGCTGCTTAGGTTGGTACAGGTCAGCGCAGGATCTGCCGTGACCAATTGCATCACCCTTTGCCCGATCCCTTGCCCGCGATAGGCCTTATCGACATACCATGAGGTCAGGTTGCATAGGCGGGCCGTGCCAAAATCCATCTGCCGCCGTGACATCACAAGGCCCAGCACGCCAATCATCCTGCCTTGATCGCGCACGACCACGGCAAAGGGGTCATCTTCCTGCGCCCAGCGCCCGGAAAGAAGCTTGCGCCAACCGTCGATGGACCATTTCGCGCGGGGGAAACTTTGATGCATGAACTGCACCACATCTTCGCGTTCATCCGGTCTGGCAAAACGGATCTCAACCATTGGCCTGCCCTTGCTTCAACAGGGACGCCAACGTGATCCAGGCGCCGCCTCCTTCCCCGGTCAACCGATCCAAAAGCGCCTCTACAAAATCCCAGGTCGCAGTGTCGGTTTGCAGATGGTGGGTCAATAGCCCCGTGGGCTCCTGCCGGTCCGCCTGTCCTGTCCGCCGCGCGGCAAGGTGGGATACGACTTGCTGCAAGGTCTTGTCGGTTCCGCGAAACGCCGCGCCTTCTTTCCAGCGCACCGGATCAATATGGCAATTGACCTGCAACAGCCCCTCTGGCGTCTTGGCGCTCAGGCGGGGATCGAATGCAGTCAGCATCTTGTAACCAACCTGCGGAAGCGCCTGCACGGTGCGCGGTCCAATGCGGTTCCATGGCGGCGCGACGATAGGCAAAAGATTGGGCAGCTCTGCAGCCAACAACATCTCCCAGCCCGCCCGCAGATCAGCAATCTGCAACGACAGATCACGGCTTTCGCCAATCTCCGAGGCACGTTTGCCTTTAGGTTCATGATTGATGTGGGCAAAGCCATGCTGCACCACAAAAACTTGGTCACAAGGCTCAAGACGCGCCGCCAGGGCAGGTTCAACCCCCTTTGGCACCGCAGCCAGATGCAAGGGCGCACCAAAACGATCCGATAGCCCGATCAATTGATCAAGCGCCGCTGTCGGCCCCTGCGTATCGTCGTCGCGCCACCAGAATGTCGGGATCTCTCCGGCTTGCTTCCATAGAGAAAGCTCCCGCTCCAGCGCGGCCCAGCCGGTCAGATCCGCTTCAAGTGCCATAGAGAGCCGCCCAGCGTTCGATCAGCCCTTGCTGCACGCGCTTGGCACGCCTGTTCCATGTTTTTGCACCCGGCGCGCGTTCGCGTTCTTCAGGCCTGATCTTGGCGCGGGCGTCTTCGTCCGCTGCGAATATGGCAAAGGCCAAGACCCGCCCATCCTCCGCCGTGAAATATCCCGCCAGACCAGAGACAAAATTCAAGGTGCCGGTTTTGGCCTCGACCGTGATCGGGTGATCCTTGATTGGCCGCCCTTTTTCGTCGCGCATTTTGAAAGGCTTTAGAATGCTCCGCAGCGTGCTGCCATGCACTTTGACCAAGGCAAGCGCCATATCCTGCGCAGTCATGCGGCTGGCATCGCCCAGGCCGGAATGGTCCACAAGCTTGGGTGCACTCAGCCCCAGATCATTGATCGCCCAACGGTTCATCTCGGCCGCCGAAGATTGCAAATCCGCTACCAAACCGATCCGCTTTTTCGTCGCGGCAAGGCCGATCATTTCAGCCGTGAGGTTGGTGGAATACTTCAGCATATCCTGCAAAATACCGAGCAACGGGCCGCTTTGGTGGGTGACGATGGTCTCGCCCTGTGGCAGCGCATCAATCACCTCCGGCTTGGCCAACCGGATACCCTGCGCCCCAGCCAAAGTGGCAAATACATCCCCCGCATATAGCCCTGGCTTGCGCACCGGCAACCAACGCGCACCGTTCTTGCCCAATGCGCCTTTGGCGACGGTCCAGCTGTCGCGCTGCGGCTGGTCTTCATAGGTATAGATCGGGGCGCGGCGGTCGCGGATTTGCATGGACGCCATGGTCACGGCAGGACGGTAACGTTCGCTGCGCCCTTCCATCGTGATGGCATAGCCATTGCTGCCCCGCTTCCATTCGAAATGCACACGATTGAAATTCAGCGCCAAACCCGAGACCGCAGGATTATAGCCAACCTGATCGGGCTGCGCCGGGTCGATTTGGCGCAACACCGGAAGGGCCGCTTCAAACACCTTGAAGCCGCCCTTGATCCCGATGATGCCTGCCTCTTTCAGCTGTGCCGCCATCTGTGCCAAACCGTCGGTATCAAGGGTCGGATCGCCGCCGCCCACCAAAACCAGATCGCCCTGCACTTCGCCATTCACCACACCGCCTGTTGCCACGAGCGTTGTTTCAAATTGATGCGCCGCGCCCAATGTCCCAAGCGCATAAAGCGCGGTAAGGGCTTTGGCCACGCTGGCAGGCGCGGTGCCGGTCTGTTCGTTCTCGCATTCCAGCCATTTGCCGGATTGTGCATCCGCCACCGCAAAGGCCACCCGGCCCGAAAGCTTTTCGCCGCTGATAATTTCTTGTGCGCGTGGAACGGCGCGTTTGTAAAAGCCCTCACCGCGCAGATGCGGCCGCAAACTGGTGGCGGGCGGCGCGGCCAATGCACCGGTGCCAGCAATCCCGAACCCGGCCAGACAGCCCAAAAAACCACGTCTTGAAAAATCGTTACCCATGGTCCGGTTAAACCGCAGTCCGGCGTCCGCCACAAGAACCTGAGGAGCAGATTTTCAATCCCCTGTGCGCATGTTAAGCGCGTGCCATGCAACGCGCGGTTCTTATTATGCTGGTGGCCATGTCGCTGATCCCCGTCGGGGACAGCGCTGGCAAGATCCTGACCTCAGGGCTGGGTGCGCAGCCTGTCTTTGTGGCGTGGTCGCGGTTTGCGCTCGGCACGGTGCTGGTCTTGCCGTTCCTGCCCAAAGGCAGCTTTGCCCTGCTTGGCAATTGGCGCATTTGGCTGCGCGCCTCGATGCTGTGCGGCGGGATCACCTGCATCCAGTTCGCGTTGCGCACGGTTGATATCGCCACGGTTTTTGCTGCCTTCTTTATCGGACCGATGTTCAGCTATGTACTGGCCACCCTATTCCTGCGTGAACAGGTCACTGTGGTGCGCACGACTTTGATCCTGCTCGGCTTTGGTGGGGTTTTACTGGTGGTTCGGCCGGGAACCGGCGGCGATGCCGATGTGTTTTGGGCCGTCGCTGCGGGGCTGTTCTATGGCGCATTTCTGACCATGTCACGCTGGCTTGCGCATCTGGGAAAACCTTTGGCGCTGACCTTTACCCAATTGGCGATCAGCATGGTCTTGCTGCTGCCATTCGGGCTGACCAATCTGCCAGAGGCGAGCCTGCCAATGGCGTCAATGACACTGGCCTCGGCGTTGTTTTCGATGCTGGGAAATCTGCTGTTGCTTTATGCATATGGTTTGGCACCGGCCACGCGGCTGGCCCCGTTGGTCTATTTCCAACTGATTGCTGCGGTTCTTCTTGGCTGGGCCCTGTTCAACACACTGCCCGATGCCCTCACATGGGCAGGTCTGGTATTGATCATCGGCGCTGGCCTAGCCTCAACCCGTTTGCGCTGACCAGCCACCCCTCGCACGGATTTCCGTCGACGAGGCGTCATGCATCGGCACATTCACAAAGCACCACGCTGGCGCTTCCGACTGGGCAAGCAATTGCGAATAACGCCCCGGAATCCGGTAGGGCGCAAAAAGCGCCGAGGCGCGGCTCATCCGGGCCGAAATACGTTGTCCGGGGCGGGCCAGGATGCCCATCGGAACGGTCTGGGCAATTTGACGCCAGTCCTGCCAAAGGTGGAATTGCGCCAGATTATCAGCCCCCATCAACCAGACAAACCGAACCTTGGGATAACTCTGACGCAACTTTGCAAGGGTCTGAGCGGTGTAGCGGGTGCCCAGCGCGGCCTCGATATCGGTGACCTGCACACGCGGATGCTGCATCACTTGCCGCGCTCGTTCCATCCGTTTGCCCAAGGGCGCTGGCCCCCGTTCCTTAAGCGGGTTTCCGGGGCTGACCAGCCACCACACCTGATCAAGACCAAACCGTTTGAGCGCCTCACGGGTGATATGCACATGTCCTGCATGAGCCGGATCAAACGATCCGCCCAATAGACCAACAACCTGTCCCGGCGCGGCATAAGGAAATTGATGGCGCAACATGCGGCCCCCGTAATTTTCCCACAGGTTCAACGGTGTTTGCCTGCTGTTGTCAATCGGGCCACCACGAGGAAGGTGCCGCCTTAGCGGCCCACATCCACCTTCAAATCGGGCAAACGGTCCAATGGATAGTCGGGATGCAAACGCCAGATCAGATCCGGATCTTCTTCAAGCGGGCGTAATTCACCACCGGGAAAGGCCCGGGTGCGCAGGGCCAGCACGATATCGGACAAAACCGCGGGATTGGCGCGAAAGTATGAATGGCTGTCAGACCCAATGGATTTCTCGACCCGGATAAAATGGATCAACGCTTGTTTGCGCAAATACCTCAATTCGCCTTCTTCGAAGTCCTTGTCCGTTGCCGCGCCGATGCGCGGGGCGTTGGTCAGGATCGAAGACAAACGCAAGGCCACATCATCAGGGTTCACGTAGATATTGATCTGCTCGAACGCCTCTGAAACGCGCTCTGACAAAAGCCGCTGCCGCACGATGCCGGTGTCCAAATCCGGCGCGGCAAGGATCAGCGTGCCGGTTTTCATCGCCGCCTTGGGCGCGCGTCCCTTGGCACGGTGATGGATCACCAACTCTCGCAGTGCTTGCGTCATGACCGATGTGCCGCGGGAATGGGTGACGATATCAATATCTTCGACCTCCGGAATCTCGGCGAGCAGGCGCAGGAATTCCTTGGCGTGGTAAACGCTAAAGTCACCGGATTCGCGGTCCCGGAAATATCCAAGGACGCCATTGTTGCCTGCGGGCCAGGAAAACACGATGGGCACGGACCTCCGCCCTGTGAAATGCCAAATGTTTGCCAGTGTTTGCAGCGAGGCGTCAAACTCGTTGCGTACCCCATGCACAAAAATCAAGATGCGTCCATTGCCCGTCCGGCGCACCTCTTCCCGAATGGCGTCTTGGAACGTTTTTGCATGTCGGTCGTAATCCGCCTGTGCCGTTCGCAGAACTTCAAACCGGCCATCCTTTCGCTCCGCCTCAAGTGGAATATCGGGAAACCGGACAATCTCGCGCAATTCTTGCACCTCAAGCCGCGAAATCCGGCCGCCTTGGCCTAGATGGGTACGTGCCACAAGATCGGGCCAGTCTACCGCACCAAACCGTACCTCTGTCGCGCCAAAGGCCATCGCATTGGACCGGCCCGTGCCATAATCTGTTACGACGCCATTTTCATACACCGGCTCCCTGTCCGTCATGAAAAAGATCGGCGGATCCACAACACGCAGGGCAATCGGCACCAACTGTTCTGGATAGTTCCGGCCATCAAGGTACAGGTTGGGCGGCTGCGACAGCTCAATCGCGGCACTGCATCCCGCAAGAACCAGCACCAACAGCCATCTGCATAGCTTCAACCCGACATGTCTGCGTTGATCTTGCCCCATCCGCGGGATATTGCGGTCTGAATCCACTTTTGACCAGACAGGAATCCCTCATGGCCGCCTATCAATTCGTTTATCACATGTCCGGCGTCTCCAAGACCTATCCGGGCGGTAAGAAAACCTTTGAGAATATCCACCTGAACTTTTTGCCGGGCGTGAAGATCGGCGTCGTCGGTGTAAACGGTGCGGGTAAATCGACCCTGCTGAAGATCATGGCCGGTCTGGACAAGGACTTTCAGGGCGAGGCATGGGCCGCCGAGGGGGCCAAAGTGGGCTACCTGCCGCAGGAACCCAAGCTGGATGAAAGCCTGACCGTGCGCGAAAACGTCATGCTGGGCGTGGCCGACAAAAAGGCGATCCTTGATCGCTACAACGAGCTGGCCATGAACTACTCGGATGAAACCGCCGACGAGATGGCCAAGTTGCAAGATGACATTGACGCGCAGAACCTTTGGGATCTGGACAGCCAGATCGATGTTTCGATGGAGGCCCTGCGCTGTCCGCCCGATGACGCCAACATCAAAGACCTCTCGGGCGGCGAAGCCCGCCGCGTCGCGCTGTGTAAACTGCTGCTTGAAGCGCCTGACATGCTGCTGCTTGACGAACCGACCAACCACCTTGACGCCGAAACCATCGCATGGCTGCAACAGCACCTGATGGACTACAAAGGCACCATCCTGATCGTTACCCACGACCGTTATTTCCTTGATGACATCACCAGCTGGATTCTGGAACTCGACCGCGGCAAAGGTGTACCTTACGAGGGCAACTATTCTGACTGGCTTGAGCAGAAAGCCAAACGTCTGGCGCAAGAAGCCCGTGAAGATAAGTCCAAACAGAAAACGCTTGAACGCGAACTTGAGTGGATGCGCCAGGGCGCCAAGGCCCGTCAGGCCAAGTCCAAGGCCCGTATCAACGCCTATAACGAAATGGCCGACCAGTCAGAGCGCGAGAAACTGACCCGTGCCCAGATCGTCATCCCCAATGGCCCCCGCCTTGGTAACAAGGTGATCGAGGTGGCGAACCTGAACAAAGCCATGGGCGACAAACTGCTGGTCGAAGACCTCAGCTTTGATCTGCCCCCCGGTGGCATCGTCGGCGTGATCGGCCCCAACGGCGCGGGTAAATCAACACTGTTCAAGATGCTGACCGGTCAGGAAAAACCCGATGCAGGCACCATCGAATATGGTGAAACCGTTGATCTCTCCTATGTTGATCAGTCCCGTGATGACTTGGCCGATGATGATACTGTATGGCAGGCAATCACCGGCGGTGCCGAACTGATCAAACTGGGGGACGCCGAGGTGAACTCCCGCGCCTATTGTTCCTCCTTCAACTTCAAGGGCGGCGATCAGCAGAAGAAGGTTGGCCTGCTCTCGGGTGGGGAACGCAACCGTGTCCACATGGCGCGTCTGCTCAAAGAAGGTGGCAACGTCCTGCTGCTCGATGAACCGACCAACGACCTTGATGTCGAAACCCTGCGTGCCCTCGAAGATGCGCTGGTCGATTTTGCCGGCTGCGCCGTGGTCATCTCCCACGACCGCTTTTTCCTCGACCGGATCTGCACACACATCCTCGCCTTTGAAGGCGAGGCGCACGTCGAATGGTTCGAAGGCAACTTTGAAGACTATGAAGAAGACAAGAAGCGGCGTCTGGGCGCCGACGCCCTTGAGCCAAAGCGCTTGAAGCATAAAAAGTTCGTGCGTTAATCGCGATCTGGACACTTCGGAACAAACAAAAGGCGGGGCATGAGATGATCATGCCCCGCCTTTTGAATTAAAAGAGGTCTAGGTTCAGGCCGCGTTCTCGAGCGGTTCAAACAGCTCGTTCTCACGGTCGGCGGCCAGTTCCTGCATCATGTCCTTGTTCTGGAGATGCTCGCGCAGCATGTCGCTGGCGCTCAACCCTGTCCACAGACGTTTGTCAGTCATTGGCGTGACCTGAATTTCCGGTGGCATTGGCGTGCCGTTGGTTTCCATATTCCAACCACTGGTCAGCGCCTCGTTCATATGTTCCTGCAAATCTGCGTGGTTCAACCGCGCACGGCCCATGACCACAGCAAGGAAACGGCCACTGCCTGCATAGCCCATCTTCCAGACCCGGCCATCAAGTGCCTCTTTGGCAGCCTCGGCGACCTGTTCGAGGTTCCGGCGGAATGCGGGGCTGCCCGCAGCGCGCAATACACCGCGCAGGCCCATCACGTCGATGGCAACAAGGTTCATCGCATAGACACCCGCCGGCATCCGCAGCAATTCATTTTCAAGCGCCAGCAGATCGGTGACACCGCCGGTGTCCAGTGACACGGCTTGATCAAACCGGATCTTGGTCTTTTCGGTCAGTTCCGCCAGCGTGTGTTGCGCATGGCGCTCACGGTGCAGGCTGTCATTGAGCATGCCCGCACTATTGATCCGCGCGCCAAGTTCGATCCCATCAAGCGGTTTGGACACAAAATCAGTTGCCCCCGCATGGAATGCCCGGCCCATCAGATCAGCTTCGCGGCTGGCGGTGATCATGATAATGGGTGTGGTGCGATATGATTTCATCGCGCGGATCTGCTCACACAGCTCGATCCCGTCGATACCCGGCAGCATGATATCCAGCAGGAAGCAGTCAATCGGAGTGGTCTGAGCTTGCAGAACCTCCAGCGCGGCTTCCGCCGTTTCGCAGCAGATCAGATCGCCGCTGTTGTCTTTGTTCAGTGAACCCTTGAGCAGATCAAGGATAATTGGATCGTCATCAACTGCAAGTATGCGCATTTCTATTCCCTCTCGTTCAAGATTTTGGTACCGACCCCCATCGGCACAACCTTCTGGCATATGGCCAAGTTATCCCCCTATTGCGGGCTTCTTTGCGACCGATTTAAGACAATTCTAGGTCTTGGTGTTTTCCAGTCTTTTCAGGGTATTCCTTAATATATTGGGTTTGTTCGCCTTAACTTGGCCGAGAATAAGGCAAAAAGGGACGAGAACTGTCACATGGGCAAGCTTTCGCCCGCCCTGTTACGCCCTCTTGTGCGAATCTGATCAAACTGCCATAAGGCGGGTTGCAAACGTTATTCTATTTCGACCCCTGTCTCCTTTTACGGCGCTCAGTTTCGATCCAGACCAACAGAGCCGGGCCATCGCATCTACGCGGATGGCACTAAAATGGAGAATACGGATATGGCCACTGGCACCGTAAAATGGTTCAACACAACTAAAGGCTTCGGCTTTATCGCACCCGATGGCGGCAGCAAGGACGTTTTCGTTCACATTTCTGCTGTTGAGCGCGCAGGCCTGACAGGTCTGGCCGACAACCAAAAAGTGACATTCGACGTCGAAGCAGGCCGTGACGGCCGCGAAAGCGCGACAAACATCGCACTGGCCTAAGGGCTGGGGGCATTTGCCCACACGCAAAATTGACCGGTCTACTGGCAACAGTAGGCCGGTTTTTTGTTGCCTTAGGGTTGCCAACGCGCCTGAGTTTGCGACAATAAAATTGGTTTTACATAACGAACATGGAGCGACCTATGCGCCGCCGCACATTTTTGGCCAGCACGCTGGCCGCCACCGCCCTTCCACAACTCGCCATGGCAGAGTCCGCCGCCTATGATCCCACTCCGCAAGAGGTGCGCATCAAACGCCAGTATCAGCCCGGTCAACTGCTGATTCTGCCGCGCAGCCATTACCTGTACTTCGTCACCGCACCGGGCAAAGCCATCCGCTATGGCGTTGGTGTCGGCAAGGCCGGCCTTGAATTTACCGGCACGGCGACGATCGCGCTCAAGAAAGAATGGCCCACATGGCGCCCGACCGACGAGATGATCGAACGCGACCCCAAAGCCTACAAGCGGTTCATCGGCAACACCGAAGCCCAGCCCGGCGGCCCTGACAATCCCTTGGGCGCACGGGCGCTGTATCTGTTCCAGAACGGCAAAGACACATATTTCCGCATCCATGGCACCACCCAGCCCAATTCCATCGGCCGCTCGGTGTCCAACGGCTGTATCCGGATGCTGAATGAGCACGTGAAAGACCTGTACGAACGTGTGCCCGTCGGGACAGTTGTGACAGTTCTATAAGACCTGCCGCGTATTCGTTTGATGGAAAGGGCTGGCGTTGCGCCGGCCCTTTTTACTTAGGCTCAGGATACTAGCTGTCAAAGACAACCAATGTGTAATCGAGCCCGGCCAACTCAGCTTCGATAATGCCTTCGATCACCTGCCAGTCTCCGCCCGCCAGCCCTGCGCCGATCATCGGAAAGCCGATCCGCTTTCCGGCAAACCGATCTGCAATGATGGAAAAGCTGCTGCGAATTGCATCATAGTCTGCCTTCCGCCCCTGCCCGCGCCAATCAAACTGGGTGTAGGCATTGACCACCGTCAGCCGAAGATCACCCTGTGCAATCTCGGCAACCGAGATCTGGCCCAACTTGCCGCGATCCCCCTTACCCGTTCTTTTGTCTTCCGCCAGCGCTTCGGGGAATGTCTTCGCTATTCCTCGTGCGATTCCTGCGCCCATGGTGCAAAAGCAGTTGCAGCCATGCACGATCACATCAAAAGCACCGGCCTGTGCCAAGGCGATCAAATCGCCCTTTACCTTTTTCATCGGTTATTCCTCAAAATGAAAAGGGCCGGCGAGTGGCCAGCCCTCTCGCGTCTCAATACAAGGTCGTTTTAGTTCAGCGCTTTGTCCGTAATCTGATGTGTCCAGGCCCCTTCAGGCGCTTTGGAGATCACCGGATCGGAACCACCAGACAGCAAGGATGCCACCGTGCGCTCATAATCGGCCGGATCAAGTGCGCCGTTGCTGCCCGCGGTCAGCTTGGCCACTTCGCCCATCATGCGCTTTTGGTGCATTTCCGTCTGTGCGCCGGATGCATCGTTGTCCAGAACGATTTCCGCGGCTTCATCCGGATTGGATTCCGCATATTTCCAGCCCTTCATGGACGCCCGTACAAAGCGGACCATTTTGTCTTCAAACGCCGGATCAGACAGTTTGTCTTCGAGAACATACAGGCCATCCTCCAGCGTCGCGACGCCTTGGTCTTCGTATTTGAACACCTGCAGATCGTCCGGTGTCAGACCCGCATCAATCACCTGCCAGTATTCGTTGTAGGTCATGGTGGACACGCAAGCGGCCTGTTTCTGCAAAAGCGGATCCACGTTGAAACCCTGCTTGAGCACCGTGACGCCATCATCGCCGCCATCGGTCGAAATGCCCAGTTTGCTCATCCAGCTCAGGAACGGGAATTCGTTGCCAAAGAACCATACGCCCAGCGTTTTGCCTTTGAAATCGTCTGTGCTGGTCACGCCTGCATCTTTGCGGCAGGTCAACATCATGCCAGAGCTTTTGAACGGCTGGGCGATGTTCACCATCGGCAAGCCTTTTTCGCGTGCTGACAATGCAGATGGCATCCAGTCAACGGTTACATCTGCGCCGCCGCCAGCCAGAACCTGTGTGGGCGCAATGTCAGGGCCGCCCGGTTTGATTGTAACGTTGAGGCCTTCTTCTTCGTAAAAGCCCTTGTCCAAAGCCACGTAGTAGCCCGCGAACTGGGCCTGCGTGACCCATTTCAGCTGCAATGTGACATCGTCTGCCGCCTGCGCCATGGTCCCCCATAGACCCAGCGCCGCACCGGCTGCCAATTTTGTAAATTTTTTCATTTTGTTATCTCCCTCTTGGTTGGTCTTCATATCGTAGTTATTTCCGCTGGCTTGGATGCCAGAATGTCACATGTTTTTCGACCAGCGCCATCAACCCATAAAAGGCTGATCCGACAATCGCCGCCACCACAATCTCGGCCCAGACCAGATCAAGCGCAAGCTGTCCGACCGATGTTGAAATGCGAAACCCCATGCCTTTGACCGGAGAGCCGAAAAATTCGGCAACAATCGCCCCGATCAACGCCAGCGTTGTCCCGATCTTGAGGCCGTTGAACACAAACGGCATTGCAGCAGGCAACCGCAGCTTCAGCAAGGTCTTCCAATAGCCCGCCGCATAGGTCCGCATCAGGTCGCGCTGCATCGCATCGGTTGATTGCAATCCCTGCACAGTATTCACCAACATCGGAAAGAACACCATGACCACGACCACCGCCGCTTTGGATTGCCAGTCAAACCCGAACCACATCACCAGAATGGGCGCCATCCCGATCACCGGTAAAGCGGCCACAAAATTGCCGACCGGCAACAGCCCGCGTTGCAAAAACGGGAACCGGTCAATGGCCACCGCAATCAGGAATGCCGACCCACAGCCGATGATATATCCCGAAAGTGCGCCTTTGAGGACCGTCTGCATAAAATCCACCCACAAGATCGCAGTGGAGGATGCAAAGCGCACGGCAATGACGCTGGGCGCGGGCAACAAGACCTGATTGATCTCAAAGCCGTTCACGACCCCTTCCCAGACCGCAATCAACGTGATGCCAAACACGATGGGAGAGGCCAGCCCCGTGAGCCGCGACGGCGGGCGCCGCGCCAGCCAGACGTTGAGCATCCAACCCGCGATCCAGGCAACCGCTGCAAAGACAAGCCAGCCCATCACGCCATCCCCATCCGTTTCAGCGTAACACGCTGAATGATCCCGATGATGCCGACAAGCGTCGCTGCCAGTGCCGCCGCCATCAACAAAGCAGACCAGATTTGTATTGTCTGGCCATAATAGCTACCAGCGAGCAAACGTGCCCCCAAACCGGCCACCGCGCCTGTTGGCAATTCGCCCACAATGGCCCCGACGAGTGACGCCGCCATTCCGATCTTGAGCGATGTAAAGAGATATGGCATCGACGCCGGCAGGCGCAGCTTCCAAAACGTCTGGGATTTGCTCGCAAACCATGTGCGCATCTGATCAAGCTGCATCTGATCGGGGCTGCGCAGGCCTTTGACCATGCCGACAACCACAGGGAAAAACGACAGATACATCGAAATCATCGCCTTGGGCAAAAGCCCCGAAATGCCAACTGCGTTGAGCACCACGATGATCATAGGCGCGATCGCCAGAATGGGAATGGTCTGTGAGGCAATGACCCAAGGCATCACGCTCATATCCATGGTCCGGTTGTAAACAATCCCGACCGCCAGCAGAATGCCAAGTCCGGTGCCCATTACAAAGCCCAGCAAAGTCGCGCTGAGTGTCACCCAGGAATGATAGATCAACGACCGTTTGGAGGTGATCTTTTTCTCAACCGTGGTTTTCCAAATCTCTTTGCCCACCTGATGTGGCGCAGGCAGTTTGGGCTTTTCTTGTGACCACGTATCCGCGATCAAGGTCGAGGTGGTCAGAACCTCACCGCTGCGCGTGGCTTTATCATAGGCCCAAGGTGCATTCAGCCAGACCGCAGCCGCGTACCACATCACCAGCAAAAACCCGACAACGCTCAAAACAGGAACAACAGATCCCCTCATGCGCCGCCCCCCTGCTTCATTTGGCTAGAAAAACTCATCTGACCTGTCTGCGTCCACTGCGGGTCAATCATCTTGATGCCCCGCACGCAGCCCTTCACGCACCCGGTGCGCCACTTCGAGAAACTCCGGCGTGTCGCGGATGTCCAAAGGGCGGTCCTTGGGCAGCGGGCTGTCAATCACATCCGTGATCCGCCCCGGACGCGGCGACATCACCACGATCTTTGTGCTCAGATAGACCGCCTCGGGGATTGAATGGGTGACAAAGGCGATGGTCTTGCCCGTTCGTTCCCACAGATGCAGCAATTGTTCATTCAGGTGATCGCGCACGATCTCATCTAGCGCGCCAAAAGGCTCATCCATCAGCAGAATGTCCGCATCAAAACTCAGCGCCCGCGCAATCGAGGCACGCTGCTGCATCCCGCCCGACAGCTGCCAAGGGAATTTCTTTTCGAAACCGGCCAGTTCAACCAGCTCCAAAACCCGCTGCACCCGCTCGGCCTGCTCCGCGCGTGGCACCCCCATGATCTCAAGCGGAAGCCGGATATTGCCACCAATGGTGCGCCAGGGATAAAGCCCCGCCGCCTGAAACACATAGCCGTAGGCCCGCTGGCGTCGTGCCTCTTCGGGGCTCACACCATTCACGGTCACGGTCCCGCCCGTGGGCTGCTCCAGATCCGCCATGACCCGCAAAAATGTGGTCTTGCCACAGCCTGACGGGCCAATGAACGATACAAAATCGCCGTCCTTGATCTCAAGGTTCACGTCTTTCAACGCATGGACCGGCCCGTCATTGGTTTGAAAGGTCAGGTCTAGGTTCTTGGCGCTGATCACGCTCTGCTTTTCAGTCACTTCATGTCCCTCGCAAAGGGGCAGCGCCCGGCCACCCCTTTTGAATGTCTTGTCCTATCAGATACCCGCCGGAATGTTCAGTGGGTCTCGTTTGATCATCTTCGGGCTGGTCAGCGCCTTCCACTTGCTCAGCGCCACATTGGCGCTTGGGAACGCAGGACGCGGAATAAACTTGCCTCGGCCCGGTTGTGGCTGGCTATTCTGGCCCCAGGCCCAGATCACATCACCGCGGCTGAGCGTGTAGCGTGCGTTGGCCGTGACCTCAAACCCCTCGAAAACGTTGTAATCCAAAATCGAATGATGATTGGCGGGGCTGATGGTCTTGGTGATCTTGGGATCCCATACCACGATATCGGCATCGGCCCCCTCAACGATGGCACCCTTGCGCGGATAGATGTTGAGAATCTTCGCCACATTGGTCGAGGTCGCCGCGACAAATTCATTTGGCGTCAGGCGTCCGGTTTCCACACCCTCGGTCCAAAGCACGCCCAGACGTTCCTCAAGCCCGTTCGACCCGTTTGGAATGATCCGGAAATCATCACGCCCGGCGCGTTTCTGTTCGGTGTTGAAGGCCGCGTGGTCCGTGGCCACCACTTGGAGGCTGCCTGCTTGCAAACCGGCCCACAAACTGTCCTGATGGTCCTTTGACCGGAACGGAGGCGACATCACGCGCCGCGCGGCATGATCCCAATCCTTGTTGAAATACTCGCTCTCGTCCAGAGTCAGGAACTGGATCAGCGGCTCGCCATAAACCCGCATCCCCTTCTGCCTCGCCCGGCGGATCGCCTCATGGGTCTGCTCGCAGGACACATGCACAATGTACAAGGGCACACCTGCAGTATCGGCAATGGTGATCGCGCGGTTTGCCGCCTCGCCCTCAAGCTCCGGCGGGCGGGAATAGGCATGCCCCTCCGGACCGGTGATCCCCTGATCGAAATACTTCTGCTGCAACTCGGCGACCAGATCACCGTTCTCTGCATGCACCATCGGCAAGGCACCCAACTCGGCACAGCGCTTGAAAGAGGCGAACATCTCATCATCCTCGATCATCAATGCGCCTTTGTAGGCCATGAAATGTTTGAAGGAGTTCACCCCCATTTCCACGGCATCTTTCATCTCGTTAAAGACATTCTCGTCCCAACCGGTGATCGCCATGTGATAGCCCACATCCGAACAGATCTGCGGCGCCGACTTGCGGTGCCATTCGTTGATCGCGTTCTTGATCGACCCATCCGCGCCGGGCAGACAGAAATCGACCACCATCGTGGTCCCGCCACAGGCCGCCGCCCATGTGCCGGTCTCGAATGTCTCTGCCGCCGTGGTGCCCATGAAGGGCATTTCCAAATGGGTGTGCGGGTCAATGCCGCCGGGGATCACATAGGCGCCTTCGGCATCGATGTATTCATCTCCCTTGAGGTCCTCACCGATCTGCTTGATCGTTTCTCCCTCGATCAGCACATCTGCTTTCCACGTCCGGTCTGCCGTGCAAACCATTCCGCCCTTGATCACCTTGCTCATCGTCTTTCTCCCATCTTCTTTCTTTTTGGCCCCAAAATACTCCGGGGTTTGGGGCAGCGCCCCAAGTCAAACCGATCCAAAACACCCCAGCGCAGGCCCATGCACACCGATATCCAGCGGCCCAAAATCGCTCTCCACACATAGCGAGAAATATCCCGCCTTGGGCAGATAGACCACCCGGTAGGTGCCATCGCCCCGACTGACCGACCAACAGCGCTGAGTCAGCCCGCCAGAGAAGTTTACCGTGATCTCAGTTGGCGGGCACCGCAGTGATACAAAATCCCGCGCGGTCCGCCGCAACACGGCGTCTTGACTTTTCGCGGCCTCGTCCAGTTCGGTATCCAGCAGGATATCGATCTGCCGAGCGGTTGAAGTCTCCAATTTGATCACATCGGATCCGGCTCATCACCACGTGTTTCGATGACTACATCAACATTAATGAGCGCGCTGCCCGGGTTCATGCGAATTTGGTCAAGTGGATTTGCCAGCAAATGGGTCGCCGCTTCTTCGACCGTCGCAAAAGAGATTGCGTGTTTACTCTTATTACTCTTACGACCGTCACCATCCATTGGCCGGTCGTTCGGCCAAATATGGTACATCGGCTCCTCGTCCCCTCGCTCCCGCAAGATATACTTTCGCGCAACCTGATCATTTGTCGATTTTCTTATCCTCACCCCACAACCTCCGCTGTTTCTACCACCGCATGCAGTAGCACATCCGCCCCGGCCATCGCCCATTCTTTGGAAATTTCTTCGGCTTCATTGTGGCTCAGACCATCAACACAAGGGCACATAACCATCGCCGTAGGTGCAACACGATTGATCCAGCAGGCATCATGTCCTGCACCGGAGATCAGGTTCATATGCGAATAGCCCAAACGCTCCGCCGCATTGCGCACCGCAGTCACGCAGCCTTCGTCAAAGGCCACCGGATCGAATCCGCCGACCTTCTCAAATTCGATCTTAAGGCCCATGTCATCGGCAATCTTCTGACCCTCGACACGCAAGCGCGCCTCCATATCTTCGATCACGTTCAATTCCGGCGACCGGAAATCAACGGTAAATACCACCTTGCCCGGGATCACATTGCGTGAGTTGGGAAAGACATCAATATGCCCCGCCGCGCCAACGGCATGGGGCGCATGGGACCATGCAATCTCGTCGACCTTATCCAAAATGCGCGCCATGCCCAGCCCGGCATTCTTGCGCATCGGCATTGGCGTTGATCCGGTGTGGCTGTCCTTGCCGTGGATCGTCACTTGCGTCCAGCTCAGACCCTGCCCATGCGTGACAACTCCGATGTCCTTGCCCTCCGCCTCAAGGATCGGGCCCTGCTCAATGTGCAGTTCGAAAAAGGCGTGCATCTTGCGGGCACCGGTTTCTTCTTCGCCGCGCCAGCCAATCCGCTTGAGTTCATCGCCAAATTTCTTGCCTTCGGCATCTTCGCGGTCATAAGCCCAGTCTTGCGTATGAATGCCAGCAAACACTCCCGATGACAGCATCGCGGGCGCATAGCGCGTGCCCTCTTCATTGGTAAAATTGGTCACGACAATCGGATGTTTGGTCTTGATCCCCAGATCATTCATCGTGCGCAGGATCTCAAGCCCGCCCAGAACCCCCAAAACGCCATCATATTTGCCGCCTGTTGGCTGGGTGTCCAGATGGCTGCCCACATAGACGGGCAATGCATCGTGATCTGTGCCCTCGCGGCGGGCAAACATGTTTCCCATCTGGTCCAACCCCATGGTGCAGCCTGCATCTTCGCACCATTTTTGAAAGAGCGACCGGCCTTCACCATCTTCATCGGTGAGTGTCTGGCGGTTGTTACCGCCTGCCACGCCCGGCCCGATTTTAGCCATCTCCATCAGACTGTCCCACAAACGATCGGGGTTGATCTTAAGGTTTTCTCCGGGGGCAGGCATGGGCGGGCTCCTTGATCGGCTATCATCAGAAATTTTACCATTTGGTAAATACACGATTGCGTCTACCATGTTCCCTGTCAAGAACTGGTTTTACCTGCAAAGGCGGTATAGACCTAGGATGCCTGTTTTTGCGGCAACAACAAGGATTTCGCCACGGTGCCAGATACGAAAAAGCCAAGTCGCATTCAGATGCGCAATCGCCGCGTGATCCTTGATGCCGCCCTCGAAGTCTTTTCCCGCCATGGATATCGCGGCGCGACTCTTGACCAGATCGCGACTGAGGCCGGACTGAGCAAACCCAATATCCTTTATTACTTTAACGGCAAGGAAGAGATCCACGTCACGCTGCTGAGCCAGTTGATGGAAACCTGGCTTGATCCTTTGGTCGAGATGGACGCGGGCGGCGATCCATTGGAGGAAATCCTGGCCTACGTGCAGCGCAAGCTGGACATGACCCGCGATTTGCCTCGCGAAAGCCGCTTGTTTGCCAACGAGATCCTGCAAGGCGCACCGCGCATGGGGGCGCAATTGCATGATGGGCTGAAACCATTGTTTGACGAAAAATGTGCCGTAATCACGGGTTGGGTCAAGGCGGGGAAGCTCGCACCGGTGGACCCGCGGCACTTGCTGTTCTCGATCTGGGCAACAACCCAGCATTATGCCGATTTCGAAGTTCAGGTGGATACGCTTTTGGGGGGCGGTGCAGAGGTTTTTGACGGCGCTGCCACCCATCTGCAATCCATGTTTCGAAAATTGCTGGCGCCGTGAACCTTTGGTTTACCGTAATTGACGCTGGTCCATTGTATTAGGACATCATTTACACATTTGCCCCAAGGTAATTGCGGGTGGCGGGCTCCTCTTGATCAAGATCGGAGCACAGGATGAGTTCTATCTTACTTTCAAACCCTTTTGTCACACAGGCGCCTCCGCCAGGTGTGTCGGCAGATACCCACACTGTTCCCGTCATCGCGCCGACCATCGCCGCCGCGCAGGGGCGTGCGGCAGGCAACAGCACCGGTTTTTCCGGATCTGGCAGCAGTGGCACCAGCGATCAAGGCGCAAATGCAGCGCTGTTTCGCAAAAGGATCAGCGGCGCCTTTCCCCGCCCTGCGGATGCGACCCGAAGTTCGGTCGTCGCTGCGCAAACCCAAACAGAAAAACCGGCCCCCTTGCCCGGTGCCGGCCTTCCTGAAGTGTCGATGCCCGATCCGCTGCCAACCTCGCCCTTTCTCAAGAAAGGGTAAGGTCAACAGGTCGGGAGGAGATGTTATTCTGCAGCGTTGGCCGCAGGGTTGTTGGGATGGGTTGTCCAGTTGGCATAATCCGGCTGGACAACTTTTCCTGTCCGTGGATCAGTCTCGCCCGGTGCCATTGCCTCCATCGTGATGCAGTCTTCGACGGGGCAAACGTTGACGCACAGGTTGCAAGCCACGCATTCCTCATCGATCACTGTAAATGTGCGGTCTTCGGACATGGCGATCGCCTGGTGCGAAGTATCCTCGCAAGCGGCAAAGCAACGGCCGCAGGAAATGCACAGATCCTGATTAATTTTCGCCTTGGCGATGTAGTTCAGGTTCAGCTGGTTCCAGTCCGTTACATTTGGCACCGCGCGGCCGACGATTTCGTCAACGGATGAGATGCCCTTGCTGTCCATGTAATCGCTCAGACCCGAGATCATTTCCTGCACGATCTTAAAGCCATAGGTCATCGCGGCGGTGCAGACCTGCACGTTGCCAGCCCCAAGCGCGAGGAACTCCGCCGCGTCTTTCCAGGTTGTCACGCCGCCAATGCCGCTGATCGGCAGGCCTTGCAGGCCCGGATCGCGGGCGATTTCCGCCACCATGTTCAAGGCAATGGGTTTCACTGCCGGGCCGCAATAGCCGCCATGCGCGCCTTTTCCGTCAATGGTGGGCTCCGGCGCAAAAAGGTCCAGATCAACCGAGGTGATCGAATTGATTGTGTTGATCAAGCTCACCGCATCCGCGCCGCCACGCTTGGCCGCTTCGGCGGGCTTGCGCACGTCTGTAATGTTTGGCGTCAACTTGACGATCACTGGCATACGCGTGTTCGCCTTGACCCAGCGCGTGACCATTTCAATGTATTCCGGCACCTGCCCCACGGCAGAGCCCATGCCACGTTCACTCATCCCATGTGGGCAGCCAAAGTTGAGTTCAACCCCATCCGCGCCTGTCTCTTCGACCATTGGCAGGATCATCTTCCACGGCTCTTCCTCGCAAGGCACCATGAGCGACACGATCATCGCTTGGGCGGGGTAGTCGCGTTTGACCTCTTTGATTTCGTCCAGATTGGTCTGCAACGGACGGTCGGTGATCAATTCGATGTTGTTCAAGCCCAAGAGTCGTCGGTCAGCACCGTAAATTGCGCCATAACGCGGCCCGTTCACGTTGACGACATGTGGGTCTAACCCAAGGGTTTTCCACACAACACCGCCCCAGCCTGCATCGAATGCGCGGCGCACATTGTAGGCTTTGTCCGTTGGCGGCGCAGAGGCCAGCCAGAACGGGTTGGGGGATTTGATCCCGATAAAATTCGAAGAAAGATCTGCCATCTTGCGTCTCCTGTCGGGCCTCAGCCCTTTCTAAAAATCATTTCTACGGGTTGGATGTGGTCTGCCTGGACCGCGCCAATCATGTTGGCCATCTTGTTTGGGGCTGCGTCCCCCATCAGCATTGGCAAGCTTACCGGCGGCGGCCCCGAGGCCGCTATCTTGGCCTGCATGTCGGCAAAGAACTGTTTTGCAAACGCACCCCGGTCATTGCGGATCTCAAGGGTGAAACCTGCCTTTTGTGCCGCAGTTTGGTAGTCAGCTGGCGTTCCGAGGAAAGAATCCTCTGCCGTGGTCGCCCAAGGCACTGGAAATTCCGGCTGCCCGCCGAACAGCATCACATCATAGACAGCAAATACTCCGCCATCGGTCAGAACCCGTGCGGCCTCCGCGAACAGCTTGTCCTTATCTTGGATGTTCATACCGACATGGATCAACGTGGCCGCGTCAAAACTGGCATCGGCGAAAGGCAACTGCGTTCCGCTGCCCACCTCAAAGGACGTCTTCGCGCCCACAATCTCGCTCAGCTTTTCAGCGCAGGTTACAAAGTCCGGCGTCAGGTCGATGCCGACGACCTTGATGCCATATTCACTGGCAATGAAACGCGCCGTTCCACCGATCCCCGATCCGATATCCAACAGCCGCGTGTCCGCAGTCAGCCCCAGCGGATCAAGCAAAGCCTTGGTTGCCGCGATGCCGCCAATATGAAACTCATCAATCGGCTTGAGGATTTGCGCAGTGATCTGCGCCTCCTCGATCCCTGACTGAGCAAGCTTTTCGATGATCTTCTCGAAGAGGTCCGACTGCGCATAATGCCGTTCGATATGATCGACAGCGCCGCTCATTCCCCTCGTCCATTCAAAGGCAGGGTGGTGTGAAAATATTGCATTAGGCGCTCAACACTTCATGCATATCCATAGCCGCATCGCGGCCTTCGGCAACTGCTGTCACTGTCAGATCGTCACCGCCTGACGCACAATCGCCCCCGGCCCATACACGATCAAGCGATGTCCGACCTGTGCCATCTACCTTGATCTTGCGGCCATCCAGCTCTGGCAGGTCGTCCCCCTCAAGGGTCTGACCAATCGCCTTGAACACCTGATCCGCCGCAAGGCGCAGTGTCTGGCCCGTGCCGTTCATGTCCTCGTCTACGTATTCGAATTCGATCTCACGCACTGCGCCATTGCCATGCACCGCCTTTGGCACTGCATGAGTCACGATCCGCACGCCCTTTGAGGCTGCGAGGTCTTGTTCAAATGCGCTGGCATTCATCCGGTCACGGCCCCGGCGATAGACCAAAGTGACATTCAATGCGCCCAGCAGCTTGGCCTGCACGGCGGCATCAACAGCGGTCATACCGCCGCCGATCACCACAACATCGCGACCAATCGGTACGCTGGCCAGATCACTGGCCTGCCGCAAATCAGCGATGAAATCCACCGCGTCGGTGACGCCATCCTTGTCCTCGCCATCCGCGCCAAGCGCGTTCACACCGCCCAGACCAATCCCGAGAAAAACCGCATCATAGGTATCGCGCAGTCCTTGCAGGGTGATCCCCTGCCCCAAGGCCACGTCATGTTTCAGGGTAATGCCGCCGATTTTCAGCAACCAATCCACCTCGCCTTGCGCAAAACCATCCGGGGTCTTGTAGGTGGCGATCCCGTATTCGTTCAGCCCGCCGGGCTTGGGCCGCGCGTCATGTACCACGACATCATGCCCCATCATCGCCAAACGGTGCGCCGCAGAAAGGCCCGCTGGCCCTGCACCGACCACCGCAACCGTCTTGCCCGAAGGGGCGCCTCGTTCAAAGGGATGCACGCCCTGTTCTTGCAAATGATCGGTGGCGTAGCGTTGCAACTGACCAATCAGCACCGGCTTGCCCTCGGCCAATTCACGCACACAGGCCTCTTCGCACAATGTCTCTGTCGGACAGACACGTGCGCACATGCCGCCCATGATGTTTTGGCTCAAGATCGTTTTGGCCGCCGCGTCCGGCGTACCTGTGGCGATCTGCCGAATGAACAGCGGGATATCAATGTCCGTCGGGCAGGCCGTGATACAGGGCGCATCATGGCAGAAATAGCAGCGGTCAGCCGCCACCAGCGCTTCATGCGCATCAAGTGGCGGATGCAAATCCGAAAACTGCGCCTCATAACTCTCTTGATCCAACCGGCCCGGCTTGATCCCTTCGGCAAAAACGTCTGATGACATCTGGTACACCCCTGAATGACCTGATTTTTAAAAACGGTCTCACGGATTCATTTTTTTATCAACTGGTAAAATTATTGAAAGGGTAAGAAAATGCACCATGGGCGCGGGATGCCAAAGAAATGTGCAAGGATCAGGATGCTTAAGCTCCCGACCAATCAACGCCTTCCGCTTTCTCGATCCGCAACAAGCCTTCGGGCCATGGGACCATGAGCCTCTGCACCTCTGAGACCTGCCCTTGCAGCCAAAGCGCGATATCGCTCGGCCTCAGCAGAACACCCATGCGGTGATGGATCGGTTCAACATCTGCGTTTGGCGGGCAAGTCACTGTGGCGACCTGCTCCACCTTGATGCCGCCGGGGCCGCGCCAGACATCGGTGATCGCCGCGAAGAAAAGCAATCCGCCATCCTTTGCCGCTATCCGCCACGCGGTCTTTTTGCGTTTCTCGCCGGTCCACTCATACCAGCCGTCTACCGGCACAACCGCCCGCCCTGTGCCTTCATAGGCGGATTTTTCAAAAACCGTCTCTGATCTTGCGTTGATCAGCGTTTCCATCACCGGACGGCCCCGCGCATTGACGCGGCCCACTGGAATGATGCCCCACCTCATGCGGGAAACGCCCTTGGTGGTGAGGCAGAGAATCTCTTGGCCCGGTGCGATGTTATGGCGGGGCGGGTCATTATCATACGCTGATGTATCGATGCCCAGAACATCGCTTATCTCCGCAAGGGGTGATGTCAAAAACAGGCGACCGGGCATCGGTTAGCCCTTTATCTGATTGACCAGCTCCAACAGCTCCGGCCCGAACCGGGCCACGATCATCGCCACGCCTTCGGCATTTGGATGGACCCCGTCACCCTGAAACAGCGCCCGATAGGCGCTCAGATCCTCGTTTTCCTCTCCCTCTGTCAGCCCCGCGAAAAAGCTTTCGAGATAGAGAGTTTCAAAATCCTTGGCCAAGTCGGGGTAGATCGCCTCAAAATCGGCCTTGTAGTCTTCGCCATAATTCCCCGGCGCTTGCATACCAACCAGCAAAACCTCGACCTCGGCGGCTTGGGCGGCGGTCAGGATACCGGTCAGATTCTGCCGCGCTTGTTCCGGTGGCAGCCCGCGCAGCACGTCATTGCCGCCCAAAGCCACGATCATACCGTCCACATCTGGTGTCAGGGTCCAGTCCACCCGCGACAAACCGCCGGCAGTGGTATCGCCGGAAACCCCGGCATTGATCAATCGCACGTCCGCGCCATTCGCATCCAGCCAGGCCTGCAATTGCGGCACAAACCCTTGTTCGGCGGGCAAGCCATACCCTTGGGTCAGACTGTCGCCCAAGGCGGCAATAACCACCTCATCGGCTTGCGCAGTCCCTGCGAAACAGGCCAGAAATCCAATCATTACCTTGCGCATTTCAAACTGACCTCCATATCCAGCAGATACCTATTTAAAGGCGGCCCTATGACAGACCTCGTGTTCCAGCTTAAAGATGTGGCTTTTTCGCTCAGAGGCAATGCCGGACAGGTCGATATCCTGCGCGGAATTTCCCTGAAGGTCCACAGCGGCGAAAGTGTTGCATTGGTTGGTCCCTCCGGGTCTGGTAAGTCTTCCTTGCTGATGGTGATGGGCGGCCTGGAACAGGCCACCGGCGGCACGGTTGAGGCATTAGACCATGATTTGAGCACAATGGACGAGGATGCCCTGGCGCGATTCCGGCAAGGACGCATGGGGATTGTGTTTCAATCCTTTCACCTGATCCCGACCATGACCGCCTTGGAAAATGTTGCCACGCCTCTGGAAATTTCGGGTCAGACGGATGCCTTTGATCGTGCGCGTGAGGCGTTGGAGGCGGTTGGCCTTGGCCACCGCGTTGATCACTACCCCGCCCAATTGTCTGGCGGCGAGCAACAGCGCGTCGCCCTTGCGCGAGCCTGTGCGCCCCGCCCGGCGATCTTGCTTGCCGATGAACCCACCGGCAATCTGGACAGCACAAACGGCAGCGCGATCATGGATTTGCTCTTTGAGATGCGAGACACCTATGGCGCGACGCTGGTTCTGGTGACGCATGATCCCGCGCTCGCGGAGCGGTGCGACCGGTCCGTGGCCTTGGCCGACGGCAAAATCGCATGAGCCTGTCTCTTGCCAGCCGCTTTGCCCGCCGTGAAATGCGCGGCGGCCTCAAAGGCTTTCGTCTGTTTCTGGCCTGCCTCGCGCTTGGCGTAGCCGCGATTGCCGCCGTTGGGTCAGTCCGCGCTGCGATTGAGGCTGGTTTGCAGCGCGAAGGTGCGGCCCTTCTGGGCGGCGCG